>DDUV01000124.1 GCA_002344975.1 Saprospiraceae bacterium UBA2329 | reverse complement strand
ACTATTTTTTAGTTGGGTAGAGTAGCAATTAGATTAAGTACATTCAAAAATATAACCAGATATGCAATTAACAAAAGTAATATTATCAATTGCCCTGATCTTTCTCATAGTAGCCGTTTGCCATGGCCAGTCTGATATTCCAAAAGAAAAAATTGGAACACTCGTTCGGATTGCTGAGGAGTATGATACTTGGAAGTGGCGATTCGGCTTCATAGCCTTTTTATTTTCTGTATTTGTTCCGATTATGAGTATTTTAGGGTTTCAGAACTATTTCAAGGCCAAAATCAAAGAATGGGCAGTTGATGCCATTGCGAAAGAAGCGGGCAGCAGTGTGGATGCGCTTAAAAGCGCGTTACAAGAGTTTGGTGTGGTTGCCCAACTTAAAAAAGAAAAACAGATACTGGTGGTTAGCGCCCAAAAAGGACAGCAGAGAAATGTCAAAAAAGTGTTTGATGGCTGCCGATTTGAACGGTATGATTGGAAAAGTGTAATTGAACTGGAAGGTTTTGACCTAAAAAACATTGACCTACTTCTGATTAACGATCAGACTGAAAAATCCCTTGAAATCAAAGAAGAGGATATTCGGAGTATATTGGAAAGATATAAGAACAATGTAGCCTATTTGTATTTTGGTGTCAAACAGATTCCTGTTGGCAAATACAGGACAGATATGCCCGGTATTGATATAGGTCTGTGTAACAGTTCTGACCGTTTAGAAACTGGAATTATAAGCATATTGAAAATTATTTAACATTTCCACACAAATAAGAAACCAACCATGTACGAAGCAACATTCACCCTACGCCAGGAAACCCCCATCATCCACTTCTTGCACGACCAGCCCGGCGCGACGCTGCGGGCTACGGAGTTGAAGCCGAAGTTGGATAAGTTTTTATTAAACGACTTTAGCAAGTTAGTTAGCTCTCAAGTAGCACAACGCTTTTCGAATACAATCCAATTGCTCCGAAGGAACATAGATGAACAAAAACCTTCAAATTACAAGGTTTTCATTTCTCCTCCAGAAAATGAAATCCCAATCTATTATTACTTCGAGACCAGATTTACTTATAATGAACAAGCCTCCGAACCGGCAAATCTTAGAAGCAATTTACATCGGCCTGAATTAAAAATCGTAGCTCCCAGTCCATTCTTTGCAAACAATGACAAACGAAAGGATAAAAAATGGGATGAAGTTCGATTGGGGATATTTTATGAAGGCGACATTCACCTTACTATAAAAACTTGGGACAGGGAGTTACATGAGCTTTTATCCCAAGCATTGCCACTGCTTTTCTGTGTTGAAAATTTTGGAATGAGGCAGTCAAAGGGATTTGGTTGTTTTCGAGAAGCAAGTGTAACAGATGAGACCTTTACCCGAATTTTGAAGAACCATTTTATTTTTTCTAAAAAAATACGCGCTCATAGAGATATTTCTGAAATCTACAAAACTATTGATAGTGTTTATAAAACATTGAGAAATAATGCAGGAACTAAGCAGTCTGCCATTAGGGATTACTTCGGAGAACAGGATACTCCGATTGAATGGGAAAAAAATAAGGTAACCAGTGTGCTAGTCTTTGGAGAAGAATATTCGGAAGAAGATGAAGTAAATTTTGTAAGAGGTCTACTCGGGCTTCCGGGGCTACATGATTATCCACAAACTCTTGAAAAAGTGAAGGTTAATATTCAAGACAACTCAAAAGATGATAAAATTGAACGTTACCGATCTCCTATTTTTTTCAAAATTTTCAATGGTTGGCTTTACTTATTGGCACTCCCTGTAAATCCTAAAATGTTAGGAAGACGCTTTGTTTTTTTTGTTGGAGAACAAGCCGAAAGCACAGATAGGAAAATAGTCATCCCGACCCCTTCCGATTTTAAAATAGAAGATTTTTTAAACGAAAAGCTTAAAAACTGGCAAAATGTCTAACCACACCACCCACTATCTGGCACTCTCCATAGGCCCTGTCCAGCGCACCATACACCGCGCCCGCAAAACCCGCGAGCTGTGGGCGGCCAGTTTTTTGCTCTCGCAGTTCATGAAAAACTTGCTGGAAGGCTTGCACTCTTTTGGCATTGCGCTTTCACCCAAATTTGACTTCGACGAGTTAAAAAACAATACCACCTATCACGGCGCGGGTATCTGGAACGACAACTGCTTTTTTAGAATCCATGAAGACAAGGTGGAACGCCTGAAAAAAGAACTGCCGGGCATTATCCAAGGGGCAAAATCATCAATCCTTGACCTTGCGCTTTTGGGGCTTGCCGATGAAAAAAAGGAAAATGCCTTACCTTTTTCAGAAGGAGAACTTCGCACCATTCTATCTCAGCATTTTCACTGCCACGCCGTTCTGCTTCGTCGAGACGACGGAGAAAAAGAACCCATCCTCAAAGCGCTTGGTCAACTGACCGCAACTGCTCAAATGCGAAAGTTATACCCACCCGAACACGATGATTTTGTCAGCGCTGCGATGTTCCGTAGCAGAGCGGTCAGGAATTTGTACAGCTACGGTTTTGAGAAAAGGGACGGGGTCTTCACATTTTATGGAAAATCGGAACAAGAAAAGCGCCTGCCATCGCTCCTCGAAATTGGAGTGCGCGAGTTTCGGGGAAAACAGGTTTACAAAGAAATTGAAACTATCATTTCGGCAAAAATCAAGGAAGATGACGACCTTGAAACCGATGAGGAGAACCAAGCCATTATTCAGCTTTTAAAAGAAAAAGATAAGCATGGGAATCCACTATTAAAAAAACGCCACAAATACGTTGCAATCGTCCAGTCTGACGGTGATAGCGTAGGCACCCTGATTTCGACTGAGCCGAACGAAGCGAACATCACCACGATTTCAAAAGAATTAATGGCCTTTTCAATGGGAGCCGTGGAGGAAATTTTCAAATTTGATGCGCTGCCCGTTTATGCAGGGGGTGATGATTTGTTGTTCATTTCTCCGCTTCAGAACAAAAACAGCGAAACGGTTTTCGACCTGATTCAAAACATCCAAGATGTTTTTGAAAAGCAGCCTTTTTTGAAAAGCCAAAAAGCCTCGCTCTCCTTTGGTGTATCGGTCTTTTATTATAAGTATCCTCTTGGCGAATCACTCGAAGCAGGCCGTGACTTGTTGAATAAGTTGGCCAAAAAACTTGCCTTCCGCAAAAAAGAAGAGACTGAAATCAACCCCAAAAAAGGTCTTGCCTTCCGTTTTATGCTTCACTCAGGGCAGTCATTCGGCGCCGTACTTCGGCAGGACGGCCACGCGTGGGAAGCATGGAAAGCCTTGCTCGCAGCACACAACAGCACTGCCGGGAAAGACATTGCATTTGTAGCCGGCGTAGTGCACAATCTCGAACGGCTGGGCTGGCTCCTCGACGAGGCTTGTGCCAATGATCGAGCCGAGCATTTCTTCAAACAGCACTTCAACGAGGCCAAAGGCGAGCAAAAGCAATTTATTGAGAACGTCCGCCAACTGGCTGAAGCCATCCACGCCGACTACCAAGAGTTAATCATTGCGGTAGAAGACCAAGAAAAGTTTTTCCGCATGCAACTCGACCTGCCGGTTGATAAACCATTGCCGGATGCCGATGAACTTCGCCGTCAATACTGCAACAACCTGCTTTACTCTGCACTCCGAACCATCAAATTCCTAAACGACGCCGACCATGAGTAAAACCGCTTTAGTTACCTTTACGCCGCTCGAACCTTATTTTTTTGGCGGCGAAACCACCCATGGCAATGGCCGTGAGCGCAATTATTTTTCAAAAAGCAACCCTTACCCACAGCAGACTACACTCTGCGGCACGTTGCGCCATTTGCTTTGCAAAAACGGCTTGGATTTCGGGCAGCACAGTTTTACCCCAAACAATCCGAAATTGACGGAATATGGCGACCTGCTCGGCCTTTCGCCGCTGTTTTTGAAAAGCCCATCGGGGAAATACTTTCTGCGTCAAGCTCTCGACCGAAATCCCGGAAAGCCTGCATTGAGTCTTGAAAGCTCCGGAGCGAATGCAGAAGTATTGCTCGACAACGGTGATCTGAATTATACTAAAAACTGGAAATCGGCCGGACGTTGGGCAGGCTTCAAACCAAAAGAAAAATTGGCCAATGAATGGGTTTCAGATGACGGTAGGACATCGGTAAAACCTGAAGATATTTTCAAAACTTTCAATCGCCCCGGAATTCCGAAACAGGAAATCCGCAAGCCCAAACCAGATGGCCCCGGCTTGTTCAAGCAAGACCTCGTGCGTTTAAAGGAAGGCTGGGCTTTTTGTGTGCTGGCCGAATTTTCCGACAACGTTGATCTGGATAATATCAATGGTCAAAACTTTCAGTTAGGTGGGGAAAAATCCATTTTTCATATCGAAGTGAAAGACGTCAATCAGAGGTTTGAGCAGATGTTTTCGGCCGATAAGATGTTTTACAACGGGCATCTGCCTACTCAACCGCGTCTTGTGTTGACCTCCGATGCCTGGGTGCCTGCATCCGCATGGGAACACACCATTGCGGCCATAACCGAGACGACCGATTTCAGGCATATTCGTACCCATCGGGATGTCAAAAAATTCGGTAGAATGCGGCCGGCATCCCCAGAACACGCCGGCAGTATCGTAACTGACCAAATGGCCAAAAGCACCAAATATACCCTGCTGGCTCGCGGTTCGGTGTTTGTCTGCGCCAATAAAAAAGCACTTGACGACCTTGCCGACGCACTCTGCATACAGCCATGGTATGGCATTGGCTTTAATCATTTCATCACCTTTTGTCCTTAAATCAACCTCGTACAAATATGTCAACGACAACAAAAAAGTACCAGACGCTGGTCTTTCGGGTACAAGCCCTGACCAACCTCCACGCCGGCAGCGGCGACAGTTTCTATGGCGCCGTGGACAAATTAGTCCAACGCGACCCGGCTACTCGCAGACCAACTATACATAGTCACAGTTTGAAAGGCGCACTGCGCGAGTTCTTTGAGTCGGAACTCGGATATGGGGCAAAATCGGATTTTGTCAAGTATGTGTTTGGCTCTCCTGTGAGCGGAGACGCAGACGCGGCAGAACAGGGCCAGTTCCGTTTTTTCAGTGCTGACTTGCTGGCCCTACCCGTGCCGGACGAAAATGTCAACTCCAAAACAGCTTTCAAACTCACATCATCCGATGATGTCTGGGCTGCCTTCGCCCAAAAAGTTGCATTGCTGGGTGGGGATAAATGGACAAAGGACAGCCTGAAAACGGCGTTTCAGAGCGGAGCGACATTTGACATGAATGCTAATCAATTCGCAGAAGCCGCCGAGGAATTGCCCGTAATAGCGCGCAACCAATTGGATAACGGCGAAAGCAAAAATCTCTGGTATGAAGAATTGGTACCGCATCAGAGTGTATTCGGATTTTTAGTACAGGCGCCCATTGACCTGACAAATGGTGAAAAACTGAATGCCAAACAGGATTTTATCAAAAGCCTGAATAACACAGTCATCCAAGTCGGAGCGAATGCTACCGTTGGTTATGGCTATTGCTTGCTCACGCTTTTAAACCCAACATCAGAATCATGAACAAGATCAACCAATTACTACCTACCGCCATGTCCGCATTGAAAGACAGTGGCCTGCTTTTTAATGAAAAGACCTGCATCTTAAAAGAATACGACGGCTATGTCGCTTCCTTCGCTCCCTCGGTCATCACCGCAGGCTTGAAGGCAACGCTTTCATTTTATACAGATCGCCACAAAATCAAGGATGCTAAAGATTACAAGCCTGATTTTACGAACAAAGCAACAGAACCTCGCCGGGTCCACATTTTGAACATTTTGCTGAAAATCTACCAAGAAAAATACGGCCGGCTTGCCGGCGGCGACCTGCTTACTATCGCGCTTGACACCAACGCCAACGACGAACGCCAACTGCGAAAGGATTTGATGGATTGCGCGATTGCGCTGAAATTGGTGATGCGGAATTTCAAGCAAGAAGAAAAGGCTCCAAAGCCCGTGAAAAAAGATTTCCCTACAGCCCAAAATCAGACGTCATGAATTTAAAGCACTTCTATTACAGGGGGTATTTTGACGGGCGCATCAAATTGTCACAGCCCGATAAAAATACTGATGCGCGTAAAAAAAACGAAGAGGTAAATGAAAAGGCTTTTCGTCTGAAAAACGCTACACTTACTTCTACCGAATATGTATCACCGTTTGTACCCACGCATATTCAATCAATCGGCACGATTCAGGATTTGCGCCTTCAAGTCCAAAACCCCGGCCTGCTGCCCGGCATCGGCTATCCGCACGAGGTAGGCTACCCGGGCGAGTTCAAATTGGGTTTTGGTTTTGACCATGTTACTGGTTTGCCCGTGCTCCCCGGCTCATCGGTAAAAGGTGTGTTGCGCTCGGTGTTCCCGCAATTCAAACACGATGCCGAGTATCCCGGTAATTTTGAAGCAGAGGATGCGCTGCAAATCGAAAAATCAAAGTACATCGTCGGATTGCTTCGGCGCTTCGAGTTGGATGTGCCCGCTGAGTCGGAATTGGAAAAGGTGAAAAAACTGGCGCACCAATTAGACCTATCCATTTTTTGTGGATTCAGTTTTGAAAAGGAAGAAAAGCCTGCTCGCCTGCCGATGTCGAAGCACGATGTGTTTTTTGATGCGCTACCCGTAAATTTCAATGAAAAAGATCAACTACTCGGACGTGATGCGCTCACCCCACACGGCGACAACCCTTTGAAAAATCCCATCCCACTGCCGTTTCTGAAAGTGATGCCCGGAGTGGTTTTTGGCTTCTATTTTCGGCTGCAAGACTCAAAAATCGGTTCATTGACCATCACTGCCGAACACAAACGGCGCATTTTTGGCGAGATACTTTGCACAGTGGGCGCAGGGGCGAAGACAAATGTGGGATATGGGCAGTTTGATACCAATAATATCGCTGACCGCATACAGCCAATGAATAAAGCTGCCGCCTCGCCGAAAACCATAGGGAAATTTGAAAGCCAATCTCCTGCCATATCTCAGCCGGCCGCTGCAACATCGACAAAATTGAAATCGTTCCCGTTCAATAAGTCTTTGAACGGGAAAAATATCATAGGTGAAGTTCAACGAATAGTCGGATCAGAAGTATGGTTCAAGGTACTCAATGTGGAAGGCTTTGAAAAAGAAATCAGCGATAAAAACCCCTCCGCAAGCCGATTTGAGATAGGTAAGCAATACGAACTTCGGGTAAATGAGGTCAGCTCCGACAAAGGCATTCTAAAAGCAAAAATATCATCGCTTAAACCTTTAAACTAAAAGTATGCTAACCCTCGCCACCGCTCGCATCCTCGTCATTTCCCCTACCGACACTGATAGCTGGGAGATGCGCATTTTCATATCGAGAATGCCTTTTGAAAATGTATTTGAACGCGATTATGTAGTCAGGCAAATGGTGCCCACAGATGAGTATGATTTTGCCATTTTTGATGCGCGTAAACTCCCGAAAATATTTGAAAATACTGTGCTGAATACCGAAGACGAATCTTACTTGAAACTCTTTCGCCAGTATCTCAAAATGCCTTTACGCTATATTGTATTCTTTGGAGAGTTCCTGCATGATCTCGACCGCGAACGCTGCCCTTCTGCCAACTCCAAATTCACACTCTACGCCCGCATTCGCGAATTGATCGAATTTATCAATGCTTATCGGGAAAGGTAAATATAGATTCATGGATACGCAACCGAACAAGGATCAGGCATTGATTAACGTTGCCAAGCAGTTACACAGGGTACATTGAAAATTGGGATAAATGGTGAGATACCCCTGCAAACACATTCGCTCCTCACCCCGTTCTTTGACATCTCGGAAAAATCTTCTCTCTCCGCCGCCTACCCCTCCAGCGCTGCCAGGCGGCATCCTGAATGCTGAGAACAACCGGGGCAGCTTCCGGCTCTCCGCCGCCTACCCCTCCAGCGCTGCCAGGCGGCGGTACGTCTTGTCCTGTTTGCCTCGGATGAAGCTCAGAAATGCCAACTGCCCCCGGATGCTCCTTTGCAGTTTTTCCAGCACGCCGGCATTCACAATGCCGCGTTGCAGCATATCGGGCGAGCAGAGGTAGCGGTACAGCTTGATGTCTTTTTTCAGGCTTTTAATGAAGCCGCGACTCACGTCCGGTTTGGGCGATTTGAGAATGAGGCCCGTCACTTCCGGCTCGTCCTGACGAAAACTCAGGCGTATTTTGCCCTCGTTCAGCGTAAAGCCCTGCGATTCTACCACCTGACGCGCCGCCTGCGTGAATTGCACATCAGGTTGGGCGTCGAAACTGAAGGTGATATCGTCCACATAGCGGGTGTAGAGGGCGTCGCACTTGTTGGCCAGCACCTGCAAGCCCGCGTCCAATGGCAATGCTGCCAGATTGGACAATACCGGCGACGTAGGAGCGCCCATGGGCAGTACGCCTTTGTAGCTCGTCAACCCGATGAGTTGGTTGCACAGCGGCGCCGGAAACTCAAACAGCGTGCCGAAAATCCACTGCAAATGACGGCTGGTGACGGTGTGAAAATAGTCTTTCATGTCTAAATTCAGCACCCACTCGCTGCCGGCGTGTACCAGCGCATTGGTATAGATGTTGCGCGGGTGCGGCTCGTCGGAAGGCTTGGGGATGAAGCCGTACGAGCAGGCGGGCTTGAGTCCGTAGTAGGCGGCCTGGAGATATAAATTCAGCAATTGCTGTATGTTTTTCAAGTCTGGAACCGGGTTGTGTATCACCCGTTTGTCGCCGCCGGGTTTGGGTATGCTGAATACCTGATAATGCGGCTTGGAGGCGAGCTTGGCCAATGCGGCTGCGTCTGTTTTGAGCAGAGCCGCCAGATCGCCGGGATGTTTCAATGCCTTGAATTTGGCTGCTTTCTGATCGAGCTGGGCCAGCGTCAGATCAATCTCTGTGTGAAAGTTTCCGTACATAGTAGTTTGTTTTTGGGATGATGAAAAAGGCGCAGATCGCTGCTACACAAACACGATGAGGCGCGAACCTGCCAGGTTTTTCTTGTGCAGGCGCTTGCCGATGAACCGCATTTTTTTGAAGGCAGCTCTGTCCATAGGTTGCACCGCCACGCTGTCGTTGCGGTCTTTGAGCAGCGGCATCAGCTCGGCTTCTATCTGGCGAATGAGTGCGGCGGGCGCCCTGCCGGTGAATACGGAGCGCTGCATGCGCACCAAGCCTGCTTTTTTGCAGAGTTTGACGGCCAGCCTTCTGGTCTTGGCGTCGCCGATGTCGTAGCAAACGGTGTAGTACATGGTTGAAAATGATTGGGTGAGTGGAAGAATGTGTTTTCAAATCTGTCCTAACGGCAACTGTATCCCGTTCCCGTTCTGAAGGCGCAGGCCGACTGCAGCATCGGTGTCACGGGGGTGCTCGTAGATCGAAGCCTCCGGCATTTCAGCGTTCGGCAACAGGCTCTCCACTTCCCGGCCCAGCGTGGCAAAATAGGCGGCCAAGGCGCGCATTTCTTCTTTGAGGATTTTCACAGGCGGCAGTTCCACGTTGCCGAAAGGCAATTCCGCCTTTTTGAAAAACTCATGAAATGCTTTGACCATCAGGGTTTTGCCTTCATTGGACAACCACAGGCCCTCTCCCTGCTCTTTGACGTGGCGCGAACCGGCCGTCTTGCGCGAACACAGCACAAAGACGATATGGTCCACCCAGGGGCGGTACGCTTCTATCACGTCAAACACCATCGCCTTCTGGCGTTTGGCCAGCCCGTGATGAAAGCCTGCATACGGATGGATGCCGGCCTCTATCAGCGCTTTTTCTACAGTGCGGTACAACATGCCGTAGCCGTAGTTGAGCAGTGCGTTGAAAATATCGGCTGCCGGCCGCCGGCTGCGCCCGTCAAACTGGTATTCGGGCTGCAGCAGCGCACTGAGTGTGCCGAAGTACAAGCGCGCCGCGCTGCCTTCAATGCCGCGAAAGCTGGCTGCGGCCTGGCCTATGTTTTGTGTGGAAACCTGTTGGAGTCGGGCATAGTACTCCGCCAGCGTATGGCGGGTGGTTTGAATCAACTGGGCTTTTTCACCTTCCCGGTAGCGCTCGAGGCGTTCCAGGAAGGCCAGCTTTCGCCGGAACTTCCGGCTCAGCCATTCTTTCACCAAATCCATGCTGCGCGGGGTACCCATCATGCGGAACTGCCCGGTTTGTATGGCCAATGGAGGCGAAGCATCCAGCGCCCACAGCCTGCCCAATGGCATGCCGAGCTGATCGCACAGCAAGATATCAACCTGATGTCGGAGCGCCAAAGCCATTGCATCGGCGCTGATCGAGCCGCCTTTTTCGTACAAAAGAATGGACTCTACCTGATGCGGCGCAATTTCCTGCGTCGTGTCGTTGCCTGCCCCGCTCAGGTCGGGCGTTGCAAGCACAAAGATTTCGCCCCGCATTCTGAGCCGGGCGCCGAAAGAAGATACATGAATTTCCATAACAACGTGCATTTAAAACGGTGGAGCAAAATGGGTACGTCGCGGTTTCGGGTGTTTCTGAGCCTTCGGTCGTGCTGATTACTGAGAGGTGTCATGGTTGGAAAAATTTGGTAAAAACTTGTTGTTTCTTTTCACTATCAAATTTCGGGGTTTTGCTGCTTCCATGCTTGAAAAAGTGCAAAACTGCGGAACGCCTCTTTGAGCATTTCCTGAAATGTTCATTGTTGTATAAATTTGTTTTTCAATATTTTACCTCTGCGGAGATGCAGTAGTTTTGTAAGATTTTCGGCGTTTTTTTAGAAAAAATTTAAGATTTTCTTAACGAAAAACGCCCCAAAACTGCGGGGGAGTTTTTACCTTTGAGACCTGCAACTGCGGGCATTGTGCCTGATAGTTGCTTCGTAAACCAATCTTCGACTAAGGCAGAATTGCGACCGTCGTAAACCATCCCCCCGAGAAGCAGGGGGGTCTCGTAAACCAATCTTCGACTAAGGCAGAATTGCGACCTCCGTTTGGTAGAGTGAACACATAGGTGTCCCGGCCACTCGTAAACCAATCTTCGACTAAGGCAGAATTGCGACCGACAACGACTAAGGCAACGGCAACGAGACCAAGAAACTCGTAAACCAATCTTCGACTAAGGCAGAATTGCGACGAGCATCAGCCGGTGGTGGCGGGACTTCTCCGCCAGGCTCGTAAACCAATCTTCGACTAAGGCAGAATTGCGACCTTAACCCAACTGCAAAGCAGATAAGGCCAATCGTCTCGTAAACCAATCTTCGACTAAGGCAGAATTGCGACTCACAGGCCAGCACGAGCGTGCCTTTCCTGACCTGACTCGTAAACCAATCTTCGACTAAGGCAGAATTGCGACCAGGATCCATACTGCTCCACATGCGCTTGCTCCAACTCGTAAACCAATCTTCGACTAAGGCAGAATTGCGACATGCTATTCCCAATAATATACCGAGAACAATCTCGGCTCGTAAACCAATCTTCGACTAAGGCAGAATTGCGACTCGTAAGGGTAGGCAACACCACAATTGTCGCAGCTCGTAAACCAATCTTCGACTAAGGCAGAATTGCGACTGTGAGCTTATTCTTCCGGCATACCGTACCTTACCCAGCTCGTAAACCAATCTTCGACTAAGGCAGAATTGCGACAAGAGTAGCCACCATCCCAAGCCCATCTCCCATTTCCTCGTAAACCAATCTTCGACTAAGGCAGAATTGCGCCCCGCCACGCGCCACGGGGCAATGACAGGATGGCGCGGCGGGGTTCCGCTTCGCTCCAACCGCTACCAAATATGATTTTTTGAAGGGTCGTAAACCAATCTTCGTACGCCGTAGCTTTAGCGAAGGTGTGCTTCGACGTGGGCTGGAGGTTTTCAGGTGACATCTAACAGCCGAGCTTGAGCGAGGCGGGAAGGTGTCGCATGAAAACAGGGGAGATGTTCCTTCACAGTTGCGAGATGACACCTTCCGCCGCCAGGAGGTTCCCTCCATTGGAGTCGTCCGGGCGGCGACGGCAGATGTCACCTCGCTCGTATGCCGTCGTAAACAGGTGCAATTTCCCGAAGCATCATGCCCTTCGACGTGGGCTGGAGGCGTGCTCCGCAGGCCGACAATCCGAGAAAAGTCCAGTGGACTTTTCAGGCGGATAACCAAGACTGTAGCGGTGGGATACCGGCTGACTTATCGGGGCAACAAAAACCCACGATTCATTCGCAGATTTTGAGAATTGATAAAAAAAACCTTACTTTGTAGTGCTAAAAAATATGTAATGAACAACTTAACCATACCGCTGAAATTCGATCTGGGGCAGTTCCTGTAGTTTTTCACTCAATTGTCTCCGGAAAACAAGGCAATCATTTTTAACGCCCTAGCCGCCGCCATGCAGTCCGCGCCGCCCAATTTACAGTCGGCAGCGCCTTTACAAGGCTCGGTATTACATTATGACCTCCCTTTGGAACCGGTCGCCGAAGATGGCTGGAACGTACTCGCATGATGGTTTTAGATACTCATATCTGGGTTTGGTGGGGCTTATCCTCCCTCACTCCAACACCGCCACTGCCCTTACAGGAGAGCCGGTTCCGCCCCGGATTTTGAGCGGCAAGGCGATGAACCGAAACCGGCCGCGCCCCAGTAGGCGATTGAGATTGATCAGGTTTTCGTAATGCGTAAAGCCCAGTTCCCCACAAATCTGGTGGACGGCTTTGTTGGAGACTTTCGGGATGCCCGGCGACATGGTTTCTACCCCAAATGCCGCAATGCCCATGCCACCCAGCAAACGCGCCGCTTCTGCGCTGATGCCCGGCCCGTTCGGCCAATTTTCCGTAGCAAAGTGCTTGCGATAATGATCGGTACACAGCAGGATGGTATCGCCCTTCTGCACGGCCAATCCGGTGTCGGCTATGGCCGCTTCGATTTCGTGTGCATGGATCATTTCCGATAATCCTTTGTGGCGAAAATCAAGGCAGATGCCGCCGGTGTAAAACATCGTAAGCGGCATGTTGTCAATAGATTGCGCCGCATAAGGGCGGCCCATGTGGCTGAGGGCATCTACATGTGTGCCGGAGTGTTCGCTCATTTCCAACTTCAATACGCTGGGCGTTTGGGTACTCGCATTTTCCAAGCCCTCCCATGCCTCGTGGGTGGCGTAGGTGCTGATGCCGACGGGAGGCAGGGCGCTGTACACGGGCATTCCGTGATAGATTTCCTGGCTCAGATCAATGATTTCCGTATGGTGATTTTGCATGGTAGTGGGGCAAAAATAGTGTAAAAAACAAAACATCGCCAACACCATTTTATCTATGCCTGCCATCCGAGGCCATTCCCGATTTGATGCGTTACTCCTTTTTATATCTGGAAAAATGCTTTTCTTTGAGGGTATTTATAACTCAATACTCAGAACAGCATGAAAAATACCTGGCTCTTTGTACTGATTTTGCCGGCGGTTGTATTGCTTTCCAACAGCTTTTCTATTCAATCCGAGCCTCTCGAACCCGGCAAGGCTCCCGATCCTACATCCGGTTTGGCCATTTACGGCGAGTACATTTACCAAAGAGAAAATTGCCAAAGATGCCACACGCACAAAGCCGAGGATGCTACAGCAAGAAAAATCAGCTTAGACGGACTGGGCGGAAAATATTCCGACTTGTGGCTTTATACCTACCTGCTGGAACCCACATTGGTAAACCCATCCTCAAAAAAGGTTTCCTATTCCCACCTGTTCCCCAAGCCGCTCAATCCATCCATCTTCCAACAATTGGTTGCCCAACAACTGCCCGACATGCCGGCCGCTGAAGCCGATGCTTTATGGCCTGACTTGCTCCGACAAGCCGATGCCCTTTCCGAAAACCTGAAACAGGACAATGTACTCGTCGAAGACAGAACGGAAATCTTGGCGCTTCTGGCGTATTTGCAACAAATTCCTCCAAGCCCTTACCAAATGAAATTGGACAGCATTGCCCGCGCAGAAGAACTAAAAAAAAGCGCCGCGCTATTTGACGCGCTACAAAACGACAAGAGCATCGTATTCACTACGCCGGCTACCAAGACGAATATTGAAATGGGAAGATCAATTTTCCAGCCTAACTGTTCTGCCTGCCACGGAATGAGAGGCGAGGGAGGCATCGGCCCCAACCTGACAGATAAATCCTGGCGGCACGGCAGCACAAAACGGGATATTGCCAATACCATCGTACACGGAGTACCGGAAAGGGGGATGATCTCATGGAAAAATATGTTGAGTCCGGAAGAAGTCGGCCTGTTAGTTGTATTCATCCGTTCCATCAAGGGTAGCAATCCGCCTGCCGCCAAGAAAAAACAGGGTAAAAAAGGGTGAGTTGCTCCTCCGCTCATTATATCTGATCCATTCACATCCAAAGCACATGCGCCACAAAAAACAAATAGCGATCATCGGCGGCGGAATTGCCGGCCTCACTTTTGCCCGCAGCTTGGGCAACGAAATGTACGAGCTCCATATTTTTGAAAAAAAGGAGGCTTTTGGCGAGGTCGGTGCGGCCATCAGCGTTTTTCCCAATGCGCTTTGCGTGATGGAGGCCCTCGGATTGCTGCCGGAAGTACTGGCCAACAGCGGCGCCATGCAAAAAGTGTATTTAAAAACCGACAAAGGCGCCATTTTGAGCCGGTCCGAACCCCGGTATGAATACCCGACCGTTTGTATTCACCGGGCCGATCTGCACCGCATTTTATTGCAAAACGTACCCGCTCAGCTTTACACACACCATGCGTTGAGCGATATTTCTCATCTGGAAAACGGGCAGGTAGCGCTGCGTTTTGAAAATGGAGAAACCCGCAACTTTGATGCCGTGATCGGCGCTGATGGGATACACTCCGTTGTGAGACAGCATATTATCAATGATGGAAAGCCGATTTTCAGAGGCTACAATGTTTGGCGAGGCGTGGTAGCCACCCGTTTTGACATTGGCTATGGCAGCGAAACGCATGGCAACGGCAAACGCGTGGGCATCGTGCCGGTCAAAGACGGCGTGTATGGCTGGTGGGCCACCTGCAACGAAGATTTTATGCAAAGCGACGAGCCTGAAGGATCAAAAAACAAACTCCTGCGCTTGTTTGGCGACTGGCACGATCCCATTCCCGAACTGATGGCGAATACAGAGCACATCATCAAAAACGCCCTGGCCGACCGGGAGCCTGTGCGCGGCTGGTCGAAGGGGCAGGCTACGCTGCTGGGCGATGCGGCGCACCCCACCACGCCCAATCTGGGGCAAGGCGGCTGCATGGCGATGGAGGGCGCCTATACTTTGGCCAAAGCCATTGAGCGCTACGGCCTCGGCTCGCAGGCATTTCAGCGATACGAGGATTTGCATTTTCCCCGCGCTAAGAGAATTGTGTTGGAAAGCAGGCGGCTGGGGGTTGTCGGGCAACTCTCTCAACCTCTGTTGATTGCACTCCGAAACCTGGCATTCCGATGTACGCCGTCCAGTCTGGCCATGAAATTGATGAGCAAATATTTTGAGTACCGGGTGACGAAATTAGAGGTGTAGGGCAATTCTCTTATTTTTGCCTGTCGCCAAGTACCGTGTAAGTGATGGCGTTGAATTCATTGTTTTGAATTGGAAAGAGTCCATAATTGCACCAATTAATACAATAAGCTGCTCATGCTTGCTCACTTTTCCTCTTTTTTTCAGAATAGCCGCCTGAATCTGACCATCGCTTGGGGCCTCTTGTTCTTTTGTCAGGCATCTATTTTGGTTGCACAACAACCCGATGCCGCGCTGATACGCCTGCTGCGCGAAACTCAGGGAACGTACATCAATTATCACCGGAGCACCGGAGCGCCCGCGTTTGTCCGCTGGCCCGATCACGCGCCATTGGCTTTGCCCGGCAATAACCTGATGGAAAAAGCAGCCGCATTTTTTGAAACTTATGGCCGCGTTTTTGGAATACAGGAACCTGCCCGCGAACTGGCTTTTGTTGTTGAAAATAAAGACAAAACCGGTTATACACATCTCAAATTCAAACAATTGCATCTCGACACGGAAGTCTTCGGCGGTGAGGTCTTGCTCCATTTTGATGCCGACGGAATGCTTCACACCGTCAACGGCGTTTTTATTCCCGGCATCCGGCAGCAATACGCGCAGCCCCTGCAAACCAGCGCACAGGCGGAGGCGCTTGCCCTTGCTCACATCGAAGATTTGAAGCTCTCCGATTTCCCCGACCGCCCTTTGCTGGCCCATACGCATGGCGTGTTCTGGTACCATGCAGGACTGGCGCAGGGCATTCCCGGCGAACCCATTTTGGCGTATGAAGTGGAAGTGGCCAACGACGCCGACCTCCGGCAATTGGTATATGTGGACGTCGTCAAGGGCGCAGTAGCCGACCGCCTGCCCGGCACTTGCGAACTGCTCTTCAGGAGGGTATATAATGTCAATACCGGTACGCAGGTATGGCAGGAGGGCAATGCTTTTCCAGGCTCGCTGTCACTCATGCAACAAAACATGGTCGAGGCGGCGGGGCATACCTACTATCTTTTTAAAAACCTCTTTGGCTTGGATTCCTACAACGGCGCCGGAGCGGAGATGCGTGGAATTTACAATGCTTCTATTTCCTGTCCTAATGCGAATTGGAACGGCACTACTACCAACTTTTGTACCAATGTAGCCTCTGATGACGTAGTGGCGCACGAGTGGGGCCATGCCTACACCGAATTCGGCCCCGGCCTCATATACGCCTGGCAGGCCGGCGCCCTCAATGAATCGTACTCCGACATCTGGGGCGAAGTGGTGGACCTCCTCAACGCCTACGAAGACAGCGGCGAAGACCTCTCGCTGCGCACTGGCTGCGGCACTTCCCTGCGCTGGATGATGGGCGAAGATGCCTCTGCGTTCGGTGGCGCCATCCGGGATATGTGGAACCCGCAGTGCAAAAGCCACCCCGGCAAAGTGAGCGACAGCAATTACCGCTGTACCTCTGCCGACAACGGCGGCGTACACTCCAATTCCGGCATACCCAATCACATCTTCGCGTTGCTCACCGACGGCGGCACTTACAACAGCCAAACCATCTCCGGGCTGGGGCTTACCAAAACCATGCATCTGTTCGGCTTAGCCCGGCAATACCTCACCCGTACCGGCGATTTCGGGAATATGGCCGATGCGCTCGAAACGGCTTGCGCGGCACTCGTGGGCATCAATCTGGAGGGTATCTCGCTCACCGCAACGCCGGCCGGCCCTTCCGGGCAAATGTTCAGCGCCGCCGATTGTACAGAAGTGACGGAAGCCATTGCGGCAGTGGAATTGCGTGCCGCCCCGCCCTGCTCGTTCACGCCCCTGCTTGATGCTGCATCGCCCGCCCTGTGCCCGATGGGGACAACGCAAAGCAATATTTATACAATGGATTTTGAAGCCGGCGCTACCGGCTGGACGATTTCTGAACATCCGACCAACCCGGCCACCTGGACGGCCCGCACCTGGCAACTCAACTCCTCCCTGCCTCGCAGCCGCCCCGGTACCGGCATCAGTGCGGCCAACGCTTATGTGGGCAATTGCAGCAGCGATCTGGAAAACGGCATTCAGCGTCTGCAAAGCCCGGTCATTTCCATTCCGCCCACAGCGGCCACTACTCTTCGCCTCAGCTTCGAGCATTACGTCTCCTTGGAAAGCACCTGGGACGGCGGCAACCTCAAATACAGCAAAAACGGCGGCGCCTGGACGCTGCTGCCGGCTTCCGCTTTTGTTTTTAATGCCTACAACAGCTCGCTGCAAACGGTGGGCGCAGGCAACGACAATCCCTTAGCCGGGCAGACGGCTTTTACGGCAGCCAATGAAGGTTCGGTAGCGGGCAGTTGGGGCCAAAGCCAGATCAACCTTGCCGCCATAGGCATTGCGCCCGGCGATAATGTGCAACTGCGCTGGGAACTCGGCGAAGACGGCTGCAATGGTTGGGACGGCTGGTATTTGGACGACGTGGTGCTGTGTCAATGCCAGTCGGCGCTACCGGTTTCACTCCTGTCATTCAGTGCGGAGGCCGAAAAATCAAGCGTGCAGCTGCGCTGGGCTACTGCGCAAGAGCGCAACAATGCAGGATTTGAGGTGCAA
This sequence comes from Saprospiraceae bacterium UBA2329, assembly GCA_002344975.1. Classification (GTDB taxonomy): domain Bacteria; phylum Bacteroidota; class Bacteroidia; order Chitinophagales; family Saprospiraceae; genus UBA2329. The sequence continues at coordinate 19,870 of DDUV01000124.1, read as the reverse complement.
CGCCGCGACGGCTGGGAAATGGAATTTAAAACCATCGCCTGGGCGCCCGGAAAGTTGGATGCCGATCTTCGTTCCGATTATGCGCACGAAGACGCCGATGTGCGCCCCGGTCTGAGCTATTACTATCGCCTCCGACAGGTGGACGCCGACGGAACAGGTACTTTTTCTCAGGTGGTCGCCGCCCGCATCAAGCCGGAGGAGACCGTGGATTTGCACCTTTTTCCCAATCCGACCCATGACCTGCTTTTCCTTCAGCCGGAAGGCTCCTGGGGAGCGCAGTTGAACGTCTCGTTGACCGATCTGCTGGGGCGGGTGGTGCATGATGCCCGTTTAGAGCATCAGACTGCCGACGCGATGTCGCTTAGCCTGGCGCATCTGCCACCGGGTATGTACCTGTTGCGTGCCGGCGACGGCCTGCGGAGCTTGGTGCGAAAAGTGTGGGTGCGATAGGGCTATATATACCTCGCACCATCAGGTGTGATACCGGGCGCTGCTAATCAACAACTTGCGCCGAAGGCTATGCACAAAACCTGGCGGCGCAAGGTATAAAAAAAAGCCGGCGCATCCATTTTGAATGCAGCCGGCAGCCCTAACCAAATAAAACCAGGTAATATATTTTTCGGTATGCAGTAGGCGGTATGCAGTAGGCGGTAGGCGGTGGGCGGTAGGCAGTGGGCGGTGCTAAGCGCGGCTTGCAGCCAGTAGCTTGAGCCAGTAGCTTGCAGCCAGCAGCTTGCAGCCAGTAGCCGGCAGCCGTTCCAACCAGTGCCTAATCCCTCTCCACTAACCACTTAGCGATGGCGGGCGTGAGCAAGTCTTGCGAACGAGCGCCCACGAACACCCCGATGTGACCGCCGGGAAACTCCATCAATTCTTTGTCTTTGGATGAAACCAGATCGTTGATCGGCTTGGTAGTAGCCGGCGGCACAATGTGGTCGTCTTTGGCGTAAATGGTGAGGATGGGCATGTTGATCTTGCTCAGGTCCACCGTGCGGCCATCAAGTTTGAATTCACCTTTGATGAGCTTGTTGTGCTGGTACATGTCTTTGATGAATCGGCGGTAAGTTTCGCCGGCCTGCGCGGGGCTGTCGGCTACCCAACGCTCCATGCGAAGGAAGTTCATCAGCGTGGCCTTGTTTTTCATTGTATCGGGCAGGGCCATGTACTTGCGCGTTTTGTTCATGGGCTTGAGGAGGTCGAAACCGGTATTGAGAAAATCGCCGGGAATGATGCCTCCAAAGCCGTCCACCACTGCGTCCACGTCCATGTCTTTGGCCCATTTGAAGAGCAGACCTTCTTCGTTGTCGAAGTCAACCGGCGTGACGAGCGTGATGAGGTTTTTGATTTTTTCGGGAAACAAAGCACTGTACATCAGGCTGAAAGTGCCGCCCTGGCACACGCCCAACAGATTGATTTTTTGGAGATTGTGACGTTGGCGCACCACGTCCACGCAGTCGTTGATATGGCCCAGCACATAGTCTTCGAGGGTTTTGTAGCGGTCAATTTTGGTCGGGTAGCCCCAGTCTATGAGATACACGTCAATGCCCTCGCTGATGAGCTTGCGGATGAAGCTGCGATTGGGTTGGAGGTCCATCATTTCCCAGCGATTGACCAATGCGTAAGAAACCAGCATGGGCGTGTGAGCCTTGGCTTCGCCTTCGCGGTGGAAGTGGTAGAGCTTCAGTTTGCCGTCATTCCACACTACCTCGCGTTGTGCGGTGGCGATGTCCACATCCTGAATATCGTTGATGTTTTTGAGTGCTTCGGCGGCGGTGTCCACCCGCTCGATGATTTGTTCGCTCAATGCTTTGGCGTGGCTCATTATGTTATTTGGTTTTGCGTTTTTGAAAAAACGCGGCGCCCGACAGGTTCGGCAGGCGCCGCATTCTGAAAAAAGAATCCATTATTTCTTCACCGTAGTGCGACGGGTTTTGGCTGCGCCGTTGCTTTCCGCTGCTACTACCTCCGCCTCAGCGCCCAAGTGTTGCTCCAATGCGGCTAAGCGTTGCTCCAAAGAGCGCACTTTTTTGCGCAGGGCAGCAGCTTCCTGAGCGAAATCATCGCCTTCGCTGCGGGTGAGGAAGGGCATGTCGGCGAGCACCAATTCGGTGGCCTTGTCCGATTTGAGTTTGATGGAAGCACCCAGCGCGGCAATTTCGCTTTGGAGCTTGGAGTACTCATCGGCGTTCAATACGGTGAGGATGCTGTTTTCCAGCTCGTTGATGTATTTGTGCAGAAACGCCTGAAAATCCGGCATTTCTTTCGTCTTCTGGTAGTCTTCGTAGTAGGCGCGCAGTAGGTCGGGGAGGACGTACTGGCCGGCGTCATACACTTTGGATTGCAGTTCGGAGGTCTTCAGAATGAAGCTGATGTAGCTGAACTGCACGTCGCGCATGAGCTTGGCGATTTCCGTTTCGCGGCCCTGAGCGGCGATGTTGAAAAACGGCGTCAGTTGGTCGCGCAGGCGGTTGTTGATGTCGTTGCCGAACTGGAGAAGCGGGGCATGGCTGCCGGAAAAAACTTCCGACATTTTGGAGCGCCAGGTGTCGCTTACGGTGTTCCATTTGGAGGCCTCGTCGCCCATCTGGCCCATCATTTTTTCAAAGTAATGGTTCACCGAATCAATGAGTTCGGTCACATTGCCTACGGGTTTGAAACCCATCAACTGGTTCACCACTTTGAGGTAGGCATTCTGGTCGAAGTATTTTTCCACCATCGCCTTGTCGAAAATACCGTTCTGAATCATGCGGGAAAACGGCTCCCAATAGCGCTGCACATCGTCAAAAAACTCGATGAAATTGGAATAGTGCGGCTGCATGTTGAAAGGCATTTTGGCCATCACGGCATCGCGCATCCACTTTTCGCTGCTTTGGGTCCAGTTTTTCCAGTTTTTGACATTTTCCTCCATCATGCGGTTGGGCATAAAGGCGCTCATGTCCATCTGCGGCATTCCCAAACCCATTTTGCCGGCATTTTCGCGGTACATTTCCACAAACTGCTCGGTGAATTTTTGCTGCATTTCGGCCCATTGGCGCAGTTGTTCCGGCATGGCCGTCATAGCGTCTTCGGGCTTCATGCCTTTCATCCACTGCTCCCAAACGGATTTTTGCTGCTCCATCCATTGCGTGAACATATCGGCGGGCGCCTCTGCCTTTTTAGTGTTGGGCGTCATTTGCTGAGCCATATTGCCCCAGAAATCCATGACTTTTTTCTGATTGTCCAAAACGGAATCCCATGCGTTTTTCATGGCGGTATTTTTTTTGTGGTAGTAAAAACATTTTAGAATAGCTGCGGGCTACGAGCTTCGAGCTATGAGCCTGATTTTGCTGACTGTTGGAGTGTGTTCCTCCTTTTTGAAAAAATGCCGAAATTTTGCCGAAAGGGAAAATCATTTTCTCAGGGGAAATCCGACTCGAAGCTCGCAGCTCAAAGCTCGCGGCTTAAAACTTCATATACTCTTTCGTAGCTAAGGCATTGGCTTCCAGCGTGTTTTTATACACTTTGGCCACATTTTGAGAGGCTTCTCCCCATTGGCGGGCGCGTTCCTGTTGCGTGTTCAGGTCGTATTTGCCCCACATTTCCTTCATGTACTCGAAGCTCTTGCGGTACAAATCGGCGGCCAAATCGGTGCTTTTGTTCAGATGTTCGGAGTAAGTGCCCCAAAAGTCTGCCTGAAATTTTTCCAGCGTTTCGCGCTTGGCCATTTCGCCGGCCAATTCATACGGGCGGGTCATCATTTCATTCATCAGAGCGGCGCCTTTTTCGGCCACTTCCTTATTGGGCGTCATGGCTTCCACAGCCTTGTTGGTATATTCGGTGAAGGTGGCCATCAGTTGCTGTTGGTTGGCGATGATGGTGTCGAAATAATTTTTGGTGCCGATCATGACGTTGCAATTTTATTGGTGAATATGCTGTGATTGAACAACGATGCAAAGTTACGTCCGGCGTAGGCGCTGTTCAAGGGCAAGGCGCTGAGTTTTTGCCTTGACTGAAAATAAGATTGTTGCGATTGTTTTTTGTTTAATATCTGATTATCAATTATTTATATCCTTAAATTTTGGCGGAGACCAAAGGTGAAATTGGGGGTATTTTTTTGTGAAAATGCGGTAACTATTCCCTGTTTTTCAATAATGCCGAAATCTCTACCTTTGCGCCCGTGAGCAACCTACACCAACTTCTCGATCTCTTCCGCAAGGACCGCCGCAATCGAAACCTCCTCGAAGCGCTGCAACAACACAGCCCGGCCCGCGTCCTCCTCAACGGCATCACCGGCGCGCAACAGGCCATGGCCGTCGCCGCAGCCTTCCTCGAACAGCCGCGCACCCACGTTCTTATCGCTTCCGACAAAGAGCAGGCGGCCTATCTGCAAAATGACCTGGCCGGATTATTAGAGCAAAAACCGGTGCTCTTTTTTCCCGATTCCTTCAAACGGCCCGCCCATTTTGAAGAAATCAACAGCACCCAAACCCTGGAACGCGCCGACACCGTGAACCGCATCGCCACCACCGACAAGGCCGGCCTCATCGTCGTCACCTACCCCGAAGCCCTGCTGGAGCGCGTAGTGGCTCCCGCCGCCCTCGATCAGTCGCGCATTGACATCAACAAAGGCGAGCGCTTGGACGTGGACACCATCATTGATGTGCTGGTAGAGCATGGTTTTGCCCGCGAAGACTTCGTGTTTGAGCCGGGGCAGTTTTCCATCCGGGGCGGCATCGTGGACATCTTTTCTTTCGGAAACGACCAGCCGTACCGCATCGAACTCTTTGACGATGAGGTAGAAAGCATCCGCACTTTTAATCCGCTCACGCAATTATCGGTGCAAAACATCAGCCGGGTTTCCATCGTACCCAACATTCATTCCAAGTTCAGTCCTACTCAAAAAGTGCCCTTCTTCGAGGTGCTTCCACCCGATACTGTGCTGTGGATCAGAGACATGGAGATGATGAAGGCGCAACTGCTGCACTGTGCCGAAAGAGTGGAGCAAAAAACGCCGGAGATTTCCAAACTCGACGAAAGCGACCTCGCCGTGCTGTTCCGCGAAGGGCATTTTCTGACGCCCGATACCGTCGCCGAAGCCGTGCTGAAATGCTCCCTCGTACTGACGGGCACAGAAGAGCGACAGCCTCTGACCGTAAATCGCATCGTGGCTTACCATTCCAATCCGCAGCCGGCCTTCAACAAGCAGTTCAACCTCCTCATTGACAACCTCCAAAAAAACGCCCGCAACGGCATTGTCAACTACCTCTTCACCGACAACCCCCGGCAGGTAGAGCGCTTTTACTCCATTTTTGAAGACCTCAAGGCCGATGTGAAGTTCCACCCGGTCATCTGCGCCATACACGAAGGCTTCGTGGACAACGACCTCAAAGTGGCCTGCTACACCGACCACCAGATTTTCGAGCGCTTCCATCGCTACAAACTCAAACAGGGCTACACCAAAGAAATGGCCCTCAACGTGCGCATGCTCAACGAGTTGCAACCCGGCGACTTCGTGACGCACATAGACCACGGCATCGGCAAGTACTCCGGCCTTGAAAAAATCAACATCAACGGCCATATCCAGGAAGCCGTGCGCCTCATTTACAAAAACAACGACATCCTCTACGTCAGCATCAACTCGCTGCACAAAATAGCCAAATACGCCGGCAAAGACAGCACCGAGCCGCAGGTGAACAAACTCGGCTCCGAAGCCTGGAAAAACCTCAAAGCCAAGACCAAAAAGAAGGTCAAAGACATTGCCAAAGAACTCATACAGCTCTACGCCAAACGCAAAGCCTCGCCCGGTTTCGCCTTCGCGCCCGACGGCTACCTGCAAACCGAACTCGAAGCCTCCTTTATCTACGAAGACACGCCCGACCAGCTCAAAGCCACCAACGAGGTCAAAGACGACATGCTCAAAGACTACCCCATGGACCGCCTCATCTGCGGCGATGTGGGCTTTGGCAAAACCGAAGTGGCCGTGCGCGCTGCCTTCAAAGCCATTTTAGACAAAAAACAAGTGGCCATTCTTTGTCCCACCACCATCCTGGCGCTCCAACACCACAAAACCTTCTCCGACCGCCTCAAGGAATTTGGCGTAGAAGCCGACTACCTCAACCGCTTCCGGAGTGCCAAAGAGCGCAAAGAAATCCTCGAACGCCTCAAAGCCGGCAAGATTGACCTCATCATCGGCACCCACGCGCTGCTCAGCAAAGAGGTGGTTTTCAAAGATTTAGGACTGCTTGTGGTGGACGAGGAACAAAAATTCGGCGTGGCCGCCAAAGAACGCCTCCGCCATTTCAAAGCCAATGTGGACACCCTCACCCTCACCGCCACGCCCATCCCGCGCACCCTCCAGTTTTCGCTCATGGCCGCCCGCGACCTCTCCGTCATCCGCACGCCGCCGCCCAACCGCCAGCCCATCCACACCGAGGTGCGGGTGTTCAGCGAGGCCCTCATCAAAGAGGCCATTTATTACGAGGTCAATCGCGGCGGACAGGTCTTTTTTGTACACAACCGCGTCAAATCGCTGGGCGATATGACGGCCATGCTTCAGCGCCTCTGCCCCGACGTAGAGTTCCGCATGGCGCACGGCCAACTCGAACTCGACCGCCTCGAAAAAACGCTGGTGGACTTCATTGACAAGCAATTTGACGTGCTCGTCAGCACCAACATCATCGAAACCGGCTTAGACATTCCCAACGCCAACACCATCATCATCACCGACGCCCACCACTTCGGCATGAGCGACCTGCACCAACTGCGGGGTAGGGTAGGGCGCTCCAACCGCAAGGCATTCTGCTACCTCTTCTGCCCGCCCATGTCCACCCTCACCTCCGACGCCCGCAAACGCCTCCGCACCATCGAGGAGTTTTCCGATCTCGGCAGCGGCTTCCAGATTGCCATGCGCGACTTGGACATTCGCGGCGCAGGCAACCTCCTCGGCGCAGAGCAAAGCGGCTTCATCGCCGACATCGGCTTCGAGACCTTCCAGCGCATCCTCGACGAAGCCATGCGCGAACTCAAGGAAACGGAGTTCAAAGACCTCTTTGAAGACGAATTGGCCAAAGACCCGCGCTACGTCGGCGACATCATCATTGACACCGACGTGGAAATGCTCATCCCCAGCGAGTACGTCAGCAACATCACCGAGCGCCTCGCCCTCTACACCGAACTCGACGCCATCGAAACCGAAGAAGCGCTCGAACAATACGCCGACAAGCTCCGCGACCGCTTCGGCAGGCTGCCCGTGCAGGTGCGCGAGTTGTTCGAGGGGCTGCGCCTGCGCTGGGTGTGCCGCAAGTTGGGCTTCGAGCGCATCATTCTGAAAAACAATAAGTTGCGAGCGTATTTTGTAGAAAATCCGCAGTCCTCTTTTTACGAAACCGCCACTTTTCACGCCATCCTCGCGCATGTGGCCAAGCAGGGTCCGGCGCAGGGCCTGAGCTTCAAACAATCGAACAAGAGCTTCATTTTGGTCAAAGACGGGGTGAAGAGCTTGAAGGCGGCGAAGGGGGGTTTGGAGGGGCTGTTGGCAGTGGTGAGTGGGTGAGGGAGTGAGGGGTGAGTGAGTGAGGGGTGAGTGAGTGAGGGAGTGAGGGGTGAGGGAGTGAGGGGTGAGTGGAATTTTGAAGATATGACTACCTTTAGGAGCTAATCGTTAAGTCGCATGAAATTTTCTCAAAGAATCGGTAAAACTGCTGTAAGGGAGGCGCTCCAAATTGAATCAATGGATCAGGCGCTGGAAAATAGGCTGTGGAATGTAATTTATACCTATTTTTTTAGTCTCGTGAATGTTAGCATGGGGAGTACTGAAGCCACAGTTCAAGGTGTACAATGCCAGATTATCTGGGAGAATTTTTTTGTTAAACGTATTGACGAATTACCATATCGCTCTGATAATATGACTCTCCTTATGGTTTACGATTATACGAAGGAGTGGTTCTTTAAAGCAGAGTGGTACGAAAGGTACGATTTGATAGAGTTCCTGACTCTCCTTGATTTAAATCCAGAAATGGAAGATCAAATTAACACCGCCCTTGAGCGAGAAAAGTCCGGCTACCGTCTCATAGACGGCCATGTAGTACAAATCACTGCTGAAGAGGAAATCGTGGCCATTGAAGATGCTTTTAGTATTGCTTCACAGTGGGAACCTGTGCATACGCATTTACAAACAGCGCTAGAGTTTTTTGCCAATCGGAAGAACCCCGACTATCGCAATTCTGTAAAAGAGGCTATTTCTGCGGTTGAGTCGTTTTGCAGGATTATAACTGGAAAAACTAAATTGAGCGACGCTTTGATTGTTATTGAAGATAAATTCAAAATTCACCGTTCGTTGAAGTCTGCGTTCGACAAACTCTACGGCTACACCAGCGATTCAGGCGGTATTCGCCATGCTCTTTTGGAAGACAGCATTCCCGTTACGATGGAGGATGCCAGATTCATGCTCATTTCCTGCTCGGCATTCATCAATTATCTGAAAACAAAAATGGACCACTCAAACACTTCGCCCGCATGACACAAGCAACAGCAATAATGCCTTCACAGCGGCAACTTTTGTACGACCGCATGGCCGGAAAATTGGAGGTCGCTGCCCATTTGAACCGCAAAGTAGTCAGTTTTCAGGCCAACAAAGAAGAGCCTGTGTATCGCTGGTTCAAGTACAAGGAAGGCTTTTCCTCGGTATTGGTCAGACATTTTCTGGAGGAGTACGGAATTCGCCCCGGGCGCTTGCTCGATCCTTTTGCGGGTGCCGGCACTACCTTATTTGCAGGCCAGGAGCTTGGCTGGGAATCGTGGGGCATTGAGTTGTTGCCGGTGGGAGCCTTTGTGATGCAGGCCAGAGAAGCGGTGAGCGGCATGGATGTAGAGCGTTTCAGGAATCTGGTGAACCAACTCTGGAGTGATTTGGCGGTGTTGAAATCTGACGAAAACCACATTCGCCATATTCCGATAACGAAAGATGCTTTCCCTGAAGATACGGAAGAACTACTCAACCGCTACATGAGCTGGTGCGCGCGCATTGAAGACGAAAAAATACGAACACTGTTCAGGTTTGCAGCATTTTCGGTGTTGGAAGAAATTAGTTTTACGCGTAAAGATGGTCAGTATTTGCGTTGGGACTACCGCTCAGCCAGGTCATTAAATGGAAAGCCATTTGATAAAGGCCGGATTTTGACTTTTGAAGAAGCTCTCAAAGCCAAGCTGCAACAGATAACGAAGGACCTCGCGCCGGAGCAGATACTCAGTCTTTTCGATGATACGGAGCCGGCACAAAAAACGGCAACGTTTCAACCAATAAATATCATTCAAGGCTCCTGCTTAGAAGAATTACCCAAGTTGGAAGCCAATTATTTCGACTTCATCGTTACTTCTCCACCTTATTGCAACAGGTACGATTATACCCGTACTTATGCGCTGGAACTGGTGTTTCTGGGCCATGACAGTGACGATGTGCGCAATCTGCGCCAGGCCATGCTTTCTTGCACGGTAGAAAATAAAGAAAAAACAGAGCAACTCCTTCAATTTTATACCAGCATCGGACAAGCGGACGCCTTCGAAAAAGTGATCGGCGTATATGAGCAATCGGGCGCTATGCGCGAAGTAAACGCCGTCCTCGATTTGCTCAATCAGCAGGAAAAGTTGAACAACAGCAACATCCCCAGAATGGTGAAGAACTATTTTCTGGAGATGTGCTTCGTTATTTATGAAATGGCGCGCATTACCAAAAGCGGCGGATACTGCGTGATGGTGAACGACAACGTTCGTTACGGCGGGGAAGAAATTCCTGTGGATTTGATCCTGTCGGAATTTGCAGAGCATTTTGGATTTGACATCGTAAAAATATTGGTGCTTCCAAAAGGCAAAGGTAACAGCAGCCAGCAGATGGGGAATTATGGACGTACTGAAATCAGAAAATGCGTTTACCTATGGCAAAAAAAGTAGGAGGTCACTCCCTGATTGAATCAGCAGAAGCGCTCATTACCTCCAGAGAAGAAACCAGGGCCGGCTTCATAGCGATGGCTTTGGAAAAAAACTACATGGCAGTTCCTTATGTAGAGCAGGCGATAGCGCTCAAAACATTGGCATCAAGCGCTGAAAGTCCATTGGCTCTTTTGGATATGGAAATGTTGCGCGCAGGATTACTGACAGCTTCCGGCTTGTCGGAGAAATCATTAAATTATCTTACTGAAGACGATAAAACTATCGCTATCAAGGGTTTGATAGAAAATTTTCTCGAACCGGCGGGGACAGAATTTGTAGATGAATTAGTGTATCGTTTTCTGCTTACCAAAGGAGATGCGCTGGGCGGAAAAGCAAGAAATTTGGCAGGTACGCTCGGCGAGCGTAAATTTCTGCGCACGCTGATTTCGGTTTTCAATATTGCCGGGATTTCTTATCGCTGGAAAGACGGCGACTCCAATACGTGGCTGGAAAAGCCCGACGATGATGCAGGTATTGAAAAGCGGATCAAGGCGCTTTACTGGAAAGGAGAACATGATCGGCTGTTAGTTTTGAATGTCAATGTGCCGATGGTCAATAAAAACGTGGATGTAATAGTATTGGATGCAAAAGAAGAAGAATATCTGAAATCCAGTAAAGATTCCATTATTTACCAAGCTGAACGTTATGTGGCGCTTGGAGAGATGAAAGGCGGAATAGACCCTGCAGGTGCAGACGAGCACTGGAAAACTGCCAATTCTGCACTCAACCGTATTAGGACAGGATTCAACTCGCTTGGCTTCAGTCCGCAATTGTTCTTTATCGGCGCAGCCATCGAAGCTGCAATGGCGCAGGAAATATATCAACAACTGCAAAACGAAAATCTTCATCAAGCCGCCAACCTGACTAAGGATGCGCAATTGACTGCTATTTGCGGATGGTTGGCACAAATATGATGCAGATTTATCGGGATTACTTCCCCAATAAAAATCCTAAAAACCCATGCCCGGCACATTTTCCCATGTCAGGCTGCAGTCAATTTTCCTGATAAAATGGTGGTTGGAGAGGTTTGTGTTAATTTTGGCGCAGATTTTTTATTCCGGCAACTTGAATATCTCCTCTACACAATCATCACACGCATGAACAGAGCCATAGCAACGCTTATCATCACTGCCTTTTCGCTCGTCTTGTCGGGCCAGAGCAGTTTGGAAGAGATATTTCGCTCTTCCCGCGATTTTTACAAAATAGTAGCTGAAGCGGAGGTCTATTTCGATCGGAAGCACCCCGGTTTAACACCCTGGGAAAGGACGGTCGGCGAGCACAGGGATGGTGAATATGTGAAGTTTATGCGCTGGCGTTCTTTCTGGGAAGATCGGCTCAATGCCGATGGAACGCTGGGGGATCCAACAGCGCACTTCATCGAAAAAGAAAAAAATACCAGTCGTCCCAAGACCATCAACCCGTACGAAAATGTGTCCTGGACCAACATCTCCTACTTAGGATATATTGACGATCAGATCGGCTTAGGAAGAACGACCTCTCTGGCATTTCATCCCACCGACCCCAATACATTTTATGTCGGTGCAGCCATTGGCGGCGTCTGGAAAACTACCGATGGAGGGCTTTCGTATGTGCCGCTGGGCGATCAGCTTCCATTTTTGGCCATCAGTTCCATCATCGTAGATCAGCAAAATCCCAACACGCTTTACATCGCCGTGAGCGACCATGTGTGGTATGGGCCGCAGGGCATAGGCGTGTACAAAAGCACCGATGGCGGCCAAAACTGGCAGCCTACCGCACTGAGTTTTAACTTTACCGACGACATACGCATCTACTGGTTGGAAGCTGACCCCACCAATCCGCAGCGTATGTTTGCGGCCACTGCCAACGGGCTGTATCGCACCACCGATGGCTTTAATTCTGTCTCCAAAGTGCTGAATGTGAGTTCGTTCAATGTAAGGCTGAAACCGGGCGACCCCAATATCGTTTATGTCGGAACCAGAGACGGACGGGTTTTTAGGAGTTTGGACGGGGGCGGCAGTTTTACCCAGACTGCTGATTTTGGCAACAATGAGGTGTTTTTGAACGTGACACCTCTGTCGTCCAGAAAAGTATATGCCCGGCATGGCTCCGACCTGTACAAGTCAACCAATGAGGGGGCTACTTTTTCTTCAGGAGGCGTTTTTCCCGAAAGCGGCCAGGTGTTTGTATTTTCGCCGGCGAATCCATCTGTTATCCTTTCCGGCAATTTTGAAACTTTCCGTTCCAATGATGACGGCGCCAGTTTTATTCAAACTATGGACTGGTTGGGCGCCGGCGGATTGGTGGACATCCATGTTGATCAACGGAATATGTTTGTCAACCCGCTCGAAAATCATTGTGTCTATTATTGCAACGATGGCGGCGTGTATCGCTTCATTTTGGCCGACAACAGCTTTGAAAACCTCTCCGACGGCTTGGCCATTACACAGTTTTACGACATTTCTGTCTCGCAGTCCAATGCAGGCATTGTCGGCGGCGGCTCTCAGGATAATGGAAATGTGTTTCGGGAGGCGAATGGTGTTTGGGCCGATTATGCCGGCACCGGCGACGGTATGAATCAGGACATAGACCCTACCGATTCCCGGTACAGATATTGGTCGTATCAGAATGGAGCGGTCCGGCGTTGGTTCAATGGCTCCAATAGCAATATAGAGCCTCCGGGGCACGGTAACGGAGCCTGGGAAACACCCTACAAACTCGATCCTTCCAATCCCGCTCGCATAGTCATCGCTTACACCGAGGTCTATGAATCTTTCAATCGGGGCAGCAACTGGAACAGCATCAGTGGCGCCTTGGCCAACGGCTCTTCTCTCCAACAAATTGCCATTGCGCCTTCCAACGGCGAGAGGATATATGCCGTACACGGCGATAAAATCTATGTAAAAAATACTGCTGACGATAGCTGGACTACCCGCAATCTCCCCGCCAACAATATCTCCGATCTGGAAGTGGATGCCGCCGATATGAACAAAGTTTATGTCACGTCTTCCGGCTTTACGAATGGTTCGAAAGTGTTCCGATCTGATGATGCCGGCGCCACCTGGACCAACCTGAGCCTGAATTTGCCCAACATCTCTACGGGCGCCATAGAACTTTATCATCCCATTGCCGGCGCTATGTTTGTGGGCACCGATGCCGGCGTGTATTACAAAGACGACTACCTCAGCGAATGGGTCGAGTACGGCCAATTGCCGCATACCCGTGTGGAAGATATTGAAATACAATACGCTGCCAACCTGCTCCGTATCGGCACGCATGGCCGCGGTATGTTGGAAGCGCCCATTGAGGTGGCAGCATGTACGCCGTTTTCACCCGACGATGACGCTGACGGGATTTGCAACTTCGCCGACCTCTGCCCCAATTTCAACAACAACCTCATCGGCCAGGCTTGCGATGATGGGGATGCTTACTCATCGGGTGAAACATATTTCTCCGACTGCACATGCCGAGGCGGGGCTGCCAATCTTAGCTATTGTGCCGCCGAGGGGAGCAGTGGCACCGGCTCAGACTATATTGCTCAGGTAACATGCAACACGCTGGATCACGCGTCCGGCAAGACAATGTATTCGGACTTCAGGGCCAATTCCACCGAAGTGGCGTATGGCAATTCCTATCAACTTACGGTGCGCCTGAACTATGCCTTTTCCCCCGACCGCGTACATGCATGGATTGACTGGAACAAGAACAGCGTTTTCGATGCCAATGAACTGATTGTCATGACATTGCCGGATGCCAATCATCGCAGCATCGGCTCTGTGAGTGTTCCGCAAGGCGCCCTGCCCGGCGCTACCACCATGCGGGTGCGGTGTGTTTATTCCACCACTTATAACAGCCCCTGTGGTTCGGAATTTGGCGAAGTGGAAGACTATACGGTGTTTGTGCGCTGCACCGACCCTGCCGGGGATTGTGGTTTGGCCGTCCTGCCCTTACAATGGGAGCGATTTGACGCCTGGCCGCTCGGAACTGCCGACGCCCTGCTGGAATGGGAGTCGTCGGAAGAAGAAGAACTGGCGCATTTTGAGGTAGAACGCTCTTTAGATGGCATCCACTTTCGTGTAATGGGGCAGTTGCCGGCGCGCAACCTGCCGGATCGCCATACCTATCGCTGGATAGATCGCGATGTACCTGCCGAGCAGGCTTACTACAGAATCGCGGCGATTTCTTTTGATGGCAAGGCTGAATATTCAACCATTCGATTCGTTCGCTGGAACAAAGCAGATCGAATGTCGCTGAAAATACATCCTAATCCGGTGGGTAATGGAGAAACGCTGCACCTGAACTGGTCTTTGAAAAAGAATGAGGGCATGAGTTGGTACATTTACAATGCTCATGGTCAGGAAGTGCTTCACGGCAAAATCGCAGACGGCAGCAACAGGCTGATTATCAGCATAGATGGTTTGCCCACGGGCCTGTATCTGATTCGCCTCCGCGCTTCGGATGGAGACTCGGTGTTGCGGTTTTTGAGGCAATAAGTAGAACACCATCATTTCTAATAACATGAAACCACATCTCACCCTCCTCCTCCTCGCTGCCGCCGCCATCGCGCAGGCACAGCAAAGCCTCCGATTTTTGCCCGACCAGGCCGACGACACGCCGCCCTGGGCCGTTTGGCTCTATCAGGAGCAGCCCAACGTAGCCAAAGTGGACTCCGCCTACCGGGCCTACTACGCCGGGCATGATTTTGTAAAAACCTCGCATACACAGTATTATAAAAAATGGCGCCGCGCGGTCGAACCCTTTGTGCAGCCCGACGGCAGCGTGCTCCTGCCCCAAAACGAGCGCCGCGAAACCTGGGAACAACTCTGGTTGGAACAACGCGCCGCCGCTCCCAAAAGCAATACCACGCCCTGGCAACACATCGGTCCGGTGGAAACCTTCAGTACTTCGCCCGCTCAGGTGAAGGTCTCCTGGCAGGCCAATGTCTATTGCATTGACCAGTCATCTGCCAACCCCGACATCCTGTTCTGCGGCACTGAGGCGGGAGGCATTTACAAAACCACCAACAAAGGCTTGCAATGGACGCACGTCTCGGCCAATACGACCATGCGCGCCATTCACAGCATCAAAATAGACCCTGCCAACGCCGATGTGGTGTATGCCGGCGACGGATCGAGGGTGTATAAAACCGTGGACGGCGGCCAAAACTGGTCGGTGGTTTTTACCTCTTCCGGTCTGAATGTCAACGACATATCGGTGAATCCGGGCAACCCGGCCATCCTGCTCGTGGCTGCCGACAAAGGCCTATACCGCAGTACCGACGCAGGCCAAAACTGGACGCAACTCTACACCCAAGCCTGCTGGGACATTGAGGTGCATCCCACCCTGCCCGACATCGTTTATGTACTGAAAACCAACCCGGCAGCCGGGCGCTGCGAGTTTTTCAAATCCCTCAATTCCGGCGCTACTTTCAGCATCCGCGAGAACGGCTGGTACAGTTCTGCCGACGCTGCCCGCCGCGACGACGGCGCCCGCATGACCGTCACGCCCGCCGATCCCAACGTCGTTTATGTGGTGCTGGCCGGCAATTCCAAACCCGGCGACAACGGCTTCATCGGCGTATTTCGGAGCAGCAATGCCGGCGAAAGCTGGACCCTGCCCAACCCGCCCGTCGGTGGCCCCTGGACGGCCTCGCACCCCAACCTGATGACCCTCAACAATACCAACACCCTCTATCAGGGCTATTACAACCTCTCCATCGCAGCCTCGCATACCAATGCAGATCAGGTGCTCATCGGCGGCCTCAACCTCTGGAAAACCGACAACGGCGCACAGACTTTCACGGCCCTCGGCGGCTATCAGGGCAGCCTCAGTTGGATTCACCCCGACCAGCAGGAAATCAAAATCTTAGGCAACGATTGTTGGGTGGCCAATGACGGCGGCGTGGAGTATTCCGGCAACTTTTTCAGCTCCCGCGAATCGCGCAAAAACGGCATCACCGCCTCCGATTTCTGGGGCTTCGGCAGCGGCTGGAACGAAGACCTGCTCGTAGGCGGGCGCTATCACAACGGCAATTCTGCTACCCGCAACACCTTCCCGCAAGGGCAATTCCTGCGCCTCGGCGGCGGAGAAGCGCCCACCGGCTACGTCAATCCGGGCATTGCCGGCAAGGCTTATTTTTCAGACATCAACACCCGCGTCATTCCCACCAACATTGAAGAAGAAGTGCTGAGCTTGCCGCAAATGAGCGACTACCCCGGCGAATCGTACTACGCGGCGCACTCCAGCGAAATGGAGTTTCATCCGCTTTGCTACCGGCGGGTTTTCATCGGCAAAGACAACCAATTGTGGCGCTCCGAAGACGAGGGCGCGAGTTTTCAATTGGTCAAAACTTTTGATGGAAGCACTGAACCCGTGATGCACTTCGAGATTTCGCGCGCCAACCCCGACGTGATGTACGTCTATCAGCGTACCTCGTTTTACGGTGCTACCCTGTGGAGAACTGCCGATGGCGGCCAAAGCTGGCAAGCCCGGAGCTTCCCCTCCGCCAACTCGCAACGCGCCGGCACCATGACCCTCAGCGCCACCGATCCCAACACGCTTTGGGTGGCTTTCGGGCATCAGAACAACGACGGCGTCAAGGTTTTTAAAACCACCGACGGCGGCCAAAGCTGGCAAAACCTGTCCACGCCCACGCTCAATGGCCATTCCATACAGTACATTTTTCATCAGGCGGGCAGCAACGGCGCGGTGTATGCGGGCACCAATTTCGCTGTCTTCTACCGCGACGACTCGATGAGCGACTGGGAGGCGTACTACGAAGGGCTGCCGGCTTCCGCCAATTGCAACATCATCAGGCCGTTTTACAAAGAAAACAAACTCCGCATGGCCACCTACAGCCACGGCATCTGGGAAACCGACCTGAAAACGCCCTCCGCAACGCTGGCACAGCCGATGGCCGACAAACTCACCGCCTACTGCGCCCGCGATACTTTTTATTTTGAAGACTACTCGGTGCTGCGGCACGCCGGCGCTGCCTGGCAATGGGCCTTTCCCGGCGCTGCTTATGTGAGCGATGCCACGGCCCGCAACCCTAAAGTGGTATTCGGCCAAACCGGCGTGTTCGACGTCTCGCTGACCATCACCGACGCGGCCGGCCAGAGCAGTACCAAAACCGTGCCCGGCATGATCCGCATTGAAACCGACGGCTGCTCGCCCGACACCATTCCCGGAGAGGCCCTGCGGCTGGGTGGCGCTACCTCCGATTTTGCGGTCGGCCCGGCCCTCCATACCCCGATGACGCATTTCACCATCTCCGCCTGGATCAAACGCGAGGGGCCGCAACCTGCCTTCGCCGGGCTGTTCTTCACGCGCGGCGGCAACACGACGGTGGGTCTCAATTTTGGGAACAACAACGAACTGCGCTACCACTGGAACGACGGTTTTTGGAGTTGGAATTCCGGCCTCGTAGTACCCGACGGCGAGTGGGCGCACATTGCGATGGTGGTAGAACCCAATCGTACTACGCTGTATCTCAACGGGAAACCGGCTGTCAACAACGGCAATCACGCCATGCAGCCCTTCGAGGCAGCCTTTTACCTCGGCGCTGATCCCAACCATTCCGGGCGGCGTTTTAAAGGCCAGATGGAGGAGGTTTGTATCTGGAATCGCGCCCTTTCGGTGAATGAAATCCGCAAACTGCGCCACTTGGTGAAAGTACCCGCCGAAGACCCGGCACTGCTGGCCTACTACCAGTTCAACGAAACCACCGGCGACGCGCTCGACCGTTCGGGGCTGCGGCATCTGCGATTGAGCGGAGGCGCTGTGCGCACGGCTTCTTCCTGTCCGGTGGGCATCGGCACGTCCACCCGCCTGGCCGTCAACGCTGCGGGCGACTACTTTTTCGGCAACGACACCGGTGTGCGCATGACCCTGCTCAGCGGCGGCACTGTACCCAACGGCGAGGTGTATCTCACCCGCATCAATCTGCCACCCGACGAGCCGGTCAACGACGCGCCACATTCCCGCTCGTATTGGATTTTCAACAATTATGGCACGAATCCGCTCATCACACCGCCCACTGCGCTGACCTTTTCGCGCATCGGGCCGGTAGAACCTGCCGAAGTATTTCAACCCCAAAGATTCAGGCTGTACGTCCGCTCTGAAAATGCCGACGGCGAGACCTGGCAGTTCAGCGACCCGGCATCCGAACTCATCAGCGGCGACGACGGCGGCGTATATTTCGGCCCGGAAACCAATGTAGAAAGTCTGGGCCAGATGATCATTGCCCGCGACGGTTCGCCCGTCAGCAGCGCAGGAGAGCCGGAACGCCAGCCTTATGAGTTTGCGGTGTATCCCAATCCGGCGAGTTCCGGCGGCGGTCTCACCATCGCTACCGAGCGGAGCGGCGACTACCGTTTCACTTTGTTCGACGGGGCAGGCCGCCGGGTAGCGGAAACGCAGGGGCGTGGCCGTGCGGCGCTGTCATTGCCGGCATTGCCTTCGGGCGTGTATTCCTGGCGCATCCAAATGGCTGATTATTTAGAGTATGGGAAGTTGGTGGTGGAGTAGGGTTCGGGAGGGAACGGCTGCCGGCTGTTAGCTGCTGGCTGCAAGCCACGCAGGGCGTACACCCTCGCGCTGCGCCACGACGGAGGCGTGGTTCGCGGAAATTCGCGACCTTCGCTAAAATTCGCGTTAAAAATTCGCGTTCCGGGCCTCGCCACGACGAAGGCGTGGTTCAAAGTTTCGGGTTCAAGGCTTCGGGTTTCATCCGCCGTAGCCTTGGCAAAGGCGGGTTTCGCGTTCAGAGGGTAGTAAAGGGAAGACTTAGCATGTTTCATGCCCTGTAGTCATTCCTTCGCTAAGCTGGCGACGCCACCTCGCCCATCACATCCCCGCCTCACAACTTGAACATCATAGGTAGATTGTACTGCACACGCACCGTATTGCCCTGATGTTGGCCGGGTGTCCAGCGCAGGCCCTGCTCTTGCATGAGGTTGACAAGGCGCAAGGCTTCCTGCCCGCATCCTGCGCCAATGTCTCGGACTAATTTGATGTCAGACATTGAGCCGTCTTTTTCCACAACAAATGTGACAATGACCGTGCCTTGCACGCCGTTTTCGCGGGCCAGAGCGGGGTATCTCATGTTTTTGCTGAAGAAGTCATCAACTTTCATCTTTGCACAGGCAGAGAGGTCGGCTTCATTTTCGCAGCCGGGAAAGCAGGGCATTCGATCTACTATTTTGAAAATATCGTCAGGAGTGGGCGGCGGCAGTGGCGGTGGCGGCGGCGGTGGCGGGGCCATACTACCTGCAACCTTAGGGGTTGCCATTGACTCGTTCGGCGCCTTCGGCCAGTTCATGGAACCTTGCATTTTCTCTGGTTCTGATAGATAGATCATAGGTTTTGGAAGACGATCCGATGCCGGCGCAGTTTCTTTTATCGGATTGCCGGACCAATCAACAGATGTGTAATAAGGCAAATTTTCGGATTCGGCAGGCCGTTCCGTTAGTTGATTATTGCTCAAATTCAGTTTTCTCAGCTTGGTCAATTGCCATATTTCTAAAGGCAATGCAGTCAGTTGATTACTGTTCAACTCCAGCACAGTTAAACTCGACCACTGCCCGATTTCATCCGGCAGGCTCTTCAATTGATTGTAAGCCAGATTTACTTCATTCAACTTGGTCAGTTTACCAATAGTGACAGGTAATGCAATCAGACGGTTGTTGTACAGATTCAGCGTGGTAACCTGCGACCATTGGGCGATTTCATCCGGCACGCTGTCCAATCGATTAAAAGCCAGATTCACCTCAATCAGCTTTGTCAGTTTACCAATAGCGGCAGGCAATGTCGTCATTCGGTTGTGGCTCAGATTCAGCGTGGTGGTTTGCGACCATTGCCCGATTTCATCCGGCAAGCTTTTTAATTGATTGCTGGCCAGATTCACATAATTCAGCCTCGTCAGTTT
>DDUV01000085.1 GCA_002344975.1 Saprospiraceae bacterium UBA2329 | reverse complement strand
CACGATGCCGCTGCCGAGCACGGCAACGTCTATGGCGCGAAAAAAGGAGTCGTACTCCCAGTGACTGAGTTCGTATTGCATAATGAGAAAATATTTATCCTGCAAATATAAGTCACTCACCCCTCACGCACTCACCCCTCACATACTCACCCCTCACACCCCGCCAACTCCTCCACCTTTTCCATCAGCCAGCTTTTGTTGAAAATTTCTCCGGCGAGACTCAATTCCCGGCGCAGGCGCTCCAGTTCCGAGCGGTATTTTTCATCTGAGAGGTAGGCGCTTTGCGAGCGGATGGCAGCCGCGCGGCGCGTGAACCTGAACAAATTGTGGTAGCCGTTTCGATTGAAATCGGCCAGCAGGCGATTGCGCTGCAAATACTGCCGCATAGACCCTACCAACGAGTCGAGGGCCTCCCACTCGTGCAATTCGTAATAGGTGCGCAACAGCAGCGCTTTGGCCCCGAGGCTGTACCGCACATCGCTGTATTCTACCTGCAAAAGGAGTTGCAACACCGCGTCGTACTCGCCGGCAGCGTGGTGGTAGGCGGCAAGATTGAAACGGTAGGCATTGTCGCGGGCATCGGGGGGCAGGCGTTCTTTTTGAGATTCGATGAAAGCGCGTACCCAGGGCAACCGCCGCAAGCGAATACCGGTGGTAATGATGTTTTTGTAATGCCATTCGGAGAGCAGCCCGTCTTCGTACAGCAGTTCCTGTTCGATGAGGATGAGGTACAGTTTGAAAATTTCCTCCAAAAAACGCTCATCGCCGAGGTTGATGCGTCGGATGCAGTAGTTTTGAAAATAATTATACAGTTCCGACAGCCGGGTTTTATCAAAAACTTCCTGCCGTTGTCGCAGTGCTTCCAATGCCTCGAAATAGCGCTGCGATTCCTCGTCCCGACTGAGCATCCTGTAAATATGGTAGTACAGAAAAATGGCCGGATCGTGCGCGTACTCGGTTATGTTGTCGCCCACCTCGCGCAGCACCGCATCGAGCAGGCGCGAGGAGTAGTCCACCTTGAGGATGTGGCGGCGCACTTGCATTTCGCAGGCGTCGCGTAGTTTTTCGGCGAGGTAAAACGCGTCTAAGAGGTTGGCTTTTTGCTGGAGACTTTCGTCGTTTCGGCGGCGCTCGGCACGGGTGAAATAGGCGTCGGCTTCGGCGGCAAGCAAGTACCGGGACAATGCAGCCGTGCCGTCGTCGGGAGTGTGCGGCCCGGTTTGGCGAAGTTTTTTTTCGTACAAATCAAACAAGTTCCGGCGGCGCAATTCGCTGAGCAACAGTAGATTTTGTTGGTCCGGCTGTCGCCAAAACTGCTCCTGCATCAGAAAGTCGTCGAGCAGGCGGCGGGTGTAGGTGAAAAGGAGTGCGAGCTGTGCAAAGTCGTAGGGGCGGTCGGGGGCAACGGCGTTCCAGATGGTTTCCCGGCGGCAATTGCGCTCGTTGAACTGCGGGAAGATTCGGCTGAGGTATTCCGTCAATGCTCGTACATCGCGGTGCTTGTTGTGGTACGGCGAGTCGGCAAATTCCCGAAAACGGGTCATCTCTTTTCGATCAAGGTTGGAAAGCAGTTCAAAAATCTTGTGCGAGATCATAGTGAAACGGTCTGTTTGGTGTGAAATCAAGGCTGTTAGCTTCAAGCTACAAGCTGTTTATCATGCTCCATTTGGGTAAAAAAAATCAAATCAGAGTGCCAAGGTATTCTGTTTTTAATAATTGTAAACCAATTTTTTATAAAAAAATATTTCTATGTTTGCAGGGTGAAAAAAATCAAAAACGGCGGTATAAAGTTTTTGCGAAGAAGGTGTTTTCGCTGAATCTTTGTATCATGCAATTCAAATTAAAAAAGCCGATAACCATGAATGCAAGATTTATCTACGTTTTTCTTCTGGCTGTGTGGCCTGTTTTCGCAGCGCTTTTTGCACAACCATTGCCCACCTGCGTAGGGTTTGACGATATCCCGGCAGGTACCTATTACAACGCCAACTACGGCTACGAACCCGGCGATGTCTTCTTTGAAGGACAGGGCGTTACCGGGCGGCTGGCCCGCTACATCGGCTCGGCCAATACCGAGATTTTCGGCGATGTTTCTGTACAGAACAATCCGACCAATTTATTGCCGCCGTTCGCGCTGGCACAAGGCCGGGTGCTTCAAACGGCAAGCGCCACCGTGCGTTTTACGTTCCCGGCAGGTACCAATCAGGTGTGTTTCAGATTTTGGGCCGGCGAGGGCGCTGAGAACATCTCGGTGAACGGGCAGCCTGTGCAATTGGTCAATTTTCCCTTCAACATTCCTGCCACGCTGGCGCCCGGCGTCACCTTTACCATCACGCCCGGCACGCCCGGCGGCACGGTGAACAGCACCGGGATCATGTGCCTGACGGGCAACATTGAGTCTTTGCGCATCGGCGGACAGAATTTTTATATGGATGAAATTTGCCACTCGCCGGGCTTGTCGCAACCTTGCCCAGCCATGAATTTGCAGGTGGAAGCACTGTCTTGCACGCCCAATGGCTTGTTCTATGTGGCAATTTCGCCGGGCGTGGTTGCCTCCAATACGGCTACCGGCTACCGGCTGTTGGTAAACGGCGAGCTTCGGGGCAATTACTCTTACGCCCAGAATACCATCAATTTGGGACCTTT
>DDUV01000034.1:37703-41025 GCA_002344975.1 Saprospiraceae bacterium UBA2329 | reverse complement strand
GCGAGTATTATGCGGGTTCCACCCGCTTGTAAAGTGCGCCATTTCAGTGCAATCCCACGCTACGTCATGCCTGCCGGCGGCAGGGTCGCTCTACGGTCCCCTCTGCGCTGCTCTACGGTCCCCTCTACGTTTGTCCTAGTTTATCCCGCCGTAGCGGGACCGTAACGTAGTGGAGGAATCTGTACCATCTCCGCCGGCAACTCTACGAGGGTGCCGTGCGGGGTGGTACAGGTTCCTTCGCCATGCCTGCCGGCAGGCAGGGAACGACAAACGTAGAGCGAGCGTAGAGTGGCAGATGTAAAGGACAAACGTAGAGCGCAAACGTAGAGGGGCGAGTGCAGTGCGTGAGGCGCTGACTTCCGGCAAGTCGAAGTCAGGCGAAAACCGAAGCTACCGCCTGACCTCAACCCCAAAGCATCACTTCCCGAACATCGGCAGCGTTTTCGCCTCTTCCTCCGTAGCCGGTTTGAAACTGATGGCCGTGCCGCCGCCGGGCGCCAATTTCAGCGGCAGCGTCATATCTTTGGTAACCAATACTTTCTGAATGGCAACGGGGAATGGATTGCGCTCCCAGTCGGCGCCGGGACCGTCGGCGTAAATGTCGGCCACATACGTTTTGCCGGCATCGAGGAAGCTGAGGGAAGCGCTCAGTTCCCGCGCGTTTTCATCGGTAGTGCTGCCGAGGAACCAGTTGGGCGAGCCTTTGGCCTTGCGCACGGTGGTGAGGTAGTCGCCCACTTCGGCATTCAGCACGATTGTTTCATCCCAATCGGCAACCAGATCGCGCACAAATTGGAAAGCGGGTTTGCCCTCGTAGTTTTCGGGCAGGTCGGCAGCCATTTGGTGCGGGCTGTACAGCGTGACCATGACGGCCAATTGTTTGGCCACGGTGCTGTGTACGCGCTCGTCTTTTTTGTATTTGTCGAACAACACATCAAAAATGCCGGCCGTGTAATCGCCGGGGCCGCCCAACAGGCGCGTAAACGGCAAAATGACCGTGTGTTCGGGCGGATTGCCGGCGCTCCAGGCTTCGTATTCCGTGCCGCGCAGGCCCTCTCGGGTCATGTAGTTGGGCCAGGTTCGGCGCAGACCGGTGTCTTTGTTCGGCTCGTGCGCATTGATGGCAATGCCATATTTGGCGGCCAATTCTATCACTTTCTGGTAGTGGCGAATCATGTACTGTCCGTGGTGGCGCTCGCCTTTGGGGCGGATTTCGCCGGCATAACCGGTTTTCACCGCTTTGATGCCCAGGTCTTTGTACAATTGGAATGCTTTTTCCAAGTGTTTTTCATAATTCTCCACATCACCCGAAGTTTCGTGGTGCCCGATGATGGCCACGCCTTTTTCATTGGCATAACGCACCACTTCTTTGATGTCGAAATCGGGATAAGGCGTCACAAAATCGAAAAAGCCGATGGTGTCCATGCCCCAATATTCCCAGCCGGTGTTCCAGCCCTCGATGAGCAGGCCGCGAATGCCGTTGGCCGCGTTGAAATCAATGTGGCGCTTGGTGTTTTCGGTGGTGGCGCCATGCACCTGTCCGCCCATATTCGACCAGGAACCCTCTACGAAATCGCGGCGCCAGGTGGTTTTGCCGATGTGCATTTCCCACCAGATGCCGGTATAGACCATCGGTTCGATGTAGGAGAGGTCTTTCAATTTATTGGGATCGTTGAGGTTGAGAATCAGGTTGGATTCCACCAATCCTCCTGCGCGGTCGCTGATGGTGATGGTGCGCCAGGGCGTGCGAAGGGGTAGGGTAGCTTTTACGCGGTCGCCGTCGGCCCAGGGTACCAATTCGCTGACAAGGTCGGTATTGCCTTTCAGCGCCAGCGTCATGTCGGGGTAGTCCAATTGCCGGGCTTCGTGCAGGCTGATGTGAACGCCCTCGGCGGTGCGCAGGGTGATGGGCGTGTTGACGGCTTTGAAGTTGAGAATGCGGCGGTCAACCCGTTCATTTTCAGGCGCATATTTCGAGGCGTCTATTTTGCTCAGCGGCGTGGTTTCATACAAATATTCGTAGCTGTCAATGTCGGCGGGTTTCCACCAGGCGGTGTGGTCTCCGGTGAACCGGAATTCGGAATGTTCTTCCATGATGACGAAATTGGCCGGAATGCCTGGCTGTTCGGGGATGACGTAGTGGAATGCCACGCCGTCGTCGTAGGCCCGGAAGATGAGGTTCATCAGGCGGTTGGGCGCTTCTTTTTCGCGCAGATAGGCGGTGAGTTCGTTGTAGTGGTTGCGGATTTTACGGCGTTCGCCCCACACCGTTTCCCAAGTTTCATCAAAAGAGGAGTTGGAAAATTTGATGACCTCGAAATTGGCGCGCAGGGCAGGCTCGTCTTTCAGCGTGAAGCCGAGCGTGGAGCTGTCAATCAGCACTTTATCTGCCAAAAACACAGCATAAGCGGGCGATCCGTCGGATTTTAGCATGAATTCGAGTCGAATCTTGCCGCCGGGCGCCTGCAGCGTGGCTTGTGAAGGAGCGGGTTTTTTCATACATCCCGTTAAAAGGAACAGTGAAACGAAAAGGAAATACAAAATTCTCATGGCGTATTGATTTTTGAGGCGGAAAGTTAGGGAGTTTAGCTCGCTACCGGTGAGGGGGCTTTGTAATAATCCTGCCATAAAACAGCCCCATATTACGCCAGAGCGGCTACCTTTGTCGTTTAGTACAAAAAAATCATCCATTCATGATGTTCTCAACACGTTTTTTCGGAGCGCTGGTAGCGGTTATTTTGTCGGTCGGCGCCATGCAAGCTCAAAAGTACGGCCACCTCAATTTGGGCAATGCTGTGGCCATGATGCCTGAAACCAAAGCTGCCGACGCAGAATTGGAGGCGTTCCAAAAGCAGATGGTGGCCAAAGGCGAAGAAATGGCCAAAAAATTTCAGGAAAACTACAACAAGCTCGTGCAGGACGCCCAAACCGGCACCTTTCCTCCGGCTGCTCTCAAGAAGCGGGAAGAGGAATTGGTCAAAGAACGCGACGCCATCCTGAAATACGAGCAGGAAATTGAAGCCGCCGTTCAGAAAAAGCGCGAAGAACTGCTCAAGCCTATTTTTGATAAAGTGGAAAAAGCCATTGATGAAGTGGCCAAAGAAAACGGCTACCAATTGGTGTTCGATTCCAGCATTTTCAATACCCTGCTTTTTGCTCAGGACCAGGACGATCTGATGCCCTTGGTGAAGGCCAAGCTGGGGATACAGTAGGATTTTAAAATAATTGAATTTGTGCAATAGCTGCGAGTTGCGGGCCACGAGCTGCGAGTTTGGATATCCTTCCATAAATGCGCCGTTCATAAGGGGCGATAAAAAAATAA
>DDUV01000034.1:0-37425 GCA_002344975.1 Saprospiraceae bacterium UBA2329 | reverse complement strand
CATTTTAAGTGTCTTATCTAATCCTTTGGCCTAAAGAAAATGAGCATTTATTTTTGCCCCACTACTAAGGTGATTTTTGAAAAGGTTTTCTTTTTCAATTTTGGGAAACCAAGCTCACGCCACGCAGGGCGTGGTCATAGCTCGCAGCTAACTTAATAATTTCCTCATTTTCAATACAAAATAAAACAACCCATGTCAACTCCCTCTACTTCTCAGCCGCGCGTGGCTTACTTTTGTATGGAATACGGCTTAGACAACAGCTTCAAGGCGTATGCCGGCGGTCTGGGCATTTTGGCCGGCGACTACATGAAAGGCGCCAAAGATCACGGCTACCCCATCGTGGGCATCGGTATCAAATGGAAACAGGGCTACACCGATCAGATGATTGACGCCAATGGTCAGCCTTACGATACTTACCATAATTATAAGTATGATTTTCTGGAAGATACCGGCGTAACCGTGACGGTGGAAATCCGCAAGCGCGAGGTACTCTGCAAGGTCTGGAAACTCGAATGTTTCGGCAATGCGCCCCTCTACCTGTTAGATACCGACCTGCCCGAAAACGGCGAAGACCCCTGGATCACCGGGCAACTCTACGGCTGGTTCGGCGAGGAGCGCATCGCGCAGGAAATGGTGCTGGGCGTAGGCGGCGTGCGTGCGCTGCGGGCATTAGGCATTGAGGTGGATGTGTATCACTTCAACGAAGGCCATGCTTTGTTTGCCGGCTTTGAATTGGTGCGGGAAAAAGTGGAAAAAGGCGCAAAATATGAGGCCGCATTGGCTGCCAGCAAACAGGAAATCGTGTTCACCACGCATACGCCGGTGGTGCAGGGCAACGAATCGCACCCCATAGACCGCCTCATGTACATGGGTGCCAACATGGGCATGACGGAGGAGCAATTGGAAGCGCTGGGCGGCTCTCCGTTCAACATGACGGTGGGCGCACTGCGACTCTCGCGCCGTTCCAATGCGGTGGCACAACTGCACGCCGTGACCGCCAACGACATGTGGAAAGAGGTAGAAGGCCGCTCCGAAATCGTGGGCATCACCAACGCCATTCACCTGCCCACCTGGGTAGATGCGGCCATGATCGAAACGGCCGAAAACGGCGGCGACCTCTGGGCTGCGCACATGAAAAACAAGCGAGATTTGGTGGACTTTGTCAAAGCCCGCACCGGCGTGGAACTCATTGCCGAAAACCTCATCATCGGATTCTCGCGCCGGGCAGTGCCGTACAAACGCAGCGACCTCATCTTCAGTCAGCCCGAAATCATTGACCCGCTGCTGCGCGACCGCAAAATCCAGATCGTCTTCTCCGGCCGCGCCCACCCGCTCGACGACACCGGAAAAGGCATCGCCGCCAACCTCGTGGCCATGTCGAAAAAATATCCCGGCGCCGTGGTGTTCCTCGAAAACTACGGCATGGACATCGGCGCAGCGCTCACCCGCGGCTCCGACGTGTGGCTCAACAATCCGCGCCGCCCCAAAGAAGCCAGCGGAACCAGCGGCATGAAGGCGGCCATGAACGGCGTGCTCAACCTCAGCATCCTCGACGGTTGGTGGCCCGAAGCCTGCCAACACGGCGTCAACGGCTGGCAATTCGGCGATGGTTTTGAAAGCGAAGACGAAACGATCCTCGACAACCACGATCGCGCCGCGCTGTACCGGGTACTCACCGGGGAAGTGTTGCCCACCTACTACGATCATCCCGAAAAATGGGTGGAAATGATGCGCAACAGCATCCTGAGCACCAAAGACTACTTCGCGGTGAAGCGCATGTTGGAGGAGTACAATGAGTTGCTGTATAAGCAGCAGTGAGATAAAGACTGATTGTTTTAAAAAAATGCGGCCTTGTTGTTTTTCCAACATGGCCGCATTTTTCATTTCTGATAAACCGTATTGGAATTATCTCGTTTTCTTTGCATTCTTTCACCTAACCATACGTCCATGAAGCGACTTTTTACCATCACTTTTTGCTTTGCATTTTTGGCAATGGCCGTGCATCTCAATGCCCAGCAACTCATCAGCAGCCAGTACAAAGGCATGGTTTCACAGGCCCAACTGGCGCTCCAATACGGCCCCCTGATGCAGAACGGGGTCAGAATGTACAAAATCACTTACACCACGCCCGATGTTTTCGGACAGCAAGACACGGCTTCCGGTTTGCTCGTTGTTCCCATTCGGCCCGGATTCACCCTGCCCCTGTTGTGTTATCAGCACGGCACTTTGGACGGCCCCAATGACGCGCCCTCTGCTCTGGCCGGCGGCTATCAGTTGGCCTTAGTCTTTGGCGGTTTGGGCTATGTCACTGCCGCGCCCGACTTGCTGGGCATCGGCGAGTCGCGCGGGTTTCATCCGTATGTGCATGCCGAGTCCACCGCTTCGGCTTCGTTGGATATGTTGCGCGCGACGAAACAATACGCTGCTGAAAACGCCCTTTCGCTCAACAACCAGCTCTTCATCACCGGCTATTCGCAGGGCGGCTACTCGGCTATGGCTTTATACAAAGATATTCAGGAAAACCACGCCGCTGAATTCACCGTCACCGCCGCCGCGCCCATGTCTGGGCCGTATAGTATTTCAGGGGTGATGCGAGACGCCATTCTGTCTGATCAGGTGTATTTGTATCCTGCCTATGTGCCCAACACGCTGCTGTCGTACAACTATGTGTATAATCTTTACAGCTCTACGCAGCAATTCCTCAAAGAGCCGTATGCCACCATGGCTCAAAACTACTTCGACCGGCAGATCACGCTTTCGCAACTGAACGGCATGTTGATACAGCAACTCACCACAGATTTCGGTGCTTCCATTCCGCGCAATATGTTGCAAGACAGCATTGTAGCGGCGGTCATTGCCAATCCCAACCATCCGGTCAATGTGGCCCTGCGCGATAATGACGTACACGAC
This sequence comes from Saprospiraceae bacterium UBA2329, assembly GCA_002344975.1. GTDB lineage: Bacteria > Bacteroidota > Bacteroidia > Chitinophagales > Saprospiraceae > UBA2329. Next base: position 34,515 of record DDUV01000034.1, on the reverse strand, counting down.
TGGGCGCCGCAAGCTCCCACCCGCCTGTTTTATTGCCGCGCCGACGATCAGGTGAATTACCTCAACAGCGTCGTGGCCGACTCCATGATGCAACTCAACGGCGCTCCCAATGTGCAGGCTTTGGACGTGAATACCAATGCCGATCACGGCGGCTGTGTGCAACCCGCTGTATTCAATACCGCATTTTTCTTTGGCCAATATCAGAGCATCACCGTAACGACCTCTACAACTGCAACACCCGTTTTGGAAAATGTCAGGCTTTCGCCCAATCCGGCGGGGTCCGTTTTCAGAGTGGAAAATGCTCCCATCGGCGCAATGCTGGAAATTTTCGATCACAGCGGTCGCCGACTGAAAAGCCAAAGCATCCAAAACACCATGCAACCAGTGGAAACCAACGGCATCTCCAGAGGCGTATATTTTGTGTGTATCCGCTCGGAGCAGGGCAACTGGTACGGGAAAGTGTTGATTCAATAAGTTAAACTGTCGTGATCAAACGCATTGTAAAACTAACTTTTGCACCCGACAAAGCTGCCGATTTTCTGGTCATCTTTGAAGAAATGAACAGCCAGATTCGCGGCTTTGAGGGGTGCCGGCATCTCGAACTGTGGCGCAGCCGGGCCGATGAGAACGTGTTTTTCACCATGAGCATCTGGGATTCGGAGGCGCATCTGGACGAGTACCGCCAGTCGGAGGTCTTTGTACGCACCTGGCAACGCACCAAAGCGCTCTTTGCCGCCCGCGCCGAAGCTTGGAGCGTGGATGTTATTGCTTAATATGCTACTTTTGCGCCCTGAATAGAATCAATCATCCGTACTTATGAGAATCTCTCTTTTGATTATTGCCCTCAGCTTGTTTTCCATCGTATCCGCTTCGGCCCAAACCAAAGCCGATACCACTATTTATGCGGTTGTAGATGAAATGCCGCGTTTCCCGGGCTGCGAAAATCCCGACAGCAGCTTAGAGGCCCGCCAGCGTTGTTCGCAGCAGCGCTTGCTGGAGTTCGTTTACGGCAACATTGAGTACCCGCTCGAAGCCCGCCAAAAAGGCCACGAAGGCACGGCCGTCATTGCTTTTGTGGTAGAACCCGACGGCAGTATTTCCAACACAACCATCGTGAAAAACGTGGAAGGCGGCTGCGGAGACGAGGCTGTTCGGGCAGTAGGACTCATGAACGAGGCCGGGCTGAAATGGGTGCCGGGTAAGAAGGCCGGAAAACCGGTACGGGTGAAATTTAACTTGCCGGTCAAGTTCAAGCTCGAAGAAGCCAAGCCCTACATCATGATGGGCTACGATACCGTTTACACCGAACTCGACACGCCCCCGGCCTTCAAAGCGGGCGATCAGGCACTCGCGGATTATTTGGGCAAAGCTGTAAAATACCCCGCCTCCGGAGTGGATAGCTGCCTGTTGGGCGAGATAGACATTCAACTCTTGGTGTATCCCAATGGCGATGTACGCATCCTCAACATGACAGACTACAACGACATGGGCTACGATTTCTGGTTTCAAGCAGCTTTTGCCGCCGCCGGCACAATGGGCAAATGGGAGGCCGCTTCCTTCGATGGCCGAAAGGTGTCTTCCGCTTACGATATGACCATCACCTTTGCTCCGGCCGCTGCTTCCTGCCAAACGCGGGTAGCATCTTACGCGAAAGCGAAAAAATTGGCAGAGGAAGGCGAGCAATTGTACAACGCCGGCGATCAGGAAGGAGGCATGGCCAAATTGAACGAAGCGGTCGCGCTATTTCCCGACAATGCTGCATTTCTGTTCATGCGTGGTCAGGCATATCTGAACCAAAACAAATTCTCAGAAGCCTGTATGGATTTATTCAAAGGCCGCCAAATTGCGATGGTTACCTGGTTTGACAATATACTGAGGGTCATTTGTAAGTGAGGGCTTAAAGTTTAGTGAAGGGGTGATTTTCATGGCATTAACAGAGGAATCACCCCTTCACTATTTAAGTTATTACTCGTACCTCAACGATTCAATCGGGTCTAATCGTGCAGCTTTGAGTGCCGGATACAAGCCGGATACCAAACCGACAATGGTACAGGTGACTACGGCTGCAAATATCCAGCCCCAGGGCAGGAGAAAATTGCCGCCCATGAGCAACGTCACCAAATTGCCCACCAACACGCCGAGGAAAATACCGATCAAGCCGCCCAGCAGAGAAATAACAACGGCTTCGGTGAGAAACTGAACCAAAATGCCTTGACGAGTTGCTCCGATGGCTTTACAAATGCCGATCTCGCGGGTACGCTCCGTCACCGTCACCAACATGATGTTCATCAATCCGATGGCGGCGCCCAGCAGCGTAATGATGCCGATACCAGCGGCTGCATATCTGAAATAACGGGTATTGTCTTTGATGATGCCGATGAGGCTGTCGCTTTTGGAAATTTCAAAATCGTTGTCCTCATAAGCCTTGAGTCCTCTTACATTTCTGAACATGGCCGTAGCCCAGGACACGGCATGGTCTATCTGATTGGGATCGTCCACCGCTACCAGAATGCGGTAATTGGTGTTGGCCGTGCCGTAGTAGCGTTTGGCAGTTTGGAGCGGAATGAGGATGCGGCGGTCTTCGCTTTGGTTCATACTGGAGCCTTTGCTTTTCAGCACGCCCACCACTTTCAGTTTTATATTGCCCGCCGAAATCACCTGCCCGATGGCTTTTTCAGCCCGGCCTTTAAAAACAGCTTTCACCACGTCGCTGCCCAGCAGCGCATAATAGCCGCCCTCCAGCGCTTCTTTGGGAGAGAAATTCCGGCCCAGTTCCAACTCGAATCCTTTTCCGTCCAGATAGTTTTCATCCACCCCAAAAATGGACACATTGGGGTTGGTTTTTTCCTCTCCGAATCTGATGGCGGCAGAGTTGCTGCACCACATGGAAATGGAACTTTTGGCAGGAAAGTCGAAGCGATCTTTAAAATTCATGGCCTGCCGATAGGAGACCGGTTCGTCCATCTTATCCTGACGTCCGCCCCGGTTGCCGCGTGCGCGATCTCCGCCGGGTTCAATTTCAAATGTGTTGGCGCCGAGGTAGGAAAGATTGTTGTTCAGAGAATAAATAGCACTGTCAATGGCGGTCAAAATTCCGACAAGGGCCATGATGCCGAATGCAATGATAAGCAGCGTGAGCACGGCCCTGAGCATATTGGAACGCACAGACCTGAGCGCCAAACGAACGTTTTCCGTCAGTGTCATAACGAAATGTTTTACCTGTGAAAAGTCAAGGAAGCTGAATCCTTGACCCAACTGTTGCCCTGCAGGCAATGATGGATGCAGTACAGAGCAGGCCGAAGGTAAGTCAACTACGCGCTGCCCTGCTTTTTTGTTCGATCAACACACAGCGTCGGCAGACAGAACCCCGTCAAAGCCCTTCCAGAAAAAGGGCAGAGATAGACCTGTGTTCGTGCATGTTGCGAATGGCCCGCGAAAAAAGCATGGCCGTACTGAGCACGTTGATTTTGGGCGAGGTTTGTCTCATGGGGATGGTGTCGCAAACCATGAGTTCCGTGAGGACAGAATTTTCGATATTTTCATAGGCATTGCCCGACAAAACCGGGTGCGTGCAGAGCGCCCGCACGCTGTTGGCGCCTTTGTCCATGATGGCCTGTGCCGCCTTGCACAAGGTGCCGGCTGTGTCCACCAAATCATCCACCAAAATCACATCCGCCCCCGACACATCGCCAATGACCGTCATACCCGCCACTTGATTGGCTTTCTCGCGGTATTTATCGCAAATGACCAACTCGGTTTTGAAATATTTGGAGTAAGTACGGGCGCGCTTCACTCCCCCCACATCCGGAGAGGCGAAGATGACATTGCCCAGATTTTGCTCCTTGAGGTAAGGCATATAAATGGCCTCGCTGCGCAGGTGGTCAACAGGAATATCAAAGAATCCCTGTATTTGGTCGGCGTGCAGGTCCATCGTCATCACGCGGTTGGCGCCGGCGGCTTCCAAAAGGGTGGCAATGAGTTTGGCGGAAATCGGCACGCGGGGCTTGTCTTTTCTGTCCTGACGGGCATATCCGAAATAGGGAATCACCGCGGTGATATAGCCCGCCGAAGCTCTCCGGGCAGCGTCAATCATCAGCAGTAATTCCATCAGGTTGTCGGATGGCGGAATGGTGGACTGGATGAAAAAAACGAAATCGCCCCTGACAGATTCATTGATCACAGGCTGCATCTCGCCGTCGCTGAAACGGTTGACCTGAATGTTTCCCAATTCTTTGCCAAAATAAAAGGCAATGCGTTCAGCCAAATGTCGGGAAGAAACGCCGGAAAAGAGTTTAATATCGCTCATCAGTTGTTGGAAGGTTGTTTCTGATGGGCCACAAAGGTAGCAAACTTATTGCGGGGAGTTCTTGTCGGAGGTTTTTTATTGGAAAAGAAAATCGAGGGGTGAGGAATGTGTATTTTTAAATAAAATTTTTGTTTTAATTTGTTTTTAAAAAACAATTTGTTTTATATTTGTGCCATCATTGTTTGAACCAATAAAAAACAGAAGTCATGAGCAAGCCGATACCTTATGTGCCCGGTACTTTTTCAGACATGTTGCACAAACTGGCAGCAATGGCAAAGCCGACGAGGAAAAATCTCTGGGGAAAAATAGGCCTGGCGGTCATCATCGCCTACATCTTTCTTTGCAAAGACATCAGCATAGATTTGGAATTCACCAACGATGCCGCACAATCGGCGCAACACATCGCTGCATCTGCCGGCAATGCGTTTTCCGATGCTCCCAGAGCCGTGAACACCTCGCTGAAAGAAGAACCCGCCCGTAAAAAAGCTCCGAAAAAGCAGAAAACCGATTCTAACGCGGCCAACACTTTTTCCAACATGCCTTTTGACGGCGAATTGGATTCGGAGGCTAAGAAGGCGGAAAAGATCAAAAAAATGAAGGCTTATGTGAAGCAATATGCCAAATATGCGCAAGCCGAAATGGCCAAACACGGCATCCCGGCCAGTATCACGCTGGCGCAGGGTTTACTGGAAAGCGACGCCGGTGAAAGCCGCTTAGCAGTGGACAACAACAATCATTTCGGTATCAAATGCTTTTCCCGGACTTGCAAGAGAGGCCATTGTTCCAACTATACAGACGACACGCACAAGGATTTTTTCAGAAAATACAAATCGCCCTCAGAGAGCTTCAAGGCGCACAGTACTTTACTGCAAGGTTCCAGATACAAGTTTTTGTACCAATACAGAGACGACGATTATGTTTCCTGGGCAAAGGGGCTGAAAACTGCCGGCTATGCCACCGACCCCAACTACGCCGGCAAACTCATCAATCTGATTCGCGAATTGGACCTGCACGACTACGACCGTTGATGTATCTTTGCAATTGCAACATCAACATTCAGGCAGCATGGCGAAATCAGCGCACGATTACATCTACTACGGCACCGAGGCCCATGCAGGGGAGGTCAGGAGATTTGTAGAACACGTCATTCGTGCCAATATAGAAAATGAACGATCAGGCGGGCGCCGAACACCCGTTTGCATCTGGGGGACGCACGGAATCGGGAAAACGGAGTTGGTCAGAGCCATCGCCGAGGAGAACAAGTATGACTTTGCCTACATCGCGCCGGCGCAGTTTGAAGAAATGGGCGACCTCATCGGAATGCCTGCCATAGTGGGCGACCATACGGTTTTCAGAGCGCCGGATTGGGCGCCGAAGGGCGAGGGGCCGGGCATTTTGCTCATTGACGACGTGAACCGGGCCGATGATCGCATTTTGCGGGGCATCATGCAGTTGTTGCAAAACTTCGAGTTGGTGAGTTGGAAACTGCCCCCGTTCTGGCAAATCATATTGACTGCCAACCCGGATGGCGGCGACTACTCCGTGACGCCGATGGACGATGCCATGCTCACCCGCATGATGCACGTCACCATGAGGTTTGATGTAAAGGTCTGGGCGCTTTGGGCCGAACAAAGCGGCGTGGATCCACGCGGCATCAATTTTGTGCTCACTTATCCGGAGCTGGCTTCCGGTCGGCGCAGTACGCCGCGTTCATTGGTGCAGTTTTTTGAGGCCATCAAGCTGATTCCCAATCTGAAAGACGAATTGGCCTTAGTGCAAATGCTGGCCGATTCGTGTTTGGACGATGAAACTGCGGTCTCTTTTTTGACTTATGTTCAGCACAATCTGAGCGAACTGATTGCGCCGGAGGAAATCCTGAAGGCCGATAATTTTAAAACGGAAGTGCAACAGCGCATTGAACGAACCGTCAGGCAAGACATCTTCCGGGTGGACATTATGGCAACCTTGTGTACCCGATTGGTTAACTTTCTCAACGTTCGAAATTCTAAGCCGAGTGATGCCGAGGTGGCCAATATCCGCTCTTTTATCAAAATGCCGTTTTTGCCCAACGACCTTCGATTGGCCATGCTGCAAGACATCATTCAATCTCCCAATCCAAGCCTGAAAACCGTGTTGGCCGACCCTGAAATCAGCGTGATCTTGTTGAACAAAATGTAGAGCACTCGCCCTTTTTTTTGATGAGACCCTTCAATCAACCCCAACAAAAAGAGCCTGCCGGTGATGTACCAACAGGCTCCTTTTAGGTCAGAACAAAATCCTCGTTACTGTTTCACAAAATTGGCGGTATGCACCAACTCGCCCTGCGATATCACGATCACATAGTTGCCTTTGGGCGCTTTGCCCAAGTCTATCTCCTCGCGGAAAGTGCCGGGGAAATCATTCAGAACTCGTGAAAAAACAGCGCTGCCCTGTGTGTTGAGCACCTGAATTTCAGTGGTCTTCTGCGGCGCGCTGAAGCTCATGGTAAAACGGCCTTTGCTCGGATTGGGGAAAATTTTGAAATTTTCCACCGGGAGCACTTTGGGAGCAGCATTGGCAGCATTGCCGGCCTTTTCCCCACTTTCGAGTTGGAAGCGCACGGGCAGGTTATACTGCACGCGCACCACCTCGCCTCTTTGTTTGCCGGGAATCCAGGTAGGCATGAGGTTTACCACGCGCATTACTTCGTCTCCGCAGCCGCCGCCGATTTCGCGCACGATTTTCGGCTCGGTGATTTTACCGTTTTTCTCTACGATAAAACTCACCACCACGGTGCCTTCCACGCCGTTTTCGCGGGCCAGTGCCGGGTAGCGCAGGTTTTGGTAGATGAACTCCAGCATTTTTTTGTCGGCGCAGCTTTTGTTGTTGTCTTCGCAGCCGGGGAAGCGCGGCATTTCCTCAACCATTTTGAAAAGCTCCACTTCGCCGGTATTTTGTGCAGACAGGGGTGAAAGGGCGCCCAATTGCTTGTCACCTTCTTTAACCGGCACTTTCACCGGTTTTTCGCCCGGCTTGTACAGCGTGATGAGGATGACGCCGTTTTTGCCTTCCTGTCCGGCAAAAGCAATGGCAGATTCGCCTTTGAGCACACTGACTTCTTTGATGTTGTCGGGGTTGATTTGATTTAAATCGGTTTCCCCATTGGAAAGCCGTTCGCCATTGACATAGACTAAGGGCTTGTTGTCGGATTTTTCATCCCGCAAGGCAATGACCAACGGTGTGCCCTTCACGGATGTTTTCAACTCTTTTTTCTCAAAATCATAAACGATGCTGTGATCGGCTATGACTTCTTTTTGGTCGGCGGCAGTTTCCAGTTTGAACCGCACCGGCAGCATGAACTGCACCCGCACCGTTTCGCCTTTTTGTTTGCCGGGAATCCAGCGGGGCATCAGGCCCACTACCCGCAATACTTCGTCGCCGCAGCCTCCGCCGATTTCTTTCTTAATCTCTGCACCAGAAACGGAGCCGTCTTTCTCAATAATAAAGGAAACGACCACTGTACCCTCTATTTTTTTGTCGCGAGCTTGGGTCGGGTAGTCTAGGTTTTTATAGATGAACTCCAGCATTTGTTTGTCGGCGCAGGCTTTGCGGGCTTCAACCGTGGCTTCCTCCTCGCATCCTGAGAAGCGTGGCATTTCCTCCACCACTTTGTAAACATCGGTGGTGTCGCCGATCTCCATCGTGATGGCCGGCAGTTCCGGCAATGCCGCCGCAATGGCGCTGCGCTGCGAGAACAGGAGCATCAGCCCCAGTGCCAGAGGCAGGGCTGCGAGGTACTGCCAACGGGCGGCAGCTTTGGTTTTTGTTTTAGTCATCATAGAAATTCGCTGTTTTAAAGATGAATGAAATGAATGTGCAATAGCAATTTGCAAGCCCGGAACGGCCTGCCGAATGAGCAGCCGCCCGTATTCGCTGCGGTGACGGGTGCGCAGGACTTCCGCGTCGGCAATGTATTCGTGTACCAGGCGGAGGGCCTTGCGATACAGATACAGCGGAGGGCTGAACCAAAAAATAATGCCCAGCAGTTCGAGCAGCAACACATCCACCGTATGCCCGTCGCTGATGTGTGCCTGTTCGTGCCGCAGGATGTCGGCCTCTTCTTCGGGCGTCCATTGCTCGTTGCGCCACAGGAAGATGGTGTGTGCAAAAGAAAAGGGCAGGTGCGGGCTACGGGTGAGCACCACGCGCCGTCCGCCGATGCGGGTGCGTTCGCCCGATTGCCAAAGTTTCCATAGCTTGCCCAATCCTGTCGTCAGGCGTATTGTTCCTAAGACGGCGCCCATCAGATAGATGATGAGCAGTACCGTTTTCCAGGGAAATGCTTTCTCCACAGGCGCTGCGGTGATGACGGCCTCCCAGGTGTTGATGGCGTCGAAACCGGCCACGACCGGCGCCACATAAAATGCCTGTGCTTCTGCTGTTTCCGGCCTCGGCCACTGTATGCCGTCGAGCAGGGGCAGTATCAAACCGGCGGCCAAAGCAGCGAGGAGGTAGCTCCGGTTGAGCCGAAAAAAGGTGTGGCGTCTGAGGGCCAACATGTACAGACCATAAAACGCGGCCCAGTACAGGGTGGTGAGAACGGCGTATTCCAGCATGGCGAGTTGTTTTTGCTTTTGTAATCAGCCTCAAGCTATAAGTATAGTATTCGTAGTGAAGGGGTGACTGCGGGCTGTGATCTTGGCTGAGTCACCCCTTCACTAACCTGTCGAATCAACTTTTACACTGTATCAAGCCTCAAGCTATTGATTGTCATCCAATTGTTTCAGCAGTTGGTTCAATTCCTCTGCGTTGAGCTTTTCTTCTTCCACGAGGAAGGAGACGAGCCGGTTCACAGAGCCATCGAAGTAGTCGCTGACCAATTTGTTGATACTGCGCTTGGTGTAATCGGCCTTCTGCACCAACGGAAAATACTCGTAGGTGCGGCCATACGCTTTGTGCCCCAGAAACCCCTTCTCCTCTAAGATGCGCACAATGGTAGAAATGGTGCTATGCGGCGGCTTGCTGCCCTCGGTTTGGGCTATGCTGTCGCGTACATCGCTCACGGTGCATCGTTCCAATCGCCAGATGATCTGCATGATTTCCTCTTCGGCTTTGGTCAGTGTTGTCATCGTTGGTTATTTGTTGAAATGTTGTTGTTCCCGAATTTGCTGCACGCGAATTTCCACGCGCTCGCGGTATTCCTTGTCGTTGGTGCTCAGGTAGCGTTGGTACAAGCGCAGCGCTGCCGTTTTGTCTTTGAAATACAGATCGTTGTATTGCGCCCAGAAGAACAGGTCTTTGGGCAGATTGGAGTAGGAATATGCTTTCTCATACAGCTCGGCGGCTTTTTTGTAATCCTTCTGCTCGGCTCGGATGGCGGCCATATCGGCGTAATAACTGCCCGTTTTGGGCGATATGGCGGCAGTGATGGCTTCGTTGTACCAAAATTCAGCCCGTTCGGCATGGCCCTTCTTTCGCCAGGCCGTTCCCAGATAGGCGTACACATGTTCAGTGCCTTTATTCTGGGCTTCCAAATCTTCCAGCAGGGCAATACCAGCCTCCAAACTATCCAATTGCAAATACGCCACAGCCAGCACCATCTGGTAATAATGGCTGCTGTCGCCTTCGGTTCGGCTGCGTTCTACGGCTCCTACGACGGCTGCATGATTGCGGCGCTTGCTGTACAATCGGGCGCTGTTGTGCAGCAGGCGCACATTGCCGGGGTCTATGTGCAAGCCCCGGCGCAGGATGATCTCCGCGCTGCTGTCGGCGTTGAGTTCCATGTACAGGCTGCTCAGGTGGTCCATCAGTTCCAAGTCGGAATCATTGAGCAGGTATGCTTCGCGCAGGCTGAACACTGCGCTCATACCATCGCCGAGGCGCAGGCGGGCGAGGCCGGCTTTTTTGTGGTAATAACTATTGAGCGAGTCCAATGCGATGAGCCGGGAGTACCAGTCCAATGCCTGCCGGTAATTGCTCTCGCGCTCGCTGATGCCGGCCAATGCACTGATGGCGCCGATGTGCGCTGAATCTAAGCGCAAGACCTGCTGATAGAACATTTTGGCGTCTTTGAAGCGGCCCAATTGCGTATTGCAATACCCTATCTGGAGCAGGTAGTCGGCCTGTGTCGGTTCGGCATGGTAGCAAAAACTCAGCAGTTCGAGCGCTTTCTCGTACTGGAACTGCTGCATGGCCTGCTGTGCCTGCGCATATTTTTGAGATACGCCGGCCTCCTGGGCAAAGAGTGCCGCGCTCATCCATATCATTGCCGTGCCGACGATCCATCGCTTCATGTGGCAAAGGTATAACTAAAAAATACGTTATACAACTAATTTTTTAATTTTTTCTCGTTTTTTGATTTTCGCAAGGAGCAGAGGGCTGTAAACGGTGCTGGTTTGTACCCGTCCAGACCTTACACCAGCAGGAACATATACGCTCATTACCCGAATCGGGGCTGACCGGGCGCCAAGCCCTTTTGACAGGCTCAACCTGTGAAAAAGTTTTTGTATAGCGCAGTTGACTTTCTCTCCAATTTCCATTAGTTTTGCACAGCCGAATCCGGTGTGGAGTCTTGTGAAAAAAACTGGATGCGGGGGGCGGTTGCGGTTGGAGAGAAGGTAGAGGGGCGGAAGGGGCGCCTACGGCAAATGGGGGTACAACAAATTATAAAAAGTAAAATATGGCAATCTTTGAAATTGACAAAGGCGTAGTCAAGCGGGTAAAACCGATTGATTTTAAAGTGGAGAAGGACTTGCAAAGACTTGTCGAAAATAATCTCATAACTATATTTAATTGCAAATTGATAGCCTCTGAGTTTTCGACAGGAAATATCCATTCTGGAAGAATTGATACATTAGCAATATCCGAGGACTCCAATCCAGTAATTATAGAATATAAAAAAGTAGCATCTTCAGAACTCATAAACCAAAGTCTGTATTACTTGCATTGGATTAAAGACCATAAAGGAGATTTTCAAATTGCAGCTAACAAAGCATTTGGTAAAGAAGTCGAAGTTGATTGGTCAGACATTCGTGTTATCTGTCTCGCCCCTGAATATAAAAAATATGATCTGCATGCTGTACAAGTAATGGGGGCCAATATTGAACTTTGGCAATATAAAATATATGAAAATGGTATCCTAAGTATTGATGAAGTTTACCGTCGGACAAAGACAGTAACGCAACAAGACATAACAGAAAGCACCCTGAAAAACCCAGTAATGGTTGAGGCGAGTAGAAAGGCTGCGATAACAAGAAAGACAGCAACCTATACAATTGAGCAACACACAGAAGGTTTAAGTACAACGATGCTGGAACTCTTTAATGAAATTCGAGATTTCATTATCGAATTGGACAATTCGATTGAAGAGACACCAAAGAAACATTATATTGCCTATAAAACAAGTCAGAACTTCGTGTGCCTCCAAACGTACAAAAATAAAATAACCCTATATTTGAAACTAAGCCCGGCAGAGATAACGCTAATGCCAAAGCAAGGAAGAGATATGACAAACATCGGTCACTTTGGCACAGGAGATTTTGAATTGAACATAAAGGACAGCCAAGACTTTGAGGAAACTAAATATCTGGTTATTGAAGCCTTGAAAAATATTGGAGGATAAAAATGATATAACAACGGCCTTGCTGTCCATGCCGCCGGACAGTCAGCCCACAAACCCAACGCAGGGCAGCAAGCCAACCGTTCTCATCAATTAGAAAAAAAAACGTTTCGATTATTTTGATAATTTCGTTTATTTCGATTATTTTTGCAGTTGTAATCAATCATTCAAGTCATGGAACAATTAGCAGATATTACCAAACCTTCGAAAGAAGAACAGAGGGTGGCAATGGAATCTTACAACGCCCTCGCAGAAATCCTTGAAGGCCTTCGAAAAGACAATCCTGAAATAGAAATAGAAGAAACACGAGAGAAGATTCGGATACCTCTTAATGCGTTGAAATTGCTTGCCAAAATCCTGAAAGTCACAAGTCAGGGAAAGCCTATTTCAATAGTCCCGATAGCGACCGAAATGACTACCCAAGCTGCTGCGGACTTGCTTGGGTGTTCCCGGCCTCATTTGATAAAGTTGCTTGAAGAAGGAGAAATCGAGTACACAAAAATTGGAAAGCACAGAAGGGTAAAGTTTGAGGATGTAATGGCATATAAGAAAAAGATGAAAGCACGGCAGCAGGAACTCCTTATCAAAATAATGAACGCGGACGAAGAATCTGGTTTGTATGATACATAGCATTCGATTTACATGTGTCCTCGACACGAATGTAATTATCCCCATCGAAATCCGTGATTTGCTTTTTTGGTTTGCACACGATGATTTGTACACTCCAAAATGGAGCAAACACATTTTTGATGAATGGGAAGAAGTAATGAGAAGAAAAAATGTTAGCGAAGAAGAGATAAAGAAAAGGATAGGTTGGGTAAAGTTGGCTTTTCCAGACGCGATGGTTGAAAATTATGAAGTTCTGATTGAGGGGTTGACATTGCCCGATGAAAAAGACCGTCATGTTCTTGCAGCGGCAATCAAGACCAATGCGAACATTATCGTCACTAATAATTTGAAAGATTTCCCAGAAGATTATCTCTCAACCTTTGGACTGTCAGCTAAAAATGCAGATGATTTTCTGACTGAAACAATAGACCTGAACCCAAAAGTAGCAGTTAACTCTTTCAGAAAACTGGTCTTAAACAGACGGAATCCTGATTTAGACGAATACGAAGTTTTAGATTGCCTGAGAAGAAACGGGCTGAACGACACGGCAAATTATTTACACACACTAATTTAGAAAAAGGAAAACCGAAGAGAATCTCTTCATTGCCCATCAAATAAAGAAAACAATCGCCGCTTCCCTGCGCCTGCCATCTTGAAAAACAGCCGGCATCGGCATGTCGTTACTCAACCAACCCATAGCCTGATGGTGTTGCAGTAAGAGGATCAACTGTCTCGGAAAACCGGCCTGTTTTTCGCCGCTATCAACTGCGCCGCCACGCTGACGGCTATCTCTTCTGCCGTTTCGCTTTTGATGTCCAATCCGATGGGCGCAAAAATGCGTTGCAGGCGCTCCGGCGCGATGCCCTCTGCCAACAACTGATCGAACATGGCTTTCACCTTGGCCTTGCTGCCCATCATGCCGATGTAGCCGAAATCCAGATGCAACAAAGCCCGCAGTGCGGCCTCGTCGCTGCGATAGCCAAACGACATGATGACTACAAAACTGTGCGGCTCCGGCGGTATGTGATCGGCCAATCGCTCGTATTCCACTACCGTGCGGCTATGCGCAAAAGGGTTGTCCATCAGGGTGTTGAGTTGCTCCCGGTTGTCGAAAACGTGGATTTCAAAATCGAGCCGCGACAACACCTCGCACAGCGCCCGACTCACATGCCCCCCGCCGATGATGTACACCCGGTGTGCCGGAGCCGGCGCGTCGGTGTATTGCCACCCGGCGCCCGAAGCAAAAGGCGCTTCCGCAAAAATGCCGGCCTCCGTATAAGTCAGCGCCAGGCCCGGCGGCTGCCCGGCTGATTCCAACAACGGAATCTGGCCCGCGCCGACATCGTAAAAAGCAATGGTTTGCCGCCCGGAACAGATCAAACCGGAGCGGTCGGTGCCGGGCGATTTATCGTGTATCTGCAACTTGGAAAAAGGCGCAAACGCCGGCCCCGACAACAGACTGCGAGCGTATTCCACCCACTTGTGTTCCATGATGCCGCCCCCGACGGTGCCGTTCATGCCCGTCGGGGAAACCCACATTTTGAAGCCGCGCCTGCCCGGACTGCTGCCGGTGCTCTCCGTCACGACCATCAATACAGCCCGGCCTTCGCGGCGCAGCGCTTCCGTCAGAGAGGTGTAAAATGCTAAAACCATGCGCTGCTCATCGAATAATAAATGGCCATCAAACCGGAAAACAGGGCGCTGACCCAGAAGCGGTATCGCAGGGGTACTTTGTTCTGAATGAGGTAGTTGGCTACAATAGACACCGGAATATTGATCAAAAACGACAGGCCGCTGATGCGCAATAGCTGCCACCCGATTTCACCCGTTTTGCCCGAAACCAAATACACTAAACACAGATGGCGCGCAATCCACAGGGGGTTGAAATACACCAATGCCAGACCCGTTTTGAGTGCCGCCCTGCGCTTGTCGGGCACGCCGGCCATTTTTGATTCTATCCAGCGAAAATAGCGGGGTATCTCGAAGCCATACAGCCCGGCGCCGATGACAAACACGCCCAACGCCCGCAGCATACCGAACTCCCCGGTAATGAGCGCCGCCACCGCATCGCCGCACATATAGATGAGGCCGCCGCCGAGGTGGTTTTTCAAAATGATCTTCCAGCGTTCGCTCATGTGCCTTGCGAGCTTGGGGAACGATACAAATCCAACAGCACTTTTTCGGGCGTGTAGGGCGCGTCCACCTTCAGGTCTGCTCCCGGATTGAAGGCGCGAATGGCCTCCCGAATGGCGAAATATGCGCCCAAACCGTACATCAGCGGCGGCTCGCCCACAGCTTTCGATTTGAGAATGGCCAAGTCGTGCCCCTCGGTTTCCAAGGACGCAATGCGGATGGATTTTGGAACAGAATAGATGTCGGGGATTTTGTAGGTAGAAAGCGCGTTCGACAACAGGCGGCCCTGCGCATTGTAGGCCACCTCTTCCAGCGTCATCCAGCCGATGCCCTGCACCAAGCCGCCCTCAATCTGCCCCAGATCAACCGCCATATTCATGCTGTTCCCGAAATCGTGTACAACGTCCACACTGTCAAAGGTATAAGTGCCGCGCAGGCAGTCCACCGTGACGATGGTGATGGCCGTGCCGTAAACGTGATAGGCGAAGGGATGGCCCTTTTCCTTGCTTTTATCAAAATGAATAAGCGGCGTGGCATAGTGCCCGTTTTCGCTCAGCGATACCCTTTGCTGGTGCGCCATCAGTACCAATTGCTCCCAGCCAAGTTCCGAGGGCTTTCCGCCGGCCATGACCACCTCGTTTTGGATGGCAACATCGCTGTGGCCGAGAGCGGCTTCGGCTACTTTTTTCAGTCTTTCCATCAAAGCGGCGCAGGCAGTTTGGAGCGCTTTGCCGTTGAGGTCGGCGCCCGCGCTGGCTGCCGTAGGCGAGGTATTGGCCACGCGCAGGGTATTGGTGGATTCAATGCGCACTCTGCCCGGCGAGATGCCCAGCGATTGCGCGGCCACCTGCACCAACTTGGTGTTCACGCCCTGCCCCATTTCCACCGCGCCGGTACTGACCACCACGCTGCCGTCCTGATAGATGTGTACCAATGCGCGGGCGTGGTTCATCATGGTGTTGGTAAACGAAATGCCGAAGCAGATGGGCTGCACGGCCATGCCTTTTTTGTAACGGGTGTTTTGTTCGTTAAAAGCCTGCACGCGCTCCCGTTGTCCGGTGTAATTATAGCGTTCCATACAGGCTGCCCAAGTGCTGCGGGCCTGTGTTTGCTGCATGATTTGGCCGTAAGGCATTTCGTCGCCGTCGCGCAGCAGATTGGCCTGTTGAATCTCCGCCGCGCTGACGCCTATCCGTTCCGCAGCCAGCGCTATGGCCGCCTCGATGACGAACTTGCCCTGCGGCCCGCCGAACCCGCGAAAAGCCGTGTTGGGCGGCAGGTTGGTTTTGCAACTGTAGGCCGTGGCGCGCACATTGGGTATGTGGTAGGCATTGGTGGAGTGAAACAGTGTACGTTCCATCACCGCGGTGGAGAGGTCGGCGGCAGCCCCGGCATTTTGATAATGCGTCACTTCCCAGGCGATGATGCGCAAATGCTCGTCCAAACCTATTTTGAAATCGGCCTCGTAGGGATGCCGTTTGCCGGTCATGCGCATGTCGTCCAAGCGGTGCAGCACCAATTTGACGGGGCCTTGCAGGTGTTGGGCAGCCAATGCGGCCATCACCGCCCAGCCCGTTGCCTGATCTTCCTTGCCCCCAAAACCGCCGCCGAGCCGCACGGTGTCCACTTCCACTTTGTGCATGGGCAGGTCTAATACTTTGGCCACCGTTCGCTGCACCGCCGTTGGTCCCTGCGTGGAGGAAGAAATGATGACCGAGCCGTCTTCCTTCATGCGGGCATACGCACCATGCGCCTCGATGTAGAGGTGTTCCTGCCCGTTCACAGCGGTTTGACCTTCAAAAATGTGCGCGCATTGGCTCCAGGCCCCGGCAGTATCGCCGATGACAAAAGTGCGCGGCGGACAGATGAGGCGCCCCAGTTGCTGTGCCTCTCTGGGGTCGGTCACCACAGGCAATGCCTCGTATTCGGCCTCGATGAGCCGGGCGGCCTTTCGGCAAATATGATCGGAGTCTGCCACGATCAAACCGACCGGTTGGCCCCAAAAATGTACCTCGCCTTCTGCGAAAAGCGGCTCGTCGGGAAGGATGCCGCCGATCTGGTTTTCGCCGGGAATATCGGCTGCCGTGAGGATGGCCGCCACGCCGGGCAGGGCGCGGGCTTTGTCTAAGTGCAAACTCGTGATGTGGGCGTGCGCGGTCGGCAGGTCGAAAGGCAGCGCGTACAAAGTGCCTTGCAGTTCGGGAATGTCGTCGAGATAGACAGAGCGACCCCGCACATGGTTTTCAGCATCTATATTGATCATAGCAGGTCTTCCATTTTGATGGTTTGCGGGAACAACTCCACGAAATGCGCACAGAATAACTGTTTGGCCAACAGGTGTTTATACTCGGCTGTGCCGCGCACGTCGCTGATGGGTGAGATTTCGGTTTGCAACACGGCAAGGGCCTGCCGGACGGTTTCGGCAGACAGTGAACGGCCTTCCAGAAAACGGCTCGTCTCGCGCAGGTATTTGGGAATCGGGGCCACGCCGCCTATGGAGCAACGGGCGGTGGTGATTTTTTCATTTTCAACCGTCACCAAGAGCGCCGTATTCACCGAGGCGATGTCCAAATATTGGCGTTTGCACACTTTTTCAAAGTTGAAAAACTGCCCCTTTCGGGGAATGTCAAACCGGATACGGCGGATGATTTCGGCAGGCGTTTTGTCCAATTTTTTGTAATCGAGATACAAGCCGTCCAAGGCGATTTCCCGCTCCGTTGACAAACTTTCATCCACCAAAGTCAGGCGCGCGCCGACGGCCAGCAGCATGATGCTGAGGTCGCCGATGGGGGAGGCGTTGGCAATATTACCGGCCACGGTGCCGATGTTTCGGATGGGCGTGGAGGAGACTAATTTCAGAAACTGCCTCCAGCCGGGAACCGCTTCCGACAGTGGCGCGGCTTCCATCAGATCGGTGGCGGTGGCCTGTGCCGTCAGCGTGCAGCTATTTTCATCGAACAGGATGGCATCGGCAGGCTTTTGGCGCGCCATGAACTGCAATTCCATGTCGGGAATTTCATGGTGCTTTTGCACATACAGGTCGGTGCCGCCGCCGATGGGCGTGTGGCCGGAATGCAGTTTCCGGTCCTTGTTGTTCAATTGGCTCAAGCGTTCGGGAATGCCTGTAAAGTAATCGGGCAGAAACCTTTCGGAAACCAACCAGGGCAGCGCATGGGCGGCGTCTTTTTTTTCTAAGTGCAGGGCCAGATCACCGGCGGCCCGCTCAATGGATTTGTAACCCGTGCAACGACAGATATTGCCGTCTATGGCGCCGACAGCGCCTGCTGCATCGGCCTTTTGGACGTTCAGCGCGTAGCCGCACAAAGACACCACAAAGCCCGGCGTGCAAAATCCGCATTGCGTGGCCGAGTGTTGCACCATCGCTTCCTGCGCCCGGTTGAGCCGCTTGCCGGGCAGGTTCAGTCCCTCCACGGTCACTACATGCCGGCCGTGTACATTGGCCAGCGGGGTGAGGCAGGAAGTGGCGCTTTGGTACTGCATTTCACCGCCGTGCAGAGCGCCGATCAGCACCGTACACGCGCCGCAATCGCCCTCCCGGCAGCCGATTTTGGTGCCGCAGAGGTGGGCCTCGTACCGCACAAAGTCGAGTAGAGTGAGTCCGGGCGGCTTATTGGTTTCAATGAGTGTCTGGTTGAGGATGAATTGTATCATATCAGAAAACCAACGCCTGTTGGCATGGCGCAGGGGAACAAAGATATGCAATGACGGGATATTTTTGTCAGGATGAAAAAGGGATGGGCAGACGTTTTATCATACACACATTGGTCACTGCCAAATAAGTCGTGTTCTACCTTTTGATCACATCCAATCTTCGCTGCCGCCGGCGCCCTCCGGCCCGAAACCCCAGTGGTGCTGATCCATTTTTTCCAAAGCCAGCGTCAGCAGATCAATACAATTGCGGATGTCGCGTTTGTGGGCCAGTTCGATGGTTTGGTGGATATGGCGCAGCGGGATGGAAATGGCCCCTGCAATGGCGCCCTTTTTGCCCGAGCGCTGCACCCCCGCCGTGTCGGTGCCGCCTGCGGGCAGAATTTCCAATTGCCAAGGAATGTCGTGGTCGCTTGCTAATTTTTTCAGGAAATTGACCATGCGATAATCACAAATCACCGAGCCGTCCAATATTTTGATGGCGGCGCCTTTGCCTAAGCGGGTCACCATTTCGTGCGGCTGCGCGCCCGGCACATCAAAGGCGATGGTGACGTCGAGGCCGAGGCCGAAATCGGGATCAATGAGGTGAGCCGCCGAAATAGCACCCCGGATGCCGACCTCCTCCTGTACGGTAAACACGGCATACACATCGTAAGGCAACTGCTTGCCCTGCAAGGCCCGCAACGCTTCGATGAGGATAAAAACCGACACCCGATTGTCAATAGATTTGCTGTTGACGCACTCGCCCATTTCGATGAGTTCGCGCTCGCGGGTCACCGGATCGCCTACGGAGACAATTTCCGCCACCTCGGCTTTGCTCATGCCGGTATCAATAAAATATTCGTTGATGGGCACCGACTTGGTACGTTCCTCCGGCTTCATCAGGTGTATGGGCTTGGACCCCATGACGCCGATGATGTCCCGGCGGCCATGCACGATGACGCGCTGTGAAGTGAGTGTTTTGGGATCGAATCCGCCGAGGGGGTGAAAGCGCAGGAAGCCGTCTTCGTCAATGTGCGTGATGATGAACGAAATTTCGTCCATGTGGGCGGCCACCATAATTTTTTTGCGCGCCGTGCCCCGTTTGACGGCAATGACGTTGCCCATGTTGTCAATACTCAACTCATCGGCCAGAGGGCGGACTTCGCGGACGACCAATTCGCGGACGCGCTGCTCGAAACCCGGCGCTCCGGGGGTTTCGCATATCTTTTTCAGGAGTGCGGTGTCAATCATAGTACGATAGCGTGTAATTTTATCTCATAAAAATTCGAGCGGTGAAAATACCACTATTTCCTATGCCCGTGCCGCTTTCTTCTTAAAATTGCAGCTTCGTAGATACTTCGGTACTATTCAGCGGCTATCTAAAAGCTACGAGCTATGAGTCACGAGCTATGAGTTTGTTTTCTCGTTCAGGAATTAGGTTTTCCATTTGGGGAAATTTCAAAATCTCATCTTGAAAAAAGTCCCTATTCCATTTTGGGAAATCAAGCTCGTACCACGCCTGTGGCGTGGTCGCGGCTCATGGCTTTTGGGGAAAGCGACTGAATATTCACAATACTCAATTTACGCGATTTACGAAACATCGGAATTGGCAATCAATGTATTAGCACCTCGAATCATCAGCACCTTGTAACATGTCTGTACTGAAAAAATTAGCCGGAGAAACCGCCATTTACGGGTTGAGCAGCATCCTGACGCGCTTGGTCAACTGGATTCTGCTGACGCCTTATTTCACCCGCCGGGCTTTCGCCGATGCGCCGGGCGAGTACGGACAGATCAACGATCTCTACTTTTGGATTGCGCTGTTGCTGGTGTTTACCACCTACCGCATGGAAACGGCATTTTTTCGGTTTGGCCGCCAAAAGGAAGACCTGCATCGGGCTTTTTCCACGGCCTCGGTATCGCTGCTGTTCACTACGGCAGCCTTTGCGGTGCTTGCCTCGCTGTTGCTGCAACCCATTGCCGGCGCGCTGCATTACGAGGGGCGCCCCGACTATATTCTGTGGTTTGTACTCATCGTGGCAGCCGATACGCTCACGGCCATTCCCTTTGCCCGTCTGAGGTTGGAGAGCCGTCCGCTGCGGTTTGCTTTGTTGAAGATAGGGAGCATCGCCGTCAATATCGCCTTCATTTTCTTTTTTTTAGAATGGCTCCCCATCCTCGCAGAACAAGGTCAGGGTTGGGCGCAAAATATATGGCGCTCCGACAATAAGGTGGCTTATGTGTTCATCGCCAATTTGCTGGCCAGCGGCTTGGTGCTGCTCTACTTCCTGCCGCAATATGTGCGGGCGCTTGCCGGCGGTTTTGATAAAAAATTATGGCGACAGATGCTCGTTTACAGCCTGCCCTTAGTGCCTGCCGGAGTGGCGGCCATCATCAACCAATTGGTGGGGGTGCCGATGATTAAATCCCTCGCTTCCAATGATTTAAAATACAATCTGGCGCTGGCGGGCATTTTTGCGGCAGCTACTAAATTTGCCGTGATGATGAACCTCTTCACCCAAGCCTACAACTACGCCGCCGAACCTTTTTTCTTCCGGCATTCCGGCAGTTCCAGTGATAAAAAAGTATATGGACAGGCCGCTCTGGCCTTCACCTTAGTGGGCTGCGTGGCGTTGCTCGGCATTGTGTTTTATATGGACATCATACAGCACCTGCTGGGCAAAAACTACCGCGAAGCCCTCGGCGTAGTGCCCATTTTGTTGTTGGCCAATCTGTTTCTGGGGCTGTATTACAACTTCTCCATCTGGTTCAAATTGGCCGACCGCACGCAATTCGGCAGCTACATCGCGCTCATCGGCATGGGCATCACCTTAGCCATCAACTTCATGTTCATTCCCCGCCCGGAGATGAGCTACTACGCGCCGGCCTGGGCCTCGCTGGCCTGCTACGGCTTCATGGCGCTGGCGGCCTGGTACACCGGGCAAAAGCATTACCCGATTCCTTACCCCGTGGCGCGCATGGGCTTGTACATGGGCCTGGCAGTGGCTTTGTTGGCCGCCGGCATGGGGGTAGAGTATATGGTCGGCGAGCGGTTTTGGTCGGCTTTGGCAATAAAAACCCTGCTGTTGCTGGCATTTGCCGGATTTACCGTGCGCCGGGAGCTGGGGTATTTTCGGAAGGCAGGGTGAGAGGAGGCGCGGCCACAGTTGCAAAAAACTTCTATCTTTACCCTTCGTTTCATCAGAGTGTTGTTATGTCGAGCATTGCCGAAGGAATCAAAAACCAATTGGAACTCACCATTCGCCGTCAGAACGAATTGCGGGAAGCCTACGCCATTGCTTTTGATGCCAACCAGCGCTTTGCTTACGAAACCCAGATCGGGCAGTTGGACAAGGAGATTGCCGGGCTGCGCCTCCAGCTCAAGGATGCCTACGGGCTGGAAATGCTCGAAGAGTCCTCTATTCTGGAAGGTTTGGTGCGCCAACTGACCATAGATCAGGATGTGGGTGAAATACACTTGGTGAACTGCGACCGCGAACCGCCGGCCCGCGCTTTCTGGAAGGCTTTCGACGAGTTTACCGGGCGCAACAACCGTTTTCAGTTTTATTTCATCGTGGCCTGTCCTTCACAACAACCCGACAGCTTTGCCGAGCGCATGGTGTATGAACTCATCATCGAGGAATTGGAAGAGCAGGTAGGCGCCATGCACTATGTGCGCCGCCCCGACAGCCGCCGCATGAAAATAGAAGACCTGCCGTTGGGGCGCAACTTAGCCAACTCGCAGCGGGAATTTAAAAAGTACTTCAGCCGCAGGTTCGGCTTCGGCGACAGCGAAACGCCCTTCGAGGAGTACCTGCAAACCGGCCTGCCCAAGCTCCAGTACGAGTATGTGGCCACCGCGCTGGACCTCAACGCCGGCCGCTGGGATGCCGCCCTGATGAAGGAGTACCTCGCCTGGATCATGGACATGTTTTCCGGTACGCCGGCCAATGTGCCTCATTTCGTCTTTTTTTTCGTTATCTTCCTGCGCAACGTGCATGTACAACCCTTGCAAGGCGCCGAAAAAGCGGTTTTTGAAGACATCGGCGGCATCGTGGGTGAAAACCTGCACCGCGCTACCCTGATTTCGGAGTTGGTGCCGGTGCCCTCTGCCCTGCTCGAAGACTGGATTCGGGATTTAGGGGAGCAAAACCAAAGTCGGATTGAGGACGTGGTGAAGGCCATCGTGGCGGAGTTGTCGCCCGAAAAGCAGGCCAAATTCCAACAGGATAAGCTGTTGGACATGACGGACATACAGCGTTTTCAGGCGCTGATTTATAAAATTGCCCACGCGGGAAAGGGGGGATAGGTAAAAAAAAATGTAGCATCTTTTTCAAAGCCACAAGCTGCTGCCACGCCGTGGCGTGGTTGTTTTTTTTAAGGAAGAAGATTTTCCACATGGGGAAATTTATAAACGCACTTTTGAAAATGAATTTTTCTCCTTTCTTCGAAAATCAAGCTGGCGGCTAATAGCTATAAGCTAACAGCCCATGAGAAATGCAAAATAAATACGATAAAAACAGCCAACATGAGCTTCTTTGCCTACAAAGCGGAAGGCCAGGGTCAATTGCCACCCTTCGAGCCGAACACACAACTCAACAACCCGGCACTGTACCGGCCCTCGCAGCAGCTCACCGACGCCGTCAACGTGGCGCTGTCGCTGGGGCAGCCGCTTCTGCTCACCGGCGAACCCGGCACCGGCAAAACCCAATTGGCCTACCACATCGCATGGTTTTTTCAATTGGGTAAGCCTTTGGTCGTCAACATCCAGACGACGGCAACGGCCAACGACCTGTTTTACAAATACGATGCACTGAGTCATTTTCAATACACCCAAAACAACAAAGAAGTACTCAGCCCCGACGAAATAGAGCGCCGCTTCGTCCGGTACCAGGGACTGGGAGCCGCTATTCAGTCGGACAAGCGGCATGTGGTGCTGCTCGACGAGTTGGACAAAGCCCCCCGCGACCTGCCCAACGACGTGCTGGCCGCCATTGAGGACCTGGAGTTTCAGGTGCCCGAAATCGGCAAATCTTTCCGCACCACCGCCGAAAACCGCCCCATCATTGTACTCACGTCCAATTCTGAAAAAAACCTGCCCGACCCCTTCCTGCGCCGGGTGGTGTATTACCACATTCCCTTCCCCGATGCGGAGGCTTTGTTGCTCATCCTGAACAGCAAAGTGGCGGGCTTTCAGCAGGCTCAATTGCAGCCCGTCGTAGCTCATTTTGAAAAAATACGCAGCGACCGCAATCTCAAGCTGAAAAAATTGCCGGCTACCGCCGAACTGATTTATTGGGCCATGCTGCTGCGCAAACTGCAATTCGACCCTGCGCTGCTCGCTCCCGGCAAACGACTTTCTGCCCAGGACCGGCAGACCTTGCAAACGAGTTATTCTGTGTTGGCCAAAACCCGCGAAGACCTCGAAGCACTGAAGGACTGGGAAGGGTAAAATACAAAAAAAGAGAGACGCCCCAAGCCGGAGCGCCTCCCCTGAATATTCCCGTGACCGGTTGCGGCCCGCTTTATGGAGGAAGCGAGCCTCCCCGTCAACGCCGTAAAACTTCCCTTTACGAAACAAAAATGTCTTTCAACGGCGTGTGCGCATGTGGGTGCTTGGGCAGCGTCACTACCAGAATGCCATCGGTATAGCTTGCCGTGATGCCCTCGGCGTCAATTTTATCGTTGAGTTGAAATTGCCGCTCGAACGACTCCATGCGGTACTCCTGCCGACCCCAACGCGGAGCCGACGCGTCTTCGTTGTGCTGGCGTCCGCCGGAGATGGTCAATATGCCGGCCTGTACTTTGACTTGAAAATCGGCACTGTTGCGCCCCGGTGCGGCAAGCCGTATTTCGTAGCGGTCTTCCAACTCTTCAATATTGACGGGTGGCCGGAACCCTTGGCCTGCATAGCGTTGCGCCCAATGGCCGCCATGATGTCCCATTCCTTTGGAGGCATATCCGCAGCCTCCGTGCATTCCATGATGATGATTGTAACACATGATTCAATTGGTTTTGGCGGGGCAGGGTAAGTCCGCTGCGCCCATTTTGAAAAAAATTATCAGATGATTTCGACGATGCGCTGCTGTGATGCGGCAGCCGCGAAGCCCTGCTCACGGTACATGCCGTCTAAGGGCGTGGGCCGCTGATAAGATGCCGTCATGGAGTACGCATGGTGAAACCGCCGTGCAGCTATGGCCCGCACAGTTGCGAATGCCAGTCCGAAAACAGCTAAGCCCACAAGTGCCACGAACAACACTTTAATAAGGAAGAACAAGGCCACTATGCCCAGCAAAGGGGCCAGAAAAAAAGGGAAACGCCTCATGTGAAGGTGATTTAAAGTGAATAAATGCTTTGTCTTTCGGCGGCATCGGTCTTGATGATTTTGCCGCACAAAGGGGAAGACGAACGAGCCGGGGTTTTACTTTAAAGATTTTGAAAAAAATGAGGCTGTGTTTGCCAAGGCCCGTAAATGCAGGATTTTTCCAAAAAAATGCACAGATTTGCACCTGTTTCGACTTTTGAGGCGTTCATTACAGCGACTGTCTCCTCTATCTCAACGACGCAACATTTTCTTGTTCAGCCCAAAAACGATTGGCATGCATACTTTTTTCCGACTCTTTCTTCTCACGGCAGCAGCAGCGCTCCTTTTGTTCGTTTCCTGTTCCAAATTAGATGATTTTTCCGACTTCGATTCGGTTTCAGGCACCGCTGAGTACGCCATTCCATTGGTGAATACCAGTATTTCATTGGGCGACATTTTGGGGAAATATGAGAACTCTTCGCTCACCATTGATCCCGACGGCACTTTGCGCTTCAACTACAGCGGCGATGTAATCACCCAAACCAGCGAGTTTTTTTTCGACGCCATCGAACACACGCTCGCTCAATTTCCGATTATTCCCATTACAAGCCGACGCATGTCGCTGCCGTTTTCTTCCCCAGGCGGTTTGGCCTTGGATCGCATTGACTGCAAAACCGGCACATTCACCTATTATGTGACCAATCGCCACCCGGAAAGCGTTAATGCCACCATCACCTTTCCCGATGTAAAAAAGAACGGCCAGCCCCTGCGATTCCAGATGACACTGCCTCCCTACAGCGGTACCGGAGATGCTCCGTTCTCTACTAATATTTTTTCTCCGGCCTCGGTGGAAGGCTATATCATTGAGTCGGATATTGACTCTGTTTTTATCGAATATGAAGCCATACGCGCTTCCGGCATCAGCGATACTTTGGCCAGCGTCCTGGTGTCTATCCAAAATCTTACATTCAGCTATGCCGAGGGGAGCCTTTCCAACTATCAGTTTGCCGGCAACCGAGATACGATAGAAATAGACTTTTTTGACAACTGGACGCGCGGCGATGTGTATTTTGAAGACCCTACGGTTACATTTCACATTGAAAACTCCTTCGGTATTCCGACGCGTTCTCTGGTTCGTGTTTTTGATATCATTACCGTCAATGGCGAAGTGCTTCCGTTGCAAAGCCCGCACATCACCAACGGCATAGATTTTCCATATCCCTCCATCAACGAGGTAGGGCAGGTGAAAACAAGAAGTTTTGTTTTTAATAAGGGCAACTCGAATATTGATGTGGTGTTGGGGGCCGGCCCGGTTGCAGTAGATTATGACATCAGCGCGGCAACGGCGCCACAAAGTGAAGGAACGCGGGGCTTTATCAGTGAAGATGGCTTTTACAAAGTGCGTGTAGAGGTAGAGCTGCCTTTGTACGGCCGGGCTTCCGGCTTTGTAGCGCAGGATACTTTTGACATCAACTTGGGGGATTTGAACGAGGTGGACTTTGCCGAGTTCAAGCTGTTTACCAAAAACGAATTGCCCTTGGCGGTAGAGTTACAGGGCTATTTTTTGGATGAGAACAACCAAATACTCGATTCACTTTTCCAGACGCAACAGCTTGTTGTTCAGGGTGCTCCGGTCAATGGACAGGGGATTTCAACCGGCGTTTCCACCAAATCCACGCTCATTCCCTTCTCGGAGGAACGCTTGGCCCGCATCAAATCGGCCCGCAGGATATTGGTCAACACGGCCTTTTCTACCACCAACGGAGGCGCCAATTCCATCAAAGTATCGGCAAACCAGAAAATTCAGGTTCAACTGGGGGCCAAATTGGGTAAGAAGCGTTAACGACCGGCCGAAGACGACCTACCAAAGAACCGCGACCATCCAAAACGGATGAGCAGCAACAAGCCTGCAAAAATGAGCAGCACTACATGGAAGGGCAGGAAGGTGATGGCGTAGATGTGGGTGCGATCTATGAACCACATGATGGCTAAGGTGGCGGAAATCATGGTGATCAGGCCGCCTATTTTGTCGAACCCGGGAATGCGGTCCAAGTTCACGTTTTTGCGAATCAGGAACAAGGTGAGCAACATAGAAACGATGGGCAACACCTGCGTATAAAGGTTGGTATCGAGAATGCTGCGGCGTTCAAAGAGAAAAAAGTAAATGCTGAGTGTGACCGCAAAAATGCCCGGCACACATGCCAGATAAATCAGCGCGGAGTACAAATACTTCCACGGGGAAATATGACCCTCGCCTTTGCCCAACCAGCCTGCCAGCAAGGCAGTGAACGGAAGCATAAAGAAAAAGAAGAGCACATAAACCGGGTTTTCGCCCAGCATATCGAAGAATTCCTGCAAGGTCATATCAGTATGATTTTTGCCACAAAAAAGCGAACGCAAGGTACAAGATTTTCACATATCCTTGTGCCGCTCCCAGTAGTTCTGATCCTCTACTTCATCCAATAAGGCTAAATAATTGGCGTAGCGCAACTCGCTCAACGCACCGCTTTCAATGGCTTTCCGCACGGCGCAGCCCGGTTCGGAACGGTGCAGGCAGGAGCCGCCAAATTTGCAATCATCCGACATTTGAAAAAACTCCCGGAAATTATGCGCCACATCCAACTGCTCCAGATTATTGAATGCCAGCGTTTTAATGCCTGGCGTATCAATCAGGTGGCCGCCAAAATCGAGCGCGTACATTTCCGCAAAAGTCGTGGTATGCATACCCTTGCCGCTGTAATCGGAGAGGTCGCCGGTGCGCAGGTCCAATTGCGGCTGAATGACGTTGACCAAGCTGGACTTTCCCACGCCGGACTGCCCACCTACCAGTGTAACCTTATCGCGCAGTAGTTCCCGGAACGCCTCTATGCCCGTGCCGTCGGCTGTCGAAGTGAGCATGACGCCGTAGCCGATGGCCTCGTAAATGTTTTTGAGGTATCCAAACAGCGCCAGATCGTCTTCATCGTACAGGTCGGCCTTGTTGAAAATGATGACGGCGGGAATGTCCTGAGGTTCGGTCATCAGCAAAAAGCGATCAATGAAGCCCTGCTTGAGGTGCGGCTCTCGGATGGTGACGATAACGACGGCCTGATCAATGTTGGCCGCCAGCAGGTGCAGATCGTGCTTGCGGCGGGGGCTTTGCCTCACCACATAATTGCGGCGGGGCTGCACGCCTTTGATGAGCGCGGTGTTTTCAGCTTCGTTTTCGGGCACTATTTGCACCTCGTCACCCACGCCTACGGGGTTGGTGAGCTTGATGCCTTCCAAGCGCAGTTTTCCCACAATGCGACATTGCCACCGGCGCCCATCCTGAGCGAGCACCTGATACCAACTGCCTGTTGACTTTATGATGATTCCTGTTTGCAAAGTCTTCGTTTTTGTATTTGCATATCAATTAGTGTAGTGAAGGGGTGACTCAGCCAAGAACACAGCTCGTAGTCACCCCTTCACTACATATAGAAATTTAAGTCCGGCGCACCACTTCCGCCATGCGCTCCAACATACCCGGCTCTTGTTCTATGGCTGTTCCTACCACTACAATATCGGCTCCGGCATTGAATGCGCCCAGCACAGATTCCGGGTTGCGCAAGCCGCCTCCTACCATCAGCGGCAGGCGCACCGACTTTCTCACGGCCTCAATCAACCGGGCCGGCACGGGATTTCGGGCGCCGCTTCCTGCATCTAAGTACAGCACTTGCAGCCCCAGCATTTCGCCAGCCATGGCCGTGCATTGAGCAATATCGGGCTTATTGGCCGGTATGGGCATGGTGTTGCTCATGTAAGATACCGATGTGGGTGCGCCGCCGTCAATGAGCATATAGCCGGTGGGCAATATTTCCAAACCGCTGCGCCTGAGTGCTGGTGCTGCAATGACATGCCGCCCGATGAGCAATTCTGCATTGCGCCCGGAAATGAGCGACAACAGCAACATCCCGTTGGCGGCCGCGCTCACTTGCATGGTATCGCCGGGAAACAAAATAACGGGTAAATCGGAATGTACCCGGAGAGCCTCTACGCAAAGTTCAAACTGCCCGTCCACCACCAAACTGCCGCCCACCATCAGGTAATGAATGCCCGCCTCCGATGCCCTGCGAGCCAATACAGCCGCCGAATCCGGGCTGGTTTTGTCGGGATCCACCAATACGGCAATTTGTTTTTGCCCGCCGAGGCGAGCCTGTTGGAAGGCATGTAAAATAGAATTGGTCATCATTGGGCAGCCTGCTTTGGCAAAGGCGAAGGTAGCTGTTTTTGAATAAACCGTCTTTTTTACTCACCTCTCTCACCCGCCGAAGCCTTGGCACAGGCGGGCCTCACCTACTCACCCCTCACCTACTCACCCCTGCCACCGGCACCCGCAACGACAGCACCACATTCCGCCCCTGCTCCGGTATATTGAGGATGCGATAACGACTCAGCGCATTGAAATACGACGTATTGAGCAAGTTTTGCACCATCAGGCTCCATTGCGGAGGATGCTTGCCCCAGGGCAGACTGCCGCTGATGCCCGCCTCCACCAAGTTGTAGGCCGGCGTGGTCGCCTCGTTTTGGGCTACAGTGGCTGAGGTTTTGGCAAAGAAATAATGCGTGCTGACGTGCGCGGTCAGGTCGTGGAGCCAACCGCTGCGGGCTGGCTGCAGGCGCAGTTCCAGCATCACCGAGGGCGGCGGCGTAAAAGGCAAGGCTCGCTGTTCGTCCAAATTCAGATTCCACACATATTCGCCATTTCCGTGCAGGGTCCAGGCCCGATTCAGCTTCCAGGTGGCGTCCAACTCGAAGCCCGTATAAACCGCATCGTGCTGCACATACTGGTAGGTCTGGCCGGCATCGGGCCGAAAAACGAAACGACCGCTGGGCTGGAGGTAAATGAAATTGTCGAAATAGTTGACATAAGCGGCGGCGGCCACTTCCCAATGCGGGCTTTCCCATTCGGCGCCGAGGTCGAGTTGATAGCCGTGTTCGGAGCGCAGATCAGGCGTGCCGAGTTCGTGGCGAAAATTGCCATGGTGCACGCCGTCGGAAGAAGTTTCGTTGGGGTAGGGCGCCCTGAAACTCTTGCCGGCATTGGCCTTGATGGTCAGGTTCTCAGGAATCAGCTCGTAGTTCAATCCCGCGGAAGCGGACACATTGAAGAACAACTGATCGGTGGCTGCGGCGCGCTGATAGCCCAGCACATTGCCCCGGCTGTCGAAAAACGGCTGCTCGAAAAATTGCGTGGCATTGCCCGCCAAATCCAAACGCACACCGCCGGTAAAGACCATTCGATCAGTAGGCTCGGCTTCCACAATGCTGAAAATGCCGGTTCGGAACGAGCTGAAATCGGGCAGCAAAAACTCGAATCCGGCCCGGCGATTGGTCTGGTATTGCGCGTTGAATCCATAGGTGGTTTTCCAGATTTCGGAGGCCTGCAATTGGATGTGGCCGTTGGCCGACCAGGTTTGCAGGTCGAGTTGCAGGGCCAGCCGGTCATTGGGATCGCTGAGCAGGAAGCGGTTGTGATTTTCCGGGAAAGAGAACTCCCGGCGGAGGTTGTATTGGTATCCGATGTTGACTTCGGCGTGATTTTCATTCCAAAACATCAGCCGGCTCAGCGATGCCTTGTGGTGCGAGACGGTTTGTTTGGGCACGCTCACAGCACGCGGATCGAGGCCGGGTACGATGGTATAACTGCGCGGAATGCCCACCGCGCCGGGGAACAAGCCGGCTTCCAGATCGTACAGGCTGTAAGTGAATCGCGTGATGCTGTTCGCTGTTTTGCGCCCCAGATTGAGGTTGACATTATTTTCGCGACCGCCGGTATTGGTCAGCGTGTTGTCGAGTATGGGCAACTCGAAACCATTATAAACAAAGCGGTCGGCAGGCACCCGAAACGCGCCGTAGTCCTGCCGGCTGAAACGCGCTGTGGCAAACCAGTCGTTGCGGTTGAGGGCCGCAAAAGCCGAGCCGGCCCAGTGATGGTTGTTGCTTTTGTACAAGCCCATCAGGCTGCCCGACCAGGAGTTTTTTTGCGGAATGGCGCCCGGCAGTATGTTGATGACGCCGCCCAGCCCGTCGGAGCCGTATTGCAGCGAGGCCGGCCCTTTGATGATCTCCACCTGCTCGGCGTCAAACTGGTCGAGTTCGAGGCCGTGATCGGCGCCCCACTGCTGCCCTTCCTGCTTGATACCCTGACTGTTGACAATGATGCGATTGAACGACAGGCCGCGAATAACGGGTTTGGCAATGCCCGTACCCACCGTGATGGCGCTCAGTCCGGGCAGTTTTTCTATGGCTTGGGCCAGGGTGCCGCCCCGCTGCTGCGTGATGAAATTGAGCGAAACGTGCTCGTGCGAAAGCGTGCTCTCCTGTTTGGCATGGTCGGCGCTCACTACCACCGTTTCCAGCAGTTGATCCCGGCTGCCCAACACCGCCTCTACCCGCAGCGGTTTTCGCTCCAGCGTCAGTTCGCTGCGCCAGATGTTGAAGCCTAAAAAGCTCACTTCCAGTGCGTAACGACCGGGGCGCAGGTTGGAAAATGCAAAACTCCCATTAGCGTCTGTGATGGTCGAAGCGGAGTCGGGCAGCAGCAACACCAATGCACCGGGCAGGGTTTCGCCGCGTTCGGAGACTACCTTGCCGCTGATTTGCGCTTGCGCGAGGAGAGTGTAGAGGAGGAAAAGGAGGGTGATGTACAGTCGCATGGTATGAGTGAATAACCAACACGCAACAATGTTGCACTTAAAAACGTTGACTTCGCAGTCTCTTGTTTAACCGGAAAACCTTAAAAATGAAAATTAACAGCCATACATTACTCATCCTGGCAGCCTTTATCGGGTTGTTATCGTCCTGCGGGCCAAAAAATGTGGACGATACAGCGCCTACTTTGGCTTTCATCGCCCTGTCGCCCGAACCCACGCCCGATTTTATTTGTGGCGCCGAAGAGCAGGTCGTGTTTCATCTTCGCAGCGGAGATACGCTCTCTTTGGACCTGCGCCTGAGCGACGACGTGGAATTGTCGCAGTACAAAGTGGACATTCACACCAATTTCGATTGCCATGGCCACAAAATGGATACCGAAGACTGGTTGGTGCTGCAAACCGGCAACCTCAGCGGCAAAGAATACCTGCTCCAACTCCGGCTGCCGGTACCTGCCAATGTGACCGCCGGCAATTACCATTTCCAAATTCAGGTGCTCGACAAAGCCGGCAATGACAATCCTACTGCTTATGTTTATGCGATCAAAGTGCTCAACGCCGCCGACACCACGCCACCTGCCCTCAACATCAGCAGCCCCATCGTCAACTCCGGCGATATGCTCGTTTTGCGCAAAGGACAGAACATCACTTTCAGCGGCAATGTGGCCGACAACCGCCCGCTGGCTGAGGGCGGTAACGGCAAAGTGGAAATTTTTTATCGCTCCAACGCCTCCGGCAATACTTTCCGCTGGGGCAGCCCATTGGTTTTTACTGCCGCTGATGATGATTACAAAGACTTTTCCTTAACTTTGCCCGTGCCCAATACGGCGGCCAATGGCGATTATGTGGTCACGGTTTGGGCTTATGACGGGGTCAACAATGCGGCGCCCCCCATCATATATTCTGCCCGCATCACCAACTAACCGTGCGTATGAATTCGATTCAATTGCTCTCCAACCACCAACTGCGGAAAACCCAGTTCAGGGAGCGCGTGCTGGATATTTTCCTCCGGTACGAACGCGCCCTTTCGCAAAAAGACCTCGAAGAGCAATTGCACGAATCGGACCGTATCACGCTGTATCGCACGCTCAAAACTTTTGAGGAAAAAGGTCTCATTCACAAGGCCATAGACGGCAGCGACCGCCTCAAGTATGCCCTCTGCGCCGGCCATTGCGACGTGCATGCCCACCACGATCATCATGCTCATTTCCACTGTGTTACCTGCGAACGCACCTTCTGCATCGAAGACGTG
Organism: Saprospiraceae bacterium UBA2329; assembly: GCA_002344975.1. Lineage (GTDB taxonomy): Bacteria > Bacteroidota > Bacteroidia > Chitinophagales > Saprospiraceae > UBA2329. The sequence goes on along the minus strand of DDUV01000034.1, from coordinate 1,992 downwards.
CAGGCGCCGGCCTTGGATGCGCCTCCCGGCTTTGAGGTGGAGAGTACGCATGTCATTATCAACGGGCGTTGTGCGGAGTGCGCTCATTAAAAAAATTGTATCATGGATAAACTGACTCATTACAAGCAAATTGCTAAACAAATCATCGAAAGCGTATTGAAAAAGCTGGCTCAGGTAAAAGACTATGAATCACTTAACGTGGTAGATGATAATCATGGCCACTACCTTGTTATGGCAGATGGATGGGAGAACGGTACGCGCAACTATGGCCCCATTGTTCATATTCAAGTAAAAGAAGACGGCAAGGTGTGGTTGAGATACGACGGTACCGATTTGGAAATTGGGCAGGAATTATTGGACATGGGAATTGCTCCCGATGACTTTGTGCCTGCTTTTCACTCTCCTGCCATGCGCAGGTTCACTTCTTTTGCCGCTGCATAAGTTCTTATGATGAAAATCAGCCGCCGCACTGACCGGCATCATTGGCTGCGCGACTACATAAGGGCCAAATTGTCCCTGTATTTAGCATTGTCTTATTTCACACATAACTAACCAAACTTGATTACAAATGAACATTCTCGCACCCGTTAAATCAATAATGAGCAGCAAACTCATTACCGTGAACCCGGAAGACAAACTTTCCCGGATTCAGGAAATTTTTGACCAAAACACCATCCACCACCTCCCCGTCGTCCGATTCAAGGAGATCATCGGCTTGGTCAGTAAAACAGACTTCCTGCACTTCATTCGCGGTTTCAACCAAAACGAGGAAGACCGTTTTGTCAATGAAGCGCGTATGCGTGCCTACACGGCGCAGGATATTATGACTACCGGCTTGGCCAAGCTCAATCCGAACGATCGCATCAACGTAGCGCTGGAGTTGTTCATGGTCAACCGTTTTCACGCCATTCCCATCGTAGCGGAGGGCAATGAATTGGTGGGCATTCTCACTACTTTCGACATCATCAAAGCGGTTTCACAGGAGGAAGTCACTCCCGACCAAATCCTTGATAACCAAAGCAAATAGAGGCTTATGGAATAAGATTACTTTCTCTTTCCAATTTCCTCTTCCAAACGCCTCTCCTCTGGTCTTATCCAGGGCAGAGGCGTTTTTTTCTCCCCTTGTATTTCTGCCTGATGTACGGATGGAGTAGGGGTAAACCTTCGTTTCCTGCATCTACCGGAAAAAACAAGTTATGAAAAACATCCGAATGATGGCAATGGCGGCGATGTGCCTGCTGCTGTCCAATCTCCACGCTCAAAAAACCATTGAATTAGATGCCTTCGATGCCATTTTGGCTTCGGGCAATCTGGAAGTCGTGCTGATTCCCGGCGATGTCGAACGAGCCGTCATTGAAATCAGCGGCGCTCCCAAGGACGAACTGAGCGTCAAAACGGTGCGCGGCGAACTGCGCATCAATTATCTCAATACGCTGATTTACAAGAATTTTGAGGTCAAAGTGACCGTGTGGTACAAAAGCCTCCGCGCTGTTCGTGGCAATGCCGGCGCCCGCATTGGTTCCGAAACCGGCATTACAGCCGATCGGTTGGAACTCCGGGCCGGTTCCGGCGCTCAGGTGGAGTTGAATGTGGAAGTTCGCTCTCTGGAGGCGTATGCTTCCGAAGGCGGCCTGCTGCGTGTGGGAGGCAAGGCGGAGTCGCAGGATGCCAACGCCACTACTGGCGGCAGGTACGAGGCATTTCGCTTAGATTGCCGGAACACTTATGTGCGGGCTTCTCTGGGCGGGCAGGCCGAGGTCGTAGCACTGAAAAAATTAGAGGCCACTGCGCATACCGGTGGCTCCATTGAGTATCAGGGCGACCCCGAACAAAGCGATGTGCGCCACATCATTTCCGGTGATATACGGCGGGGTTCGAGGTAGTATTATTTCAACAATAAAAAAAACTCCGCGCCGGATGACGACGCGGAGTTTTTTTTGAAACAGAAACCCTCGCTTCTTAGTAGTGGGCAAAAATAAAGTGTTCATTTTC
>DDUV01000035.1 GCA_002344975.1 Saprospiraceae bacterium UBA2329 | reverse complement strand
GCGGGTTCGAGGTTTGGGGGCCCTCACACACTCCCCCCTCACCCACTCCCCCCTCACCCACTCACCCCTCCCCCCCCCACCCCTCCCCCACTCACCCCCTCCCCCCCTCCCCCACTCACCCCTCACCCACTCACCCCTCACCCACTCACCCCTCACCCACTCACCCCTCACCCACTCACCCACTCACCCACTCACCCACTCACCCCTCACCCACTCACCCCTCACCCACTCACCCCTCACCCACTCACCCCTCACCCACTCACCCCTCACCCACTCACCCCTGAATTGCGGCAGGGACAGAGGCGGAATGGCCGACCTTAGGAGGACATTTTGAGCCGATGGCCCGGCGCCCGCAGCAGGATCAGAGCTGTTAGCTTTTGGAGGTTATTACGCAGCCAAAGCTAACAGCTCTGTTGGTAGAGCGGGCGGCCGCCCCAATAGAATATTACTCAGGCAGTTTGTCGAACCAGGGCTGCGAGCGCTCCAACTGCCCGGCCAATTGGAAGAGCAGGTCGTCGCGGCCGATGGCGGCGCTGAACATGAGTCCTACGGGAAGTCCGTCAGGCGTCCAATGCAGGGGGACGGAGATGGAGGGCTGGCCGGTCATGTTGGCGATGGGGGTGAAGGGGATGTAGCCGAAGATTTTTTCTTTGAGTTCTTCGACGTTCGACTTGAGGAGGCCGCCGAGTCCGAGGGCGTTGATGAAGCCGATGAGGCGGCGCTCGGAAGGAGTGGCTTGGAGGGCGCCGATGGGGAATGGCGGCATGGAAACGGTGGGTGTGAGGAGCATGTCGTACTGCTGATGGAAGCGGCCGACGCGGCGCGAGATGTCGTTCCAGCGATTGAGGGCTACGGCGAAATCTTTGGCGGAATAGGCGTTGCCGAGCAGTCCCAGCGCGTAGGTGTTGGGTTCTACATCGCGGGCGGTGACTTTGCGGCCGAGGTGGCGGCTCAGCTTGTCTAAATCGGCGGCTACCTCGCCGAAGACCATGATGGTGAACACGTCTTTGAGGTCTTCTTTGGTGAAAGGCAGCGGTACTTCCTCCACCTGATGGCCCAGCGCCTGCAACAGCACGACGGTATCTTGTACGGCCTGTACGCACTGAGGATCAATGGATTGTCCTAATGTGTGTGTGGTGGAGAAGCCGATGCGAAGCGGGCGCGGGTCTTGCTCCAGCTCTTGCAAAAACGGGCGTGCGGGTGTTGCTGCGATGTATGGTTCGCCGGGGGCGGGGCCGCTGAGGATGTCTAAGAAGGCGGCGCTGTCGCGCACCGAGCGACTGACGCAACCCTCGGTGACGGCGCCGCTCCACATTTCGCCCTTGAGGCTGCCCAACGAGAGCCGTCCGCGGGTGGGTTTGATGCCGAAGAGGCCGTTGCAGGATGCGGGGATACGGATGGAGCCGCCGCCGTCGCTGGCGGTGGCCATGGGCACGATGCCTGCCGCTACTGCTGCTGCCGAACCTCCGCTGGAGCCGCCGGCGCTGCGCGCGGTGTTCCAGGGATTGCGGGTGGGGCCGAAGTGTTGTGGCTCGGTGTAGGGAGTGAGGCCGAATTCGGGCGTATTGGTTTTGCCGAAATAGGCCAGTCCGACCTCGCGGAAACGGCGAACGAGGAAGCTGTCTTCGCTTGAGATGTAGCCTTCGTAGCCTTTGCAGCCGGTGCGGATGGGGAAGCCTTTGACTTCGAGGCCGAGGTCTTTGATCAAAAAAGGCTGGCCGGCGAAGGGGGCGGCGGGATCGGCGGCGGCGGCGATTTTGCGGCCTTCGTCGTACATTTTGTGGATGACGGCGTTGAGAGCGGGGTTGACTTCCTCGGTGCGGCGGATGGCGATTTCCATGAGTTCGGCGGCGGAGACTTCGCGCTTTCTGATGAGTTCGGCGAGGCCGAGGGCGTCGTGGCGGCGGTATTCGGAGAAGGTCATGTTGCTTGTGTTGATTGGTGTGAGGGCAAATGTAGAGATAAATTGTGTGGGAGAGGTTGCATACCTTTGCGGTTAAATCAACGGAATCATGGCAACCGAAAAAAAACGCACCATCAATGGATTTGAAATGCTGCTGCTGGGCATTGCTTTGTTCATTCTGCTGTCTATCGGGATGCAGAAGTGCGGCGTGAAAGTGGTGAATCAAAAAGAAGACACGCAGATCATACACAAGCCGCACCAATGAGCATCTGTGCCGGATTTTGCTACCTTTGCGGCCTCATTTTCAGAATGTCTTTCAGCACATGGATTTTATAGAAGAATTGCACCGCCGGCGCACGTTCGGCATCATCAGTCACCCCGACGCCGGGAAAACCACCCTCACCGAAAAGCTGCTCCTTTTTGGGGGTGCCATTCAGATAGCCGGCGCGGTGAAGTCGAACAAAATAAAGCGCAGCGCCACCTCCGACTTTATGGAAATCGAACGCCAGCGCGGTATCTCCGTGGCGACCTCGGTAATGGCTTTTGATTACAAAAACTTGAAAATCAACATTCTCGATACGCCCGGTCACCAGGATTTTGCCGAAGATACCTACCGCACCCTCACGGCCGTGGACAGCGTCATCGTGGTGATTGACGTGGCCAAAGGCGTGGAAACCCAAACTGAAAAATTGGTGGAAGTGTGCCGGATGCGCAACACGCCGGTCATCGTGTTCATCAACAAACTCGACCGCGAAGGCAAAGACGCATTCGACCTGTTGGACGAGGTGGAGCAAAAACTCGGCCTCAAGGTGCGGCCCCTCAGTTGGCCGGTGGGCATGGGGCAGCGCTTCAAGGGGGTGTACAGCATGTACGAGAAAAAGTTGGTGCTGTTTCGACCGCACGGCAAGCAGGAGGAGGAAGATAAAATTGAAATCACCGACCTGGCCGACCCGGCATTAGACCATCACATCGGCGAACGCGATGCGGCCATTTTGCGCGAAGAGGTACAGATGATAGAGGGCGTATATCCTGATTTTGAGCGGGATGCGTATTTGGAGGGGCGGTTGTCGCCGGTGTTTTTCGGCAGCGCCGTCAATAATTTTGGGGTGCGCGAACTCTTGGATTGCTTCACCGACATTGCGCCGCCGCCGCTGGCCCGCCATACGGAGGAACGCTTGGTGGAACCCGAAGAGGCCAAGTTTTCGGGCTTTGTTTTTAAAATTCACGCCAACATGGACCCCAATCACCGCGACCGGGTAGCCTTCATGCGCGTGTGTTCGGGCAAGTTTGAGCGCAATTCGCCCTACCTGCATGTCCGTCAGAATCGGAAGCTGAAATTCTCCAACCCCACCAGTTTTATGGCCGACAAAAAGACCATTGTGGACGAGGCTTTTCCGGGCGATGTGGTGGGTTTGTACGATTCCGGCAATTTCAAAATCGGCGATGCGCTCACGGAGGGCGAGGCGCTGCATTTCAAAGGCATTCCGAGCTTTTCGCCCGAACAGTTCAGGTATGTAAACAATGCCGACCCACTGAAAGCCAAGCAGTTGGCCAAAGGTTTGGAACAACTCATGGACGAAGGCGTGGCGCAGTTGTTTACCCGCGATGTGGACGGGCGCAAAATTGTGGGCACGGTGGGCGCGCTGCAATTCGACGTATTGCAATACCGCCTGCAACACGAATACGGCGCTTCGGTGCAGTACGAGGGAGTGAACTTGTACAAAGCATGTTGGGCGACCTGTGATAACGAGCAGGTACTCAAGGAGTTCATGCAGCGCCGCCGCCGTGATCTGGCCCGCGATGTGGACGGGCAGCTTGTTTTTTTGGCAGAATCGGCCTGGCAGTTGAAAACCGTACAGGAGAATTTTCCGGAGATGGAGTTTCATTTTACCAGTGAGTATTGAGGTTTCGGGGAGGAACGGGCGGATTTCGGATTTTCTGACAGGAACAGGTTGATTTCGGATTTCGGATTTCCGATTCCTGATTCCTGATTTCGGATTGGCAAACCGCCTACCGAAAACCAGTTTCGAGTTTCAGGTTTCGGGGGTAGTGAAGGGGTGACTCAGCAAGTTTCAGTTCCGTAGTCACCCCTTCACTAAGCCGGAGAAGCAAAAACAAGGCTCGGATTTTCGACGCTGAAAGACGCAGGTTTTTATGATCGTTATGTCCCTCTCCGAGCAGCGAAAATCTTACAAATCATAAAAGATCAGCGTCAATAAACAGGTGTGGGTTCCGGGTTTCATCCGCCGAACCACGCCACAGGCGTGGGAAGGCGGGTTCAAGGTTTCGGGTTGCCTCACGCTTACCGCGTCACGGCCCGCGCAAGGCGCGGCTACCGAAAAACCATTCGTCCATAAAAACAGCGCGAAAGTATATGGATTTTGGATACTGAGGCAAAAGCAACCTTTTTGCGCTTTTTTTATTCATTAAGGTATGAAGAACAAGAACGTAGCCGGTGTATTGGCCATCCTGACCGGCATTTTCGGCACACACCGCTTTTATCTGGGGCAGCGTTTTCTGGGCGCGCTTTACTTTTTTCTCTTCTGGGCCGGCTTAGCCGTTACCATTGAAGAAGGTAATCCCATTATCATGTTGCTGCCGGCGCTCATCAGTTTGGTGGACAGCATCGTGTTTTTTGCCATGCCCTGGGAGGATTTCGACCGCAGGTACAACAAGGCGTATTTCAAACAACAGCAGCAAGAGCCGCCGCGCATGATTCCGGTGACCGCCACGCCCCCGCCGCCTGCGCCGCATGTTTCCAAATTCGATGCGCTCAAAAAAGAGGGCATCCGTAAATTCCGGGCCACCCAATACGCCGCCGCCATTGCCGACTTCCTCGAAGCGCTGAGAATCAGAGAGAACGACCCTGCCATTGCCTTCAACCTCGCCTGCTGTTACAGCATGTTGGGCCAGCATGTGCCGGGGATGTACTACCTGGAAATGGCAGTCAACAACGGCTTTGACGACGAGCAAAAAATCCTGACACACCAAGCCCTGCTCAATCTTCGCCTTCAGCCGGAGTTTGAGGCATTTGCCCGGCGTTTTCAGGCGCCGCCCGCACAGGCCGCGCCGCCAACATCTCCTGCCGAGGAGTTTTTAGACCTCAATATTCAGGAATCGGTAGAAATACCCGAACCCCTGCTCAAACTGGAAGACCTCAAAAACCGGGGCATCCTCACCGAAGAAGAATTTGAATTGCAAAAGCAGAAGATGTTTGGGTTTCGGTAGGTTTTTGGAAGGGGGCTGTGGGCGGCATCAAAAAATAACATTCGGCAATCCTAACACTTTCTAACTTCGCCCTTTGCAAACAATACGCCGGCGCGTTTGTCAATTGATAAACAAAACAAAAAGCAACGATGCTGTCTTCTTCACGGCTGAAAACCAATTTGCCTCTCTTCCAAACTGCTGACGGCCTGCCTTATATTCATCGGGATATCAGTTGGTTATCATTCAATTACCGCGTCCTTCAGGAGGCGATGGATACCAATGTGCCGCTGTTTGAACGCATCAAGTTTCTGGCCATTTACTCTTCCAACCTCGACGAATTTTTCCGCGTGCGCATGGCCAATCAGCGCAACCTCCTCCGCGTAGGCAAAAAAACCAAACGCGAATTGGAAACTCCGCCCAAAATGGTGGTGCGCGAAATTCAGCACATCGTCAATAAGCAACAGCAGGAATTCAGCCGTATTTTGGAGAAACAAATTGTGCCCGAACTGCGCAAGCACGGCATCTACCTGTTGCGCCGCCTTGATCTGGACGAGCGCCAGAAAGAATTTGTAGAGGACTATTTTAAAGATCACATGTTGCCCTTTGTGCAGCCTGTTTTATTGGTCAAAAACAAAATCCGGCCTTTTCTCATCAACCGCGCTTTGTACCTCGCCGTGCTCTTGCGCAGCAAAGACGAACCCGCCGCGCCCGAAGAGTATGCCATCGTCAATATTCCTTCCGATCACCTGCCTCGTTTTGTGCGATTGCCCTCGGAATCAGGTCGTTACAATGTCATTATCCTCGACGACATCGTGCGGCACAGCCTCTCCTGGATGTTTCCGGGCTACGATATTCTCGACACTTTTTCCATCAAACTCACCCGCGACGCCGAGCTGTACATTGACGATGAGTACTCCGGCGACCTCATCCAAAAGATCAAAGACAGCCTCGCCAAACGCCATGTGGGGCCGGCTTCCCGCTTTGTTTATGACCGGGACATGCCTTCGCCTTTGTTGGAATTGCTCCAAAACGTGCTGGAATTAGAAAAATACGACATCCTGCAAGAGGGCCGCTACCACAACAATTTCGATTTTTTCCGCTTCCCGGATTTTGGCATGAACCAACTGAAATACAGCGCGTTGGAGCCGCTGCCTCACCCCGTTCTCACCCCGGCAAAAGATATGTTCCGCGTCATTCGGCAGAAAGACCAGCTTTTGCATACGCCGTTTCAGGCTTATGACAGCGTGGTGCGTTTTTTTGACGAAGCGGCCCGCGATCCTAAAGTCACGCACATCAAAATAACGCAGTACCGGGTGGCCCGCAAATCGCGCATCCTGGAGGCGCTCATCAACGCCGTCAAGGCGGGCAAACAGGTGTCGGTATTCATAGAGGTAAAAGCCCGTTTCGACGAAGAGGCCAATATCGAATGGGGTGAGCGCTTGGAAAAAGCCGGCGTGACGGTGCATTACAGTTTTCCCGGCCTGAAAGTACACGCCAAATTGGCCTTAGTGCGTCGTATGGAACCCAAAGGGCCGCGCCTGTACAGCTATTTGGCCACCGGCAATTTTCATGAAGAAACCGCCAAAGTCTATTCCGATTACGGCCTCTTTACGGCTGATGAACGGCTCACCGGAGAAGTGGCGCGCGTGTTTTCTTTTTTGGAAACCGGCAAAGAACCGCTGCAACCATTTGAACATTTGTTGGTGGGGCAGTTCAATCTGAGGAGCAGGCTGATCGAGTTGATTGAGCTGGAAACAGCACAGGCCAAAGTCGGTAAAAAGGCGCGTATTGTTCTGAAAATGAACAGCCTGCAAGACCGGGAAATGATCGAAAAACTGTATCAGGCTTCGCAGGCGGGCGTGGAGGTAAAACTCATCATACGCGGCATCTGCTGTCTGGCGGCAGGCAAACCCGGTTTCAGCGAAAACATCGAGGCCATCAGCATTGTGGATCGCTTTTTGGAACACGGGCGCATTTTTCTGTTTCACCACGGCGGCAAAGAACTGCTTTACCTGTCGAGTGCCGACTGGATGGTGCGCAACCTCTCTTTCCGCGTCGAAACCTCCTTTCCGGTTTACGACCCGGTCATCAAAAAAGAGGTCATGGATTATTTGAATATCCAACTGGGCGACAATGTAAAAGCACGCACTCTGGATGCCGAAATGAGCAACGCTTACCGCCGCATCAATGGAGACATTCCCATCCGCTCGCAAATGGAGACCTATTACTACCTCAAACGCAAAATTGAGCGACTCAGCGACGAGGATAGCTGATTTCCAAAGCCTTACGAAAATCTTCCTGCAAATCTTCAATATGCTCCAAGCCCACCGAAATACGCAGCAGCCCCTCGGTGATGCCCAATGCAGCCTTATCTTGTGCCGATAATTTGGAATGAGTGGTGCTGTGTGGATGCGTGATGATGCTGCGCGTATCGCCCAGATTGGAACTCAGCGATACCAACTGCAAGGACTGCATCAGGCGGCTCGCGTGCTCAAATCCGCCGGCCAGTTCGATGGTCACAATAGCGCCGCCGGCCCGCATTTGCCTTTTGGCCAAATCAAACTGCGGATGTGTTTCCAACCAGGGGTAATTTACCTTTTTCACGCCCTCGCATTCGGTCAGGGTGCGGGCCAATGCCAGCGCGTTGGAGCAGTGCCGTTCCATGCGGACATCCAATGTTTCCAAGCTTTTCGACAATACCCAGGCATTGAACGGCGACAGCGAAGGCCCCGTGTGCCGCGCAAAAAAACGGATGCGATCCATGACCTCGGCAGTACCGGTGAGCACTCCGCCCAGCACGCGCCCCTGGCCGTCTATAAATTTGGTGGCCGAGTGCGCCACGAGTTGCGCGCCGTAGTCGGCCGGATTTTGCAAAATCGGGGTGGCGAAGCAGTTGTCCACATAAAAAAGGAGGCCATGTTCGGCACTGATGCGACCGAGCATTTCCATGTCCACCAATTCCAGGCCCGGATTGGAGGGCGTTTCCAGATAGATCATTTTTGTTTCGGGGCGCAGTGCCGCCCGCCATTGGGCTTCCGTCGCCGAGGCGTCCACATAAGTGTGCCCGATGCCCCAGCCCGCTAATATTTGCGTGATGATCTGGTGCGCCGAACCGAACAGCGCCCTGCTGGACACGATGTGGTCGCCGCTGCGCAACAGCCCTGCAAAGCCCGCAAAAACCGCCGCCATGCCCGTAGCAAAAGCCAGGCCCTCGTCGTGGTTTTCCAGCATGGCCATTTTGTCGGTAAACTCCTGCACCGTCGGATTGGAAAAACGGCTGTAAATATTGCCTTCCTCCGTCTCGTCAAATAGTGCGCGGCCCTGCTCTGCGCTTTCAAAAACAAAACTGGACGTGAGAAACAGCGGAGTGCTGTGCTCGCGGAAAGGGCTGCGGGGCGTCTGGCTGCGGATGGCTTTGGTGGACTTGTGCATGTGCCGGCTGTTGTTTGGTGCGGGGGCAAAGATAAGGAAACGCCGCTGCACATCGCCAAAGTGAGGCATAGTAGCTATATTTGCACCGATTTGATTATTCAACATAAACATCATCCGACATGAAAAAGAACCTCCTGCTCTTGTGGGCCGTCCTTCTCACTTTTGGCGCCCCATTGCGCGCAAGCGACGGTATGTGGCTGCCGCTGCTGCTCAAACAACTCAACGAGGCCGAAATGAAGGGCTTGGGCATGAAAATGAGTGCCGAAGACATTTACAGCGTCAACAAAAGCAGCCTCAAAGATGCTATTGTACATTTCGGGGGCGGCTGCACCGGCGAGGTCATTTCGGATAAAGGCTTGATTCTCACCAATCACCACTGCGGCGAGGGCCGGATTCAGGCGCTGTCCACCATGCAAAACAACTACTACGCCGACGGCTACTGGGCCAAAAGCATGAGCGAAGAAATGCCCAGCAAGGGTCTGTTCGTCACCTTTATCATTCGTATAGAGGACGTTACGAAAGCCGTGCTGGAAAATGTGAGCGCCGAAATGCCCGAACCCATGCGGCAATTGCAGGTAGAGCGCAACATAGCCGCCGTGCGCGAAGCCGCCGCCCGCGAAAGCTGGCAGGAAACGCAGGTGAAGCCCTTTTTTCATGGCAACCAATACTACCTCTTTGTCACCGAAACCTACCGCGATATTCGCTTCGTAGGCGCGCCGCCGGCCTCCATCGGCAGCTTCGGCAAAGACACCGACAACTGGGTGTGGCCCCGGCATACGGGCGACTTCTCGCTCTTCCGCATCTATGCCGACAAAAACAACCGCCCCGCCGAGTACTCCGCCGACAATGTGCCGTTCAAGCCGCGCCACTTCCTGCCCATCTCCTTAGACGGCGTGCAGGAAGGCGATTTCACCATGATCTTTGGTTTTCCGGGCGCTACCAATGCCTACCTGCCGGCCATTGCAGTGCAGCAAACCATCGAAATCATGAACCCCGCCCGCATAGATGTGCGCAACAAAACCCTCGGCGTGTATGATGCCGCCATGCGCGCCGATGCGCAGGTGAGGCTGCAATATGTATCGAAACAAGCCCGCTTAGCCAATTCCTGGAAAAAATGGATCGGTGAAAAACAGGGCCTCGAAGCCGCCGACGCCGTGAATAAAAAATTGGCTTTTGAAGCGGAATTTCAGCGCCGCGTGATGGCCAAAGAAGAATGGAAATGGAAATACGGCACGCTCTTAGACGATCTCAATGCCAAATACAAAGACCTGCGCGTTTATCTCCAGAGTTTGGAATACGGCCTCGAAATAGGTAGTCGCAACATCGAACTGTTTCAGTTGGCCAACAGCCTGCAATCTTACGTCAATATTTTAGACAACAACGGCGCGCAGGAATTGGCCAAACGCGGCCCCGCCTTGGTGAGCTACCTCGAAGGTTTTTACAAAGATTACCGCCCGGAAATTGACCAGAAAGTCTTTGCAGAACTCATGGCGCTGTACATCGGCAAGGTAAAGGCAGACTTTATGGCCAACACCGCCGTAGAACAGGCGACTTCCTACGGCAAAAATTACGATCAATGGGCCTCCGAACTCTTCTCTGAAAGCATCCTCACCAAGCCCGGCACAGCCCTGCAAATGGCCCGTGTGAAACCGGACGACCTCATCAACGCCGTCAAAAACGACCCGGCCTACCTTCTGGCCCGCGCCATTGTAGCCGCCAACAACGACAAACTCTCCAAGCCCGTTAGCTCCATTCGCCTCGACATTGACCGCCTCCAGCGCCAATACATGGAGGCCATGATGCTCGCTTTCCCCGAAAAGCGCTTCTTCCCCGACGCCAACAGCACCCTCCGCATTGGCTACGGGCAGGTGCGCGGTTCGCAGCCCAAGGATGGTATTTTGTACCAACCCATCACTTATCTGGACGGCGTGGTAGAAAAGTACAAGCCCGGCGACTACGAGTATGATGTGCCCGCCAAACTCATACAACTGCACAAAAACAAGGACTTCGGCCCTTATGCAGCCGCCAACGGCAAAATGCCCGTCGCCTTCACCGGCAACAACCACACCACCGGCGGCAATTCGGGCAGCCCGGCCATAGACGCGCACGGCAACCTCATCGGCCTCAATTTCGACCGCCAATGGGAGGGCACCATGAGCGATATTTTTTACGACCCGGAAATCTGTCGCAACATCATGGTGGACATTCGCTATGTGTTGTTCCTGATTGACAAATTCGGCGGCGCCGGCCACTTGGTCAAAGAGATGAAATTGGTGCGCCCCAAGACGGGGTCGCGTAAATAGGGAGAAGGGGGAGGCGTCAGCTTTGGGTTGGCGCCTCTAAAATCAGCACGCTTATGAGTACACAAGACATCAGATGGCAGCAGCGGTTTCAGAATTTTCTAAAAGCCTTTTCGCTTTTGGAAGAAGCGGTAACGAAATATCAAAAGGAAGGTATTTCCGATTGGATTACAGCAGTTTGATGAAATTGGAAAATCAATTGGATGACTTGTTATTGCCTTACAAAATAGACCTGTCGCTTTATCGCAACATCAGCAATCCCGACCTGACAGACCATATTCAACGAGTGGGAAAGGTGTTTTATGAAAAAACGCCACATCCCGATTCACCCAAAAAATCCGCCAGGCCCAAGCACGGCAAAACCAACACAAAATGAAGACCATCAACGAATTACTTGACCTCCTGCAATTGGAGGCCATCGAAGAAAACCTGTTTCGCGGCCACAGCACCAACATCGGCAGCGGGCGCGTATTCGGCGGGCAGGTACTCGCACAATCCCTTTGGGCGGCCATGCAAACCGCGCCTCCCGGCAGGGTGCTGCACTCGCTCCATTCTTATTTTCTGTTGGCCGGCGACATTTCCCAACCCATCATTTTTGAGGTGGACCGCATCCGCGACGGCGGCAGCTTCACCACCCGCCGCGTGAAAGCCATCCAGAAAGGCAAGGCTATTTTCCTCATGTCGGCCTCTTTTCATGCGCCCGAACCCGGCTACGACCACCACCTCAACATGCCCAATGTGTCGCCGCCGGAGATGTTGGTGAGTTGGGACGACTTGGTGAGCCAATACGGGAAAATGCTGCCCGACAACATCCGCCGGTTTTTGGAAATTGAGCGCCCCATCGAGTTCAAACCTGTTGAGGTGGTCAGCTTAGACCTCAAAGGCGCGGCCCAGCCGGTGCGCCACGTTTGGATGCGCTCCAAAGGCGAAATGCCGCAAGACCTGGCCCTGCATCAGACGGTATTGGCCTACGCCAGCGATTACAACCTGCTCACCACCGCTTTGCTGCCGCACGGCAACGAGGCTTCTTTCGGCGATTACATGCTGGCCAGTTTGGACCATGCCATGTGGTTTCACCGCGATTTCAAAATGGATGACTGGCTGCTCTACGCCATAGACAGTCCCAGTGCATCGGGGGCGCGCGGATTCACAAGAGGCAGCGTTTTTACACGCGACGGCGCGCTGGTAGCTTCGGTAGTGCAGGAGGGCCTGATGCGGCGCGTGACTAAAACCGGAGGGAATAGCTAAAGGAGGGCATGACCGGCAACAACCATACCTGCACAAAGGAGGCTTTGGCGCGCAGTTCGTTGTCCACGTTTTCAATGTCGGTACGGAGGTTGTAATACAAGGGGTTGCGGCGATTGTAGGCGTTGTACACCCCCAGGTTGATGTCATGTTCGAGGCCCGATGTGCGGAAGGAGAATTTGGCCGACAGGTCTAAACGATGGTAAGCCGGCATGCGGAAGCGGTTTTTGGAACCAAAATCCTGCACAATGACCGGCGCGGTCGTCTGGCCCGGCACCCTGAAACTGAACTCCATCACGGGCAGGCTGTATGCAAAACCTGAACTCAGCAGCCAATTGCCGGACAGCGACAACCAGGGCCGCAACTGATGCGACAATACGATTTTGAGGTCGTGCCGGCGGTCGTATTTGAACGGAAAAGTCCTGCCGAGGTTGATGCGATCAAAGCGGCGTTCGGTTTTGCCCAGCGCGTAAGCCACCCAGGCCGTGGTGCGCTCCGTCCGGTATTGTATCATGGTTTCCATGCCGTAGGCGGCACCCTCGCCGACAGTCACGTTTTGCTCCCAGTCGTTGAGAAAAGAGGCCCCTTCGGCGAAAGCCAGCAGGTTGCGCATTTTTTTGTAATACACGTCCCATTCCAACAGCCAGCCTTTTCCGGGCCGCCATTCAAAGCCGGTTTCTGTTTGCCCGGCGCGTTCGGGCGCAATCTGATCGGTGGAGGGCACCCATAAATCGGTGGGCAGGCCAATGTCGGAGTTGGTCAGAAAATGCAAAAACTGGGCCATCTGGGAATGTGCCGCCCGCCATTTCCACTGAGGCGAAAACTGCCATTGAACGGAGAGGCGCGGCTGTAGGGCGCTGTGATTTTTTTTGCCTGTATTCCAGGAAGCCAAATGTGCTCCGAGGTTGAGTGTCAAGGACTTGCCGATGCTGAATTCATTTTCGGCATACAGGGCCAATTCAGTGGCCTCGGCAGGGTCATTGGCCAATCCGGGATTTTCACTCTCGGTGCGCTCGTCATACACCAAAGCGCCGGGCCTGAATTTCCGGTGCGCCCAGTTGACTCCGAAACGCCAGTATTGGCCGGGCACGGGCACATAGTCGGCATCCACGCGCAGGCCGCGTTCTTCAATGCCCGATTGGTAGCGCCCCACATTGATGTTGCGCCCCAGCAGGATGAGCGGATCGAGCAGGAGCAGGGAGTCGGCGTTTTCATAACCGATGTTCACATCCAATCGGCTGAAAGTGGCGGTGGTATTCACAAAGAGTTTATTCCCGGCAACGTGGTTCCAGCGAAGCGAGCCGATGGTATTGCCCCAGTGGTAGGAGTCTTTGTATGAACGGTCGTAACGGATCAGGAAAGTTTCGCCAGGAATGTTGCTGCGCAGCGTAAATGTACGGGCCTGAAACCCATTATTTTCAAAGGCATCGTGGCCCGAATAGAAGCTGAGGTAGAGCCGGTTTTTGGAAGAAAGAGCGTAGTGGAGCTTCGCGTTGATATCGTCAAAATTGTACAAAGTCTGACCCTGCTCGCCCTGTTCTGTTTTGAAATTCCGCGACAGCGGCCTCAGATACCAGTTGATGAGCGAGGTACGCCCGGAAATAAAAAACGCGCTTTTGTCTCGTACAATCGGCCCCTCCAGCGTGAGGCGCGAGGAGAGCATGCCCATTTCGGCGCGGCCCTGAAAGCGTCGGGTATTGCCCTCTTTGGTGCGCACATCTATCACCGAAGCCAGCCGCCCGCCGTATCGGGCCGGAAAACTGCCTTTGAGAAAGCGCACACTGCGCACAGCCTCCGTGTTGAACACAGAAAAAATACCCGCAGCGTGGCCGTAGTTGTAAACCGGCACCCCGTCTATCAGCACCAAATTGTGCCCCTGCGAGCCGCCGCGCACATGCAAGCCTTCCACGCCGTCGGTGCCGGTTTGCACGCCCGGCAACAAATGCAATCCGCGCACTAGGTCGGCCTCTCCGCCCAATGCCGGCAAGTCTTCCACGATCTCTGTGCCCAATAGTTGCGTTTGTGGCTGCGGCGCTGAAGATGCTCCCGAACGAGCCTTCACCACCACCTCCGTGAGCGTAACGGCGCTGCGCAGATGAAACACCAAAGCGACATCTTTTTTGAGTGTGAAGGCGGTGTCTTTTTGCTCAAAACCAACATAAGAACACAGCAGGTTCACCTCGCCCGCCGGCAACGTGAGGCTGAAAAAACCATACACATTGGTCACTGCCGGCTTTTTGGAGTTTTGGTCCATCAGCCAAGCCCCGATGAGCGGCTCTCCGGAGGAAGCATCGTACAAAAAGCCGCTGATGGTGTATTTGCGCTCCGGCACAGGCGGCAATTTGTAAATGACTACCTGATTGCCCACTACGCGCCAGCCGAGGCCCGTATCGGTGAGCAGGTATTTGAGAATGTGCAGGGCTGTTTGGCGCTGAAAACGAGCCGTGATGCGCACATCGGCGGGCAATGCCTCGCTGCTGTACGAGAACGATACGCCCGATTTTTCGGAAAGCTGCTCGAGGGCTGCCTCTAAGCCGGCATTGCGAAAAGCGATGTTCAGTTTTTGCTCGGCAACCGGCTGTGCTGCCAACGGCCATACCCAAACAGAAGCCAAAACCATCCACCAGATGCTTTTCATAAAGCGCCGTATTTGTATTGCTAGCCGTTATCTAATTACATTAGTTTCCCCGGAGAGTATCTCTTTGTCTCCGTCCTGCAACTCCACCGTCAGCGACCAGATGTAGGTGTCGGCGGTTACGGGTTTGCCCCGGAAAGTGCCGTCCCAACCAAAAGCAGAATCGTTGACCTCAAAATCGCCGCCTTCATACAACAACTGCCCCCAGCGGTCGAAAATGCGGAACGACAACACACGGGTACCTTGCCGGCCGTGTACCAGCAGACGGTCGTTCATGCCGTCGCCGTTGGGCGTGAAACCGGTGGGAACAAAGGCGCGCGGGTCTTTGACGACAAACACCGTAAACAAGTCTTCCGCCGTGCAGCCGTTGGCATCCGTGACGACCAACGTGATAGCTCGCTGGAACAAGGGCCGTATCACCGGTTCGGGGCAACTCAGGCATCCGAAAAACAAAGTATCGCGGGGCTTCCATTCCAACATCAATGGCTCCACAGCGCCCAGAATACGAGGCTGAATGCGCAGAGAATCGCCATATTGAAGGGTCACATCCGGGCCGAGATCAACGCTGAGCGGTGCAGGGTCAGCGAGTTGCAGCGGGCCGGTATTGAAAAGACATCCTTTGGCATCTTTGATGGCAATGGTATAGACGCCGGCATGGAGCGCCACAAAAATGCGGTTGCCCACAAAAGGGCCGCCATTCATACTGTATTCATACGCAGGCGTGCCACCGGTAGTGGTCAGTTCTATGCGGCCATTGTCTTCGTCGTGGCAGGTGGGCGGCATGAGGTTGGGGCTGGCGGTCAGAGGCTGCTCCGGTTGTTCTATTGCGACCTCGAACTCAGTGCGGCATCCCAAGCCGTCGGTTACGGCCAATTGGTACAATCCGGCAGGCACATTTTGAATGGCAGCGCCTGAGCCGCCGTTGCTCCATTCGTAGAGATAAGGCGCCGAACCGCCGTTGACGAACACCGAGGCCGCACCCGTGGCCGCGCCGTAGCAATCGGCTCTCACCGTGCTGAAACTCGCCGTGATGCGGGTGGTCTGAATGACGGTTGTTTCCAAATTCGCCACACAGCCGTTGGCATCCGTTACCGTCACTGAAAAGACGCCGGAGCTGAGCTGGGAAAGGTCTTCCACATTGTCGCCGGTACTCCAGGCAAAACGATACGGCATCGTACCGCCCGACACCGTCAGATCAATGCCGCCGGTGGCATTGCCGGCACAGGCCACATGCTGCGTGGCAGCGCTGAGTGTGAGGGGCGCCGGTTGCGTCACATCGGCTTGCGAAATGGCCGTACACTGCCGCTCATCGGTCACCGTGAGCGAATACAAGCCTGCACTGAGCTGCGCGGGGTTGGAAACATTGCCCAAACCGGCAGCGCTCCATTGATAGGTAAAAGCGCCTGTGCCGCCGGTAGCCGTCGCCGAAATGCCGCCGTTGTTGCCGCCATGACAGCCTACGGGCGTGGCCTGCAATTGCAACTGCACTGCCGGGGAGCCTGCTACGGCAGCGTTTTGTGTAAAGCTGCAACCGTTGGCGTCCGTCACGGTGACGGTGTACGCGCCGGGCGGGAGTTGGCGGGCCGCAGCGTCGGTTTGTTGGGCCGGGTCGCTCCAGCGATAAGTGTAAGGTTGTGTGCCTCCGGTGGCCGACACAGAGGCTTCACCGTCGGGTTGCGGGCTGCAACTGGCTGTTACAGATTGCGTTGTGGCATTCAGTGCCGTTGGTTGGGAGATGTTGAATGATTGCGAGATCATACAATTGTTGCCGTCTCTTACCACCAAATTATAAGTCCCGGCACCCAGCCCCGATGCAGCAGGCCCGGTTTGGCCATTGCTCCAGAGGTAGGTATAATTGCCTGCTCCGCCGCCGGCTATTGCTGTGGCTGTGCCGTCGGAAGCGCCGAAACAGCGCGCATCAGCGGGCGCGATGCTCAGGGTCATAGCTGTTGGCTCCGTGATTGATCCTGTCGCCAAGGTCGTGCATCCGTTGGCATCGGTGACGACGACGGAAATGGGGCCGGCCTGAAGATTCGCAGCGTCGGGGCCGTTTTGCCCGTTCGACCAGAGGTAGGTGTAAGCGCCGGTTCCGCCCGTGGCTGTTGCTTGCGCCGAACCGGTAGCCGCAGCATTGCAATCGGCGGGCGAGGTCGTCATGGCCGCGCTCAGCAATGGCGGATTGACGAGTGTAATGGTTTGTGTTTCAGTGCAGTTATTGGCATCGCTGACGGTAACGACGTAGCTGCCTGCACTCAGGTTTTGCCGAACCGGATGGTTGTTGGGCGCCTGACCCGGCCATGTTATGGTATAAATGCCCGTGCCGCCGGAAATCGTCGCCGAAGCCGAGCCGTCGGCATCGCCGAAGCAAGCGGGGTCGGCAGGTTGCCATTGCACCTGTAGCGCTGTGGGCTGATTGACCTGCACCGCAGCGGTATCGCGGCAGCCGGCTGCATCGGTAGCGATTACGGTGTAATTTCCGGCACTCAGCCCTGTGGCCGCTGCCGTGTTTTGCATGTTGCTCCATACAAAACTGAAAGCTCCGTTGCCGCCCGTTGCCGTCGCGGAGGCTGTGCCGGTGGCGGTTCCAAAGCATTGAGCATCTGTTGTTTGTGTTGTCATTTGTATGGCTGCCGGCTCGGCCACTGTAGTGCTGATCTGGGCCGTGCAACCATTGGCATCTGTGACGATGACCTCATAATTACCGCCACTCAAACCTTGCGCCGTAGCGCCATTTTGATTACCGGCAAGGGCATCCCAGACAAACTGGTAAGAGGCCGTGCCTCCTGCGGGCACAACGGTAGCCGTTCCATTGCCCGCTCCCGGACAGACGACGGCGGTGGCATTTACCGAAAGGGAAAGCGCAGCCGGTTGAGGAATCATAATGTCAGATTCGGCCACACAGCCGGCCATATCCGTCACGGTGACGGTGTGCGTGCCTGCGTCAAGTTGTGTGGCCGTAGCTGTTGCCTCGCCGTTGTCCCAGGCAAAAGTGTAATTGGCTGTGCCGCCTGCAACCGCCACCGAAGCCGAGCCGTTGCTTTGCCCGAAACAAGCCACCGAGTCTGCCAATGACAGGCTGAGCGCCATGGCCTGTGGCGCCGAAATGGTGAACTGCACCGTAGCCGGGCAATTGGCGCCGTCGGTCATCGAAGCTACATACAAGCCCGGCGCGAGGCCGCTGAAAGTGCCCGTGTTGTTGGTTTGGTTGTTCAACTCAAAAGTCAGCGTTCCGGTACCGGAAGCCGTACTCAGCGTCACGCCGCCGTTTGACAATCCTGCACAGGAGGCATCCGAGACCGTCGCGCTCAGATCGGGTGGAGCGCAGGTAAGCGCCTGACATTGAAGCGTATCGGCAGGGCCGGGGCACATACCCAGTGCGCGCAGCATGACCTCAAAGGTTTGCCCTTCGCTCAGGCCATCTATCAAATGGCTCAATGCGTCGGAAGGGGTAGTCCAGCCCGTGTTGTTGATGTTGATTTCATAACCCGCAGCGCCGGGAATGTCTTGCCAAGCCACAGAAACGGAGTTGTTGGTAGCCGTGCCGCAGATGAGTTCGGGCGCCGGCAACTGCGATTGCACGTCAAAGAAAATGGTATCTGAAACAGAACACCCGTAGGAGTCGGAGGCACGCAGGATGTATTCTACCGATTGATCGGGCATGGCGGTCGGGTTGGGGCAATCAACGCAACTCAGGCCGGCAGCCGGCGACCACGCATACTCAACATCGTAAGTGCGGTTGAAAGTAAGCGTCCAACTGTGCAAAGTTCCTACGGCGCTGTTGGTATCGTCTATGAGTTGCAGTCTCCACTGGCCATTGACCGGCCCGCCCCAGATGTCGGACCACTCGCCTTCAGGCAGCCAGTCGCCGGTGAAAGGCACCGCAGAGGGCGGGGCCAGCGGGCCGGGAAAGTTGATACGGGTGGCTGCATTGGGGGTGAAACAGGTGTGCAAATAAAAATCCGGTCCCAGTCCATTGCCGCCGTTGCCGCCGTTGTCGGTTGTCAATTCTATAAACTGCCCGCCCGGCGTGATGAGATAAACGTCAATGTCGTCAATCCAGGGATGAGAGAGGCTGTCTATACAGATGGAGCGCAGAATGTTGGGGCTGAGCACATTGGGAATGACGCCCGTGACCTGAATATTGGAG
This sequence comes from Saprospiraceae bacterium UBA2329, assembly GCA_002344975.1. GTDB lineage: Bacteria > Bacteroidota > Bacteroidia > Chitinophagales > Saprospiraceae > UBA2329. The sequence continues at coordinate 10,258 of DDUV01000035.1, read as the reverse complement.
AAGATGGGCGTATTGATGGGGTTGATGGTCAGGTTGTTGGCATTGGTGAATGTGGGCAAAGGCGGCAAAACCACCGGAATGGTTCCGTCCAAATTGATCGGCGTATCAGGGCAGATCATCGGGTCCTGGCCCAAATCCGGTTTGGTCAGAGGATTGTCTCGCACAACGATAAAAACGGTATCCCGGTTGCACAAGTCGCGCTGCACGTCAATCATCAGGAGTTCGTTGCCCTCCGTTATTCCGTCCTCAATGGCTCGAATTTCAATAGAAACCGAGCTGTCGCCGGCAGGAATAAACAGGTTGGTAGGAATCTGCTCGTAGTCCACGCCGTTGATGGCAGTTCCTATCAACTGAAAATCAATGGGAAAATCAGATTCCACCCGGTTGGGCAAAGAGAAAGTAATATTGGCGGAGGAGCAGCCCTCAGCGACCGAGCCGTCTAAGCTGACCGTAGCCACGTCCACATTCAATGACCCAGTGCCGAAGCTCTTAGCCTCCAAAAACACACCGGAATCGTACACTTGGTCCGATACATCGCAAATCACCAACTTGATGGTATAAACCTGACAAGGCTGCACAACTGCCTCTGCCACAAATACATCGGTGATACCGTCGTAAATGGGAAATACGTTGGAGCCGTCGTTGTCGTTGTAAAAAGTCCCATAAGCCAGCGACCCCCTGGGTGGGGTGCAATTGATCAATTCTCCTGCGGCTCCTACCACGCCGGGGTTTACGTTGTTGATGGTTACCGGCAGGTTGGTACCCGGCACGCGCGCTATGTTGATGGCGTTGTTTTGGTAAGGCCCGTTGATGCCCGGCCCGCTGATGAAGAATCCAAATATATCGTTGAACTCACTGCAAACAAATTCAGGATACTCTTCAGATGCAAAGGCATACCGGAAACGCAGCGTATCAGCGATAGGAATGAAGGTGATGGTGTATCGCGTTACATTATGAATAGGCACTCCGCCGGCGATGGCATCCAAATCGGCATCCGTCACATTGCTCATATTGTCCACACTGGCTTGCCTGCTGCCCGGCTCGGCCACTCCAAAATTCAACCCCTGCGTTACGGCCCGTCCGGTGGTCATCACCAAGCCCCTGTCCATACCAACGGCTGTCTGGCCTTCTTTAAAAAAGCCGACTGCCATATTCGGCCCTTCGTAATTGACGCTGAGTACTTGCACGCCGTCGCCCAGAAAAATATTGGTAATGAGGTTCTGTGGCGTGATGGGCGGCGCATTGGTTACTTCCAAAACCTGAGCATGTAAGGCCGTCCAGCAAATCAGGGCAAACGGCAAAAGTAAAATTCTGATCATGGTCTTTGTGTGCAATTTTCGTTCAAAAGTAGTGCTTTCCGTTGCAAGGTACCCGCTTAGTCGAAAGATTGTCGCCCTTTTTTCGGTTTTTATCTAAAATCAGGACACAACGCGAGTCTGATTTCTACCTTTGACTGTTGAAAACAGCAAAAAAATCAATCATGGGACAATTCTTTAAATTCGTTTTCGCCTCTTGCCTCGGCGTCATTTTGGCCACCATCGTCACGGGCATCATTTCTTTCGGAATTCTCGGCGCTGTTGCCGGCTCTATGGAAAGCAAAGGCAAAAAAATAGAACCCAACAGCGTATTGCACCTCAAATTCGACCAACCCATTCCCGAAAAAACCAACAACCTGCCCCTCGATCCTTTTAGCCTCCAAGAGCAGAAAATACTGGGCACACACGAAATTCTGGATGCGCTGCAACGCGCTCGGAAAGATGACCACATCAAAGGCGTGTTTCTGGAAACCGACGGCCTACAGGGCGGCCTCGCTACTGCCGACCTCATTCGCGATGCGCTGGCCGAGTTCCAAAAAGAAGGAAAATTCGTGTATGCCCATTCCAATGCCTACACGCAAGGCAGCTACTATCTGGCATCTGCCGCCGACAAAATTTACCTCAGCCCGGTGGGTTTGCTCGATTTTAGGGGCTTCGCAGCGCAAGTGCCGTTTTTTAAAGACATGCTCGACAAGGCCGGAGTCCACATGCAGGTCTATTACGCCGGCAAGTTCAAAAGCGCCACCGAGCCATTCCGCCGCAACAACATGTCGGAGGAAAACAAACTTCAGGTGCGCGAGTATCTCAACGATGCTTTCGAGGAGTTCCTCTCCGATATATCTGAAGGTCGCAACATCCCGGTTTCCGAACTCCGCCGCATCGCCGACGGCTACCTCGCTTTCATGCCCGAACAGGCCCTCCAACTCAAAATGGTGGACGAACTGGCCCACCGCGAAGCTGCCCTCGAAGGCATTCGCAAAAAACTCGGCCTCGGCAAAAAAGAAAAAATCAAAACCATCTCCATTGAGGACTACAACCTCAGCAATCCGGCGAAATCCAATCTCAAAGCCTCCAATAAAATCGCCGTGGTGTATGCAGAGGGCAATATTGTGGACGGCAAAGGCGAACCCGGCAGCATCGGCGGCGCCAAATATGTGGACATCATTTCAAAAATCCGCAAAGACGACAAAGTCAAAGCCATCGTCCTTCGCATCAACTCCGGCGGCGGCAGCGCCATGGCTTCCGAAGACATCCTCCGAGAACTCGAACTGGCTCAGGAACAGGGCATTAAGGTCGTCGTTTCTATGGGCGACTACGCGGCATCCGGCGGCTACTACATCGCCTGCAAAGCCGACTCCATCTTCGCCGAACCCAACACGCTCACAGGTTCCATTGGTGTTTTCAGCATGATTCCCAGCGCACAAAAACTCCTCAACGACAAAATCGGCATCACCTTCGACACGGTCAAAACCGGCCCCTTTGCGCACGGCATTTCACCGTTCTACGATATGTCGGAACAGGAAGGCAAAATTATGCAGGCTTTTGTGGACAACCTCTACACCACCTTCATCGGCCACGTCTCTAAAGGCCGCAACCTATCGCCCGAAGCTGTGAATGAAATTGCCCAGGGCCGCGTCTGGACGGGCAAAAAAGCCCTCGGTATCGGCCTCGTGGACCGTCTCGCCGACCTCGACGAAGCCATCCTCTCCGCCGCAGCCCTCGCCGATCTTAAAGACTACCGCATCACCGAATATCCGCGCATCAAAGAGCCGATCCAGCAGTTCATAGACGAACTTACCGGCACTACCGAAACGCGCACTCAACGCGCCCTCCGCTCACAGCTCGGCAGCATGTATCCGCACTATCGCTTCGTCAAGGAATTGCAAGACAGCAAAGGCGCTCAGGCTCGTCTGCCTTTTATCATTCCATTCAGGTAGTACGATTGGCTGTTAGCTGTTAGCCGCCAGCCGTTAGCTTGTCTGCCAGCAAGTAAGCTATATCTGATTCAAAATAAGGTTGACACCAATGCGCAAGGCGTGGTTGTAGCTTTGGCAAAGATTTCAAGCAGTTACAAAGAAAGAATTAGATACATCATGGAGACCATCGTACAATACTTTGAAACCATACCATCTGCGCATCGCAGCGCCATTTTGGTGGGCGGCATCGCTTTTTTCTGGATGGTGGAAAGCGCCGTGCCCTTGTTTCGATTTTCTTACAACAAAATCAAACACGCCGGCATCAACATCTTTTTTACCCTCACCACCATTGTCATCAATTTTCTGATGGCCTTTATTTTACTAAGTTCGGCAGACTGGGCAGTAGCCAATAAGTTCGGCATCTTGCAATGGCTCCCCGATATGCCGCTGTGGGCTTTTGCCATTGTGGGCCTGCTTCTGCTCGATCTCATCGGAGCCTGGTTTGTTCACTGGGCCGAACACAAAGTGCGCTGGATGTGGCGTTTTCACCTCATTCATCATACCGATACAACGGTGGATACCACCTCGGCCAATCGCCACCATCCCGGCGAGAGCGTGTTTCGTTTCGTTTTCACCACCATGGGGGTAGTATTGGCGGGCACGCCCATCTGGATCGTATTCATGTATCAGTCTATGTCGGTGTTGCTTTCGCAGTTCAACCATGCCAATATCCGCTTGCCGCAATGGCTGGATGATGCCCTGAGTTGGGTCATTATTTCGCCCGACATGCACAAGGTACACCACCACTATAAACTGCCCTACACAGACTCCAACTACGGCAATATCTTCTCCTTTTGGGATCGCTTGTTCGGCACTTATATGAAGTTGGACCGCGAGCACATCGTGTATGGCATTGATACCCACTACAAAGAGGAGGAACACTCGCGCTTAGGCAATTTGCTCAAAATCCCATTCCAGAAATACCGCAAACCCACGAGCGAGTAGGGGAGGGGACGACTGAAAAATCAGAGCTGCCTGATGCGGCTGTAAAAATCTTCCCGGAAACTCTTGCCGATGGGAATGCGCTCTTTTCCAATAAAAATGAGGTCGTCTTCTATGGCTTCGATGTGCTGCACATTGACCAAATAGGAGCGGTGTACGCGGGCGAAGGAGAAGGCGCCGAGGCTGCTTTCTATGGCGCCGAGATGAACGCTGAGCAGGTATTGTTGCTGATTGGCGGCCAGCAGCGAGTAGGCCCCGTCTGCTTTAATCCATTGAATGTCTTCGGCTTTGATTTTGACCAATCGCTTTTTGTCTTTGACGAAGAAGCTGCCGGCGATGAAGGGCGGCGGGGCTTCGGCGGGCGAGGCGCTTGCTTGTTCGGGCGAGGCAAAACGAACGATGGCCAATTCGATGGCGGCATAGAGGGTGCGCTCGTCGAAGGGCTTGGTGAGGTATGCCTGGGGCTGTGTTTGGGCGGCGCGGCGGATGGTTTCTGCGTCGGAGAGAGCGGTGAGGAAAATGAGCGGGATGTCGTAGCGAAGGCGGATTTCCTGAGCTAAGCGGATGCCGTCCCAGTCGTCGTTGTGCAGGTGGATGTCGCAGATGATAAGGTCGGGCACTTCGCGTTGGAGGGCCTCCAATGCCTGGCGGGAGTTGCGGCAAGACGCAGAAATCGAGTAGCCGAGGTCTTGCACGGCATACTCTAAGTCTTTGGCAATGAGCGGTTCATCTTCTACGATCAGAATGCGGATCATGCGGCGGCAATTGAAATGGAAAGCGGGGCCACGAGCGTGCAGCGGCTGCCCTGCTGATTGGAGAAATGGAGGGTGGCCTGAAGTTTTTCGGCGAGGGTTTCCACTAATTCGAGGCCGAAGGAGGGGCCGCTCGTTTGAGGTTTCCCGTTTTGGAGGGGCGTACCCACACCGTTGTCGGTCACTTCGAGGCGGAGTTGATCTGCATCGGTTTTGAGGATGATTTGAATGATGCCGCCCCGGCTGTTTGGAAAAGCATGTTTCAGCGCATTGGTAATGAGTTCATTGGTAATGAGGCCGATGGGCACGGCGGCGTCCACGTCTAAGGTCACGTCCTCCAAATCGGTATGGAGTTGGATGCGGTCTTCGTCCACGCGATAGGTGTCGAAGAGGCTGCGGGAAAGCTCCTCCATGTAAGACTGCATGGGAATGCCCACAAGGTTGCTTTCCTGATAAAGGCGCTGGTGCAGCAGGGCCATAGCGCGCACGCGGGCCTGACTGGTGCGGAGGGCCTCAATGGCGCCGGCATCGTCGGTTTTGCGGGCCTGGAGGCGGAGGAGGCTGGATACGATTTGCAGGTTGTTTTTTACGCGGTGATGGATTTCGCGGAGGAGCGTTTGTACCTCGTGGTTTTTGCGCTGAAGCTCGGTATTGGCTTGTTGCAGGGCGCGGTTGTTTCGTTTTCGGAGAACGGCATTTCTGTAAAAGGCAAAAGCGATTACGCTCAGCGATAGCAGCCCGATGATGAGCGCCCATTGGCGGGTGCGGGCCGCCGTCAACTGTGCCTTACTGATGGCGTTTTCCTGATGGAGGTCTTTGATGCGTTCGGCCTGTTTTTCGTTTTCAAAAGCAGCCTCCATTTCGAGTACGAGGCGGTTTTTTTCCATGTCGTACAAAGAGTCTTTTGCCGATTGGTACCTTAATTGATATGAAAAAGCATCCTGATACAGCCCCAGAGAGGCATGGGCGTCGTATGCCAGGTATAACACGGGGACCAATTCCTCCAGATTTTTCACCTCTAAAGCGGCTTGATTGGCAGGTTCAAGCCATTGGCGTCCCTCGTCGGGTCTGCCCGTTTTGGCTTGGGCAATGGCAGCCATATACCCCATTTTACTGGTCACTTCGTGCATATTGACCGATTGGCTCAGGGGCAGGTACTCCATGCAAATAGCAGTCAACTGCTCGTATCGCTCCATAGCGCGATACGACTCCGCCATCATGGCAGCAGTGGTGAGTATCTTTCTGGGGCGTCCTTGGTCCTGCTTAATATCAAGAGCCAATTGACCGTATCGTATGGCCTCCTCATGATTGCCCGATCTATGATGGAGCATCCCCATAGAATGATAGATGCTGCCGAGTTGCGAGATGTTGTTGTTGGCCTTGGCCAAAGAAGCCGCTTCTTCATAATACTTCAGCGCCTTGTCATACCTTTTTTGGTCGCGTAAGATGGAGGCAGCCTGCCGGAGGTTGGTGACGGCAAAAAGCAGATTGTGAATACGATGTGCGATGCGATAGGACTTGAGATAGGCCTCCAATGCTTTGTCCAACTGGCCTATGTTTTCACAACAAGAAGCCACATACCGGAGTGCCTCCATGGAGTCGGTCGGGGTTTGAACATAACTCACCATCGCGTTCAGCAATGAGTCTGTGGCGGGGATGTCGTTTTGGATGCTGTAAATACGTGCGGCGGCGCCCAGCAGTTTGATGCGAAAAAGAGGAGGCAGCTTATGCCGGTCGTACAGTGCCAGACCTTTAGCAATGGCTGTCATGGCTTCAGTTTCCAAACCAAGCCCCTCGTAGCCCTCGTTTTCCCAAAAAAAGATTTCGGCTAAGAGTTCGGGGTGGTTTTGCGATAAGTCCTTGGCTTTCAGCAGATATTGGCTGGGGGTATTTTCTTTTGTTCGTTTCTCTTTGAGAGTCATGCTTACATAGCCGTTCACCCATGCAGCGGTGTCTTTTTTCAGGGCAGCCAAGTCTATCAGTTCCCGGGCATAGCCCAACAGTTCTTCCTCGGTCAGAGTGGGGCGTACATAAATATTGCAAAGTTGCTGCAAGGTGTGGTAGCGTTGGTCTCCCTGCTGCCGCGACAAGGCATTGCGGAGGCTGTCCGCCAGGGTTTGGGCAGGCGCCCCGGCGGCGGCGAGTAAAAAAGTAAGGAGGATGGCATACCGTTGCATGGGCAGGTTGTATGTGGATGCAATGATACGACGAAAATTTTCATTGGCCAAAACAGCGCCTTCGTTAAGAAAACAAGCCCGTTCGTTAATTGCCCGGCCCAACAGCCTATTCTGTGCATGTACATTTCGGAGTATTTGAACAAAATCCACTTCGACATGAAAACATCCAATACGAGCAGCCCGCAACAGGCAAGGCTGTACACAGCCAACATTTTACACCATTTCCCCCTCCACTTTTTCTTCGCCGGCGCGTTTGCCTGGCTCTTGTGGTCGGGGGCGGCCCCGGGCAGCAGTGCCGAAACCATGCTTGCCATCACGGTACAGCCCACCGACCAATATGACTGTACTTCCAATATGGCCTCTTTTTCGATTACGGCAACGGGGGCCAGCAGCTATCAGTGGTTCCGCAGCTCGGATGAAGGCGCCAATTGGATACCATTAGGCAATGGAGATTATGGCTTGCTCGCCGGCGTAAATACCCCTACGCTGACCGCATCGGGGGGCAGCTTAGTCTTAATCAACGGACTGTTGTTTCGTTGTCAGGTGTCGGATGGTTCCACAACGCTCAATTCCGCAGCGGCTCGTTTCCAAATCGGTTTGCCGGCTACCAGCATTCAATACGGGCATACAGGCTATTGCACGGGCGCAGGCCCGGTGGCAGTAGTGCTGACAGGGGCGCAAGGCGGCACATTTACGGCATCGCCTGCGGGACTTTCCATCCATGCCGCCAACGGGCAGATTACCCCCGGCAGCTCGACGCCCAACACCTACACCGTCACTTACCATGTACCGGCCCAACATGGCTGTGCGGCCATCAATGCAACGACCCTTGTGAGCATTTCAACGAATGTGCAGCCTGTCATTTCTTATGGCGCTGCTCCGTTGTGTCATCACGAAACGTCTGTTCCTGTAAGCCTGAGCGGAGCAGGCGGCGGCACGTTTTCCTCGTCGGCGGGGCTGTCTGTCAACAGCGCTACCGGCGCCATCAATCCGTCTGCCTCCACCCCCGGCACCTATACCGTGACATACACTACAAGCGGGGTGGCAGCTACCGGCTGTACGGCATATATGGCTACTACTAATGTTACCATCAACAATCAACTCAATGCGACCATCACAGGCGGCGGCAATCATAATTGTGCGGGCGGTTCGTACAACCTGACCGTAACGGGTACTCCCAACAGCATAGTGACTTACAAAATAAATGGTGGAGATGATCTCACCCTGACAATCGGCGGTTCGGGTACAACGGTGCTGAATACCGGATCGCTTCGGGAGAACACCTCTTACCAATTGGTATCTGTACGCTTCGCAGATACTGAATTTTGCGCACGGCCCCTCAGCTCAACCGCCAACCTGACATTCAACCGCCCCTACCTGACCTATGCCGTTTCGGCCCCCGCTACTGCAAATGAAGGAGAGGTAGTCAACATTGACATCACGAATCGTCCGTTCACCATTATTTTATACCAAATCAACGGCGGCTTGGTGCAATCGGCCCTCATCAACAACAGCACCGGACTCATCTCGATTCCGGTTACCGTCAACGGAACAACTACTTTTACCCGCTTCAGCTCTTCTTATCAAAGCAGTCCTACCTGCAGCACAACCTACCCGGATTCTGCGGCGGTAGTGATTTCGGTAGCTGCGTGTCCGCCTGTGGGAACCATCTGGTATGTGGACGCCTCAGCAGCCCCCGGCGGCACGGGCAGTTCCTGGACTTGCGCTTTCCAAAACTTACAGGATGCCATCAATGCAGCAAGCAGCGGGGATGAGATATGGGTGAAGGCGGGCACTTACAAGCCCACTGCATATCCTGTTGGCTGTTCAGGTTGTAGTACGGCCAGAGATTACACTTTTCATTTGAAAGACGGCGTAGCAATTTACGGCGGCTTCGCAGGTATGGAAACCGCTCGAACCCAACGGGATTGGGTAGCCAACCCCACGGTGTTGAGCGGTGACATTGGCACTCCCGGCGACAACTCGGACAATGCTCACCACGTCGTTTTGTCGGGCAGCGATGCGAACTCGACCGTATTGGATGGCTTCACCGTTGAAAAAGGAAATGCCGACGGCTCGTCGAGCATCACCATCGAGTTACTATCCTTCCTGCGGAGCGTTGGTGGCGGCTTGTATAATAGGTCGTCCTCCCCGACAGTCAATAATTGCACATTTTCCAACAACTCGACGGGCAGCGGCGGCAATGGCGGTGGAACATATAACTCGTTTGGTAGTTCGCCCGTTTTTTCCGCTTGTCTTTTTTCAGGAAATTCCTCCGGTGCTGGAGCTGGTATGAACAGTAACTCGTCCTCCCCAACCTTGAACAACTGCACCTTTTCGAGTAACACAGCTTCGAGTGGCGGCGGAGCATACATTTCGGGTGGTTCACCCATTCTCTCGGCCTGTTTTTTTTCTGGAAATTCCTCCGTCAACTCCGGTGGGGGGATGTTCAATCTTTCGACTTCCCTAACAATCAACGATTGTACTTTTTCGAGCAACACAGCCGGCACCAACGGCGGCGGTGTTTTCAACTCAGGCACTACTGCCGTCACGCTGAACCGCTGCGTTTTCAAAGGAAACACTGCGACATCGGGCGACGGCGGCGGTTTTTACATCGGTACGGGTGCGACCAGTGCGAACTTGACCAACTGCCTGTTCACGGGCAACTTGGCGGGCAACAATGGCGGCGGCATTTACAGTTCCGTCCCAGCCATGACGATGACCAATTGCACGGTTTCCGGCAACAAAGCGAACCTCTTTGGCGGGGGCATCTCGTCTGTTACAAACAACCCAACGGTGACCAACTGCCTCGTTTGGAACAATCGGCAAGCCTCGACGACTGGCTCGGAAAGCGCCAATCTGTACACTTCTTCCTCCACACCGGCCATTTCCTACTCCCTCATCCAAAACCAAAACCCCGCCGGCACAGGCAACCTCAACGGCATTACCAATGCCGCCGATGCCAACTACCCCAACTTCCTCAACCCGCTCGACCCGGCTACGGCGCCTTCAACGAGCGGCAACTTCCGCCTGTCGGATTGCTCCCCCGCCGCCAATGTTGGTAACAATGTGGGCGTATCGGCCACCGACTTAGA
>DDUV01000071.1 GCA_002344975.1 Saprospiraceae bacterium UBA2329 | reverse complement strand
CACTTTATTTTTGCCCCACTACTATGTGTCTATTTTTCTACCAAATTCGTTTTACACTTTCATTTGCAAAATATGAATCTGCTATTTCGTCCGCAGAAAGTAAAACCATGTTTTCGGTAATTGCTTGCGAAAATAGCAACCTGTCAAATGGGTCTTTATGGTGAAATTCCAATTCTTGCGTTTTTAGGATATGAACCATCTAGACCGGCAAAATAAAAATTCCATTTTCCGTTACGTCTTCTATGAAATTTCCAAGAGAAACACCCAAATTCATTTTACCTAATTTGATTTTAATTGCCATTTCCCAAACGCTTGCCAAACTTATGAAGCACTCATTTTGAGTATTTTCTATTATTTCTCCTGCTTTTGGGCTAAGTCGTTCATTGCCCGAATAAAGCCAAATAAGCGTATGACTATCCAATAGTATCCTCATTACATGTAGTCTTTAAAGTCCTCTAAAGGCGCATCAAAATCCTCCGAGATTTCCACCTTGTACTTGCCAAATCCAAACTTTGGTTTCTTCACAGTTTGAGAAGCCGAAACGACAAAAGGACTCTTCAAAAAACGAATGTAATTGAACACTTGGATTTTCAAATGTTCAGGCAAAACGTTAAGTTCCTTTAAGATGAATTCGTTTGACATAATTCAAATTTTCTCCAAAAGTATAAAATTCTCTTGAATTATCCAACTCAAATGTTGAGTTCTCCTCATACCGAAGTAAGTGTGCGTGTGGCAAGTCGCAAGGCGTTTTTTATTTTTTGACAATTCCGTGAAAAACGAAATTTGGAACGGTCATAGCTTTGTGGCCGAAAGTTTGGCTCGTGAAGAGCTTTTTTTGTAACACTCAATTGTATTCCAATGAAATTCATCAAGACATTTCCTGTCATCGCATTGTTGGCTGTTGTGACCGCACTGTTCTTCAGCTCCTGCGGCAAAGACGAACCGGCCAAAACCCGCGTTTACGGCACCATCACCATAGACAATACCAACCTCTGGGCCACCTGGAAAGACAGCGGCGAAGTACAGGTAACCATATTTCCCAAGTTCAGCCTCGATCCGCTGGCAGGCTGGGGCGTCGTTCCCACGGGCACTTTCGGCCCCAATGTTCCCGGCGGCACCTTTGCTGTGGGTGCGCCGTACAATTCTCAAAACCCGGTGATACTCACTTATGTGCCGGGCAAAAATGCCTACGAGTACGAAATTGAGTTGGAGCCTGGCACTTACTCCGCGCTGGCATTGGGCTTCCGCCATAATCGCGTGACCGACCCCAGCCTCAAAACAGCTACACTGGGCGTACACTGGAACACGCCCGGCACGGTGAGCCACGGCGTTGTTATTGCTCCTTTCTTCAACTATCCCGCACCGGTAAGTTTCGACATTGCCGCAGGCGAAGAGAAAGAAATCAATTTCAAGGCCGACTTCGGTTTCGTCACTACCTGGTACCGCTAATTCATGCTGCGCACCGTACGTTTTCAGTTGTTGCTGTCGGGGCTGCTGTGGTGGCTCCTGGCGACCTTGTTGCAGGCCCAGCCTGTCGCGTCTGTGGCTGCACAAGCGGCATTCGGGAAGGTGAGGGGCGGCATAGAAGGCGTGGTGCGCGATGCGCAAAGCGGAGAACCGCTGCCGTTGGTAACCCTGATGGTTTCGGGAGCCAACGGCGGCGGGTCTTCCGACTTGGACGGCAGCTTTCGACTGGAGGGTCTGGCGCCCGGCAAATATGTTATAACCGCTTCTTATCTTGGCTACCACGTCACGCCTTCAGAACCCATCGAGGTACTTCCCGGCCAGATCGTTCGCTTAGAACTGCGCCTGACGCCTGAAGCCTTGCTCATGGGCGAGGTAGTGGTGACGGCAACGGGGCGCTCGCAGGCGGTCAAATTAGCGCCGGCCAGCATAGGCGTCATCACCGAGGAGCAATTGCGCCAGCGCCATTTGGTCACCTTCGATCAGGCTTTCGATGAGATGCCCGGCGTGGTGGTTACCCGCTCCAGCGGCGCCAATGTGCAGGCGTTTTCTATTCGGGGCGCATCGGAAGTAGCCGGTGGCGGCATCGGCAACAGAGTACTATTATTGATAGACGGGCGTCCTGCGCTCAGCCCGGAATCGGGCGGTGCGTTGTGGAATCTGGTTCCCCTTAGTTCTATCGAACGCATCGAAGTGGTGCGGGGCGCCTACTCATCACTCTATGGCTCCAGCGCTATGGGCGGCGTGGTGAATGTCATCACCCGCAAACCCGGCAATGAGCCGCAAACCCGCCTGCGCCTCAACTATGGCGCTTACGATCGGGCGCCTCGCTCAACTGGGTACAGCCGTTACAACGACTTTTACTCCTTAGACCTGAGCCGCAGCCGCAGTTTCAAAAAATGGTCATATTTGGTGGACGGCAGTTGGAAATCGGACGACGGCCACCGGGAGAAAACGGGGTTCGATCTGTACAATCTCTACACCAAAATCACCTGGGAACCCGCTCCCAAGCACCGCCTGCAATGGTCGGCCAACGTCAACCGGATGATCAGCGACGCGCCCGCTACCTGGCTCAGTCGCCGGCAGGCTTACAGCGTGGCGGAATTTAAAAAAGACGACTTTCAGGATCGGCGGGAATTCAACACCGACTTGTGGTATCAGGCAACTGTGGGGCAAAACCTGCGCCTGTCCTCGCGCCTGTATTTTTATTCCAACTACTCTCTTTTCTCTTTCAACAGCGACCCCGGCAACGACAGCACCAATGTCAACATCGGCAAACAAATCGTGGAGCAGTACAGCGTACGCACCCGCCGCCTGGGCAATGTCTCGCAGGCGGAATGGGAACTGGGGCGGCACAACCTCGTTGCCGGCGTGGATGTAAAACGCGATTATGTGTTGGGCCTGCCCGATATTTATCTCTACGGCGAGCACCACATCAACAGCCTGGGGGTGTTTGTGCAAGATGAGCTGAACATCGGCGACAAAATAACCGCCACCATCGGTGCACGCTACGACGATTACCACATTTTGAACGAGGTGCGCGAATCGAATTTCAGTCCCAAACTCGCCCTACTCTACCGCATGAAACCGCACTGGTCATGGCGCATGTTGCTGGCCCAGGCTTTCCGCGATCCGCCGGTAGCCGAGCGCTTCGTCAAGTTCGAGCAGGGCGGCGGACTGGCATTCCGGCCCAATCCCGATCTGCGGCCCGAACGCTTGGTGCTTTCCGCCGAATTGGGTACGCGCATAGACATAAAAAAGGCCGGCGCTTTGGACATGGCGCTGTTTTACAACCGCTACAAAAATCTCATCTCGTTCCAGCAGGTTTCACAGCCGCTCGAACCCCTCACCTATCAGGTCGTCAACCTGAAAGAATCGTTGATGCAGGGCCTCGAAATTTCGTGGCGCCGCCAATGGAGCGAGGCACTCAGCACGAGTCTTTCCTATACTTTTTTGGATGCCCGCGACATCTCGCCCGAACGCTTCAACGACGCCCTCGCCTACAAAGTGCGGCATACTCTGGGCGGCTCGGCCACGCTGCGCCACAAGGGCTGGATGCTGCATTTGGACGGGCGCTACCGCAGCCGCGTCGAGGAGGTTTTCATCTACCCCGGAAGCGAACCCGCCGCTGCGCTCATCGGCAATGCCCGCCTGAGCCGCCAGATCAAGGAGCGCCATTGTATTTACTTCTCTGTCAACAACTTCAGCAATACCCAGTACGAAGAATTGGAGCGCTACCGCATGCCGGGACGGAGTTTTGCGGCGGGCGTGGAGCTGGCGTTTTAAACGCAGAGTTCGCTTCATCCGGTGCTTCCTGCGGCGGCCAATTGCTCTTTCAGCCATACTTTTTCGGCAATCGGTTGCTCCTCTATTGCGCCGGCGAGGCGTTCGAGTTTGCCGGCAGCATCAAAACGGCGGCTGCCCGACGCGAGGGGTTGCGACATTCTGTGCCGGATGCCTGCCAATTGGCGAACGGTACGCAAAAAGAACAGCGTCATGCGCGCCAGTTGGGGGTCTAAATCATCGAGGCGAAGGATGCGTTTTTCGGCGGCGTCTATGGTGCGGAGTGTGTGATCGTCGTCGTACAGGCCGAGTTCATAGCGGGCTTTGAGGTCTATGCGCACGGCCAGCAGCAGGATTTGGGGGTTGTCCACGCGGCCATACCATTCGTAGCCGATGAGTTCGTTGGCGGTTTCCCGGAAGCGCCCCTGGTGGAATAAAAGATTGGCTTTGTTGATTTTATAAACCTCCCGCGGTGTTTCTGTGTGGGCAATTTGGGCCCCGTTTTCAAACTGTTGCAAAAAGTCCTCTGCCCAGGCATGGTTGTGATCGCCCAGTCGCAGGGCATCGCTCAGCAATCCGCACAACTGAACCGCCGAGACGCCACCCCGATTGAGCAGCATTTCCTCTGCAATATGCTCCTGAAACAACTCGAACCGCTTTTGTAAAAAATACCCATCCTGTCGGCGGTTGGCCATGATGCCGCAATAAAATCGCAGCACCGCTTTGAGTCCTTTTATCTGTTCTGCCGGTAACGGCAATTGCTTGTTTTTTAATTGATTATCTAAATATTCAAAAGCAGCCGTGCTTTCCGGCGCGTCAAAACTTTGGAGCATGATGAGCGCCTGTCGGTACAGTTCCAGTTCGATGGGCGTATCGGATAAAACGGGCAAAACGGGCTTCCGACTGCCCACGACCTCCAGATAATGGAGAGCGGCCCGCACAGAGTCTTCCTCCTGAAGCGTGTTCATGCCAAGCAAACTCACGCGCAGCGATACTTGCCGGTCAAGGCGTTGATAATGATACAATTGCTCCAACTCCAACACTATATCCAGCAACTGCCTGACATCTGTTGAACCGTTGAACAGATGATGCACATGCCACTCGTGTGCCGCCTCTAAGCGGATGTTTCGCATTTCCAAATATTGCCGGGCGGTGAAGGTTTGGGCCGCTTCGGTTTGGAGGCATTGCGTTTTTGCTGTGATGCTGTTGTAGGTTTGAGCTACCAGATCATCGGTTTGTTTGGCTTTGCGACCAGATACATTGGCGCTCGATTTTTTTTTGGCGGCGCTCAAGTCGAGGCGTTCGTTGCAAAAGCGCATCAGTGCCAGATCGGTGCGAACGGCCGTCAGTTGAGCATCGGGGCCGTCGTCGTCTGTAAGGGTTTGTTGCAACAAAATGAGCTTTCGCACCAAAGTATTCAGGTTGGACATGGCTTTGCGCAGCTCGGCTTCGGGCTGTGTGCGATGCCCGAAAAGCGCCTGGGCTGCCACTTGGCGATCCATTTCCAGAGACTCGTATTGCGGGGCAAAAGGGCGCAGATATTGCAAAAGCTCTACTGCATCCTGATGCCGGTTGCCCAATTTGAACAGCGGCGATGCGGCCATCAGTTCTAAAGCTGCCCTTTCCTCTTCCGTCAGAAGCCTGAGCGTTAGCAATAGCGTACTGCCTTTCATAGCGTTTCGTGGAATAAGTACGGGACAAATATGCTCATTTTCCTACAGTTATTTACCCCGATGGAACAAACCCACTTTTTTGTCTTTGGTAATAGCCACCCCCGCCTTGCATCTTTGTGTCATCATTCATCAACGAGTTCATACTAAAAACAACACTATTATGAAAACCACACTCAATTTCGCGTTTCGTGCCGGCATCATTCTGGCCCTATTTTTTACCATGATCGCCTCAGTTGTTGCGCAAAAAACCGCGCTACCCTGCCACTGCCCTGCGCCTGTCAACTCGCAGGTGCTTTACCTCAGCTCCGTCAGTTATGCCATTACCTGGACGCCGCCCGCCGATGTGTCTGCCGTCAACGGGTACACAGTGCGCACCACGCTGCTGCCCGCCGGCACGGTAGTGAGTGAAGATATAGTGGCCGGGCCGCCTTACGTCAAAACCGGCCTCAGCCCCAATTCCCGCTACCGGATTGAGGTATTCTCGCGCTGTCGCTGCGGCCTCAGCACCTCGCTCTCTACCATCATTGATACCCCCGTAGGTATTATTATGGAAGACATCATTGTGCAAAGAACCTCGCCCAACAACCTCGGCCCGGCCAAAGAAACCAGCAATCTGTTCATCGAATGGTCAGGCAGCGGTACACAGGAGTACGTCAAGGTTATTTCGGGCGGAAGCCATATCTGGATCAAAAAAGGCGCTGATGATGTCATTGCCCTTGTCAATTCGGCCGGTTTGTTTGGCGTCATAGACAACACCCCCGTATATCACTCCAATATTGTGGTGCGCTCCAACACAGCAGGCACAATAGCTACTTTGCACCTCACGACCAGCGGGGTACTCGTAGAATCCGGCAATGTGATATTGGAAAGATATTAATTCCTCCATGAACAAATGGCGGGCGGCGCCGTAAAAACCGGGCTGCCCGCATACTCCTCTTCTTTTCACTTCTTTTAAAATCCATTGATTATGAAATCACTACGCTTATGCGTGGCCTGGCTGTGCCTTGCCTTTTCGGCAGCAGCATCGGGCCAGAGCCTTGGACCGGTATTGCTGGGCAGTGCCGGCGCTCAGGCAGAAAACAGTTCGGCAGGCAGTCTGTACTGGTCGGTAGGAGAACCCGCAACGGCCACCTACAGCCAAAATGCCGCCATGCTCACCCAGGGTTTTCACCAGGTGTTCGTCACGGTGAGTACCGCCGTTGAGTCGCCTGCCGAGTTGCTGACAGAAGTACGGGCCTTTCCCAATCCGAGTACCGACCGGCTCTACATCCATTCAGAAACGCCCGTACAGATCAGGCTGCTTCATTTGCATGGCATTGAGGTATTTGCCTCCGCCCAGCCGGATCATCACCACGAATTGAAAACCGCCGCCCTCCCTGCCGGCCTGTACCTGCTGGAGGCCCGCGACCCTGAAACGCGCCGTTTCAAAACCTTTAAAATTGTGATTACTCACTGATTCTCAATTTTTTAAAAACCAAAAAAAACACAACAACCATGAAAAAGATAATGCTCGTTTTCAGTTTCCTGCTCTGCCTTCTGGCAAACATCTCTGCTCAATCGCCTCAACAATTCAAGTATCAGGCCGTTGCCCGCGACGCCTCCGGGCAGCCTTATGCCTCCACGCCTTTGCGTCTGAGGTTTTTTATAGCCCAAAGCAATGCCAACGGCCCCGCCGTATATGCCGAGGAGCATACCGTGACGACTACTTCGCTGGGCGTTTTTGATCTCAATATAGGCAGCGGAACGCCCATTGGCGGCGGCAGTCTGGCCAATGTTGACTGGAGCGCCGGCCCCTATTTCCTGCGCGTGGAACTCAATCCCAACGCAAACGGCGGCGCTTTCATCCCTATGGGCACCAGCCAATTGCTCTCCGTACCCTACGCGCTTTATGCAGAAAGCTCCGGCTCCGACCGCGATGAACAAACCCTCAGTGTCAACGGTACGCAACTCAGCATTTCGGGCGGCAATACCGTCTCTTTGCCTGCCGGACCGCAAGGGCCTACGGGACCCGCCGGACCGCAAGGTGCTACCGGGCCAATGGGGCCGCAGGGACCTACGGGGCCAACGGGTGCTGCAGGGCCGCAAGGGTTGCCGGGTATTGCGGGGCCGCAAGGCGCTACCGGACCAATAGGACCGCAAGGACCTGCCGGGCCAATGGGCGCTACCGGGCCGCAGGGGCCTGCCGGGAACTACACTGCCGGCTCGGGCATCAGCATCAGCAATGCCGTCATCAGCGCCGCCGACAACAGTCCGGTCAATGAATTGCAAACGCTCTCGCTCAACGGCAACGTACTCTCCATATCGGGCGCCAACGGATCGGGTACACACGGCGCTACCGTGACATTGCCTTCCGGCGGAGGCAGCAACTACCTAGGCGGTTCGGGCATCAGTATCGTGCCGGGATTTTTGGGAGATTTTATCATCAATAATGCAGCGCCCAGCAAATGGACGGAAAACGGGTCAAATATTTATAACACCAATGGAGGCACTGTCACCATCGGCACTACCACGCCAAGCGGGCACAGCCAATTGACCGTAGTGGGGGATCATCCCAATACCGGTTACGGCATTACCGGATCGGGCACATCAACAGGAGTTGCCGGTTATGGAGGCGCTGCGGGTGTTGCGGGCGGCAGTGAAAATGGCGCTGCCGTTTTGGGCATCAGTAATTTTGGCTACGGCGGTTTCTTCTCCTCCCCTTTTGGGGGCCATGCTTTGATAACTGAGCAGGGCAATGTGGGCATCGGCACCAATTCGCCCCAGTACAAACTCGACGTATGGGGCACAGCGCGCATCGTGGACGAACTGACTGTGAACAGCGACATCACTTGCGGCAATATTTTTCCCGCGGCAGATAATGCTTACGATCTGGGCGATTTCGGCTTCCGCTGGCGTTCCATGCACACGGGTGAACTAAGGGCGATTGTCACAACAGCGCCTCAAACAGCGATTATCGGTATGAATACCGACCCCAACGGCTATGCGGCTGAGTTTTTCGGCGATGTAGAAGTAATCGGCAATCTGGCCAAATCGGCCGGCACTTTCAAGATTGACCACCCGCTGGCTCCGGCTGATAAGTACTTGTACCACAGTTTTGTAGAAAGCCCCGACATGATGAACATCTACAACGGCAACGCCACAACAGATGCCGCCGGAATGGCTACGGTAGAACTGCCGGCTTATTTCGAGGCGCTCAATATGGAATTCCGCTACCAACTCACCTGCATAGGGCAGTTTGCGCAAGCCATTGTGAAGGAAAAAGTGGCTGGCAATCGCTTCGTCATCCAAACCGACAAACCCGGCGTGGAAGTGAGCTGGCAGGTGACGGGCATCCGCCAGGACGCCTATGCGAAGGCCAACCGGGTGGTTCCTGAAGTGGAAAAGAAAGCCGACGATAAAGGCAAGTATCTGCACCCGGAACTGTTTGGCGCCAAGCCCGAAGACCGCATCGGCAGCCACCGCGCAACGGGCGCCGCCTCAAAAGAGTAGTATGACTCCGAAAGGATGATATTTTTCTGAAGGTCGGGGCGGCAGAAACGCTCCGACCGTTTTTGAAAAAATTGAAAAAATACACAGCCATGCCGCGAAAAAAAATCTTCTTTTTGCTCCTGTACGCGCTCCACCTGTGGGCTGCCGGGCATTTGGTTTTACTTCCTTAAATCTTAAAAAAAACATCCACATCATGCTACTACGTCTTTCTTTTATTACCAACATCCTCACCGTGCTCGGCTTCCTGTTCGCCGGCTCGCACGCCCTTCAGGCTCAAGCCTTGCCCGGCTCGCCCAAGCCCTATCGGGTTGTCTTTCAAGCCAACAACGAATGGCAGGGACCTTTGGTCAACAACCGCCGCCTGACGCACACTTATGACGCGCAGCAACGCCTCAGCCAATCCGTCAAAGAGGTGTGGAGCGAATCGAATCAACAATTTGCCGTCTCCGAACGCACTGAATACGACTATGCCGACGATGGCCGCCTGCGCGAGATCAGAAACGGATACTGGAACGCAACCAGCGCCGTCTGGCAAAATACATCGCGGGAGCGCTACTATTACCACTCCGGCCTGCTCGACTCGCTGTGGACGCTCGAATATTTCAACGGCCAGAGCTGGAGCATCGCCCAACGCCGCCGAACCTCCTATACAACAGACCTCCAGATACTTTCTCAGCGCGAGGAAAACCGCAGCGGAAACGCCTGGATTGTGAGAACAGAAATCCTGAACACTTATAATACCCAGGGTAAACGCATCGAAAACCTGCGGCATTTCAACTCGGAAACAGGCGTTCCCCAAACTTCATACCGCTACCGCTACGAGTACGATACCGCCGGCCGCTTGGAGTCCGAAGAGTATGAGGCGGTGGTTTATTCCATCAGCAACGACTGGGCCAAACAGCACCGCGACGAGTATTTCTACACCGATGCCGACGAGCGTGTGGACGAGCGCCGCCGATTCGGATGGTTCGATCTTCAACAGCAATGGGGCCTTGTTTCGGTCATAGCCTACACCTACACGCCCACTGAAACCATCGAACTGGGCGATGCAACCGCTTCGCACCCCAGCTACCGCCGCAGCACTCGCTACAATGCCGTCGGACAACTGACCGCCATGACTTTTGAAAACTGGAACAATGCCCTCGGCAGCCTCAATCCCATCAACGAGAGTACCTGGGCCTATCGCCCCGACGGCGCTCTACTGGAATTTCGCTCCTTTTATGCTGAAATCAACGCTCCGAATCTCCTGCTCTATCCCGGCACAGCCGAGTTGTACGAATACGATGCAACTACCGCCGTGCGCGAAAGCTGGAAAGATTGGGAGGCAATTGTTTTTCCCAACCCGGCCACAGATGCGGTCAGCGTGACGAGTCGGGGCGCAGCGATTCAGCAAATTGTGTTGCTCGATGCCGCCGGCAAGGCGCTTCGCACCATTCCCGTTGCCACCCCAATTGCCCACATCGAGCGGGGAACACTGCCCGCCGGTGTTTATACGCTGTTGCTGCACAGCGAGGCAGGCGTGACGGCGAGAAGGGTGGTGTGGAGGTAACACACAAAAATCCCCTCTAAACATCCCAACATTCCGCCGGGCAACATACCTTTGTAGTGGGCAAAAATAGATTTTCATTTTCTTCAGGCCAAAGGATTTGCCAAGACACTTGAAATGAAGCGTTTACTTGGCAAATCCTTTGGCGAAAATGAAAATCTATTTTTTTAGCGCCCTTTTACACCAACTTTGGTACATCCGCTTTAAAAGGTTTCAGGTATGCGAAAATACTTTCCGGCGTCGGTTGCTGCGCTGCTCTTTTTCACTCTCATCATTTTGTCGGGTTGCCGGCAAGAATCGGCGCCCGCGCTGCCCCCGCCCTCTGCGGATAACACCGATCAGGCCGCTGAATCTCCGGCCCGCAAGCCCGGCATTGCAGAAGACTACCTCAATACCAACCGCGTGATCTGGCAAAAGCCCGATCTGGTGTTGCAGCAATTGGGCGATCTGAAAGACAAAACCGTGGCCGACATCGGCGCAGGCACCGGCTTTTTCTCGCTCCGTATGGCTACCGTTGCCCAAAAGGTAGTGGCCATTGACATTGACCCGCGCTTCGTCAGTCATTTGGACAGCCTCAAAAAATTGGAATTGCCCGCCGATATTCAATCGCGACTCGAAACCCGCTTGGCCAAGCCCAACGATCCCAACCTTCGCCCCGGCGAGGCCGATGTGATTGTCATCGTCAATACTTACATGTACATCAAAGACCGGGTGGGCTACCTGCGCAATCTCAAAAACGGGCTTTCCGACGGAGGCCGCCTGCTCATCGTGGACTTCAAGAAAAAACGTATGCCGCTGGGGCCGCCGCAGGACATTCGCGTACCGCTTTTCCAGGCCGAAGATGAACTCTACGAGGCCGGCTACCGCGACATTGCCACCAATGATACTTCGCTCGATTATCAGTACATCATCACCGCCCGAAAATAATGAAAATCGCACTGGCGCAAATCAATGCCCACATCGGCCATTTTGAGGGCAATGTAGCCCGTATGCTCGCCGCCGTAGAGGAGGCTAAATTGCAGGGCGCCGACATCGTGGTGTTTCCTGAACTCTCTACCTGCGGGTATCCGCCCCGGGATTTTCTCGAATTCGACGACTTCGTCCACTTGGCCGATGCTGCCGTACAGCGCCTGGCCGAGGCCGCGCGAGGCATTGCCATTTTGGTGGGATCGCCGACGCGCAATCCGGTGCCGGAGGGCAAAGACCTCTACAATTCCGCTTATTTTCTGGCCGAGGGTGCAGTGCGTTTCGTACAGCACAAAACCCTGCTGCCCACCTACGACGTGTTCGATGAGTACCGCTATTTCGAGCCGGCTACGCAGTTCAGAGTGTTGGAGTTCAAAGGAAAGCGCATCGCCGTCACGATCTGCGAAGACATCTGGAACATCGGCAATGAGAACCCGCTTTATACGGTTTGCCCTTTGGATGAAATGGCGCCCCTGCAACCCGATCTCATCATCAACCTCTCGGCCTCGCCGTTCAATTACGCACATTCGCATGGCCGCATTTCGGTGGTCAAAGCCAATGTGGAGCGCTACGGCATCCCCATGTTTTACGTTAATCAGGTGGGTGCGCAAACCGAGCTTATCTTCGACGGCGGCTCGATGGTAGCAAGGCCCGGCGGAAAGATTTTTGACGAACTGCCTTATTTTGAGGAATGTGTGCGCACTTATGATCTGAATGAGGTGCTCACGCAGCCCGGCCCAGGCGAACAGCCCAAAGAAAAATACCGCCTCATCCACGATGCACTGTTGCTGGGTCTGCGCGATTATTTTGGCAAACTCGGCCTCAGACAGGCCATCCTCGGTCTCTCCGGCGGCATTGATTCTGCTGTGACGGCTGTACTGGCTGCCCGTGCGCTCGGCCCCGAAAACGTGCGCGGACTGCTGCTGCCTTCTCAGTTCTCCTCCGGCCATTCGGTGGACGACGCCCGACAATTGACTGAAAATCTGGGTATGCGATATGACGTAGTGCCCATTGGCCCGGCTTATGACAGTTTTTTACAAACGCTGGAACCGTTCTTTGAGGGTCGGCCTTTCGATCTGGCAGAAGAAAACCTTCAGGCGCGCATCCGGGCGGTGCTGCTGATGGGATTTTCCAATAAATTCGGGCCGATCCTGCTCAATACCAGCAACAAAAGCGAGGCCGCCGTGGGCTACGGCACTTTGTACGGCGACATGTGCGGCGGGCTTTCTGTGCTGGGCGATGTGTATAAAACCGAGGTGTACCAATTGGCGGAATACATCAACAAAGACGGCGAGGTCATTCCGCGCAACAGCATCGTGAAGCCGCCGAGTGCCGAGCTGCGTCCCAACCAAAAAGATTCCGACAGCCTGCCGGAATACGATATCCTCGATCAGATTCTCTACCAGTATATAGACCGGCATCAAAGTCCGCAAGACCTCATCGAAATGGGATTTGAAGAAGCGCTCGTCCGGCGCGTATTGCGCTTGGTGAACATCAACGAGTTCAAGCGGCACCAAACGCCTCCGATTCTGCGCGTGTCCGGAAAGGCATTCGGCGTGGGGCGGCGCATGCCTATTGTGGGGAAGTATTTGGCGTGATGGGGGGAAAGAACACCCTTGCCTAACGGTCACAAATATTGCTCCATTCCTCGCGCATTGAAAGGGTGTGCTCATCAAAACTTTGAGCGTCTCCCGCAGAAAAGGCTCCTTTATATTTGTCGGAAATATTTTTTTCGACAGATAAGGCATGAGAATTAATCAACACGTCCACAATATTATCCCCAACGGCTTGTATCAGAGGCACAACTACTGAATTGCCGAATTGGCGGTAAGCTTGGGTGTCGGAAACCGGTATAATAAAATTATCCGGGTAACCTTGCAATCTGGCACACTCTCGCGGGGTTAATCTTCGAGGATTTTTGCCTGCTTGAGGTATTAATATCTCTGAACCATCTTTGTAGTATCTCGCACTTATTGTCCGTGTAACGCTCTCAAAGTCAATTAATCCGAATCCGAATCCGTTACCTTTTTCTTTGTGTTTGGCGGCATAGTCTTGTAAATATTTCCAAAGTTTATCTGTCAGCGTATATTTAACTGGAACATCATATTCCAGAATATTTTTTATCATCTGCACTTTGTCAGGATTGTCAGGGAATTTAAATTGTTCTTGGCTATTAAATATTTGCGAGTTAAACCCGACAATAATAATTCGCTCTCTATGTTGGGGGACATAGTATTTCCCATCAAGCACCTGATAATAAATAGAGTATCCCAGCTCAGACAAAGCACCTTTTATCACTCTGAATGTATTCCCCTTGTCATGTGACACGAGGTTTTTTACATTCTCAAGCATAAATGCTTTTGGCTTCTTAGCCTCTAATATCCTTACAATATCAAAAAACAAAGTGCCTTGTGCTTCATCTTTGAAGCCATGCTCTAACCCAAGGCTTTTTTTCTTGCTCACGCCTGCGATAGAAAACGGTTGACAAGGAAAACCCGCCAGCAATATATCATGGTCGGGAATATGGGTTTCATTAATTTTGGTAATATCCCCAAATGGCACTTCGCCAAAATTGGCCTCATAAGTCTTTTGCGAAAACGGGTTCCACTCAGAAGTAAACACGCATTTACCTCCCAAACGTTGGAATGCGAGACGAAAGCCGCCAATTCCTGCAAATAAGTCAATAAATTGAAACTTTGGGGGCTTGGGAGGAGGAAAAGGCACATCCCAATCAATAGGCAATTCATACTGAATATTTAAGTCTTCTGCAACCATTTGAGCCTGCTCAATAAATTCGGTTGCAAAATTTTCAAAATGGCGTCCACTTCCATTATCCTTATTTTGTAGATAATGGGTAAAATTTGCCAGCTCCGTGTTGTATTTTGTTTTCGGTTCTCCGATTCTCAATTTACTTCGAATATCAGAGTACCTGACAGCCTGTCTCTCCATGATGACTTTAGTGATTTTTGAAACACAACTATCTGTGTTCTTTTTGATTTCTTCCCCCCAAAACCTGAGTACAACCCAACCTTCTTCCTCTAACCGCTTGTTGACCTCATGGTCGCGAATTATGTTCGTCTTAATTTTTTTTAACCAAAACTCTTGATTGCTTTTTATTTTATTTTTAGCCGTCTCCCAGTCTTTTCCATGAAAAAACTCGCTGTCACAAAAAACAGCAATCTTGTATTTAGAAAAAACCAAATCAGGTTTCCCAAAAATTTTACTGTTGTTTTTCGTATATCTAAACCCTCTGCTCCATAATGCTTTTGCAAGAATAATCTCGATCTTGGTGTTTTTACTCTTGATGGCCTGCATATTTTTTTTGCGCTGCTCCTTTGTTAACACATCCATAAAGATCGCTTTATTATTCGTGAGATAAGCCTAAATCCAGTGTTTTGTTGACAAGATTATGGCTGTCTTTCAGAAACGAGATGGATAAATTCCGATAGATTCATTAGCCAAGATTGTTGTATAGGCAAGTACGTACTACGCAATTTTTCAGGCAAAATGAGTTGAAGATTATTACTCCTCATCTCATCTGTCTGGTTCTGGCTTATACCTGTCTCCAATGTAAATAAATGTTTTGCATCAATTAGTCTTGCTTCCGAAAGCACCTGCCTCCACCTGTCTTTACATGTTGATTTAGCGCCTAACATAGTAAGTCGCTCCGCTGGAAATACAGGATTATGATAACAATCAATATTGGGAAAAATAAAATCCGGACGGGCTTTATTTTCGGTAACTTGACCTCTTGAGAAGGTGATCTCATTGGCTCGAAAAAGCTCCTCCAAATGATGTTCCAAAGCTAATCCTACTCTTGACTTTCTTCTATTATGAACACTGAGTGAGAAGGCAATAAAATCATCTACGTTATCAAAACCTTGAGTAACCCTGCCTTGTACAATGTGCCTTTCTAATGTTTTAAACAACTTTTCTTCAAAGTCAATCCATGTCAATATTGCATTATCCGGCTCCTCAACAGGCGAAACTTCACGGCCGGTCAATTCTCTGGCAAATGCAGAAAATCTTCGCGTTGAAGGAAAGGACTGCCCAAATCTCTCAATGATTTCAGGAAGCAAATCCGTTTCGTGTACTTGAATTTCTACGCCAATCGATTCTAATATTGTTCTTTCAACATAGCCAATTTCCTTATTGCGATCTCCTTCAAGTGGAACGACAGAAAAAGTATTGTTTTCATTGGTAATGCCGAACAGCCATAATACCTGCCTTTCAAATGTACTATCCTGCCTGATTACAATAACGAGTGCGTTACCCTCCGGCCTCCTGCCAATAATAAGGATATCCCCTTCCGAAGAAAGTTCAGTTACACAGTTGCTTTGAAAATACATTCTGTACTCCGTTCTACTCGGATGTCTTTCTCGCGCATCATACCACGTCAAAAAACCGTCGGCTACAGCCGTTTCTTCTTCATAATTTCCCAAATACAAATATCTGCAAGGCATCGAGGTCCGGTCTCTTCCGAAAATTGCGGCCATCTGAACCACCCCGTTAAACTCATGCTGATTCGAGGTATTCGGATCCGTTTCGACGGCACTCAACCGTTTTACAGCAATGCCCGTGAAGTAATTTGAAACTGTAGCCATTTTTTCGGTACTATTTTGAGTGTAAAAATATTGCTCCGAGATCACATCTTTCTCATCCTTCCCAATTTTTTCAACAACAAAAACAGCTTCACATTCAGCGTTTTGCCGGCGTTGAAAAAGTGTCCGTTGACGAGCATCCAGTCGGGTTCCATGCGGATGCTCTCCAATTCGGGGTACATGATGCGGCGGGCGGTATGCAGGGGC
The DNA here is from genome assembly GCA_002344975.1 of Saprospiraceae bacterium UBA2329. Lineage (GTDB taxonomy): Bacteria > Bacteroidota > Bacteroidia > Chitinophagales > Saprospiraceae > UBA2329. Next base: position 52,865 of record DDUV01000071.1, on the reverse strand, counting down.
GCTTTCCAGTACAGCGCGTTTTCGGTGAGGGCAAAACCCTCGCTGCCGGAACCCAGCACGCTCAGGTCGCCGATGAGGAAAATGCGCTCGTCGCGATCGGCAAAGAGGAAGTATTTGGCGGCATTGCGCAACTGCTCTACCGGCATTTTGAGCATGTCGGTATGGGTGGGCAATTCCTCGGAGGCAAGGTCAAGATAATCCAAGATCATTTCCTGCATGTCGTCGCGGGCGGGGGCGGCCATTTGCCAGGAGAGGATGTCTTCGGGCAGAGGAAACGGGAGCAGATCGGCACAGTGGCGCACTAAGAAAAAGTCGAGCAGGTCTTCCAGCAGGTTTTCGATGAGATGGTTCAGTTGGTCGTTCGAGCGGGGTTGATGCTTGATGCTTTGGGCAGTTTGCGCGGCCCGGCGCTGCACCATATCGCGGAAGCCGGAACTGTACACGCGCTCCAAAAATGGCTGATTATCAACCGATACGCCCAACAGGTCGCGGAGGCGGTCCTTCAGTGCCGGAAAAAACAAGGCGGCAATTTCCTGATCGGCGTGTTCCCCTTCGGGGTGGATGTTGTAGCGCAGTTCCACAGGCCGGGCGGCCCCGCAATACGGGCAAAACCGCGCATCGGCAGGCATGGAACGGCGGCAGGAAGTGCATACAATCATAAGTGTCGGCGGTGGCCGGTATCGGCGCTGTTTTTGCTGCTAAGGTGTCAAAATCAATGTCTTGGGGCAAATATACGCCGAACTGGTCAGATATGGTGGTTTAATCAATTTCCGCCATCACTTCTTCATTGCCTCTTCCTTCGTTTTTCCTGTATCAACAATCTGAAAAGCAACACTTTGCACGCCCGGCAGCGGATTGACGCGCATGTATTGCTCTATGGTGAAGACATATTTGCCGGTTTGCTGAAACCAGGCGCCTTCCTGAATGGGCACCCGAAACCGGCAGCGTTTAGAATTGCAATCCGATTGCCATACGCCGCCCTGATCGGCGAGTTCGAGGGAGAGCGGGCTGCTGAGGCGACGGCCATCGGGGAAGAGCGTGTGTACCTGCACATAGAGGTTTTGCCATTCAAAATCAGGCGAGTGATCGAGGCTCAACCACAGATCATACACCGTGGAAGTGTCGGGTATTTCGGCCTCAAAACGCAGAGAATCGGCGTAAGCCCAGGCGCCGGCAGCAATGTCCCGTTTTTCGTTGACGATGTAGTTCGGCCCGCAAGCATGGAGCGTTATCAGTCCGAGGAAGCTAAAAAAAAGGACAATTCGCTGAGACATATTGACTTCGTTTCGATATAAGGGATGAATCAGGCAGCTTCGAGCCGCGAAGTTCGATTGGGTCAACTAAACATCTCCCGCATCTTATCGAAAAAGCTGCGCTCCGACTTGCCCGGATTGGGCTGGAAATTTTTCATTTCGCGCATTTTTTCCAGGATGCTGCGCTCCTCGTCGGTCAGGTTCTTGGGCGTCCAGATGTTGACGTGGATGAGTTGATCGCCGCGTTCGTAACTTTGCACGGAGGGCAATCCCTTGTCTTTGAGGCGGAAAATCTTGCCGGCCTGTGTTCCGGCGGGTACTTTGATTTTTACTTTTCCGTCCAGCGTGGGCACGTCAATGGTGGAGCCGAGGGCAGCGTCCGCAAAATTGACGAACAGTTCGTACACCACGTTCATGCCGTCGCGGTGGAGGATTTCGTGCGATTTTTCCTCGATGGTCACGAGCAGATCACCCGCCGGGCCGCCGCGTCTTCCGGCATTGCCTTTGCCGCGGAGGGTCAGTTGCATACCTTCCTCTACGCCGCCGGGTATTTTGATTTCGATGGTTTCCTCGCCCTCCATGGTGCCTTCACCCCGGCACTTATTGCAGGTGGCGGTGATGGTTTTGCCCGATCCGTTGCAGGAAGGGCAGGCTGCGGTGGTTTGCATCTGGCCCATGAAGGTATTGCGCACCTGACGCACATACCCTGCGCCCCGGCAGGTAGAACAGGTAGAAACGGAGTTGTGGTCGCGGGCGCCGCTGCCGTTGCAGGTATCGCAGGTAGTCTGTTTCCTGACCTTAATTTTTTTGGTAACGCCGGTGGCAATTTCTTCCAGCGACAGCGCTATTTTGACCCGGATATTGGAACCGCGCTGGCCCTGTTGCGTGCGCCCACCGCCGCGTCCGCCGCCGAAAAACTCGGCAAAGGGATTGCCGCCGCCCGCATCGCCAAAGATGTCTCCGAAGTGCGCCATAATATCTTCATACGACATGCCCCCTTGAGGCCTGCCGCCGCTCATCTGATCCACACCGGCATGGCCATACCGGTCGTAGGCAGCTTTTTTGTCGGCATCGCTCAGCACCTCGTAGGCTTCGGCTGCCTCTTTGAATCGGTTTTCCGCCTCCTTGTTGTCAGGATTGCGGTCCGGGTGGTATTGGAGGGCCTGCTTGCGGTAGGCTTTTTTTATGGTGTCGGCATCGGCATTGCGGTCCACGCCGAGCACTTCGTAATAATCTCTTTTGGCCATGATAATGAATTATTTACCGATGACGACTTTGGCGTGGCGGATGATTTTGCCGCCCAGCACATAGCCTTTTTCAATGGTATCTATGATTTTGCCTTTCAGTTCGTCAGCGGGGGCAGGGATTTCGGCCATCGCTTCGTGCCATTCGGGATCGAAAGGCTGCTGATGGGTTTCCATGGTTTCCAAGCCTATATTTTTGAGCGTGTTGTGGAGTTTTTGATAAACCAATGCCACGCCTTCGCTGAATTGTTCGGGACTGTTATTGGCTTCGGCGCTCTTTTTGGCCCTGTCAAAATCGTCCAAAACCGGCAGCAGCGCTGTCATAGTGTCCTGGGCAGCTGTTTTTATCAGGTCCAATTTTTCCTTCATCATGCGCCGGCGGAAGGTATCGAACTCAGCATAAATGCGAAGATACTTGTCTTTCAACTCTGCATTTTCTGCTCTCAACGCCTCGTAATTGCCTTCATTTATTTCCACAATAACTTCATTATCAGATTTTTCCATACTTTCAGAAGCTGTATTCGGCTCCATATCGGGCATTTCAGGTTGCGCCATTTCCTGCTCTTGCAATTGGTCTTTATCGTTCATTGTCAACTTTGTTAAAACTTCTGTTTTGTAACGCTGCGAAGATATAGCAATAATATTGCCGAAAGGAAACTCAAGCCATTTTGTCAGTTGGCATGGCAAGTTGTAGCCAGGAGCGTTTATTGACGCTGCCAGAACTCTGAAAGCGTAGGTTTTATTTGGTTTGCATTTTTTATCCAAGTAAATTGATAAATGTATTTTGTTATTTGCTTGGTTAAATATATCTTAGCGGCATGATTTACCGTATTGCTCACGACCAAATTATAGACGATATTCAGTTTTTCCCCGCATTGGCCATCATTGGTCCGAGGCAAGTAGGAAAGACAACTCTTGCACGTAACCTTCGTATTCCGTCAGGGAAGCCCTTGTTATATCTCGATCTGGAATGGGAGGAAGACCGCGCCAAGCTGTCGGATGCGGGGGCTTATCTGTTGCAACACGAAGACAAATGCGTCATCATTGACGAAGTACAGATCATGCCTTCTTTGTTTCAGATTTTACGATCGTTGGTAGATCGAAAAAGAGAACCGGCAAGATTCATTCTTTTAGGCTCAGCCTCCCCGGAGTTACTGAGAAATTCTGCTGAATCATTGGCCGGGCGTATTGCATACCATGAACTATGCCCTTTTTCTTTGCTCGAGATTTGGGAAGAAAATATTCTCAGGCGGCACTGGTTTTGCGGCGGCTTTCCGAATGCTTTTCTTGCCCCCAGCGAGCAAGTAGCCGGAAAATGGTTACAACAGTTTTACACAACCTACATAGAACGAGATATCACTCATGTTATCGGGCGGGACGTGAACAGTGCCAAAATGCTCCGTTTTGTGCGTATGCTGGCGCATATTCACGGCAACATTCTGAATCTGTCTGAACTGAGCAACTCTATGAATATCGCGACACAAACCCTTTCTTCCTATTTAGACCTTTTGGAAGGTTCTTTCCTGATTCGACGCTTGGAGCCTTTTTATGTCAACGTAGGCAAAAGGCTCACGAAGTCGCCCAAATTTTATTTTCGGGATTCTGGTTTCTATCATGCCGTGGCGCGTTTTCGCGATATGGAGGATTTATATGCCAGCCCGGCCATTGGCGCATCTTGGGAGGGATATGTGATCGAGGAAATTTTTCGGATAGCGGGCAACCATTGTGAATATTACTTTTACAGAACGCAGAATGGTGCAGAAATAGATCTACTGCTCATTACCCCGCGTTCTGAGAAGGTGTGTATCGAAATAAAAGCGGCCAACGCACCCAAAATCTCCCGCGGATTTCACCACAGCGTAGCTGATTTACAGCCTGAACACCAATACGTCATTACCCCTGAAAGTGAGAGATACCAACGCTCCGATGGTATTGTGATGATCGGTTTATACCATTTTTTGAAATATGATTTACCTCTTCTTATATCTTAGCCGACATATAAAGCATCTGCATTTTCCTTACCTTTGCCCCATCAACAATCACCCGCCGACATGCCTGCTTTTAGAACATTGGCCGAGGTTCAGGCCGCACTGCGCTCCGGTGCGCTCACCATGGAATCATTGGTCGCATCCTATCTGGAACGCATTGAAGCTACCCGCCATCTCAATATTTATGTAGAGGTTTTTGAGCAGGAAGCGCTGGAGCAGGCCCGCCGACAAGACGCTGCCAAGCCCGCCGGGAGGCTATTGGGTATGGTGTTGGCCATCAAAGACGTGATTTGTTACAAAGACCACGAGGTGACCGCCGGTTCCAACATCCTCCGGGGTTTTCGTTCTCTGTTTTCCGCTACGGCGGTAGAGCGTTTGCTGGCAGAGGGCGCCATCATCATCGGGCGGGTCAACTGCGATGAATTTGCGATGGGTTCCAGCAACGAAAACTCCTGCTACGGCCCCACGCGCAATGCTGCCGACCCCGAACGCGTGCCGGGCGGTTCATCGGGCGCCTCGGCAGTGGCGGTGCAGGCGGGTACTTGTCTGGCGGCCCTGGGCAGCGATACGGGCGGATCGGTGCGGCAACCGGCAGCGTTTTGCGGCGTCACCGGGTTCAAACCCAGCTACGGGCGCATTTCCCGGCATGGACTCATCGCGTATGGTTCTTCGCTCGATCAGATCGGCACTCTGGCCCACAGTGTGGAAGACACGGCGCTCTTGCTCGAAATCATGGCCGGCCCCGATGCTTACGACAGTACGGCCTCGGTGGAACCCGTGCCGGCTTACTCCCGCCTCGCTCCGCCCGACCGGCCCATGCGCGTGGCGTATTTCCGCACCGCCATAGAACACCCGCATTTGGACGAAGGCATCCGGGCTTTGACCCTGCGCTTTGCCGACCGGATCAGACAGGCTGGACACACAGTGGAAGCCATTGATTTTGAATACCTTGACTACATCATCCCGACGTATTATGTATTGGCCACAGCCGAGGCATCGTCCAACCTGAGCCGGTACGACGGCGTGCGATTCGGGCATCGCAGTCAGGCGGCCCACGATCTGAACAGCACCTACAAACGCTCGCGCACGGAGGGCTTCGGCGCCGAGGTGAAACGCCGCATCATGCTGGGAACCTTTGTGCTCAGTTCCGGCTATTACGACGCTTATTATACCAAAGCCCAACAGGTGCGCCGCCTCATTCACGACCGCACCAAAGAAATTTTTCAGCAATACGATTTCATTCTCATGCCGGCTGCGCCCACTACGGCCTGGCGCTTGGGCGAGAAAATTTCCGACCCGGTAGAGATGTACCTCGCCGATGTGTTTACCGTGCAGGCCAACTTGGCCGGGATTCCCGCCATCGCCCTGCCCATCGGACAACACCCGGAAGACGGGCTGCCCGTAGGCGTGCAGCTCATGGCCGATGCCTTTCAGGAGGAGGCCCTGCTGGGATTTGCTCATAGTTTGTTTTAGGGTTCTTTTCAGCACATCGGCACATTGCCACATCAGCACATTGAATAAATGGACTTCAAACTCACATCGCCTTTTGTGCCCACCGGCGACCAACCGCAGGCCATCGAACAATTGGTGGCAGGCATACAGGCCGGCGAGCGCGCGCAGGTTTTGCTCGGCGTCACGGGTTCGGGCAAGACCTTCACGATGGCCAATGTCATTGCGCAACTCAACCGGCCCACGCTGGTGTTGACGCACAACAAAACCCTGACCGCCCAACTGTACGGCGAGTTTCGGGAGTTCTTTCCCGAAAATGCGGTGGAGTATTTCGTCTCTTATTACGATTATTACCAACCGGAGGCCTACCTATCCGTCACCGATACTTTTATTGAAAAAGACCTGCTCATCAACGAAGAAGTGGACAAGCTCCGCCTGCGCGCCACCTCCTCGCTGCTGTCCGGGCGCCGCGACATCATTTTGGTGGCCTCGGTGTCCTGCATTTACGGTATGGGCAACCCGGAGGATTACAAAACCGGCATCATTCGCATTCACAAAGGGCAGGTTATTTCCCGCAATTCCTTTTTGTACCAATTGGTGGACAGCCTCTATTCCCGCACCGAAACCGACTTCAAACGCGCCACTTTCCGCGTGCGCGGCGATACGGTGGACATCAACCTGCCTTATGTGGACTACGGCTACCGCGTCACTTTTTTCGGCGATGAGATCGAAAGCATCGAACGTTTGGAGGTGGACAGCGGCAAACGCATTGAGGGCATGGACAACGCGGCCATCTTTCCGGCCAACCTCTACATTGCGCCCCGCGAGCGCCTGCATCAGATCATCAAATCCATAGAGGACGAACTGTACGAACAAGAAAAGTACTTTGAACGGGAGCGCAAATATATGGAAGCCAAACGCATACGCGAGCGCACCAATTTCGACCTGGAGATGATCAAAGAATTGGGCTATTGCAGCGGGGTGGAAAATTACTCGCGCTTTTTCGACGGCAGAAAGGAAGGCACCCGCCCGTTTTGCCTGCTCGATTACTTCCCCGACGACTACCTGATGGTCATTGACGAGAGCCACGTCACCCTCCCGCAGGTGCGCGGCATGTACGGCGGCGACCGCTCGCGCAAGCTCAATTTGGTCAACTTCGGCTTCCGGCTACCCAGCGCCATGGACAACCGACCGCTCAATTTCACGGAGTTTGAGGAATTGGTCAATCAGGTCGTGTTTGTCAGCGCCACGCCCGCCGATTACGAACTGGAACAAACCGGCGGGCTCATCGTGGAGCAACTCATCCGGCCCACCGGCCTTTTAGACCCGCCCATCGAAGTGCGGCCCAGCATCAATCAGATGGACGACCTGCTGGAGGAGGCCGACGAGCGCATCAAAAAAGGCGAGCGCGTGCTGGTAACGACCCTCACCAAGCGCATGGCCGAAGAACTGACCAAATACCTGTCGAAACTCGGCATCAAAGTGCGCTATGTTCACTCCGAAGTGGACACGATGGAGCGTGTGGAAATCCTGCGCGACCTGCGGCTCGGCGAGTTCGATGTCTTGGTGGGCGTGAACCTCCTGCGCGAGGGCCTCGACCTGCCCGAAGTATCGCTGGTGGCCATCCTCGATGCAGACAAGGAGGGCTTCCTGCGCAATGAGCGCTCGCTGACCCAGACGGCCGGCCGCGCTGCCCGCAACGTGAACGGCTTGGTCATCTTCTACGCCGACCACATCACCGATTCGATGCAAAAAACCATAGACGAGACCAATCGCCGCCGGGCCATCCAAATGGCGTACAACGAAGCCAACGGCATTGTGCCCCGCACGGTGAGCAAAAGCGTGGAAGACATCATGGGCCAGAAATCCATCCTCGATGTACGCGGCCCCAAAGCTGCCAAGGCTTACATCGAACCGGAACAGCCGAGCATAGCAGCCGACCCGCTCATCAGCTACCTGAGCCGCGATCAGATCGAAAACCTCATTCTGGAAACGGAAAAGAAAATGAAACAGGCCGCCAAAGACCTCGATTTCGTAACGGCCGCCATGCACCGCGATGAGATTTTTGCACTGAAGGGGAGGTTGAGGGATTGAGAGGGGGGGACAATCGCTATCAAGTAGATATTTCAGAAACTAGTAGTCCTTTCTATTTGGAATGACACCTCTTATTCCACCTCTTGGGTGTTCAACATCACCTTCATATCGTGGGATCAAATGAACATGAACATGAGGGATCGTTTGTCCTGCCGCTTCTTTGATATTAATACCAACATTAAATCCATCAGGATTAAACGTTTTCTGTATGATTTGCTTAACTGTGTTTAACATGAAGATACATGCTGACTGCTCTTTGAAAGTTAGATTGAAATAATCTTCGCAATGTCTTTTAGGAATAATCAAGGCATGGCCATTACTTACAGGAAATTTATCGAATATTGAATATGCAGTAGCAGATTCAACGATCAGTTCTCTTCCTGAGTCTGGATTACAAAATGGGCACGTTGGATTTTCCTTTCGTTGCAGTTGATTGAAATGACAGTATTCATAAATTTCACAAAAATCATTTTTGAAAAGAGACTTTGAATTTAAGTTAACCACACACTGATAAGTTTTCTTCTGATGTAGTTTATGAGTTCTGAAACCTTCAAACTGTAAATCTCGTCTAACCGCAATAAAAACTTTTCCGCTTGGTTTGACCAGCCGAGAAAGTTCCATGAGTACCATTGCCTGTTCTTCCGGGAGCAAAACATTAAGTACATACAAACACATAATGGTATCAAACGTGCTTGTTGGGTATTCCGGGAAATAGTATTTATCGTATCCAGTGATGTTGATTTTTTTTGACTTTAGTATCTCAACATCTTTACCGAAGCCACAGCCGAAATCCAAAATATCGCCAACTAAAAAATTATTTTGCAATAAAAACTTAGCGGGAAAAGAGAGGGAGTCTCTTTCCTTAGCTGTTAGATGGCTGTTCGGGTTAGATTTCAAATTTTCCATTCTTCGTAACCTCTATTTGAGATCAAATACTCACAACTTTGTTGAAGTTGCTTAATCGCGGTTTTCTGCCAGTCATGGAATGTTTTTTTTCCCAATAGCGCAACTTGAATTTCCTTTTGGAATCTCTGAGGCTGGCTTTCATTTATCAATTCCCAGTAGTGAAGAATTAAATCCTTTTGTTCTTCAATCAATTCTACAGAAGGAATCTTGTCCCTTTTCTTGTTGTTTATGCTGGCCTGTGAGGGTAGTAAATTCCATAAATCATTGTTTTTCCAAACTGAAAACGGGATCAAGTGATCAACATCGTAACTGGTGATAGACTTTCCAGTCCAAACGCAAAATACTTTGCCCTCTCTATTTAAAATTGATTTGTATATCTTTTTTGATTCCTGAAGTTCTCTTTCAGTTATGGGGCTTTTCAATACTTCAGTTAGAACTTTTTCAATTGATATATTCTTTCCTGAAGCATTTACTGAAAACTCTGCCCATTTGAAAAATATCGAATCTTGGCCATTAATGAAACTGCCGAGTATCTGAAATGCTTCATAGTATTCCACAGGTATTGAGAAAGAACCAAAATTGTTTATCAGGTATTCAATATCAACAATTTTTCCACCTTTCCTTTTGTCATTTTCAAAGTTAAATATTGAATAATAATCGTCACTGATCGACCTGCCAATATATTTCATTGGCATCTTCGTAATCGTGTGATGCAATTTTTTCGATAGATCAAAAAAAATCGAGTGTACTTTTTGAGGGATTCCTTTATTTCTCAGGTCGTTATTGAAAGCGGAGAATCCTCCAGTCTCACTATAGGCATCAATGATTTTCTTGAACTGAGATTCAAAAGCAAGTTGTGCTTGGCCATTTATTTGAGGGATAACTGTTAAGGACTCCAAAATAGGATAATAGTAAAGTAGCCACTTGTCAATCAGCAATCCAGTAGGGAAATAAACCCTGTCATCGGAACGAGATATAAAAGGGGAATTATCCTGTATAATATCAATCACTCCCCGTAGGAGAGCAAATTTGTACGTTGTAGTTTTGCTATCTCGCTCAATGATTTTGCTAATATTGAAAAAAACGTCGGTGTTCATTTTTTTGGCAGTTTTTTAGGGCTTTCATAACCTTTTTTCAGCCACAAATGCCGGCACTGAAAAGTCTCATGGCCAGAAAAAACAGGGCGGGTTGTTGCGAGCATAATAACTTCTGTAATGATAGTTGATGTGGACATTGTTGCGTCAATTAGGGAAAAGTAGGTCTAAAGTTGTACTTTTGAAATCGCAAGTCAATCGTGCAACTTTGATCTATGACAAAGGTAGCTACTACGGAACAAACGAACAAATCAGTTGAGCAAAAAGCGAAATGTCGCTTAATGAACCGGAACGATGATGACGCCACCCTCCCTCCAACACCAACAAAAATGCACACTGCTTCATGAAAAACGACAACAAAAACGAGCTTAAACCGGCGGCGGGCGGCGCGACGCCTTTCGCTCAGACTTATTTCCACGGAACTAAGGCTGATCTGAAAATCGGCGACTTCGTTGAAACCGGTTTCAACTCCAACTATGGGCAACAGAAAAACGCCAAATACATCTTTCTGTCCGCAACCCTGGACGCGGCTATTTGGGGCGCCGAACTTGCAACGGGCGACGGGCGCGAGAGGATTTATCTGGTAGAACCCACCGGAGCGGTTGAAGACGATCCTGATCTGACAGACAAAAAATTTCCGGGAAATCCAACAAAATCGTATCGTTCCACAGAGCCTTTCAGAGTGGTAGGAGAGGTTTCCGCCTGGCAAGGACACCCTGCCGAGCAGGTGAGGGCTATGAAAGACGCCTTGGAACGGCTCAAAGGGCAAGGGGTTAATTCCTTGAACGACTGACAAGCTTTAATTTAAAAAAGACAACTATTTAAGACCATCCCCAAAACCGCAAGCTGTCAGCTACGGCGGGGTCGTCGCTATTGGCTCATAATGGCGCGATGAAAAATTTGTCCCCCTTTTTGTCCCCCTTCGATTTTGCCGCTCCGGCACGTTGATTTATACTTTTGCAGATGTGTTCTCCTTACTTCATCACACGAAACAGGCTTGATAACATGGACATCCGAAAAATAGCGACGGTCGTTGCCCTGACAGCAGGGCCTCTTTTTCTCTTCTCACAACCATCTTTTTCCACAGGCCGCGATACTGCCGATTATCCTTATTGGTTTGATATGATGCAGGACCCGGCGGTCAATTTTTACGCCACTCAAAGCGCTTTTTACAAATACTTTGCCGGCCGCGACACCACCGCCAAAGGTACCGGGTTTAAAATTTTCAAGCGATGGGAATACGTCAACCGGCCCCGCATAGCCCCCGATGGAACACGCCCGGCCCCCGACTATGTAGCCCGCATTTACAACGAATACATGCGCAATCAGGTAGCTTTTCGCTCATTAGAGGGCAGCTGGAGCATCGTGGGGCCTGTCGCTTACCCTGCCAATGCCACCGGCCAGCCGACGGGCATGGGCCGCGTGAACGCCATTGCATTCCATCCCACCAATGCCTCTATCATATATGTGGGCGCACCGGCCGGCGGCATTTGGAAAACCACGGACGGCGGCGCCTCCTGGGTTTCTCTGTCTTCCGACATGCCCACACTGGGCGTGTCGGCCATTGTGGTGCATCCCACCAATCCTGATATCATTTACATCGGTTCCGGCGACCGGGACTCGGACGACGCACCGGGCATGGGGGTATTTAAAAGTACAGATGGAGGCGCTACCTGGGCAGCCATTAATACAGTTTCCAATTCCGGCACCTTGTCAAATGCTACTGTAGGCGCATTGGCTATGAGTCCCGTCAATCCCAATATTATTGTCGCCGCAACAAGTACAGGGCTGTTTTTGACAACTGACGGTGGATCTACTTGGCGAATTCGCGTTAGTAGCAATTGGAAAGATGTCAAATTTAAACCAGGTGACGGCAATGTAGTCTATGCTGCGGTAGGCGGTGGATTGTGGCGTTCGGTAAACGCCGGCGAAAATTGGTCCTCAGTTTCACTACCCGTTTCCGGCGCCCGCATCGTTATCGGTGTAACTCCTGCCAACCCCGACTATGTGTATCTGACCCAAACCCAAAGCACTTCGCCCCGCATCTTCAATGGGCTGATGCGCTCTACCGACAGCGGCGCCACCTTTACCACCATGTCCACCACGCCCAATATTTACGACTATGCCTGCAACGGCAGCGGAACGAGCAGCCAGGCCACTTACGACTTGTGCATTGCTGTGGACAGAAACAACGCAGATGTACTGTATGTGGGCAGCATCAACACCTGGAAAAGCACCGACGGCGGCGCCATCTGGAGCATCAAAACGCACTGGGTGGGCAGCGCTTTTGCCCCCGGAGACCCTACTGCCAATTGCGCGGCATCTGTTCATGCCGATCACCATGTACTGGAATGGTCGCCACTCACCGGCGCGCTCTACCTGGGGCACGACGGCGGCATCTCGCTCACCAGCGACGGCGGCGCTACCTGGTCTGAAATCACGTCCAATCTCGCCATTGCGCAGGTATATAAAATAGGTCAAAGCAGCAGCAACCCCAACCTCTCCATCAATGGGTATCAGGACAACGGCTCGGCGGTCATTGCAGGCGGAGCTTCTACCACCGTTCGGGGCGGCGACGGAATGGAGTGCCTCATTGATTATTCTGACAATAACTACCGCTATACCACCGGCCCCAACGGTAGCCTTTCCCGCTCTTCGGGTGGAGGATACGGCAGCATCAAGAACAACATCACCGAAAGCGGCGCATGGGTAACGCCCATTACGTTGCACCGCAGCGATCCCAATACCATGTTTGCGGGGTATAAAAATGTGTGGCGCACTACAAACGTCAAAGTATCTTCTAGATCTTCTATCAGTTGGTCGGCCATTTCTACCGGAGAGAGTGACAACTGCATTGCCATTGAGCAATCTCCCGCCAACCTCGACATCCTGTATGTAGCCCGCGCCGGCTCGCTCAAACGCAGCGACAATGCCAATGCCGGTTCTGTTGCCTGGACCACCTGCAACCTGCCTGGCGCCGATGCGCCCACCGACGTAAAAGCGCATCCTACCAATGCCAATATCGTATATATGACGGCAGGCAGCGGCGTGTTCAAATCTACCGACAAGGGCATCACCTGGACGAACATTTCCTCCGGGCTGCCGGCCTTGCCCATCAACTGTATCGTGTATGACCGCAACAGCGACGAGGGGCTGTATATCGGCAATCAGGCGGGCGTGTGGTACCGCGACAACAGCATCGGCGGCTGGGTGCATTTCAGCAATGGCCTGCCCGTAGTGGATGTACGCGAACTCGAAATTTATCAGGATGTCAACCCCGCCAACAGCCGCCTCATGGCTGCCACCTACGGAAGGGGGGTGTGGAGCAGCGATTTGTACGTCACCTCCGTACTGCCGGTTACGCTCAGCGCTTTCGGCGCCAGGTGCGAGGGGGCTGCAGTAGTCCTCGATTGGGAAACGCAAACGGAGCGCAACAACGACTACTTTGCCGTAGAGCGCTCTTCGGACGGCAAAGTGTGGCAAACTGTGGCCACCGTCAAAGGCGCGGGCAATGCAACAGAGCAGCAAGTGTATCAGGCCAAAGACCACCGCCCGCTGAGCGGCGTCGCTTATTACCGGCTGCGCCAAACGGATTTCGACAGACAAACGGCGCTCAGCAATGTGGTGAGCCTTAGCTGCGAGGGGCTGCCGGCGCCGGAGGTAAAAGTGTATCCCAATCCGACAACGGGCGAGGTTCAAATTCAAGGGTATGGCCAGGCGGCTCGTTTGAGAGTCTATAATGCTACCGGACAGTTGGTACACACATTAATGCCGGCCGATGATGCGGACGCTCTCTACATCGGATTCTTGCCCAAAGGCGTGTATGTCTTCGAGTTTTCATCGGAAAGAATGACGGAGCTGCACCGGGTCGTACTCAGGTGATGGAGCGGTATGATTGGGAACCGGGCAGTTGAATTTTCCATAAATCTTCATTCCCCCCAATCTTTCGCGTATTTTCGCCCCCTCAAATACGCATACCTGCCGCCGTGAACTACCTGACGATAGACAACATCACCAAAACGTACGGAGAAAAAGTCCTTTTCTCCGGCATTTCCCTGCAAATCAGTAAAGGCCAGAAAGTAGCCCTCGTGGCCAAAAACGGCACCGGCAAAACTACTCTCCTGCGCGTCATTGCCGGACAAGAGGCGCCCGAAGGCGAAAATGCCTCCGTGTTCGTTCACCGCGATGTGCGCGTGGGCTACCTCTCTCAAGACCCCGAATTTTACGAGCAGAGTTCTGTACTTGATGCCGTTTTCGACTCCGACACCGAACTCACCCGCACCATCAAACAATACGAACACCTCCTGATAAAGCCCGGCAGCGACGCAGAAATGCAGACCATCCTCTCGCGAATGGACGACCTCAAAGCCTGGGACTTCGAGGCCCGCGTGCGCGAAATGCTCACCCGCTTCAATCTCCACAACTTCGACCAAATCGTGGCCACGCTCTCCGGCGGGCAGCGCAAACGCTTGGCCTTGGTGCGCCTCATCCTCTCCGAACCGGAATTCCTCATCCTCGACGAACCCACCAACCACCTCGACCTCGACATGATCGAATGGCTCGAAGGCTACCTCTCTCAGCCCAATTTCACCATCTTCATGGTCACGCACGACCGCTACTTCCTCGAACGCGTGTGCAATACCATCGTCGAACTCGACCAGGGCCAACTCTACAAATACGCCGGCAACTACTCCGATTTTTTGGAAAAAAAGGCCATCCGCGAAGAAAACGAAAACATCGCCTTCGACAAAGGCCGCAAACTCCTCGGCAAAGAATTGGACTGGATGCGCCGGCAGCCGCAGGCTCGCACCACCAAAGCCAAATCCCGCATTGACGCTTTTTACGATCTTCAGGACAAAATGTCCAACACCCGCGACAATACCGAACTGCAAATTGACATCAAAGGCCAACGCCTCGGCAAAAAAGTGCTGGAACTGCACAACGTGGGCAAAAAATTCGGCGACAAAGTCGTGCTGGAGCCTTTTTCCTACAAGTTCCAGCGCCACGAGCGCATCGGCATCGTAGGCCCCAACGGCGTCGGCAAGTCCTCCTTCCTCCGCCTCCTCACCGGCGAACTGCGCCCCGATTCCGGCAAAGTCGTGCAGGGCGACAACACCATTTTCGGCTACTACTCGCAAGACGGCCTCCAACTCCCCGACGACAAACGCGTCATCGAGGTCGTACAAGACATCGCAGAGTACATCCCCCTCGAAAAAGGCCAAAAACTCGGCGCCGCCCAATTGCTCGAACGTTTCCTCTTCAGCCGCAAACAGCAATTGGTCTATGTCTCTCAACTCAGCGGCGGCGAAAAACGCAGGCTCTACCTGCTCACCGTGCTCATGCAAAACCCCAATTTCCTCATCCTCGACGAACCCACCAACGACCTCGACGTCATCTCCCTCAACATCCTCGAAGAATTCCTCATGGAGTTCCCAGGCTGCATCCTCATCGTTTCTCACGACCGCTTTTTCTTAGATAAACTCGCTCAGCACCTTTTCATCTTCGAAGGGCAGGGCCGCATCAAAGACTTCAACGGCGATTACACCGAGTTTCGCGAAATACAGAAAGAACAGGAGCGCGAACAACGCCGGCAGGAACGGAGCGAACAGCAGAAAATCAAGGAGGCCCAAAAACCGGCTACCGTCGGCGGTCTCACACAAGAGGAGCGAAAAGAACTGCAACGCATCGAAAAAGACATTGCCAAACTCGAAGCGCGCCGCAAAGACATCGAAGCACTCTTCTCCGATCAGGAGGGCCTCAGCCCACAAAAAATTGAGGAACTGGGCCGCGAACTCTCATCGCTCGGCAGCCAGATCGAAACTAAAGAAATGCGCTGGATGGAGCTGGCCGACAAGGCTTAATTACACCGCCACATTATACTCTCGCAGCGCCTCATTCAGCGACACCTTTTTATCGGTGCTTTCCTGACGCTTCCCGATGATGAGCGCGCAAGGCACCTGATATTCACCGGCAGGAAATTGCTTGGAGTACGACCCCGGAATCACCACCGAACCCGCAGGCACGCGGCCCCGGTAAGTAACAGGCGCTTCTCCCGTCACGTCAATGATACGGGTGGACTGCGTGATGACCACATTGGCCCCCAACACCGCTTCCCGCTCTATGCGGGCGCCCTCCACCACAATGCAGCGCGAGCCTATGAAGCAGTCGTCCTCAATGATGGTGGGCGCAGCCTGCGGCGGCTCCAGCACTCCGCCGATGCCTACCCCTCCGCTGAGGTGTACGTTGCGCCCTATCTGTGCACAGGAGCCTACCGTAGCCCAGGTGTCCACCATCGTACCGCCGCCTACATACGCTCCTATGTTCACATACGAGGGCATGAGGATGGCGCCTTTTTCAATGAAACTGCCGTAGCGGGCCACTGCCGGCGGCACCACCCGGACACCGAGCGCCGCGTAGTTGCGTTTCAGTGGAATTTTGTCGTGGTATTCGTAGGGGCCAAGTTCGATGGTTTGCATTTGTTGCAGCGGAAAATAAAGCACCACCGCTTTTTTGATCCATTCGTGTACGCGCCAGCCACCCTCTCCATCGGGTTCGGCAATGCGGACCTGACCGGCATCCAGCATTTCCAATACTTCCTGTACGGCAGTGATGACGGCAGGATCGGCCAGCAGGCTGCGGTCGTTCCAGGCGGCTTCTATCGTGCGTTGTAGTGATTGCATGTCTGTAATATTTTTTGCAAAGGTACGCAACATCCCAGGCCGACACACAGTTTCCAATCAAAACCCGATATGATGATTCGAAACATTTTAATCCTGTTCCTGGCATTCAGTGCCATGCAATGCGCTCGCGTGACGCCCATCGGCGACCTGCTGGAAGCGCCCGAAGACTACCAAAAGCCCGGCTCGGCCACCATCAAAGGCACGGTGACCTCGAAGCTGGATTTCATGGGGCTTTCCACCTTCAAAGTGATGGATGCCGATGGCGACGAGATTCGCGTGGTGTCCAACCAGAGCTACAAAAAAGGAGATGTAGTGAAGGTAAAGGGCCATGTGGAAAATCTGGCGAGCTTAGGCAACACCCAAATCCTCGTCTTTCAGGAAGACGGCCCGCCGGCCAAAGAGTGATAAATTAAAAAAGCCGTCTCACATTGCTGCGAGACGGCTTTTTTTGCTATTAAGCTAAGAGAGTGAAGGGGTGACTGCGAGTCACCCCTTCACTAACAAACAAAATTAGTTCTGCTTCAGACCACCCAGTTCCACATCGGGAGCAACGGCAGAGCGGCGGTTTTTCGCGCGGCCTTCCTTAGTGGCATTGTCGCCTTCGGGCAGGTTTTCACCACGGCCTACAGCAGCTACCTGAGCCGGCTTCACGCCTTTGCGAATGAGGTAGCGCACCACGCTCATAGAGCGGTTGACGCTCAACTGCCAGTTGTCCATACCGGAGCCGGCGGCAAATTGCTTATTGTCGGTGTGGCCCTCTACGAGCACTTTCACGTTCGGGTTGTTCTTCAAAGTCATGGCCAATTCGTCCAGAGCTTTGCGCTGGTCGCGGCTGAGGCTGGAAGAACCGTTGCCGAAGTTCACGGGAGCCGTCATCACATACAAACGGCCGCTGCGGTTTTCGAGCGTCAGGCCGCTGTTTTTGTACGTGTTGAAGATGCCGTCAATTTCAGCGCGGAGCTTGGCGAGTTCAGCCTCCGTCATAGAAAGCTTGGATTGCAGTTGGCTCATTTGGCCTTTGGTAGCATCCAGGTCTTTGCGGATGGCAGCGATTTCGCCGTTGAGGCGGGTCTTCTCGGATTCGAGAGTGGATTGAAGTTCGGCATTCTGGCCTTCCAGAGCTTTTACGCGAGTTTGGGTTTCAGCCAAAGCGCGGTCAACAGCTTCTTTGGAAGCCTGCAATTCGTCGAATTTCTTCTTGGAAACGCAAGCGGTAAGGGAGCCGAACACAAGCGTGAGAATGAGTAACTTGGCAATAAGACGCATGTTTTTTGCAATTTAATGAAGAATGATTTTGTTTTCGTCCCCGGTTGTTTTGACCGGCTGTTTTCAGCACGCAAAGCAAGGCATTTTTTATGATTGCACAAAGTTTGGCGCAGCATTTTTTGTCTTTTGGGGCAAAACCTTCATTTTAGTAACACAGATTTACATCTTGCGTTTGCCGAAACTACGAAAAAAGCTATTTTTGCAACCGTCAATGACCGAAGCTACGATGAGTGTCGCAGCATTTTGCAGTGGCCATTGAAGAGTTACATCACTGTTAAACTTCTGAAGATCAATCCTTCATGAATCAGCAAATCCAAAAGGAGGGGCGTTTCAAGTACATCGAGAGCGGCGGTAGCGGCGACAATCTGCTGTTGTTGCACGGCTTGTTCGGCGCATTGAGCAATTTTGAGTCCATTATTCGCCATTTCGGCGAGCGCTACAACGTGGTAGTGCCCATCTTACCCATCATGGAATTGCCGCTGCGCAAACTGTCGGTCATGGGGTTGGTGGAATATGTAGCCGATTTTGTAGAGTTCAAAGGCTACGATGGTGTGCATGTATTGGGCAACTCTTTGGGCGGCCATGTGGCCCTGCTGTATGTGCTGCAACATCCCTACAAGGTGCAATCGGTCATTCTCACCGGCAGTTCAGGGCTGTTTGAAAGCGCGATGGGTACCAGTTTTCCCAAACGCGGCGACAAAGAGTTTATCAGAAGAAAAACACAGGGTACTTTTTTCCGCCCGGAAGTAGCCTCCGAAGAACTCATTGACGAAGTATTCGATATTGTAAACGACCGAAATAAAGCCATTCGGGTCATTGCCACCGCCAAATCTGCCGTAAGGCACAACTTGGGCGACAACCTCGGCAGCATCACTGCGCCTGTTTTGCTCATCTGGGGCAAAGACGACCAAATAACGCCCGCCTTTGTAGCCGAGAAATTTCACGAGCTGCTACCCGATTCCAGGCTGCTTTTCATCAACGAATGTGGCCACGCCCCTATGATGGAGCACCCGGAACTGTTCAATCAGTATTTGGAGGCATTTTTGGTAGAAGTAGCCGCTGCAAAAGTACCCGCTTAGTGGCGGCGTTTGCAACATTTGCCCCTCCTCCGTCGTTCTGCCTTGCATTTTCCAACCCTTTCACATTCAATATTTTTTTATGAAAAAATTCTTGCTGCTCTTTGGCATACTCATCGCTTTTGCCGCTTGTAATACCTCCAAAAACGCCGTCATAACCAAAGTGCCCGATAATGCACCTGAAATTGCCCTTGATGCAGATGCTGAGGAGGAAGCAGAATCCGAAGATGAAATGGCCGACGACCCCGGCAATTATGTCGCGGACGTGTATCAGGCCACCAACCGCAGAGCGCATGATCTCATTCATACCCGCCTCGACCTGCGTTTCAACTGGGCAGAGGAAAAAGTAATAGGAAAGGCAGAACTGGTGCTGCGTCCGTATTTCCACGCCTCCGACAAGGTAACGCTGGATGCCAAAGGGTTTGAGTTTCAAAAAGTGTCCCTTTCGGGTAAAAACATGCCGCTGAAATACACCTACGAAAACGACCAGATCATCATACAGTTGGATCGCAGCTATACCCGCAAAGAACAGTATAGCATCCTGATAGAATACACCGCCATGCCTTCCGCTTCGGGCGGCAGCGATGCCATCACGTCCAACAAAGGTTTGTTCTTCATCAATCCCCGCGGCGAAGAGGCCGGCAAGCCCATGCAAATCTGGACGCAGGGCGAGACCAACTGGAACTCCCGCTGGTTTCCTACCATTGACAGCCCCAACGAGCGCTGCACGCAGGAGATTTATCTCACCGTGGAAGACCGCTTCAAAACCCTCTCTAATGGCCTGTTGCTGAAACAAACCAAAAACGCCGACGGTACCCGCACCGACTACTGGAAAATGGATCAGCCCCACGCACCTTATCTATTTATGGTCGCTGTGGGCGAATATGCCGTTGTGGAAGACAAATGGCGCAATGTGCCGCTGCAATATTATGTGGAGCCGGATTATGCCGCCGACGCCAAAGCCATTTTCCCCTACACGCCCGAAATGTTGGAGTATTTCTCCAAAACCTTCAGCTACGACTACCCCTGGAAAAAGTACGCACAGATCGTCGTGCGCGACTTCGTCTCCGGCGCCATGGAAAACACCACCGCGGTGACTTTCGGAGAGTTTGTTCAAAAACACAAAATGGACCTGGTGGACGAGCGCACCAATGAAAAAATAGTGGCCCACGAAATGATGCACCACTGGTTTGGCGACCTCGTGACTTGCGAAAGCTGGTCCAATCTCACACTCAACGAGGGCTTTGCCAATTACAGCGAATACCTGTGGTTGGAAAACAAATACGGCCGCGACGAAGCCGACTACCACCTGCTGGAAGAATGGCAGGGCTATTTCAGTTCTGCCGATATGAGCATCCACCCGCTCATCCATTTCAGCTATGCCGACAACGAGGACATGTTCGACGCACACAGCTACAACAAAGGCGGCTCGGTACTGCACATGCTCCGCCACTATGTAGGCGACGAAGCATTTTTTGAGGCGCTGAAATTATATTTGAACAAACATGCCTATTCCGCAGTGGAGGTGCATGATCTGCGCTTGGTTTTTGAAGAAGTTACCGGCGAAGACCTCAACTGGTTCTTCAATCAGTGGTTCCTCAAAGCCGGCCACCCCACGCTCAACATCACCTACGGATTTGATGCTGAAGCAGGCAAAGCTACCGTGACCGTAGAACAAACGCAAGACCCCGAACTGATGCCCGCCATTTTTGAACTCCCCACCGAAGTGGACCTCTACTTCGACAACGGTACCAAGCGCCGCGAAAAAATCCACATCACCGAGCGGGGCCAAACCTTTGAATTTGAAGTGCCCTCGCGCCCGGCCCTCATGGTGTTCGACCCTCAAAAAGTGCTGCTTTGTATTCGCGAAGAGGAAAAATCGGAGCAGGAGTATGTGTTCCAGTATTTCAATGCACCCTCTTTGTCGGATCGGATGGATGCGCTGCAATATATTGTGGAGAATGAGAGCGAAGAAATGCCGCGCGTCTTCAATGCCGGATTGAACGATAAATTCTGGCTCATCCGTGCCGTTTCCACCGCTTATGCCGATTTTGAGGAAGAGCCGATCATCAAAACCATTCGCGGCATGGCCAAATCCGACCCGCACTCCGTAGTGCGTCGCGAGGCCATGAACAACCTCCAGCAATGGGAAGACGAAGAAGCGCTGTTGGTGGCGCGTTATATTCTGGAAAAAGACTCCGTGAACAGCGTTCTGGCATCAGCCCTCTCTGTACTGGTAGCCCAGGATTCCGACGCCGCCATGGAATACGCCCGCAAGTGGGAAAACACTCAAAGCGAAGACATTCTGTCCATCATCGGCGAGTTGTACAGTTCCAAAAAAGACCCGGCGCATCTGCCGTTCTTCGAGCGCCAATTGGCCAAAACCGACGGATATGCAGCCCTTTCCGTTTTCGGGGCATACCAGTCTTTGGTAGCGGAATTGGATTTGGACAAAGCGGCTCCTGCTCTTGAAAAAATTGAAACCATTGCAAAAGGAGAAAAAGAATCTCTGTGGCGCCGTTTTGCAAGCTTCAAATTTTTGGTGGACATGAGCAATGCTTATGCCCAAAAGGTTGATTCTCCGGCACACACCGCCAAAGCTGCCGAACTGCGCAAAAAAGCAGAAGCCCTGCGCGACGCTGAAACCGACGCCGACATGAAAGGCATTTATGAGCAGGTATTGCAGGGCGCGGGAGGCGAGTAAGGGATTGTGCTTTCAACGGCGTGGCAAACATGCCCGGCGACAACCAACGCTTCGATCACACGAAGGCGAACGCCCGGTGGCCAATGCGGCGGTGAGGCGGCAGGCTGTAAAATGCCCCGCCCCGGATGCCGCTACTGTTTTATAAAACGAGCTATAAAAACGTCATTCCTTTGATGCATCGTCAGCACATATACGCCTGCGGACAGATGCCTCACGTTGAGGACATTGCCCTCCATGCGTACATCGCCATGCGTGCGGCCATATAGGTCGGTGATGACCACTTCTGCTGGGTACAGCACTTCGTTTTGGATGATGAGTTGATTCTGAACAGGATTGGGAAAAACATGCAATTTGTTGAAGGACGGGAGCTCTGCCACCCTGCTGAAAACGTCAGCCGGGCAGACCAAGTCCGGGTAAAGATTTTCTTTGTCGCCTAATTGGTAGCCTTTAAAAGTAAGGATTTCGGCAGCGCTGTTCGGCCCGCGGACATCAACCCTGTTGGAGGCCGGGCCGGGGTATGCTCTGGCAGAGAAAGACATTTTGTCGTCCACAAAAACCTCGACAACGGAATGGTCAAGAAATACCCGGAGTTTGACGATTCCCGATGGATTGAAATCATAGCTGTGGTAGCGAATGTTTTCAACCGTTGAATACGGGGAAGAAACACTTCGGTCAAGCCCGATTTGCCCATTCAAACGGTCTAAAATGATGCTGGTGCGCTCCTGATTGTTTTCGCTTTTAAAGACATCCACATAGGTTTGGCCGTTGGCGGGCACGCGTATTTCTATATCCAATTCAGCCTGATTGCTCCTAAACTCACTCAGATTGCCCGGGGTATTGGCCAGGATACTCCGGTTGGTTATGACAACGGAGTCCAAGCGAAGCCGGCACAGATGAGGATGCGGAATAGCAGCCAGGGTACGATGATCCTCCAATAAGCGCAATTGCCTGGGAATGCTGAAAATATGACGCCAGCCTGCTTCAATTTGTAAATTCACGGCCCTGTCGTCGGGAATAATACCGATGCTGGTCCATTGGCCGTTTTGGTCACGCCCAATGGCCGGGGCCAGTAAGTTTTGAGAAATCAGTTCAAAGTTGCGCGCGGTATTGTCATAAGGCGTAAATCGCTGGCCGTCAAAACTGCCTACCCAGTAAATGACATCTGCCGGTTGCCCCTGGAACAGTGGCGTCACTACAAACGCATAATCGTTTTCATTCATCGGAAAAAAAGAGGGCATCTCCCAAAAAGTGCCGTGATGAATGAAGTCGGTGCTGCTGAATATGGGCTGCGCCATGGTCCAGATGTTCAAATCAGTAGAAGTGTAGGTAAATAAAATACCGCCTCCGTTATTGGCCAGGCCAGACCCCACCACCATGTAGTACAGTCCATTCCGCTGAAAAATATAGGGGTCCCGAAAGTCGAGATGAGGAAATCCGCCGGGAGCGGAGGGAATGACCGGATTGCCGGGCACGCGCTGCCATCTTCTCAAATCCTCGTCTATGGGGCGCGCCACACCGATGCCGGCACTTGCCCCGTTGACGCCGGTGTAAAAAATGGTTGGTTCGCCGTTGGGATCAAAGGCTGTTGTGCCCGACCATACGCCGAAGCTGTCGAAGCCTGCAAAGGGCGCCAACGCAATGGGTTCTTCCGTCCAGGTGATCAAGTCGGGGCTGGACAAGTGGCCCCAATGCATAAAGTAGAGGTAAGGCCCGTTGGGATTTTTTTGAAAAAACAGGTGGTACTTGCCATCGTAATAGGTCAATCCGTATGGTTCGTTGGTCCATGAAGTATTGGGCATTGGGTGATACCGCGGGCGCAGGTAGTCGCCGGCATGGCGAACATCGGGGTCAATAGAAAGCGGGGCCTCCAACTGGGTAGCTTGTGCGTAATGCGCTGCGATCTCATCAACGGTAAGCGCAGTATTGTACACTTTTAGATCGTCCAAAGCGCCATTGAGCGTATTGAGCGAAAACCCTGCAAAAACCTGATTGAGGGCGCTTTTTCCAACCCATAGGGTGGCGTCGGCTGAGTTGATGGTCGAGTTGGGACTGAAGTTGGAACTGAGCCAGCTTTCGTTGTCAACATAAATGGTTACATTACCGATTATGCCGTCAACTACTGCTACGATATGGTGCCAGCGGTAAGGAGCAAGGCGGCTGTTGGTGACCAAATTGCGCAATTGGCCGTTGAAGGAAAAAGAAAAAGCTACCGCACCGATGGAGTTGACCTGCAACTTGAATCCGTTGTTGCCCGATTGGCTTTGGATAATGGCGCCCGGCTCGAAAGTAAAAGCTTCGGTGGCATACCAGGCCTCAACCGTGAGCCGGCCGGCATATCCCTGAATGGGAAAACCAGTATTGCGAATGTAAGTAGAATAACCATCTAAGCGGAGCGCCTGGCCAAAGTTGGCGGGTATTCGCTCCGGGCGATTAAAGGCATTAAAAATAGGGAGATTGGTTCCGGAAACCAATTCGGTAGTCGTCACGGAGCCGGATGCTTCATTGAAATCGAGATGAAAAATGGGGGCCTGCGCTGTGGATGTAGCCGCAGAAACTGCTAAGAGCAGTGAGATGGAAAGGTACATCCGCATGTGGTTGGTTTTTACAGGTTATCAAAATCCACAAGAAACCTTCGCCGGAGTGATTGGCCAAACGGTCATGTCCAGCACCTGCAAGCTACCCTTTTGTATAACGAGTTCGATTTCATCGCTTACAGGATCGGTTGTAAAAAAACGGGTAGTAAACGCTTCTTTATTATTCACAAAGCCCTCCAGAACGGAACCATCCACAAAGATGTGCAGCAAAAGCGGCTCTTGTGGGCGGTGGTGAAAAATACCTGTTTCTTTTCGTTTTTCAAACAGGGGGTTCAGACTGCTCTTGTTGTGGTCTATGAGTAAAGCAGCCGCCTCCAGATCAAAGTGCAAGGAAGTGGCTTCCCCATTGTGTGCGTTTTTCCCGACAACGAGGTTGAATGAACTCGTCCGGCTGATGTCCAGCTTCAGCAGCAGCTCTAATTGCTGTCCTTTGGCTATGGCAAGTGTATCGCCCTCCTGGAGGTGGAGTTTGGATCGCTGCAATGGCGTGCCGCGTAGTTTTTTCAATGCGGGATGCGGAGATTGCAGCAACACGGAGTCTTTCAGTTCCCATAAGCGGGGTATGCTGTATAAATGCGTCCATCCCCGTTGATACTGCATTTCGGCGGGGATCAAATCCGGAATGATGGCTATGGCAGTAGTTCTCCCCTCCTCATCGTATGCCACAGACGGGGAGAGCAGGCGGTTGATGATTTCAAGATGCCGGGGCTGCTCGTGGTCGGGTACAAAGCGCTCTTGTTTGAACTCGCCGACCCAGTAAATGGCTCTTGCGGGCTTTTTTTGATAGGGAACAGGATTGACCAACAAAATGTACTTATCGCCCATTTTCCAAAATACCGGCATTTCCCAAAATATACCGGGAGTTTCGGGCCAGGGCTTGTGATGGAAAAATATCCCCCTGTATTCCCATGCGGTTAAATCCTGAGAACGATAGAGCAATAATGCGCCTTGTTCTGTGCTGTCCTCCAGAATACCATAACCAACCACCATATACCATGCGCTATCCTCTTTCCAGACATAGGGATCGCGCAGGTCGGCCCGGTGATATTGAGGCGGATTGCCTTTGATCAAAGGGTTGGCTTTGCTTTTTCCCCAGGATAGCAAACTACTGTCTTGTGGGGATGCACGGCAAATGCTGAAAACCGTTCCATCACTGCCGGTATAAAAGATAACCGGTGAGCCTTCCTCGTCAGGCACTACATGCCCTGACCATATTCCCATCTGATCGTAGCCGGGGCCGGGGGATAACACGGGGCGATGCTCCGTCCAATGTATCAGATCCGGGCTGCTGAAATGCCCCCAGTTGATGTTTCCGAGAAATACGTTGGCGCCGTTTTTCTGGTTGAAAATGTGGTACCGCTCATTGTAGTATAGCAAGCCATGCGTTTCATTGGTCCAATTGGCAAGCGGCAAGAGGTGGTATTGGGGCCGGGTGTGATCGTGGGCAAAACGCCCGGCGGGAATACACAAATCTGCATCCAGGCCTGTTTTTTCCATAGATATCCACTTCGGCAATTCGGTTGGCTGCTTGGCGCCTTCCCAGATGGTCACTTCATCCAGGAGGCCATTGATATGCATGGTTGGAAAAATGTGAACAAAGCCGGCAGCAGCATCCCGCCCCAGATAAATATGTGTATAAGCGGCTGCTCGTCCATTTGCTGTTGCCGCAACGATCTGCCCGTTCCATACTAATTTCGCGCTGTCTGCATCAACGATCAACGCCAGATGTTGCCAGCGGAATTTCGGCACCATCACATCGGCTACGACGCGCCCACCCGAGGTTCTAATGTATGGCTGCCCAAAATTGGTGATACCCGCTGTTATGTATGGATCAGAGTCGCTTACCAGTGAAAAACATCCCGCGGGGTGCGTCGGATAGGTTTCCAGAGCCACCCATGCGCTTACCGTTAAGGGCGCCGTTATGGCGCGTTTCAGCTTAGAATGCACGAAAGTAGAGTAGCCGTCCAGTCTTAGTGCCCGGCCGATCAGCCCCTCCGCCAATTCAGGCTGTTCGGATCTTCCCTGCCATACGTGGCCCGATACAGGATTGGTCCAGCCCGGTTCAAAGCGGCATTGGTAAATCGGCTGCTGCTGAGCCTTACAAACATGCCATGCCAGCCCTAGGGCGGCAAGAAAAATCAGGGTAGTTCGCATGGTAAGAAATTATCAAAAAAGAAAAGAGGATGCCCCGTCCCAGACAGACGCAGGCATCCCTTCTACTTCTATCAGATTACAATCCTTTCAGGTAGTCAATGGCATTTTTATAGATGGTACGGATATTTTGAGCATAGGCATTGGGGCGCCCGTCGTTCATACGCCACTCCATACCGCCGACGCCAAGCGTAATAATGGTACCCCGGAAACGCCCGCTTGGATTCCAAAGGATGATACCGCCCGTTCCCTGAGAAGCTACGTTCCAGTCCCACGTAGCCAACACTTCCGCATTGTAAAGCGTGGAGAAACTGCCATACTTGGGCGCGGCCAGCGGGTCCATCGTCCACATGGAATTATGGTCTTCTTTGAAGCCTCCGTCAATGACATTGACCTGCCCGTTGGCGTTGAAAGCTACACCGTTTGTAAGGATATTGGCAATGGGTGAATTCGTAAAGCCGACGGCCCAGGTATCGGCATTTGGCCCGCCTGCGCCCGTGCCGATGATCGTTCGCAAGCCGGACCGATCGCGGCCGAGCTCTTCAACAATCCCCGTACCATGCTGGCCGGCCAGTATCTTGCCGCCTTGCACATAAAACTTGGACAATACGTTGAGTTTTTCCAACAGAGCGGCCGGTTGTGCCGAAGACCCCACTTGATCGTGCATGTAAAAGATAACATTGACTCCCAGAAGCGCCTCATCGTCGAGTTCGGCATACGGGATATAAACGAAATCATCACCGTAAGTTTGTTGGGCCCACTCAGCGGCTTCCTGAACGTCGTCATCTGAAATCTGGGCTATGGTGGCCCCATCACCCAGACAGGCAATTTTCGAGGGCAGCAAAGTGGCTACGATGCGGTAAATACGCCGGCTGAAACCGTTGTCGGCGGTGACGGTTACGGGCTGCTCCAGATTGAGCGGAGTACCGCCGGCCGGGCTTATCGTCACTCCAGCCGGGGCCGTAGCGACATAAGTAACGTTGCGGAGGTCGGTATTGCCGGGCAAGCTGACCTGAATCAGACCTGAAAGGTGATCAATACTGGCCGGTTTGTTGTTGATTTTCACCTCCTCGATGATGTCGAGTATCGAAGGCCCTTCAATGTAGTTTTCGCGTTTCGAGCACGACCACGCGCTGATGAACAGCAAAAGGAATGTGCTGATTTGAACTAACTGCTTCATCTTATCCATGTTTTATAAGGTTCGCAAATAGTCAATGATATTGCGCGTGAATGTTTCCAGATTATTTTGATACTGGTTCACGGTGCCGTTCGAGTCAAATTCGTAGCCGATGATCGTATTCTCCAATGAAATGATACGGCCGTCGAAATTGGTAGGGATATTGAAGTCGAAATCTGCATCCAAAGAGCCGCTTGTCGGGAGGTATTCGATGGCTCCCACGCCGAATCCATCGCCAATCCAGCGAAGGGTACCCAACTTGACGGCGTTGAATTTTTTCTCCATCACCAGCACGCCCTCTGTTCCGCAGCAGGTGTAGCCGTTGATGCGGTTGTCAAAATGCTGCCACCAGATCAATCGAGCCTCGCGGGTGCCGGAATTTTGCAAATACAATTCTCCGTCGCCGGCAAGCGAAAGCCCGTTGAAAATAGGGTGGCCACGGCGGTCGGATGAAGTGTTGGCCACTTTTACGCTCAGGCCCCAGATGTCATCCGGCGGCTTGTTCATGTCCACGCAACCTCCTGCGCCGGCACAACCATATTCTGTGTATTGATAATTGCCGGGGCTGGGAGGTACGGAGTAATCGGCAGGGATGCGCCCGGTGACATGGATGAACGGCGTGGGGTCGCCCGCAATAAAGAGGTGGCCACCGTTTTTGACATAATTCGTCAGCGCCTGACTTTGGGGGGCGCCCGGTCGAAGTTGAGGCGGCAACATGCTCATCACATTGTCGGACGATGCCGAAAAGCCAAGATTGGGAAGCGGTGTCAGGTAATACAACATGACTACTTTCATGCCCATTAATGTCTGTGCAGAAATATTGGAGAATGGAATGTAGTGAAAGTCATTTTGGTAGGTAGCCTGCAAGAAAAGCGCTGCGGCGCGCGCGTCGTCATCCTGAATGGAATTTACATTGGCGCCGTCGCCGATGAATGCAATGGGCAGGCTTCCGGCTGTAATGTTCACCGTGTATTGTGCCGTAAGTCCTTCTGTATTTGTGACGGTGTAAGTGAGCGGGCCTGCTGAGAAATCGCGGGCTACCCCGCCGGCTGGAGAGATGGTCTGGCCGGGAGGTAAAGTGATGACGGGCGCGAGATTGCTCAGGTTGGTTCCGGGAGGCAATGTCAGCGAAATCATGCGCGTGCTGTTGAAGATGGTGGCCTCCTCGCCGTTGACTTCAAACTTCGTGATTTTGGGCCCTTCAATTTGAGTCACCGTCGCAAAATAAGACTTTCCTGTAAAGCCGTCATTAGAGATGACCGTGTACTTGACAGGATTGGTGAAGTTTTGGGCTACGCCCGATTCTGGTGTGGCAGTAGTGCCGCCGGGGATGGTGTACAGCGGCGCAAGCCGGGTTATATCCGCCTGACTGCCGACGGTGATGGCAATGGCGCCATTGGCCTGGTCAATAACGCCCATGTTGCTGCCAATGGCGAAGGTCATGATCATCGGGTCGCCAAAAGCAGCGATCGTGACGGTATATTTTCTGGCTATACCATTGTTGGTGACCGTAAAAACGACAGGGCCTCCGGAAAAGTCAACGGTTGAACCGGAGGCAGGCTGTACAACGGCTCCTTCGGGCAGGGTCATATTCACGTTTACGGTGGCAAGATCGGCGCCGGCAGGAAGCGTGTGCGTCACTACGGCGTTGGTGTGGTTGATTTCGGC
Source organism: Saprospiraceae bacterium UBA2329 (assembly GCA_002344975.1). Lineage (GTDB taxonomy): Bacteria > Bacteroidota > Bacteroidia > Chitinophagales > Saprospiraceae > UBA2329. The sequence continues at coordinate 23,521 of DDUV01000071.1, read as the reverse complement.
CAACTCGCCATTGGCTTCAAAACTCCTGATGATGGAGTACGCATAGTCTGGTACAAGATCTGAGAATTTGGGATCCTGATCGCAGCTATGCAGCATCAAGCCGGCCAGCCCCAATACAAGCAGGTAGCTCAGCTTCGCCTGGTTTAACAATCGTTTCATATCAAGTTTGGTTAAAGTTTGAAATATTTGAATCAATAATTCGGGCGTTGCACATATACGCCGCCGGATGCGTCTATCTCTATCTGCGGCACCGGCAGGTACTCATCCCGGTTGGGCGTAAAGGAAGCGCCTGCATAATAGGTTCGCTTAGCGCTTTCTGCAGCCATATAGTTGTTGATCCATTGGCTTGCTATTCCCCAGCGAACGAGATCGTAGAAGTGATGGCCTTCGTTGTGCAATTCCAGGCGGCGCTCCATGCGCAGGGCTTTGCGCGCATAGTCCTGGCTGACCGTAGCAGGGTACAAATTGATTTGGTAGTTCGCTGCAAGACGCGTGTCATCTATGAAGTCGCGTACATAAGGCGAATTTTTGGCGCGCTCGCGAATCTGGTTGATGATGCTCATTCCGGTAGCCGTGTTGCCCAGTTCAATTGCAGCTTCTGCCTTCCACAGCATGACGTCGCTGATCTTGATGAGCGGAAAATCCAAAGCGCCCTTTGCCCAGGGGAACCCTCCGGAGGCCCGCTGGTCGGAGTTGGGATCAATCTGGTTTTTCTTCAGCACATAGTAGCCATAGGTTGGCACGTCCCGGCTCCAGTTGTCTTGCTGCGCCATCCGGTTCCAGGACTTCCACTTGATGCCCGGGCGGCCAACGGCATGATCCAGGCGGGGGTCCACGGGGGTTGTCACATCGCGGGGCGCCAGATCAGCGTTGTTGTAAGTGTCCAGCAAGGGCAAGCCGTCGGCATCTACCTTGAAGGCATTGACAAGATTCTGAGACGGCTTGTGGAAATCATCCCCATTGAGATACGGATGATTCACATCGTCGGCGGGCGAGTCCGGCGAGTTCAGCAAATTGCCGAAATTGAGATTGCCGTATTCAGAACCGTCGTTGATGGAGTACTGGATGGCAAAAACGTTCTCACTGTTGCCATATCCCGGAATGGAATAAAGCCGCTCTATATCTTGCGCCAGGCTATATGGCCCTGCCAGCACCCGGTCTGCATGCGCTATCACTTCGCTCCATTGCTTTTGGAAGAGTTTGGCCTTGGCCAAATAAGCATAAGCTACCAATTTGTTGACGCGGCCAAGCTCAGGTTGGGTTTCGGGTAAAATGGGAATGGATGCCAGGAGGTCTTCTTCAATTTTGCCCCACAGGAAAGCCTGATCAAAAGAATTGGGTACTTGCGCCATCTGGTCCACAGGCGTCTGATCGCTGACATAGGCGAAAGTGCCGAAATTCTTCATCAGCTCAAAGTAGAAATGCGCTCGCAGTACGCGCAATTCGGCGATCCGCAGTTCTTTTTTGTCAAAGCCGGTAGCGGCATTCAGGCTCCGGATGGCGTTGTTGACGCGGAAAATGGCAAAATATAGTGCCCTCCACAGGTTGTACACATTTTCGGAAGATGGGAACACCTGATGTATTTCCAGCGCGTGCATGCCGCCGCCGGGATTGTCGCCCACGCCGCCGCCGCCTTTGTAGGCATCGCCGCTGCGGATGTCTGAAAACGCCCAGTTGGAGGGCGCATGGTCAAATGGCCAGTGGTCGCGGAATTCGCCGGTGTTGTACCGGTAGTCGAGCGCTCCGTAGGCATTCACTACCAACTGCTCTATATCCAGATTCTCTTCCGAAATGACATTTTCGGGTTGTACGTCCAAAAAATCTTTGGAGCACCCGGCCAGCAGGAAGAGTGAGAGCAGTATCGCCGGAATAGATGATAAATTTTTCATAATCATTGCTGGTTTTTTTTGTTAGAAATCCAGGCTCAGACCAACGGTCATGGAGCGGGTGTGCGGATACAGATTCAGCCCTGCAATACCGATGCCTGTGCGGCTCAACCCCCGCACCTCATAATCGAATCCTGTAAAATTGGTCAGGTTGATCAGGTTCTCGCCCTGCACATAGATGCGCGCATTGCGCAAGCCCATGCGGCCTAGCGACGCGCCCGGCAGTGTGTAGCTCAGGCTGATGGTTTTGAGGCGGAAGAAAGAGCCGTCTTCTACAAAATAGGTAGAGGGGCGCGTCTGGTTGTTGATGTCGGCCGTGTTCAGCGCAGGTATCAGAGAATTGGCATTGTCGGGCCTCCAGGCGTCAAGGGTGTTTCGACCGTGGTTGAAGCCGAAATAGGGGAAGTCGAGCAGGTTGCGCTGGGCATTGTACATGTCGTTGCCGTGGCGCCCGTCGAAAAACAGGCTCAATCCCCATTGTTTGTAGCTCATATTGGCGCCGATACCATAGGTAAAATCCGGGTGCGGATTGCCGATGATGGTTCGGTCTTCCTGGTCTATGACGCCGTCGCCGTTCAGGTCGCGGTAGCGTATGTTGCCAAGCGCCTTGCCGGGTTGGGCGGCGTGAACGGCCACTTCTTCCGGCGTTCTGAATATGCCGTCCGCTACGAAGCCGAAATACGAGCCTATGGCGTAGCCGACGCCGGTGTAAGACACGCCTTCCAGGATGAAATCTTCCGAATTATTCAGCGATGTCACCTTGTTGCGGTAAGCAGAAAACAGTACATTGAATCCGTAATTGAAATCCGACTTGCGGTTGGACTGGTAGCCGAGCACGAGGTCAATACCTCTGTTCACCATGTCGCCGGCATTGTAAAAGAGCGTTTTTCCTGCCTCGCCCAACACGGATGGCTGCACGGTTTGCAAAAGCAGGTCGGTGGTGTTCTTCTCATAAACATCCATTGAAAAATTGACCTTGTAGTCAAACAGGGTCATGTCCAGTCCCAGATTGGTTTGGTAGCTCTGCTCCCATTTCAAATCCGGATTGCCCACCTGACTGGCCGAGACGCCGGTGGCGATGTTTCCGCTGCCTGTTCCGGCGAGGTCATAGTTGCTGTATTCAATAGCCGAAATGAAGATGCTGTACTGGGCATACTCGGCGATGTCTGCGTTGCCGTTGCCCCCCCAGGAGAACCGGAGTTTCAAGTCATTTATGTTTTTGTTGTTGGCCAGAAAGGCTTCCCGGCTCAGTGTCCAACCCAAAGAAACGGTCGGAAAAATGGCATAGCGATTGTTGCGCCCGAAGCGGGAGGAGCCGTCGCGGCGCAAACTGGCAGAAACAAAGTATTTGTCGGCGAAATCATAGGAAGCTTTGGCAAAGAGCGAACTGCGGCGGCTGTCGGCGCCTACGCCATACGCGTCCAGAATGGAATTGTCGGCAATGACGTCGTATTGCTCAATGTTGTCATAATCAATCTCCGTGCCCACGGGCACTTGTATCCGGTGAAAGACATGATCCTGCTTTCGCTCAAATACTTCCTGGCCTACAAAGGCATTGATGGTGTGGTTGCCGAAGTCCCTTCCATAGGTCAATAGGTTGGTCCATATATAGGTGGCGGCATTGTTGCGGTTTCGGGCAAAACGGGAAAAATCCTGGCCATTGAGCAGTATCCTGTTGCCGAGCAGACTTCCATTTTGATTGAAGAACTCCGTTTTTTCGTCGTATTTGAAATTGTTGTAATCAAAATTGTACTTGGAGCTGAAAGACAAATGGGGCGTGAGCGCAAAATCGGCATACACGTTGCCAAAAGTGCGGAGGGTTTTCTGGACGTTGTTGCGGTTGATGTACAGGATGGCCAGCGGGTTCCACTTGTCCTGCAGACCAGCGCCGGTGGGGCCTCCCCAGGAGCCGTCTTCTCCGTAAACGGGGATGAGCGGGTTTTGCAGCAGGGCATCTTCGACCACAGGCGCATTGTCGCCTCCATTTTTAACCTCATTGAATTGCGAGACAGTCAGATTTTCTCCGATGGTCAAAAAATCGCCGAACAGCTTCACGCTTGAGTTCAGGCGCAAGTTTCCACGGCGGTAGTAGGTATGTTCAATGATGCCGTTGTCGCCGGCATAACCTGCTCCGGCAAAGAGCCTCCACTTGTCTTTGGCAATCGAATAACCCAGATCGGTGGTGGTAGAAATGGAATTGCGCAAAATCACATCCACCCAGTCTGTGTTGGAAAGACGGAGGTTTTTGCCCGCATCCAGAAATTCGGGCAGTTCCGTACCCGGTGTGTAAGAGAAGTTGCCTGCAGTCACCGGGGTCTTACCCTGTGCCAGATAGCGAACATCCAGCCACTCCTGAGCGCCCAGTACGCTGAAATTTTCGCGCACTCTGTTGGAAGTCACCTGTGTATTGAAGGTAAAGCCGCTTGCTCCCTTCCGGGCTTGCCTGGTAGTGACAATGATGACGCCGCGCGCCGCCTCTGTACCGTAGATACCTGCCGAGGCTGCGTCCTTGAGCACCTGAATGCTTTCAATTTCGTTCGGATTCAATCCCGAAGGATTGGTGGTCTGTACGCCGTCTATGACCCACAGCGGGCCGGTGCCCCCGAATACGGAGGTGAGCCCCCGGATGGAAATTTGGGTGTCGTTGCCGCCGGGCACCCCCGAAGAGGTGAAGGTCAGGCCGGGTACTTTCGATTGTAATTTTGTAATGACGTTCGGGGTGGCCACATCGGCAAGGTCGGCGGCATCCACGATGGAGATAGCGCCGGTGATTTCCCTTTTTCGCTGGGTGGTGTACCCGGTTACGACAACGGTTTCAAGCAAACTACCCGTCGTGAGGGCCACGTTCACGTTTTGTACGCCCACAATAGACACCTCTGCCGGCTGGTAGCCTGTGTAGGAAATGGTGAGCGAAGCGGCGTTGTCTTGTACTACAAGGACAAATGAGCCGTCCACTTCAGTAGTGGTACCGATGGAGGTGCCTTTCACCAGTACGTTGGCGCCGATGAGCGGTTCGTTCGTTTCTACGTCTGTTACTTTTCCCGTCACAGTTCGCTGGGCCAGAGCGAATTGCGCCGAAAAAAACAGCACAAAGAGCGAGATCAACTTCATTTTCATACATTTATGGTATTAATGACTGATTGAATAGGCAGATGTTCCGCTCAGGCGGACATCTGCATTTTGTTCGGCTATCGCCAGATGGAGCGGAGCCGGAAAGCCTCCGCCTTTAATAGTTTTACGCTGCCTTTCTCGGAATACAGTGCGATCTGATGGAAGTCTTCGCCGGGAAAGAAGATATCTGTCAATACGGTAGCGCCGCCGTCGGCAAAGAGTTCGGCGGAAGCGGCATCCAGAAACAGGTGCATCCGGATGGTCTTTTCTTCTGAAAGCCGGGGCGCGGAGTGATTGCTTCGGGCAAATTTGTCGGAGAAGGATATATTGCCTGTATTTCTGCGGTCGCTGTAAAACTGTTTTGCAGCGGCATTGTACCCTACGCGGTATTGCTCGCCCTTGCTGTTGGAAAGTTGTACGCCAAAGTCGGGGTAGGCGCCGGCGGGTAGTTCAAAGTCCAGGACCAGTTCCATTTGCGCCGGCGAGGTAGCCCCGATTTGTGCTGTGATATCCAAGAAACCTGACAGTTCAGCGCTTTCCAACCTGCGAGCCGAAGCGCGCAAGTTTTGCAGTTCTTTCACAGGCTCCGAGAACACGCGGTAGCCTTCACCGGTCTTCCGAAGTGTGAGCGTTCGTGGAATGGTAGTCGAGCTGCGCCATTTTTGAGTGGGTACGCGGGTGGCGTAGTCCCAGTTGCTCATCCAGCCGATAAAAATGCGGCGGCCGTCTTCTTTGGGAATATCCGACCAGGTGACCCCGGCATAGTTGTCACGGCCATAGTCGAGCCAGACAGCTTTTTCTCCGCTCACGTCGGGAGCGAATGTGGGGTCCAACTCCAATTTTTTACCGTCAAAATTTCCTACGAAATATTGTGTGCCGGAGCCGCCGTTGGCAGCGCCCGGATTGATGCTGAGCAGCAGCACCCATTTTTTTTCGTTGCTGCCCTCTACCTGAATAGGAAACAAATCCGGGCATTCCCACACGCCGCCGTGTGATCCCCACTCCTTGCCGAAATCGCTGAGGTGCGTCCACTCGGTCAGATTATCCGATCTCCATAGTTTTACATGGTCGGCGGCGGCAAATACCATCACCCACTGTTGGGAGGCTTCATCCCAGATCACTTTGGGGTCCCGGAAATCTCTGATTTTCTGAGTGTTGGGCACTACCGGATTGCCGGGATATTTGGTCCAGGTGCGGCCTTTGTCGTTGCTGTACGCGATGCCCTGATATTGAAAATCGGAGCGACCGGCGCGTTCTGCATCCGGGTTGTGATAGGTAAAGATGGCCACCAACGGCGGCCGACCGTTTTGGCCCAATCCACTGGTATTGTTCCAGTCCACTACTGCGCTGCCGGAAAAGATGTAGCCCAGCGAATCGGGGTACAGCGCAATGGGCAGATGCTCCCAATGTACCAAATCAGTACTGACGGCATGGCCCCAGTGCATAGGCCCCCACACGTTGCTGTCCGGATAGTATTGATAGAAAAGGTGGTATTCCCCATCGAAGTAGAACATCCCGTTGGGATCGTTCATCCAGTTTTCTGCCGGTGAAAAATGGAACTGCGGCCGGTGTGGCTCTTTGTACATGGACTGCTGTCTGCTCGCAGGTGAAAGCGCACAGGAATGCAGCATCCATCCAGCTAAAATTATAAAAACTGTGTTGCGTAATGTATTCATGCCAAACGATTTTCAAGACAAACCTTACCCTGCACTCTTGCCGCTTGCTTCGGCGAATGCTGAAAGGAAGTTCGGGCGGAATCTCCCGAACTCCGGTCAAACTCACGAAAGTGATGTATGAAACTTATGCTTTTCTACCTGTCATCTGTACCTCCAGCGCTTCCAGCGATATGCCTTTCGTTTCGGGCATCATCCTCCATACGAAGATCAATTGCAAGACCATCATGAAGGCAAAGATGCCGAACACCGGCGCAGCGCCTATACTTTTGAACAACACAGGCACCAGCGAGGGAATAACGGCAGCCAGTATCCAGTGTACCGAACTCCCGAAGGCCTGACCGGCGGCGCGCAGGTGGTTCGGAAAAATTTCAGAGATAAAAACCCAAATCACCGCACCCTGCCCAACGGCATGAGAAGCTATGAAAAGGAATAAAAAAACAGGCACGGCCATTCCTTTGATATTGAGCATGAAAGCCAGCGCCACCAATGAAAGCGATATGACATAGCCCACCGAGCCTATATACATGAGTTGCCGGCGGCCAAAGCGATCTATCAGCGAGAGTCCGATGAGGGTAAATATCAGGTTGATGACGCCGATGCCTACGCTGCTGAGCAGTGCGGAGCTTTTCTCCAGGCCGGCGATCTCGAAAATGCGGGGGGCGTAGTACAAAAAGGCGTTGATACCTGAAAATTGATTGAAAAAAGCGACCAGAAAGGCCAGCGTCAGGGCAAAGCGGTACTTTGGCGTAAAAATCGTTTCGCCTTTTACGACGTCCACCTGATCTGAAAGGATACGGTCCATTTCGGCTTCCACATTCATGCCGGGGTCTATGAGCCGAAGCGTCTTGGCCGCCGCGTCGCGGTCGTGCTTTTTTACCAACAACCAACGCGGGCTTCGGGGCACGCCCAGCACCATCACCGTATAAACAAGCGCCGGAACAGCTTCCACGCCTACCATCCAACGCCAGGCATTTTCGCCCAGACCGCTGAGCAGGTAATTGCTCAGAAAGGCTACCAATATGCCAAACACGATGTTGAATTGGTACAAAGCCACCAGCTTGCCCCGGTCATTGGCAGGAGCGATCTCGGAAATATAGGCCGGCGCTGCTATGGTGGAAGCGCCCACGCCCAGACCGCCGAGAAAACGGAAAAAAGCAAAGGTGAAGGGATCGGCGGCGAGGGCAGAACCTACTGCCGATACGAAATAGAAAACGCCTATCCAAAAAAGCGTCTTTTTGCGGCCCAGCTTATCGGTGGGAATACCGCCCAACAAAGCTCCCACTACCGTGCCCCACAGCGCCGAGGCCATGACTACAAAGCCGTGAAAGACTTCACCGCGGGGCCATAACTTCTGTAGCGACAAGTCGGCTCCGGAAATGACTACCGTATCGAACCCGAATAAAAAACCCGCGAGCGCTACGGTAATTGACCAAGTAAAGATTTTGCGGTGATTCATACTTTCAGAATTTTGCACCACAAAAGTACTTGTCAGCACAACAGGCCGGGCTTCAGGATTGGTTCAAAGTTTCTTTAAAATTCGCGCATGTACCGAATGGCCACCAAACTGCTCATTTTCAATAATTTAAAGTTGTTGTAAAAAATACAAAATCCCTGCCCGGTCTTTGGTATTGTTGCGCGCAGTTGTAGGTTTGTTGCATCAACACCTTGAGGAAAAGCCGTCCTTCAGGTGTTTGCTTCCCGCCGGAAGGAGGACGGAGGCACCCCGTAACGCGACCGGAATACCGTAGAAAAATAATCGGGAGAGGAGTATCCAACCTGATACGCGATTTCAGCCACCGGCAAATGGCCTTCAGCCAGCAATACCTCCGCTTTTTTGAGGCGTATATTTTGAAGATAATCGCTGATGCTTTCGCCCAACAGTGCCGTTACTTTCCTGTAAATCTGAGACCTCGACAAGCCAAATTCCCGGCATAAATCTGACACTTGGAAATCTTGCCTGGCATAATGCCTTTCCATATAGTCTGCAAACTGCCGCACAAAATCTACATCCAGAGCGTTGGCGCTCCGTTCAGCCGGTAAGGCGGGCGCATCTGCAGTAGAAAAAGCCGAAATGCCTTTGCTGAAATGCTCGCGCAGCATTTGCCGGTTGAGCAGCAAAGACCGGATGCTGGCTTGTAAAAAATGAATATTGAAGGGTTTGGTCAAATAAATATCCGCACCGGCCTCGGCCCCCTCAATTTGTTGCGCCGTCGCACTGCGGGCCGAAAGCATAATGACAGGGATATGAGAACTGCGCAAATCGGATTTCAGCGCACGGGTGATTTCTATGCCGTTCATGCCGGGCAGCATCACATCGCAGATGATAAGGTCGGGTGTGTGATCCAGCGCTTTTTGAAGCCCTTCGTTGCCGTCTGTCGCTTGCAAAACCTGATAAGAGGCGCTGAGCTTCTTTCGCAGGAAGAGCTGAAGGTCTTCATTATCTTCAATAATCAAAATTTGCCGGCCGGCGCTTTCATTTTCCATCTCGCCGGATATTTCCTGCCAGTCGGTATCCGGGGCTTGGAGGAAATCATGGTGCGATAAGTAAGCGGTATTTTCGCTCGTCATTTGGTCTGCCCGCAGGTGTTTGTTGCCCAATGGCAACGAAACCAGGAAGCGACTGCCCCTGCCCTTGGTGCTTTGCACGTCAATGGCGCCGCCGTGTAGTTCTACCAGCGCTTTAGCCAGCGCAAGCCCCAGGCCGGTGCCTGCCTGCGGCCGCTCTTCCCCCTGATAAAACGGCTCGAAAATATGCCTCAAATCCTCTTCCTGTATGCCTTGGCCGCTGTCTTCAACGGTGATTTTTGCCCGGTTTTCAAAAACGTCCACAGCGACCGTCAGGTAAATTTTGCCTCCATCGAGGGTAAATTTGAACGCGTTGGAAAGCAGGTTGAACAGTACTTTGTCCATCATACCGGCATCTATCCATACTGGGAGTTGCTCGAGGCGGCTCAATAATTGAAAATCTATACCTCGTTTTTGGGCGGTATTGCCAAAACTCTCCATGATTTTTTTTACAAACGCGATCAGGTCGTTTTCCGCAGCCCGCAGCTTCATTTGACCGCTTTCCGACTTTCGGAAGTCCATCAATTGATTGACCAAATGCAATAAGCGAAAGGCATTCCGTCGGATGTGGGCCAGACTCTGCTGTACGTCTTTGCTGATTGTGGGCGAGGGCAGCAAGTCTTCGGCAAAACCTAAAATGAGCGTGAGCGGCGTCCGAAACTCATGGCTGATATTGGTAAAAAAATCTACTTTGGCTTGCGTCGCCTGTTTTACTTCATCCGACATAGCCATGATTTGCCGCTCATGCTCCAGAATTTCTTGGTTTTTGCGTTCGAGGCTGTCAAGCGCGGTCTGTTTTGCCCGCAAGGATCGCCATAAAAACACGCCCAGTACCAAAGACAGCAGGAGGCTCGACAACAGAATGAAAATATATACCCGCTGATTGCGGTAAATAGATTTCAGCCCGGCCAGATTGCTCATTTGTTCGTCTATGCTCTCTTGCAGGCTTTGAACTTTCTTCATTTGGTTGTGCAGAATGCGGGCGTTGTCTTTATTGATGACGATGGTCTCCAGATTATTTTGCTTTTCGTAAGGTAGTCGGTTGAGTATGGATACGGCAAGCCGGATGGCCTCCGCTCCGCCCGTAGGATACAACAGGGATGCGTCCAGAATACCGTCTTCCACCGCTTGTATGCCTCGGCCGGTGCCGGGTATGCCGTCTATCCCCACAAAGAACATACGAGTTCCCCGCCCCTGCTCTTTGGCTATTTTATAAGCCGTTTCAGCCAGCAGATCCGTGTGCCCGAAAATGGCACTGACGTCGGAATGTCGTTTCAGCATATCCGGAAATCTGGCTTCAATGTCGTTCAACCCGCCTACCGTTTCCAGCACTGCGGCGATTTCCAGGCCGGGAGCTGCGGCAATACCGTCTTTGAAGCCCCGGCTGCGCTCTATGGCCGGCGAAATCGCGAGGGGCAATTGTATTTCTATGATCTTACCCCGGCCGTTCAGCCGGTTGGCGAGGTACCGGCCCGCCGTTTTTCCTATTTCGTAATTATCGGCGCCTATGTAGGCCGTATATAATTCCGAATCCGTTTCCCGGTCAATCAGAATTACCGGGGTTCCTGATGTATAGACCTCCTCTATGATGTGGGTGAGCGGCTTTGACTCATTGGGAGATACGATCAAAATGTCTATGCCGCTCGCTACGATCTCCCGAATTTGTTCTACCTGTTTTTCACTTTCGTTGCCGGATACGCGCATTTCAAATTCCAACTCCGGATGAAGTTCCAGCTCGCGGTACATCTCGCTGTTCATTACATCGCGCCAAGGATCGTCGCAGCATTGGGCAAAGCCGACGCGGTATTTCTTCTCCGGGGTAGTCTCCTTACAGGCAGGACAGAGCCACAAAAAGAGAACCGACACCCATATTGCGATGCTTGCAAATAGCTTCATTTGAGCATATACTACTTTCGACACACAATATAAGACAACTTGGCCTAAGGAAGTGGTAAAGAACTCAAAAAAAGTAGCGGCATATCTATCGGTAAAGACGTAAGGGAGGAAAGAACATCCGTAATTGGTATTCACCGGCTGATACTGGCGGCTCCCTACATCAAAAACCCACTCTGTGCCTTCATCGCCGGCGGAATATCCGTATCGCCGATCATTTCGCGGAGGTCAATTTCGATGGCGCGGGCGATGGAAGAGATAGGTACGTCGTTGTAGGAGCCTTCAAATGGGTTTTCGGAGTAGTCGCCGATTTTTTCCATCAGGAAGAAAATCCAGATGATGAGCGCCGACATGGGCACCGTGAGCCACACCCACCAGTCGCCCAGTTGAGCAAACGTGTCCAACATGCCGAAAGGAGTGAGCACGCTGAAAACCATGCTCAGCCACAAGGCAGTAGAAGCATACTGGCGCGGAAAGGGGAAGTTTTTGATGCGTTCACTGCCCCCCTGTTGTTCATAAAAAGACGTGATAAGTGCCTGCAACTCCATGTGGCGAAAGTCTTCAAAACTGCCCGCATCTCTCAGTTCCTGCAATCGTTCAGACTGTTTGGCGAGTATCTGGGTGGCGATGTTGGTCTTGCTTTTGTAAAATTGAAATTCCTGTTCAGAGATAAAATGGATGATCTCATCGTCCAAGCGGTTGAAATATTCCTCGCACACTTCCGGCAAATACAGTCCCTTGATTCGTTCCTCGGCGTGTTCCCACTCCCGACTGAGGCGAAGCTGGTGCCGCAGGGCTATGAGCCAGGCGATATGCCTGTAAATGAGTTCCTTGCGATGCTCCTCTGCCTGCGGCCCCTGCACGAAAGCCATGAGCGCGGCCCCAAACGAGCGGCTGCTGTTGACGATGCCGCCCCAGATTTTGCGGGCCTCCCAGGTGCGGTCGTAGGAACTGTTGTTTTTGAAACCCAGGTAAAAGGCCACCGCTATGCCGATGACGCTGACGGGCTGCCAGGGCAGGGCCACGTTGATGTGTGCAAAATGATACACCGCAGTGATAACGGCAGCGTACAAAAAACCGAGTATGAAGGGCTTCTTCGACCAGTTGAAGGTCATCCAGAAGCCGTAATTGCGTTTGACGTACATGATAGAGTAGGATTTTGAGTGCCAAAAGTAGAAAAATCGGTTAAAAACATATCTTCGCGAAGCGGACGGGCCAAGATGCCTCATTGCTGCCACTTTGACAAAAAAAAGCCTCGCCTGCCTGTCATTTTTTGCCTTACAGCCTCACCATTATTCTTACATGCCTCCGAAAACCGGGAAAATTCGTTTTTTTGTCGAAGAAAAGCCGCTGTACCTGGTATTTGGCCGCGTCTTTGTAGTTTGGAAAGCCAAGCTTGCAGCTTGAGACTTATGGCTTGCAGCCCTCCGCAATATTTCAAAAATTACATCTTCACAACCAACCGCATCATGACGTACGACAATTTCACCATAAAAGCCCAGGAGTCCATCCTCAAGGCCCAACAAATTGCAGGCGGCTTCAATCAGCAACAGGTGGACACCATCCACTTGGTAAAAGGCATGCTGGAAGCCGATGAAAACGTGCCCAATTTTCTGATGCAAAAACAGGGCGTGAACATCCCGCAGCTCAAACGCCAGTTGGACGAAGCCATCGCTTCCTACCCTCGCGTGGAAGGCTCCGACAAACAATACCTTACCAACGACGCCAATGCCGCTCTGGCTGCCGCCAAAAAGATGCTCAAAGACTTCGGCGACGAGTACATCTCTATTGAACTCATGTTGCTGGGCATTCTCAAAGGCAACGACCGGGGCGCCAAACTGCTCAAAAGCCTCGGCATGACCGAAGACGGCACCCGCGCCGCCATTCAGGAACTCCGCAAAGGCCGCAAAGTGCAGGACCCCGGCGCCGAAGACACCTACAACGCGCTGAACAAATACGGCGTGAACCTCAACGAACAGGCCGAAAGCGGCAAGCTCGACCCCATTGTGGGCCGCGATGAGGAAATCCGCCGCGTTTTGCACATCCTCTCCCGCCGCAAGAAGAACAACCCGCTCCTCATCGGCGAGGCCGGCGTGGGCAAAACCGCCATCGTGGAGGGCATCGCATGGCGCATCGTCAAAGGCGACGTGCCCGACAACCTCCGTGAAAAGAAAATTTATGTGCTCGACATCGCGGGCCTCATTGCCGGCGCCAAGTACAAGGGCGAGTTTGAAGAGCGCCTCAAGGCCGTTATTCAGGAAGTGATCGAATCGGCGGGCAAAGTCATCCTTTTTGTGGATGAGATTCACACGCTCATCGGGGCCGGCGGAGGTCAGGGCGCTATGGATGCCGCCAACATCCTGAAACCGGCATTGGCTCGCGGCGAACTCCGCACCATCGGCGCTACTACTTTGGACGAGTACCAAAAGTATTTTGAAAACGATAAAGCTCTGGTGCGCCGCTTCCAAACCGTCCTCATTGACGAACCCAGCGTGGAAGATACCATCTCCATCCTGCGCGGCTTGCAGGAGCGCTACGAGGTGTATCACAAAATCGAAATTTTGGACGAGGCCCTCATCGCCGCCGCCGAGCTTTCGCATCGCTACATCGCCGACCGCTTCCTGCCCGACAAAGCCATTGACCTCATAGATGAATCCGCCGCCAAGCTCCGCCTCGAACTCGATTCCGTGCCCGAAAAAATTGACGAGTGGGACCGCAAGGTGCGCCAGTTGGAAATAGAGCGCGAGGCCATCAAACGCGAAGGCGACAAAAAAGTGCTCGACCACATACAGGAGCAAATTGCCAACGCCCGCGAAAAACGCGATGCCCTGCGCGCCGCCTGGCAAAGCGAAAAGGAAATTGTGGATACCGTTCAGGAAATCAAAAAGGAAATCGAGGAACTCGAATTGCAGGCAGAGCGCGCCGAACGCAACAGCGACTACGAAACGGTGGCCAAAATTCGCTACGGCGAACTCCAAACCCGCCAGGCCATGCTCAAGGCCGCCGAGGAAAAATTGGAAAAGCTACCCGAAGAAAATCGCTTCACCAATCAGCAGGTCACCGCCAACGACATTGCCGATGTGGTTTCCCGCTGGACGGGCATTCCGGTGGCCAAAATGCTGCAAAGCGAAAAGGAAAAACTCCTCAAATTAGAGGATGAAATCAGCCAAAGGCTCATCGGGCAGCAGGAGGCCGTCGTGGCCGTGTCTGACGCTGTGCGCCGCAGCCGGGCCGGTTTGGGCGATGCCGACCGACCCATCGGTTCTTTCATCTTCCTCGGTCCTACCGGTGTGGGCAAAACGGAACTTGCCAAAACCCTCGCCGAAATGCTCTTTGATGACGAAAAAGCCATCACCCGCATTGACATGAGCGAATACCAGGAGCGCCACACCGTTTCCCGCCTCGTGGGCGCGCCTCCAGGCTATGTGGGCTACGAAGAAGGCGGCCAACTCACCGAGGCCGTGCGCCGCAAGCCTTACTCCATCATCCTCTTGGACGAAATCGAGAAGGCGCACCCCGACACGTTCAACATCCTGCTGCAGGTATTGGACGACGGTCGCCTCACCGACAACAAAGGCCGCGTGGCCAATTTCAAAAACACCATCATCATCATGACCTCCAACATGGGCGCCGAGACGATTTTGGAAAATTTTGAAGACTTAGACGCATTAGGCGACAAACACCGCGCAGAGATCATCGAAACCACCAAAGTGGAAGTCCTCGACCTGCTCAAACAAAACCTGCGACCGGAATTCCTCAACCGCATAGACGAGCAAATCGTATTCCTGCCGCTGACCAAAGCCGAGATCAAACAGATTTTGCAACTGCAACTGCGCAAAGTGGAAAAAATGCTGGCCCGGCAGCGCATCGTCATCAAAATGAGCGACACAGCCATGAACCTGCTCGCCGATCTGGGCTACGAACCGCAGTTCGGCGCCCGCCCCATGAAGCGCGTACTGCAAAAAGAGGTCATCAACGAACTCTCGCGCCTCGTGCTGGCCGGCACATTCGGTCCCGGCGACACCATTTACATCCACACCGATGCCAAGGGGCTTACGTTTTCAAAAGACCCCTTCCCCGGCGCCATACATATACCCGAAGCCGCCGGCGAAGACGACGAGGCCGAAACAGCATCGCCCATTTCGGATGCGCAAATTGCCGATTCCACCATCCCTGCCGAAGACCGCAAGCGCCGCTTAGAAGATTTGGACAAAGCCACCAAAGACCTCCTTGATGCCATAGACAACATCGAACCGGATGAAGACCCGGAGGGCTGAGAAAAGTAGGGAGCAACCAGACTATGGGTAAAGACCAGCAACGGTAAGCATTGCCCTGATTTCGACGCGCTCTCGAAGGTTAAATTCAAGGAGTTTCGAAGTGGCTTTCCCAACTTGTGTTTTCGGCATTATTTGAAACGGCTTTGGGAATTCTGCAATACTCGCAGCGATTTCCAGCACGTTCAATCACAAAATGGCGGACTATGCGTGAAATATAAGCACTCATTTTTCGGCAATTCGCAGTAGTGCTTTGGTTTTCGCCATTTGAACAACATGCTCGATAAGCATAAACTGTTCCATCTCGCGGTTTTCTTCTGGCGAAAGCCCTTGGTCGGTATTTTTAGACAAAAGAAAATCCATTCGTTCCTGCCACCTCTTGGAGGTTTTGAAGGCGAGAACTTTACGAGGGGAAAGGTTTGCCAAAAACTGCGCGAGTTCTTCAAATGCCATTACCGGTTCTGCTGTCATCTGCTTATGGTATTGAATGTTTTACAAAGTTACAAAAGGTTGCCCACATCAAGTCCCTACTCTCTCACAAACCGCCCCACTGCCACCGCCCCGCCCTCGCTCCGATACAGCAGCAGGTACATGCCCGCCGGCAAGGCCGACACCTCCAATGGCCACACTTCCGGCACAGCATCCAAGTATTGCGTTTTCAGCAGTCTGCCCTGCGCATCGTACAGCGCCAACTGCCCCCTGCCGCCCTCCGGCAATTCCACATTCAGCGACTCCCGCGCCGGATTGGGATACAGCATCAACTGCTCCACCGCCGCCTGTGCCTCGCCGGTAGCCGTATAAACCCCGCAGGGCTGCCCGCCCACAAAATTGAAAATGCCGTGCGTGGGGGATTCGTAGCAGTTGAAGGTGTGCAGGAAAAAGTCAACAGTCTCTCCGGATCCCCAAAAAAAATAAATCGCCGGCGCACTGCCGATGCCCTCATATATTTTGGAATGATCCACATAATTAAACCAGGGATGTGTCCAGGTGACGTATTGTGTGCGAATGGCCATGCCGTTTATATCGGTAAACCCGACGGAATCCACAAAAATTTGCATCGAGTCGGCAGGTGTCTCTCCGAACCAATAACTGCAAACCGGTACTCACCAAGATTCGCCCGCTCCCTTGTTGAAGTCAAAAACCAGCCCGAAACGGCCCGACTCTTCGTCGTATAAATAAACGCGGCCTTCCTCTTCATAAGTGAATTCCCTGCCTTCACATCCGGGAAGCCACCAGGTATCCAACACTCGGCAGTTCTTCCCGGCAATGATGGTATCGCCGACCACTTCCGAAATATATACGCTATACGGAGAACTACCACCACCCGGCATAAAATCTGCAACAGAATGATAATACTTCGCCCCTACGGGCGCCCACTCCAATTGCGCCTGCGCCGGAGCCAGAGCGATCAGCATCAACAAGAGGAAAATGAGTTTTTTCATGGTTGTGTGTTTTTGTGACGGTTCATCAATATTCCATAAGACGCAGGTGAAAAAGACTATATTTGCAAGGTCTAAAAAAACCTTAAAGCCATGAAGCATTTCATCCTTTCAGCCTTTTGTCTGGCGTTTTTGAGTTGCAATTCCGTCAAAAAAGCCGAACGTGTTTTCGGAAGCGAACTCTTCGCGCACTGGGTACACTCGCACGAAGAAGACAGCGCCGATTACCGCGTATTCCGCCGCGCCGATTATGCGTTCCCGCCGTCTCGTGGCCGCGAGGGGTTTGAAATCAAATCCGACGGCAGTTTTGCGCACCATCAGATCGGGCCTGTTGACGCGCCTGTGATGGTGGCGGGTAAATGGAAATTGCAGGGCGACAACATCCTGCGCATCAGCCCGCAAACCGGCGATGCCTGGACGCTCCAAATTGTAGAGGTGAGTAAAGACGTACTGAAGGTAAAGTAGGTCTTGTTACGGGAGGGGCGACCGCCTGCCACCCCTCCCATACTGCCGGAACAGCCGCCCGGCTTATTCCGTCCGGCGATCCCCGGCCATCCTTTTGGCCCCGCCGATCAATGCTGCACGAACAAATGGATGTTCTCTGCTGCCCGCTGCACCTTGGGGTAGTCTATCCGGTAATGGATGAATTTTCCCTCGCGCTCGGTGATGACCAATCCTGCCGATCTCAAAATCTTCAGGTGTTGGGAGGTGATGGATTGCTCCAGATTCAGAGTGCTGTAGATTTTGTTGACGTTGATGCTCTCGTGCTCGTCAATAAATTTCAAAATTTGAAGCCTCAACGGGTGCGCCAATGCGCGCAATAACTCCAACGAATATTGGAGCTTGTCGTTGTTCACAACAACTTTAGCCTTACTCATAGCGATGTTTGTGTAGTTTTCAACAAAGGAGATAAAAAAAATCGTCGTCAGTACTTACTTGGGGGGAAAGTATGTCGAAGTAGAACCGCAAAACAGGCGCAGCGCCCTTTTTGCTCAGGCCAGCAATTCCTCTACCAGATGCGATATCTGCGAAAGGCGCTCTTTATTCAAATGGTAGTGAATGAATTTGCCGCTGCGCTCGGTATAAACGATACCGGCCCGGCGCAAAATGGCCAAATGCTGGGATGCCACCGACTGCTCCAAACGGAGTTTTACAAAGATATCGGTTACATTCATGCCCTCGCCCTCTTCCAAAAGAGCGATGATGCGTTGGCGAAGTTTGTGATTGACGGCCCTCAGAACGAGCACCGCTTTACGAAGTTCGGCATAGTCTAATTGTACGTCGTTCAGCCCCTGCTTGAGTACAACCGACTCTGTTTTTTGTTTTCTCATGGCGAAAGTATTGGTATCGGCATTATTGCCTCTCAAAGTAGTATTCAAAGACTGTACCAAAAATTTCAAATCTTAATTTTTGTAAGTCCGTAGCGCTCTGGCCGCAAAGTTACAAAAACATTTGAATAATACAAATATGTACAAAAACATTCTGCCGTTCCATAACGCAATGGAGCCGTTCGCATTGCATTTGGGGCATTTTTTTGCCGGAGCGGGCAAAAGTTTCTACCTTAGCCGACGCAAATCGAAATAACCTTATGGATACGCAATCACTTTGGTATCTTGAAAATATAGACGTCAACGGCATTTTTTGTCCGCAAAAATTAGGTCGTGGCGACATGGACAATCACCCGCATCGGCAATATGCCAAAGGCGAGTACATCTATTTGCAGGAAGATGAAGCCGACAAGATTTTTTTTCTCACCGAAGGCCGCGTGAAAATCGGTACCACAGATGCTGCTTCCGGCAAGGAAATCACCAAGGCCATTCTCGGCAAAGGCGAGGTGTTTGGAGAACTGGCCGCCATGGGAGAGGGCAAACGCCGCGATTACGCCTGCACAATGGAACCCACCACCGTGTGCATCCTCAGTGCAGAAGACATGCAATCGCTCATGCGCGAGCGCTCCGGCCTTAATCTATTCCTGATGCGCCTCATCAGTTCGCGGGTACTGGAACTGGAACAGCGGCTTACATCTCTGGTTTTTAAAGACTCCCGCACGCGCGTCATGGAGTATCTGTACCATCTGGGGCAAACCAAAGGGCGGGCCATCGGGTTTGAGGTCTTGGTCAATAATTTCCTCAATCAGGAAGAAATTGCACAACTGACCGCCACTTCCCGGCAAACCGTCAACACCGCGCTGAATGATCTGAGAGACAAAAAAATACTGAAGTTTGACCGCCGCCGCCTGTTGATCCACGATATGGAGCGCTTGAAGGGAGAGATAAAGGGGGCATAGATAAAGCGGGCTGCAAACTTGATTTTTGTAAGGAAATCAGATATTCCGATTGGGAAACCATATAACGCGAACTGCTTAAACTGTGAACGCAGACCATTCATTATAAAATAGCAACTCAGATGAAAACAGGCTTTTTGTCCATTTTTGCCTCCTTGACCATCCTGCTGGGCTTGGCGGGCTGCACCGAAATACCGCCCGTTGTCAATCCGATCGTAGAGCCGGATGGACGCAATGTACTCATTGAGGAGTTTACCGGAGTGCGTTGTGTCAATTGCCCGGCCGGGGCACAAACCATTGAGGCCCTCTTGGAACAGTACGGTAATCGTTTAGTGGCCATATCTATTCATGCCGGCTCTTTCTCGCCGCCATACCCCGAAAGCCTGTACGATTTCCGCACACCCGCCGGTACACAGATACTTTCCCTCTTGGGCGAACCCTTCGGTTACCCCACGGCAGTAGTCAATCGCCGCAAGTTTCCCAACGAATTCGACCTTCAGTTGTCACAGGCTCAATGGCCGGGCTTCGTTGCTCAGGAACTCAATGTGCCGCCCAAGGTGCAATTGACCATCAACAGTTCTTTCAATTCCGTTACCCGCGAAGTCACTGCGGATATTGACGTATCTGTAGAAGAAACCATCACCGATCCCGATGTGCGCATCAATGTGGCCGTAGTGGAAGACAATGTGGCGGACTACCAACTCACGCCCGCCGGTAAACAGTCCGACTATGTACACAAACACATCCTGCGGGGTATGCTCACCAATGCCACCGGTAACCTGCTGCAAGAAGACCTAACAGCGGGTAGCCGATTTTCGAAACGCTATGTGAGTACCATTCCGGCTGCCTGGAAGGCCGGCGACTGCAAACTCGTGGCGTTTGTGAGTCTGGGCGGCTCGGCCAAAGATGTGCTGCAAGTGGTGCAGGTGAAGATGGTGCCTTGAGTGCCTATCGCGCCGCCGCCACCCGCCGCACTGCCGCCCGTGCCGACGTTTAGGAGGCATGGCGGCAGCAGAGGGTTATCATCGCTTTCCTTGCTTTTTGATTGGAAAAGCAAGCGTGAGGTTATATCGATTTTTTTCGGTTGTATTATAAAATAATGTATTATAAAATAAAACATTATTAGCCTTGAAAATTTTTCGCGCGTATTCTAACTTCAGTATAAAAAAACGAAAGTCCGCGCTTAGAGCAGAGTGAACTCCATATTGAAATCCATTAACAGAGTAGGTATGTGATTGACCGTAAATGTTTCCTAAAGTATGTAAAGAAGAATTTATTTTTCTTATTATGATGGGGCCTGCCCCGATGTGAAATGTTTTTGTAATTTTGTAGTTTACACTAAAATCAATGTTTAAATCATTATATTTTAATTCATTAATATAATCTTGTTTAAAACTGTGATCTGTCCATTTGAGAGTTTCTCTCCGAATGTACGAAACTCTCGTATTAATATTCCATTTCTCGCTGAGCATTAAATTCCCAGATATACCAAACAAATAATCAATTCGATTAGACTGCGCTATTGAATTTGCACCATATATGGTAACCGGCAAATAACTGATCCCAATTTCAGGACTTACAGTAACCTGCCCTATACACCTCGCCGTAGCCGCTAAAATTATAGTAGCCGCTATGATAATTATTTTTTTCATCGCTTTTGTATTTAAAGGCAGAAAAGAGAATCGGCATACTCGCGATTCCCTTTTCTGCATGTTGATTGACGTTAATACATGAAGACTTTTTCCGACTTAACGAATCCGCCATTCTCGGCCCAGTAGGTCAATATGACTATTCTTGGCGTAGTTCCCTGATTGCTTTGCAGGTGTTCTTTGGAAATATTCAATCTGTTGCCCATGAGGTCATAGACAATGATTTTTAACGCCTCCACTTCGCCTGTTATATCTTCGGCAATTATTTCTGATGGCAGCAGGGGCGAAACATTTGTGTTGCTATGAGACAATGCTTGAATTTCATAATATTCCCTGCACGTTGGGTCGTCTCTGTCGCAATCAACAAGTATAATCCTTTGCGAAAGCGTCTGTCCTATTCCTTCATGCCAATACTGAAATGTAAGGACTTGGGGATAAAACGGCATCGTCGGGATATTGGTGATCGTAATACAACTCCCCCCTTGCTGAATGTTTCCCTGCATACCCAATTGGGATTGAAAATTCACAGAGTTTCGGCCGGTTATTGACCATTTCCCCTGATTCGTATTCAAGCCTGAGTTAGGCGACAAGCATACAAAAAAGTAATTGTTTTCTTCGCATGGGAATGAATTACTGGCCGTCAAGAATGCACAAGGAACAGTGGCGGTGGCCATCCTATGGTTGGTGGGTACGCATATCTGCTCCCATGCTCGCAAAATCGTAAGGAATTGATCGGAGCAGGTGCCGAAAACTATTTCTGCCAAATCAATTGTAGCGTTCATCAAATCCGGGTAATCGGGATTACTGCCGACATTAGGCAAGGCCTCAAATACCAGCATCATAACCTGGTCTATATTCATGGCAGGAATGTTGTTGGCTGCATCTCCGTTTACGCACAAAAAGAACCAATGCCCCAATGCCTCGCTGCGATCATGTGGCCTTGTCAGATTGGCAATATCCGTAAAACAATTTCTTGTTGTGTTTTCCAAGTCACGTCCAGTCACATCAGGAACATCATCACCCATTTGCCAGTCGAGAGCGTCTAATTTAGACTCTATGTATGTGCCGAACATATCGGCTATGCCCTCATGCAGCGAAGCGCCTTCTATTAAGACCGAGGTGAAAAACTCTCTAATAACCGAATGACCTAACTCATGCGCTATGACGTCGTATTCAACTAACGAAAATCCATCTATTTGGCCAAAAGCATATTCTGATCGGATATGGCGCGTAACCACAGCATTAAGTGTGCCGCCAAAACTAATCGCGCCTCTCGCAGTAGGATGAACCCCGATATGCACATCCGCAAAGTCAATGCTCAACTCTGACTGATAAGCATCAAGTACCTGATCTGCCATCCAAAATGCCTGAAATACATCCGTTGGTGCATCTGTTACGTCCCAGTCTCTGACTGTAGGCGATGTTGGTATTTGATTGGCGTTAAATTGGTTTCGCAATCCATTGACATCAACAGCCGCCACATTGGCCATATCATAAACCGCCAACCGATCATTTCTTAATACCGTATTGTTGCCCACCACTTGATCGTTCATATTTCGAATACCCCAGTCCGTAGTTGGTCCGCCTTTGTGGTCATGTCTGTCTTTTTGAAACAACATTTCGCCCGTTTGCGCGTCTATCCACCCAACCATTGCTCCATCCACCTGATCATTATACAGAACCTCCCAGGCCAAAAGGTATTCGCAATTTCCTTTTATATTGTTGATGATTTGAAGCCGGTTGGATTCAATCGAAGCAGGGCTTCTTGGCAAATAGCTCGCAATGAAAGCCTCCTGAATGTTTGGGGTATGAGGTATTGTGATTTTTATATCCTCATAAACATGTGGCGCAATCATGCTCACCAATCCACAAGGATCAACCGGGGGGCATCCAACGCAGGGTGGTCTTGCAATAAATTGAGGATCATCTGTCTCCACAAACACAGTGAACCCGCCATTCACTACCGGAATTCCCTGAAAATATTGTTGGTATCGGTAATAATGCCCTTTGAGCAATCCACCCTTCGTAATACCAACCAGTTCATAGGTATTGCGATTGTCATTGGTAAATGCCTGCTTGAAGGCCTCCCAGCCGCCAATTTCCTCCATTGTAAAAGGATGAATTTTCAGGACTCCTTTCCTGTCCTCGTTCACTAAATAAGGATAAAGAGGGTTGTTGGCGTCAATGGATTTCAGGGTAGTATTTACTTTTTCACATTCATTGTTGTGAAAAACCCTTCCTTGTCCGCTCAAATTTACTGCAATAGCAAATAAAGTCAAAAATGTGATAATAATTCTCATTTTTCAGGATTTAAATAGTTTATTCCTACTTCTTTTTGGGGAGTTTCGGAATCTCCTCCCGTTACCTTCACAATTGAAAACTCCTTTGTCATTTTTCGCAGGCATCACACGAATACTTGCCCTCCGAGTTTTAATTATGATAATTGATGACAATTCAATACTCTCCCACCGCTGTAACCGCAGCGATAAAATCATGTAGTACACTCAAAGCGCAATCGTCGCCTCCAATGTCTTGTTCCACCTTTCTAAATGTTGTTCGTTGATCCGGGCCTTATCTTTACTTCAATGCTAAAACTGTCGGAGCCTTCGGATTTGTGTTTGTTTTTCAATGATGCAAATGTGCAAAAAAAAAAAAACGATCTTCCAAATTTTTTAACATTTACTTTTAAAAAAAACAAAGAATGAGGCATTAGTAAGTATTACTCTACCCAACTAAAAAATAGT
>DDUV01000108.1 GCA_002344975.1 Saprospiraceae bacterium UBA2329 | reverse complement strand
TCTGCCCACGAATACTTCGGAGAGGAAGGGCCGGGCAGTGAGGTGGCGGGGGATGGACGACTCTCCCTGCACGATGTATTTGTCAATGTGTTGGATGGTCTTGTTGCCGATGTCCACCGTTTGAGCTTCAATGCTGCTGCCCAGCACGGCATTTTGTGCGTTTTGGGCAGTGATGGAGGCGGCACTTGTTGGTGTGGCCCCGCCGGCAGCTTGCGCTCCTTCCGGCAATTTCTTCACCAACTCCAGCAGCGCCGCGCGGATTTTGTTGCGCTCCACCTCAATGTCGTCGGCGGAGGCGGTTCCTGCAATGATTTTGCGGTCGAGTTCGGCCTGCCGGCCTGCCAGGAGGAGGACTTGCTCGTGCAGGTAGGGGTCGGAGGCGGTCAGGTGGCGCAGTTCGGCGAGGAGCTGTTCGTTTTTGCCTTCGGCGAGGAGTTGTTGAAGGGCGGTTTTCATCGGTGCGGATGTTGGTATTTTGGGGGTGAAGGTAGGGAATTATCTGTAAAATAGCAGGCGCCGGCGTCTGAAGTCGCCGGCTGGTTTAGCCGAGCGTACCGAGGCGCTGAGCGTTATGCCCCTCTCCGAACAGCGAAAATCATACAAATCATAAAGATCAGCGTCAAAAAAAGCCCGATTTTCAGACTTAGTGAAGGGTTGACGACAATCTTGTTCCCGGCTGAGTCACCCCTTTACTACGCTGTGCTGGCTACGGTCTGACCCCGCCCGTCATCGCGTGCATCCCGTCTGCCTTTCTTACACCCGTTTTAGACAGGATTGACAAGATGAACCGGATCGCGAGGGCTGCAAATCCTGTGAATCCCGTGAATCCTGTCTGAAAACAAAGCCCGGAGTTGGACGCTTGGTTCGCGGAATTTCGCGCCCTTCGCTCATCTTCGCGTTAAAAAATTCGCGTTCCGGAGGAACCGCCCACCGCCTACCGCCTACCGAAATTACCCCCTCATGCAATCCAAAACCCCGTTTTGTGCGTTTATATCCCGTCTTAGAAACGGGTTCCGAATAACCTACACACTTTCAACGGCATCTGAGCCGCCTGCACTTCGCATAAAAGCCTCGCCGCAGCACCACTGCGGCTGCGTTTTTCTGCTCGTTCAGACACCCCATCTGCTCCCTGAAAATGTGTACTTTATTTCGGCCCCGTTCCTTAAAAAACTGAAAAAAGATGAACTGGAAACGACTGATCGTGCCCGCGCTCCTGCTGATGTTCGCCGCCAAAGTACAGGCCGCCTACATCCTGCTGCCGATGGACGAAAAATCTCAAAAAAACCACCTCAAAGCCTACGGCATCACCTACTGGGTCATCAACCAGAACGTGGAAGCCTGGTGGCTGCTCAATTACCGGGGCGGCAGCTTCGCTTTTCCGCACAACAAAGCCTTTGAGCGCGAGTGCCTTACGCGCGGCGTCAGCTTCGAGGTCATTCCCGATGCGCAATTCAATAAAATCCTCGCCGACATTTCCAATCCCGAACTCAATCAGGAGGCCGTCAAGCTCGAAGTAGCTCCCAAAATCGCCGTTTACACCCCCGATTTTAACGAAAAAGGCGACCGCATCCAACCCTGGGACGACGCCGTGACCCTCGTGCTCACCTACGCCGAGATTCCCTACGATCCCATCTACGACCGCGAAGTGCTCAACGATGTGCTGGCCAAATACGACTGGCTGCACCTCCACCACGAAGATTTTACCGGCCAATACGGACGCTTTTACCGCTCCTATAGCTCCACCCCCTGGTATCGCGAAAACGTGCGCCGCTCCGAAGAAATGGCCCGCAGTCTGGGCTTCAACAAAGTATCGCAACTCAAACTCGCCGTAGCCAAACGCATCAAAGAATACGTCGGCGGAGGCGGATTCATGTTCGCTATGTGCTCTGCAACAGATACTTACGACATCGCATTGGCCGCCGAGGGCGTTGACATCTGCGCCAATATTTACGACGGCGACCCGGCCGATCCCGCCGCCCAGCAAAAACTCGATTACAGCAAAACCTTCGCCTTCCGCGATTTTACCCTCGTAAAAAACCCGCTGGAATACGAGTTTTCCAATATTGACCGCCCGCAAACCACCAACATCGTACCCGAACAGGACTACATCACGCTGTTCGATTTTTCGGCCAAATGGGACCCCATTCCCACCATGCTCACCCAGTGCCACACCCGCACCGTCAAGGGTTTCATGGGCCAAAGCACCGCCTTCAAACGGTCGCTCATCAAACCGGAAGTGCTCATCCTCGGCGAAAACAAGCCCGCCGCCGAAGTGCGCTACATCCACGGCACCTTCGGCCAGGGCACCTGGACTTTCTACGGAGGCCACGACCCGGAAGACTATCGCCACTATGTGGAAGACCCGGACACCGACCTCAATCTGCATCCCAATTCGCCGGGTTATCGCCTCATTCTCAACAACATACTCTTCCCTGCAGCCAAGAAAAAAGAACGCAAAACGTAAAGTACTCCGCAAGGCTTAGATCAGTATGCGGTGTGCGGTAGGCGGTGCCAAGCGTAGAGGGAACCCGAAACCTTGAACCCGGTAGCCGCGCCGTGGCGCGGGGTAGGCGGTGCCAAGCGTGGAGTGCGCGGCTTGCAGCCAGAAGCCGTTCCAACCCGAAACTTTGAACCTTGAACCCGCCTTCGCTAAGGCTACGGCGGATGAAACCCGAAACTTTTTGAACCTTAAACACAATCGCCATGTATCCATCCACAGCCATTACCACTCATTCAACCAATAAGATTGCCATGTCATCCTCCTTCCTCCGCATCCTCCTCAGCCTCCTGCTCTTAGTTGCCGGATTCTTCGGCGGCATCGCCTGGAAAAACCGCCATAACCAGCCCATCGCCTCCCTCGATCAGCCCGCCGAATCGCCGGGCAGCAACGAGACCCGCAGCGGCGCCGTTCCACCCGATCAGGGCCTGAGCGACAGCGAGTTGGCTACCATCCGTCTCTTCGAAAACGCAGCGCCCTCGGTATGTTACATCACAACTACCAACGTGGGCTACGACTTCTTCACCCGCAACGCCACCGAGATTCCCGCCGGCACCGGCTCTGGTTTCGTCTGGGATCGCAACGGCCACATCATCACCAATTACCACGTCATCCAGAACGCCGATAAGGCCACCGTCACCCTGGCCGACCGCAGCACCTGGCCCGCCCGCCTCGTGGGCAAGGCCCCCGAAAAAGACCTCGCCGTGCTCAAAATAGACGCACCCGCCTCCACCCTCCGGCCCATCCCCGTAGGCGCTTCCGATAATCTCCGCGTCGGGCAGTCGGTGTATGCCATCGGCAATCCATTCGGTCTCGACCAAACGCTCACTACCGGCATCGTCAGCGCTCTGGGCCGCGAGATTCAGTCGGTAGCCGGCGTACCCATCCGCGATGTGATTCAATCCGACGCAGCCATCAATCCCGGCAATTCCGGCGGCCCGCTGCTCAACTCTTCCGGCAGGCTCATTGGCGTCAACACTGCCATTTACAGCCCTTCCGGCGCATCGGCGGGCATCGGCTTCTCCATCCCTGCCGACGTCGTCAACTGGGTCATTCCCGAACTCATTCGCTTCGGGCGCATCATGCGGCCCTCTATGGGCATGGAGTTTGCCCGGCAGTCTTTCGTGCAGCGCTTGGGGCTTGAGGGGGCTTTAGTCCTCGACGTCATGCAGGGCGAAGCCGCCGACCGCGCCGGCATACGCCCCACCGTGCGCGACCGCACCGGTTCCATCCGTCTCGGCGACCTCATCGTGGCCATCAACAAAGACAAAATCAGTTCTTACAGCGACATTGTGCTGGCCCTCGAAAAGTACAAACCTGGCGAGGTAGTACAACTCGGCATCGTCCGCGACGGCAAACAAATGACGACCGACCTGAAATTGGATGCAGCGAAGTAGAGCGGGCGCTACTTTTCTGGTTCTCAGCATTTTCCAGTCCGTTTTGGATGGCTTTGCCTTCTGCGAAGGTCAAAGCGATGCTTATACGCAAACAGCCGATCCTACACCTCCTCCCTCGTTATCCACTTGGGCACTTCCGGCGCCTGGTAGTTTTGCATTTGCGTAAGCAGCCCTTCCATATCGCTGTCAACCAGTAACATAGCCTGATTTTCCGGTTTCAAAAAACCCGCGTCGGTCATGTTTTGCACCATTTGCATCAGCGGCGCATAGTAGCCCGCCACATCGAGCAGACCAATGGGTTTGCCATGCAGGCCCAACTGCCCCCAGGTGAGCATTTCAAACAGTTCGTCCAAAGTGCCGAAGCCGCCGGGCAGCGCAATGACCCCTTCGGAAAGTTCGTCCATGCGGGCTTTGCGCTCGTGCATACTGGCGGTGAGGATGAGTTCGCTGAGGCCCTCGTGGCGCAATTCCTTGCCGCGCATAAAAGTGGGAATGACGCCGATGACCTCCCCGTTTCGGCTCAGTGCGCCGTCGGCCACGGCTCCCATCAGGCCCACTTTGGCGCCGCCATATACGAGGCCGATGCCGCGCTCTGCCAGCATTTGCCCCAGCCGGAAAGCTGTGTGGCGGTACAGCTCATCCGTGCCGAGGGAGGAGCCGCAAAAAACAGTGATTCTTTTCATGGTGAAGGCGATGATTTTGGGCGGCAAGATAGGGTGTTTTGAACAGCGTTATTTCCACCCAAAATGCAAGCCGACCGACAAACCCTGTATGAGCGCTTGTTTCTCTGTGGGTTATGTCGTACTTTTGTACATCCCGTTTTTGATTAAAACCCAATCATTATGAGGCATCTGACCTTTACCCTTGCATTGCTTTTGAGTGCCGGCGCCCTGGCCGCCCAAACTGAATTTGCGCCTGTGGGGGCTGTGTGGCATTATCACAAGTATGAATTTTTTCAATTCCCGTGGGTACCCATCAAGTTTTACCGCATAGAAGCTACGGGCGATACGCTCATACAGGGGCGTTCGTGCAGTATTTTGGAAACCTCCGATCCTATTGATTGTACGCGTCGCCGCCACAAAGAATACGTGTCTCAACAGGGCGATACGATCTGGCTTTACGATCAGGATGCCGAAGCCTTTCAATTATTATACAATTTTGGAGCGCAGCCGGACGATACCTGGACCATTGACTTGGTTCAAGTGCTCAGTGAAATGCCTCTGACGGTCACCATCAGGGTAGATTCGATCAGTACGGTGAACATTGTGGGTACTTCATTGCGCCGGTATTATGCATCTCATAAAATAGACAGCCCGGAATGGGAGGGCGAATTCTATCCTTTTCCCTTTCCGTTTACAGAGCTGTTAGGCGCAGAAAATTATCTCTTTTATATCTGGGGGTTTGAAATAGGGCCTCTTTGTGACACAGCCTATCCGTGGGGCCTTCGCTGTTATTACGACCCCAATTTCGGTTCTTATGAAACCGGCATTGCTCCTTTTTGCAATTGGATAGGCGTGCCCGTCCGCGAAACCCTGTCCGAACCCGAAGGCGTCCGCGTCTTCCCAAACCCCGTGTCTGACCGGCTGCACATCGAAAACCTGCGCGGCGCGGCGCTTGCCTTCGAGCTGACGGACCTGCATGGCCGCACGCTGCGCCGGGGCATCAACGCAGACTTTCGCACAGAGGTATCGGTGGCGCAACTGCCGGCGGGCGTGTATCAGATGGTGTTCCGAGAGGGAACCCGCCCGGTGGGCCGCACGCGGGTGGTGGTGGCCAAGTAAGCTTTGGTCTGAGCGCCCGATGTGACGCTTTGCCGACTCATATCTGCCGGTAAATTGCCCCGCAGGCGTTTGTACATGTAGAAGCCGTTCATAAACAAGGACATACACATCGCCCCGAACCGCAGAGAGAACAACCCTCGCCAAATGCGCCACAGCGAATAGGCCGGTGAAAATGCCCGCTTCCACAAGGTCCGGTGAGCATTCAGCAAGCCCTCGGGCGTGATGTGCCGGGGGCGAAAAGCCACGTTGTAGCCATTGTAAAACTGCCAGCCCCGATCTTCCAGAATGCGACCCTCCAGGCGCAAGGTTTCATAAATGGGCGTACCTTTGAAGGGCGTCATAATGCTGAGAAAGGGCACGTCAATGCCGATGTCCTGAATCCGGTCGGCCATTTCGATGATGCTCGCTTCGGTATCGCTGTCGAAGCCCGCAATGAACCCCGCCATCACGGCAATGCCTTTTTTTCTGATTTTGCGAACGGCCTTCTGGTAATTGTCAATCTTATTTTGGCGCTTATTGGCATCTTTCAGTGATTCTACCCCGAAAGATTCAATGCCGATGAACACGCCGATGCAACCGGAATCTTTCATCAAACCCAGCAATTTGTCATCTTTCGCAATGTCTAAACTGGCCTGCGTGAGCCACCATTTATTCAGTTTTTTCAACTCCGGCAGCAGTTCAAAAATATACTTCCGGTCAATGGTCAGGTTGTCGTCCCAAAACCAGACGATCTTTCGTTGCCACCAAAAACGAAACTTGTCGTAAGACGCATCTCTGACCACATCGGCAACGGGCCGTTTTCTGAACCCCGGATTGAGCGTGGGCACGGTGCAAAACGAGCAACTGAAAGGACAACCGCGAGTGGCCTGAATGACTTTTTTGATAAAAAAACGATTGGGCAGCAGGTCGTACCTCGGCGTAGGCAAGCTCTGCATATCACTCGCCTGCCCCCGGTACACGTTTTTCAGCGCTCCGTTTTTGAGGTCATTCAGCAGCGTAGGCCAGGCAGATTCGGCCTCTCCGGTCACCACCGCGTCGAAATGGAGCAGCGATTCTTCTACGTTGTACGTCACGTGCGGGCCGCCGGCAATGACGATTTTGCCTTTTTGCCGGAATGTTCTGGCCAATTGGAACGCAGCCGGCGCAAATCCGCTGAAAAAAGAAACGGCAATGACCTCCGCATCTGTGTCGTAGTCAATCCGGTCCACCTGCTGATGGAAAACCCTGACTTCGAATTCTTTAGGCGTAATGGCGGCCAAGTGGATGCCGGTAATGGGGGGCACGAAGTCTTTTTCGTGCCCAAACTCATACCGTTTCAAATACGCGATGATGATGTCTATTTTCATAAAACAGTTCTTTACGCGTCGCCCCGCAAATTGTACCAATCCACCTGGCGCGAGTAGTACATCACCGCCGCCAACGCCGCGAATATGCCGATACTGCCGGCCAGCAGCGCGTAGTCTTCCAATTGCAACACCACGAAGATGAAGCCGTAAATGGCGCTCAGCAGCATGGCCAACTGAAGTACCAATCGCTTGGTTTTCAGTACCGAAGCGCTGTAAAAGCTGATGAGTCCGATGGTGGCCGCCGCCGCAGTTCCGTAGGCTGCATTGAATCCGATTTGCTCCGACAAAGACAGCAGCAGCAGATAAAATACCGTGAGCGCCAGCCCGATGAGCAGGTACTGGAAGGGGTGAATATTGAACTTGCGCAGCGTTTCAAAAAAGAAGTAGATCAGAAAGGTAAGTCCGATGACGAGGATGGCATACTTGGCCGCGCGGTCGTTTTTGAGGTACTCGTCCACCGGGCGAATGAGCCGCACGCCGAAGGAGGAATCGCCGAAGGTATGCGCATCGTTTTTCCATTGCTGCGGGTAATTCCGGTTCAAATCGAGTACCCGCCAGAAAGCGCTGAAGCCCTTGTCGCCGATCTCCCGTTTGTCGGGCAGGGTTTTGCCGGTAAAGCTCGGCGAGGGCCACGACGACTGCATGGAGGCGGTAGTGACGCGGCCTACGGGTTCAAAATAGAGCGATTCTGTGCCATTGAGTTCCAGCGGGATAGAAAAAGTGTAGGAGCCGGCATCCTCTGCAACGGCGACCGGAGCGCTCACGCCCGATGCCAGCAGCTCTGAATTGGCCGTGCCGGGTTCCATGCGGCGTTTCTGGCCGTTCCAGTCCAATTCGATGATGTTTTTGATGCCGGTCATGCTGGAAATGCCCACCGAGAGCCGGGCTTCTTCCCATTGAATATTGTCTGGGGCTACGTTCAATTCCCGAAAAGCGAGCGCCTCGAATTTGCCGTTCAGCCGCACATCGGAGCGGTACAAAATCGCATCGAAAATGCCGCGCCCGCGCAGTTCGTGCTCGGCTTTGCTCTCAATGTTGAGTTCGGTGGGCAGGAAGTACATGGTGCGCAGCGTGTAGCTCCGCTTGCCGTTTTCGTACTCGGTCCATTCTTTGTACGGAATGCTGAGTACCGGCCCCTGCACATACTGGTCGCCGCCCCACGACTGGCTGATTTCCTGCACAGCGGCGTACTGCCGGTTCTGCCTTTCGGAGATAATGCCCTGTATCATCACCTGCGGAATGAGCAGGATCAATACGATGAATCCGATGGACAAGAGCTTGACCAACAGAGAAGTACGGAGCCAGTGCCCCAGTTTGGAGATGGGTGAATTTTCGTTGTTTTCCATGTTTTTAAATAATTTTAAAGTACTTTGTAATTTAAAGTGAAAAGGCAAAAAAAATTGTGCGGCGTGAAAAAAAATTGCATCTGTTTGGTATTTTATAAAAGACTGCAAGCCGCAAGCCACAAGCTGCCCACTCTACGCTTAGTACTGCCCACCGCCTACCGCCCACCTGCCTACACCTCCCTGATAATCTTCTCCAAAGCCTCCAGATGCTGTTCAAAAGCCTGCCGCCCTTCCAGCGTGATGAAGAACCGGGTATTGGGCTTTTTGCCGACGAACGACTTCTCCACGCGCAGGTAGCCCGCCTGTTCGAGGGCGCGGGTATGCCCGGCGAGGTTGCCGTCGGTGAGGTCGAGCAGTTCCTTGAGGGCATTGAAAGTGATGCTGTCATTGACCATCAACGACGACATAATGCCCAACCTGGCCCGGCTCTCGAAAGCCTTATTCAGTTCCTGCAAATAATTTTTCACCTCGTTTCAGTTGAGTTGCGCTCGTATTTCCGATACAAAACGACGCCGTAAATGATGTGCAGCACCCCGAATCCCAAGGCCCAGTACAGCAGCCCCTTGCCGGGAAATACCGCCGCCAGCAGTCCCAGCAGCACCTCCCACACGCCCAGCACCCGTATATCGCTGAAGGTGAAATTGCCCGCATTGACGAGCGCCAATCCGTAAAAAATGAGCGTGGAGGCCGCCAGCAAGCTGTAAAAACCACGGCTGTACAGCACCAAAATGAAAATGCCGCCCGCCAGCATGGGCAGTGCGAAATTGTAAAATACCCTGCGCGCCGACTTCGACCACAGGCTCTGTCCTGCCCGTTTAGCTTTGCGATAACTCAGCAACAAGGCCGTTCCTACCGCCGCCAGCAATACGCCCGCCGCAACGAAAATAAGCGGCAAAGTTTCGGGACTCAAAGGCTCGTACTTCAGATGATCGTACAAAACCTCCTCAGAAAAATAGATGATGCGCCAAGCCCAAGCGGCGCCTATCAGGGCGTACACTCCGGCCAGCACCGAGGCCAATGCGCTGAAAGACAGGAATTTGGTGGAGCGCTCCATGATGGAACGGATTTGCGCCAGATCGTCCTGTATTTTATTTTGAGACATATAAAAAGTACTTTATGACGCAAAGTTAATGAAGTTTTTCAAATGGCCAAGTTTTTTTTGAAGTTATTGGTTGGCCGGAAATTCCTGCACATCCAAGTCTTGCCCTTTTGCAGCCGGGCGGTGTTGCTCGTCGGTTGCAATGCCCCGCATTGCGCCCTCCTCACGACTTGCCCGACACCCCAATAGTGACGGCTTAATTTTGCAATAACTTCGTTTATCAGGCGCTCGTGTGCCTCGCGGGCAACCGCCAACGGCGGTTGAATGTGAATAGCCCCGCGTCACGAAGTGAACGCGGGGTATGCGCATCACGGGAGGAAGAACCCTGACAGGGGTTCAATGTCATTATTCACACCCGCTCGTTGGACATTCAACCCCCGTTGGGGGTTGTCCTCATCGCGACCGCTACCCCGCGTTCCTCCTCACGTCGGACGCGGGGCTATTCAAATTGAACTGCCCCTGGCAGTTCTCTACTCGCGGCACGAGTTACTCGAACTTTGTTTACACGAAACGACCGCTAATGGCTTGCGGCCTTGTGTGCCGGTTGAACAAACCGAAACCGACAATCACTTCGCCCACCTGCTTCCGCTCAAACGAAACCTCCAGGGCCACAGCGCGCATTCTCCGGCATATTCCACCCCAATCCTCGGCCCGACAAGGATGGCGCTTTCGTCCACCGCATCCAAACGATCTTCCAGCCAGATCGTCGCCTCGTCTTCCAGCAAAGAAGCGCCCGTCCATTCCGTGCGAATGCCCAGGGCCTGACTCAGGGCGCCGGGGCCATTGCAGAGCCTGGGTTCGATGCGTGTCATGCCCCGCCGTTGCAGCATTAAGTCCACATTTTCAACGGGTTCTACGGCGCGGACGAGTACAGCGTGCGCCATTCCCTCCGGCCCGGTGACGACGTTGAACAAATGATGGATGCCATAGCAAAGATAGACGTAAGCCCTGCCGCCCGGCTCGAACATGACGCGGGTGCGCGGCGTGAGGCGGTTGTTCCAGGCATGGCAGGCCCGGTCGTCGGGAGCGCGGTAGGCTTCCGTTTCCACAATGCGCCCCACGGTGCGCCCCTCCGGGAAGTGGGTGACGATGTACTTGCCCAGCAGTTCGCGGGCCACCTGCACCACGTCTTCGCGTTGGTAAAAATCGGCGCCGAGGCGAGCGAAGGGAGTATCTTTTTTGTCGTTCATAAGTAGTGGGGCAAAAATAA
>DDUV01000074.1:117796-140942 GCA_002344975.1 Saprospiraceae bacterium UBA2329 | reverse complement strand
CGTGAGTATATCACGAACCATTGTGATAATATAGCTAATAATATCAATATTGCTAATCTTAGAAATCAATTTCGTGCAGATATTGTAGTCGTTTTTACAAATCAGAATTATGTCGCTGGGGATAGACGAATTTTTGGTGCCGTAAATAACATTGGCCTTAATCCCGCCTCAGCTTTTACCATAGTTGAGGCGCCATTTATTAGTGCCCTAGGTTCACCTTGGCGCACGAAATAGCTCATTTATTCGGCGCACGCCACAACAGGTCTGCAAATGGAGGTAATGATAATGAAGCAAAATTGCGCGCATGGTTGGCGTTTCATTGATGGAAATGGGATAGAGCGCAGAACAATAATGGCTTTATCAGGAGCAATAGATATCAATAACCCCACGCAAGATGTGCGGCAGAGAAGCCCTCTGTTTTCAAATCCTAATATCGAGATACAAGGTGTTGCAGCGGGAACGCTAAACGACAACAATGCCCAAGTGATGAGAAACAGTGGGTGTTTTGTTTCGCAGTACAGGACACAACCGGAATGGAGCGCATATTTAATTGCCCCGGATATTGTTTGTCGGAATCAGCTATTTTTTCAGGCGTGTGCCAATGTAATTCCTCCCGGAACAGGCTTTTCTGGTATTGGGCCGTATCTGTATGAGATATATCTTTCTATTGATTTTCAACAGGAGCAGTTGATGAGTAACTTATCATGCGTTAATATCAATCAAATAGAAGGAGGCTTTTTATACTTGAGGATAGTTGTCAGATCGGCAGATAATCGGGTGATAACATTATCCAAAGTGATAGAAGTCAGAGACGGAACTTCACCACCGTGCTTTATCCCGTTGCGTGACGCCAACTCGTCTGCTGCTCAGGCAAGCGGCTATAAGCATTCTTTGGCAATGGAGACAGGTCTGTTTCCCAATCCGACATCAGGAATTATTAGACTTTTATTTAACACAGACGCTGAATATTATGCTCCTGTTTCTATACTTGTTTTCGATCAGTGCGGCAAACTACTAAAGCAAGAAAGAATTACTCCAACGCATACTCAGCATGATCTGGATTTAATCCAATATTCATCCGGCGTATATTTCGTAAGAATTTCATGGGATGATGATTCAGTCACTCATAAAATCATCAAGCTATGAGACTCACGATAATCAATATCCTCATCCTTTTCATTATTGTTACAGGATGTAGAAAAGAGGAAGTCCTTGAAATGCCTGTTTATTTTGCCGGAGATATTAGTAAAGGGTGGGTTGATATGCAAAAAAATGGGATTGAAATGAAGGCGTCGGCGTCAAGTATACCATGCTTTAGAGACTCAGAACAGATAACGATCTCTTTATCAACTGTGGACGAATTCGATGTTCTCTCTGAGTATTTTGTACTTAGTTGTTTCCCATTAACAATTGGCAAATATATTTTGTGTTCAAGAAATTCAATTTCTTGTGATTATGTGGCAAATTACTTAACGATCATTGAAGATCAACCTGAAGATCATTATTTACTTAATGAAAGGAAGCCCAATTTTTTACAGATAACCGACATAGATATGGATACCCGATGGATAGGAGGCGTAGTGAATATGCATTTTAATCACGATAGCAGCCGGAAGCCAAAGGAAAATCTGGCCAATCCAGATAAAGTACACTTCTATGGTACGTTCCGGGTGAAGTTGCCGGATTGATGACGACTACCAACTCTGTGCTGCCGAAAATAGCCCGCAAAACGCGGCTACTTCGGCAGCACCTACGAAGTAAGCCTCGACGGGAAGTTCATTGCAGGGCATAGAATTGTCAAAATTCAATAAACATCGTTTCACAAGCAGGCTATGGCGCGTTCCGGCCATAGCCTGCTCTTAAAGCTATAAGACATGAGACAGATATTGCCATGGTTTGCTGTTGTATTTTGCCTGTCAACAGGTATTCTGCAAGCTCAGGTTTTGGACTCTCTTTTCGGCGTTCCATATTCTTTCACCTTAGTTCATTTCACTCCCGGAGCCACCTCCTCTGACTTTATTAACCGAGACGACCGCTGCTATGCCGCACTGCACCTGCCGGGCGGGAAAATTATTCTGGCCGGGCATACCAGCAGCGCCGACGGCACAGATATGGCACTGCTGCACCTGCTGTCTGACGGCACATACGATGAGGGTGTTGGGCCGGGCGGGCGCATCAGAACCAATTTTGGGCACTATGCCGACAGTTGTGTAGCCGCCGTTCTGGATGCAGAGGGCCGGATTCTGACGGCGGGCGCAACTCATGAACAGGGACAAATTATGTTCAACATATTGGTAGCCCGCACCGATACGCTGGGCCGGCCGGACTCGCTTTTCGGCAACAACGGCAGTGTGGTCATAGACCTGCCCCCCACGCGGGAAATTATTACCAAAATCATTCCACTGCCCGATGGGCGCATACTCATAGCCGGCGATGCTTACTATGGCGATGATTATTACTTCCCCGATTCTACCCGAATCCTCGTCGGCAGGCTTTGGCCCGACGGCAGCGTGGATACCTCTTTCGGCAACAACGGATTCTTTTACCTCCAATTCGATTCCGGCTGCAACTCCTCCATGTTGGGAGACATAGCAGTGGACAGTGAGGGGCGCGTACTCGTTTCGGGCGCTTCTTACTTTATATATCCTTTGTATTTTTTTCCCACAACAACATGCTGGCATGTCGTTGACCTGTTTCGATATACCTCCGGGGGCCTGCCCGACAACAGTTTCGGTACGGGCGGCAAGTTGACGCTCCCTCACACACAAGGCCACGCAAGTGTATTGCATATAGGAAACAATGATGAAATAGTGCCGGCGGGCAGCGTGACCAATTTCGAAGATTTGCATACTCCGGTTCATATTTATCTTGGTAGGGTGCTTGCCGGGGGAACGATGGACTCTACATTCGCGTACTACGGCCGCTTTATCAGGCATATCAATGGAGGGATTGGCCCCGCCGCACCCAGTGATTTGCTGGAGCTGGCAGATCACTACTACATGGGCTTTGAGGATGATGCTCAGGGCACCGGTTTGTACTTTGGCCTGCTCCGCTTTAGCAAGACGGGTGCATGGGATATGTCTTTTGGCAACAACGGTGTGTTTAATACAGAGGGTTTACTCCCCTACATTGGCGGTGAAGTAACACAAATTAGTACTGTTGACTCCAACTATATTTTTATATCCGGTTATCATCAGACAACAGCACTACAAAAGAATAATATGTTCATAGCCAAGGTAAAGCTGAACAATGTGGTATCTGCTGCGGAGGCAGTGAAAGAGGAATCGAAGTTGCGCATTTTCCCCAATCCCGTATCGGGCGGCGTACTGAATGTGGACTACTCCGGTTTCGCGGACGAAGGGCTTGTTCAGTTGCGCCTGAGCGATATGCAGGGGCGGCTACTGTGGCAGCGGCAGGTTCCGGCTCCGGGGGGCATCGGGCAGGCAGATGTATCACAGCTTCCTCCCGGCATGTATGTGCTGGAAGTGAGCAACGGCGTGCAACGTGCAGTGCGGCGGGTGGTGGTGGCGCGGTAGCATCAGATAGAAGATGGTGGAAAATGCAAGAGGCCTCCGTATTCTTGTGTAATTTTGTCTGCCATGTCTGCCTCCATCCTCATCTACGCCGACTTCGACTCGCCGCGACTGCGCTACGCGCTCGATCTGATTTTCGTTGTGACAGGTCAGACAGCGTACCGGCTCACGACCGATTGGTCGAGCTACCGCGCCTGCGCCGGCCCGCGCATGGCATATTCCCAAAAACTAATTGAACCAGACGAACTGCGCATACCGCCCTGCGGCCTGCTTCAGGAAACCAGCATCCGCCCGATACAGGCCGATGTGCAGGAATGCCAGGGGCTGCCTGCCTTCTTTTTTTGTGCCGACACCCAAAATGCGGATACAGATTTCGACCTTTTAGCGCTCGTTTTTTTCCTTTGTTCCAGATATGAGGAGTACCTGCCGGGACCAAGAGACGCGCACGGCAGGTTTCCCGCGCAGCAGAGTTGGGCGCAGCAACATGACTTTTTGCACCAACCCTTAGCTCAACAATGGGCATTGCACTTGCTCGAACGATTGGCGCAGCGCTTTCCGGCATTCCGTTTCGAGCGGCCGGCATTTCGTTTTCAGCCTACTTTCGATGTGGACATGGCCTGGGCTTACCGCTACAAATCGCCCTGGCGGCAGGCGGCGGCGGTGCTGCGTGATGTACTCGCCGGCGACAGGCAGGCTTTGAAGCTACGACAGGACGTGTTGTCGAACAAAGTGGAAGACCCGTTTTTTACTTTCGCCGACATAGAAGAGTGGCACCGCGACCCGGCCTCCGATCCGCTGTTTTTCTTTCATCTGGGCGATTACGGCCGTTTTGACAAAAATATTTCTCACCGTCATCCCATGTTGCGCACACTCGTGCAGCGGCTCTCGGCGGCGCATCACACGGGCTTGCATCCTTCCTGGAAAGCGGCAAACGATCACACTGTTTTAGAGAAAGAAGCCCGGCGATACGAGGAAATTACCGGGCATCGCCCCACGCGCAGCCGGCAGCATTTTTTGCGCATGGAACTGCCGCGCACTTACCAGGAACTGCTCGATGCGGGTATTCGGGAAGACTATACGATGGGCTACGCCGAGGCGCCGGGGTTTCGGGCGGGTATGGCTTTGCCTTTTCCCTGGTACGATCTGGAGGCCGAGCGCTGCACCGAACTGATGCTGCATCCTTTCACCGTGATGGACGTGACACTCAAAGAGTACCAGCAACTCAGCCCGGAGGAAGGGCTGCACAGCGCACTCCGGCTGCTCGAAACCGTGCGCGAAACCGGCGGCGTCTTCTGCACCCTGTGGCACAACAGTTCTTTCTCCGACATCGGCCAATGGAAGCCCTGGCGGGCAGTATATCGCGAGATCATAGCGGAGGCGGCTCGAAACGGCAATCATATTTGATTTTATCACATCTTTTTTGCGCTTGAACTCATCTTCATACGAGCTTTCAGCGTTTGACATTACCAAAACCGATAGCATGAATAGGCTCCGACTTATCTTCACACTCGGCTGGCAGTTGGCCGCCATCACCTTATCTGCACAATGTTTGTCGGGCAATTGCGCCAATGGCAGCGGAGTTTATGAATTCCCCGGCGGCTCGCGCTACACCGGCCAGTTCAAAAACTGGAAGCCGACGGGCGTGGGAAGCTGCGCTTTTTCCGACGGGCGAAAATACCAGGGCGAGTGGTTGGACGGCTACCCGCACGGCAACGGGCTGATGATCTACGACGACGGCAGCCGGAAACGAGGCATCTGGAGCAAAGGCGTGTTGGTGCGCGAAACGGAGGTGCGCGGCGCTCAGGGCGAGTTTAGGCCACGCTCTCAGCCCGTGGGATGCGTTTCCGGCGACTGCCAAAACGGCGACGGCATCTACATTTTCCCCAGCGGCGCGGTGTATATCGGGCAGTTTCAAAACGGAGAAGTACACGGCGTGGGCGTTTGCGATTACAGCGACGGCAGCCGGTATCAGGGCGAATGGAAAAACAGATTCCCCGACGGCACCGGCACCAAAACCTACCCCGACGGCAGCCGCAGAACCGGACGTTGGTTGCAGGGTCAACCCGTTGATAATCAGGGAAATTGGTCGAGCGCTTTGGCAAATACACAAAGCGACACCGCCGACCCCACCGATATACAATCGGGCTGTATTTCAGGCAATTGTCAGGACGGCACGGGCGTGATGGCCTATCCCGACGGCAGCCGGTACGACGGCAGTTTTGTAGCGGGGAAACCGCACGGGCAGGGCGTTTTCCGATATGCCAATCACTCCAACTACTCCGGGCAATTGGCTGCGGGGTTGCCCCACGGGCGCGGCGAACTGCAACGCCCCGACGGCGCCACCCTCTCCGGCAAATGGGAAAACGGCGAGTTCATCGGCCCCGATGAAGTGAGGCTTCCGCAGCGCGCCGAATGCTTGGAGGGCGACTGCCGAACCGGTACCGGCGTGTATGTGTTCAAAAACGGCGCCCGGTATTCCGGCAGCTTTCTCAACTACATGCCGCACGGAACGGGCACAATTTGGTATCCCAACGGCGAAAAATATACCGGCGATGTGGTCGAAGGCGCACTGCACGGGCGCGGCACTTTGTACTTGAGCGACGGATCGCCCGTGAGCGGCTACTGGCAAAACGGCGTGTGGCTCGGCGAACAGGCGCCGGCTGTAGAAACCCCGCCGATACAAGTGCCCGCGCCAACACCGTCAGTAACGCAAGCACCCACAGCGGGCAAAACCGCCCGGCCCAAAGTATGGGCATTGGTGGTGGGCGTGGCTTCTTACAACCACATGCCCACCCTGCGCTACACCGACGACGACGCCTACCGGCTCTACGCTTTCCTCAAAAGTCCGGGCGGCGGCGCTGTCCCCGATGAGCAACTCCGCATTTTGATTGACGAATCGGCCACCCGCGATCAGATTCTGGCGGCCATGGAAACGCTTTTTTCCAATGCCGGTCCCAACGACATGGTAGTGCTGTATTTTTCAGGGCACGGGCTGAAAGGCTCCTTCCTGCCCTTTGATTTCGACGGGTTCGGCAACAAACTGAAGCACGAAGAAATCACCGAAGCGCTGCGCAACAGCAAGGCTCGGTACAAACTCTGCATCGTGGATGCCTGCCATTCGGGCAGCCTGCTGAGCATGCGCGGGGCAGCCCAGCAACAGCAGCTCATCAGCACTTTTTATGAACAATTGGCGCAGGCCGAGGGCGGCACGGCTTTGTTCCTGTCGTCCAAATCGGAGGAAACTTCGTTGGAATCCAGCGGGTTACGGCAGGGCGTATTCAGCCACTTCCTCATACGCGGCCTCAAGGGCGAAGCCGATGCCGACAACGACCGTTTGGTCACCATTCAGGAATTGTATGAATACGTTTACACCAACGTGCGCAGCTATACCGGCATGCTCCAGTCGCCTATGATTACCGGCGATTACGACCGCAAAATGGTACTGGCGGTGAAGCCGTAAAGAGGAAAATCAACAGCCGGAAATGCCCTCGGTGCAGTACAACACGCCGCCGGAAATATACAGCACCAGCACGGCGCCCGGCTCCGTGTTTTCGCTCTTCAGGAGGGTTTTCCAGGTGTTGCCGTTGTCTTCTGAACAAATGACAAAACCCTTGTAACTGCAAAAGATTTTGCCCTCGTGCAGGAGTATGGAACCGATGTCTTCCAGATTTTTGAGGAAGTTGTCGGCGGGATGTATTTGCCAGTTCAGGCCGCCGTCTGTGGAAATTTGAAACTTACCGGGCGCGCCTTTTTCAGATGGTCCCTCGCTTCGGGTGGCCGTCAAGACGTTGCCTGAGCGCATTACCTTGTAAATAGGCGGGCCTTCTTTGGCAAACATAAAATTGGTTTGTTGATGAATCGGCAGCGCTGCCCAGGTTGTGCCACCGTCAACGGAACGGTAAACCCCGTTTTTTCCGCCGGCGAGAACGGCATTGTCGCTCATTTCCAGGCTGTTGATCCAACCGGCCCTCATGCGCAAATCCCAATTTTGGCCCCCATCGGAGGAGACATAAACGCCGGTTTGATCTGCCAGATAGATACGTCCGGACTCGTCTTCCTCCACGTCATTGGTACCGAAGACCCCGACGGGCATTTTCACCGCCGCCCAGAAGCGCGCATTGCGTTGCATTCTGTAGAGTCCGTCATTCGGCACAAAAACGTAGAGCGCCGGCTTTGTGGAGTAAATTCCCAAAATGAGATTGTCCGCTTTGGCCGTGTGTTGAGACAGGGCCGCTCCCCATTGTTCTTTTTTCCAGGATTGAACAGGAGCGCCATTGAGTGAAAATAGGCGGTCTTTTTCATAACCCAGATATGCTTCGTTATCGGCGATGCTCACTGCGGAAGGGCGGGCGTCTTCGGGCAGCCCCTCGCTGATGTCTGTCCAGGTTTGACCCATGTCGGCAGATTGCATGACTTTGCCCCGAAAAGTCGGCGTAGTATGGTCAGCTTCCGAAATGACCGGAGCGGGGCCGGTTTCAGCCACAGGGGTGCATCCGAGCCAGGAGAGCAGGATGGTTTGGATGGAAATTTTCAAAAACACGTTCATGATGCAATGATTTTAGTTGGGTGAAAAATGCCCGACAAAACTACCCTCAAAAACACCCGGCACCTTTGATTTGCCTGTAAAATATGTGTAGAGAAGTGTAAATGTGGCGTTTTACACTTTTTTGCGAGGTATCTTTGCCGCATGAAATACATTGTATTGCTGAGTTTTTGCAGCCTCGTACTTTCCATTTTGGCGGCAGCCTGTAGCTCCGATGCGCACGACGAAAAATACCGGCAGGTGGTCATGCGCGACATCGGGAACAAGATTCTGTGGTCGCTGGGCGATTCCGTTTCCCGCGTGATGCCCGTTGCATCGAAGGGCGGCGCCTATACCATCTCGTTTGAGCGGCCCGCTTCCGTTTCGTACGATTCAGTCGTTGCTGTTGTATCGCAGGAATTGATCAAAAACGGCATCACCCGGTTTGTGGCAGAAATGAAAGACTGCCGCACCAATGAGGTATTACTGGCTTTTGCCTTTAGAAGTCCTTCCGACTCGCTGACGCCCTGCACCGGCCGACATACCGAGCCGGGGTGTTTTACCATCGAAATAACGCCGGGTCGCGAGCATCGGACGCTTCGTGCCGCCCTGCCTTTTATCATATCGGGAGCAGTCGGCGGACTGTTGTTTTTATACTTCAAAAGCAGGTCGGGCCGAAAACACAAAACCGCGCCTGCCAAGGGACAAGGGCTGCCTGTCGGCAAATACACGTTTGATCCCACAGAAAAAACGCTGACGATTGACGACCTCATTTTGCCGCTCACGGACAAAGAAGCAAAGCTGCTGAGCTTGCTGCTGAGCAATATGAACCAAACCCTGTCGAGAGAGACGCTCATGGCCGAAATCTGGGGCGAAGACGGGCTGATGGTCATTGCCAGAAACATTGACGTACTGGTGTCCAAACTCCGCAAAAAACTGATGCACGACGACAGCCTCGCCATTACCAATGTGCATGGCGTAGGGTATAAATTGGTGGATGTGACGGCCAAAGGGTAAGGGCTGTAGAAGTCTATCCGCCCCAAGGCACCGCGGCCTTGAACAGCACCGAATGTGCGGCCGCCTGCAAGCGACATTCCGTTTCGGGCAGCAGGTACATGACCTCACCCTGATGAAAGACCTCGCCGGTATCGGCAGTCACTTCGCCCTGCATTACGATGAGCATTTCCGGGCCGGCGCCGGCGGTAAACGAATAGTCTGTCCCCGCAGGCAGTTCTAAGCGGCTCAGCTCGAAATCGGGAGCGGGCGTGGGATACACAGTTTCCACCTCGTTGAGGGAGCTGCCTTCGATGAGTCGGGGCGGCGTAGGCTCAAACACCAGATTGTCCAACAATTCCTCCACGGCGATGTATTTGGGCGTAAGCCCGCCTCTGAAAACATTGTCGGAATTGGCCATCAGTTCTACATTTTGGCCTTCGAGGTAGGCGTGCGGCACCCCCGCCGCCTGAAAGATGCCCTGCCCCTGCGGGATGTGTGCCAAGTGGAGCAGATAGATGGAAAAAATGCCCCGGTCGCAATGCCCGCCCGGCAGTTCAAAATCGCGGAAAGCGAGGGCGGCCCAATAATCGGGCGAAGATTTGGGCAGCTCGCCGGCCACAAACAACGGCTCCAAGCGCTCCCGAAGCGGGAGCAACAAGGCGTCCACTTCGCTTTGGGGCATCAGCATCAGGTGGCGATACAGCGCGGCGGTGTCGCGGTGGGAAAAGTGTTCGAGCAGAGGGCGCAATTCGGGTACGCGCGCCAATTCAGACTCAATATCCTGCGGAGATTTAAACCCGTGCAGCAGCCAAAAATCCGAGAGGGCCGCCATCACTTCCGGTTTGTGATTGGGGTCTTTGTAAACCCGGTGCGCCGCTGTGAACGGAATGCCCTGCTCGTTTTCGCGGCGAAAGCCCTCGCGCGCCTTTTCGATGGTGGGATGCGCCTGTATGGAAAGCATTTTGCGCACATCCAGAATTTTGAACAAAAAGGGAAGTTGCCCCTCAAACCGCTCGGAAACACTGCCACCCAG
Organism: Saprospiraceae bacterium UBA2329; assembly: GCA_002344975.1. GTDB lineage: Bacteria > Bacteroidota > Bacteroidia > Chitinophagales > Saprospiraceae > UBA2329. Next base: position 130,858 of record DDUV01000074.1, on the reverse strand, counting down.
CCATCGTTGTGGGTCGGCGGCGATGAGTTCGGGCAGCGGCGCCTCCCGGTCGTCGAGGAGAATGGCGGCGGGTGCGCCGGGGTGAGCGCCCATCCAGAGTTCGGCGCAGGGGCGTTCGGAGGGCGCGGATTGGCCCAGCAGTTCGGGCAGGAAGCGGAATCCGCCCCAATCGTAGTGTTGCAGGCGAGGCAGCAGGCGATATATCATATGAAATCAATTATTTGTTTATCTGATGAGCTATGAGCCGCGAGCTACGAGCCGCGAGCTTGGTTTTCCAAAAGTGCATTTAAAAATCTCCTCGGATGAAAAATCTAATTCCCTGACGAGAAACGTGCTTGTGGCTTACAGCTTGTGGCAGTAACGGAAGTTATTTTTTCTGAAACAAGCGCGAAACAGACTTGACAAACTCCTCAATCACATCCGGTTTGCCGGCGTTAGGCTCCAGCACCGAGAGATTTTTCAAAATAGGAGAATGGCTCTCGTCCACACCGGCCTGCATAGGATACATCAGGATGAAATTGTTGCGCTGATAAGACCTGTTAAGATATTCCGGCACGCGGGCCATGTCTGTGTTGTAGCTGCGATGGCCCTTTCGGCTCATAACGATGATGAGGCCGTCGTCGGTTTTGAGTTCGTTTTGGTGATCCAAAAAGTCGTCCCAGTCTTCCAATTCTCTGAACTCCGCCTCAACCGGGTGGCGGGCATGTACTTCTTTGAGGTAGCGGAGGGTGGCGTCGGAGGCCAGAAAAACGAGTTTGGCGCCGGTGTTGCGCCCCAGGTTCCACACCCGGATGAGCCAGAAAAGAAACCCGATTTCGTGCTCGGCGTGTTCGGGCACCATAATGAAATGGCGGCGCACTGTGGCCAAGGGTTGGGCGCATTTGTAGATGACCGTTGTGGTGTTGCAACGCGCCAGAATGCCCTCGGTGAGGTGGCCGAGGAAGGAGTCCGACAGGCCGGCTTTTTGGTGCAGGCCCATGATGATGTCGGTGACCTGATGCTCTTTGACGGCATACGAAATACCATTCGGGATATTGGCATCGTAGCGCAACAGTTCTCGCAGGTGGTTGTCGGTGGCGGCGGCGGAAACGGCGGCTTTTTGGAGCAGTTGCCGTGCCTTTTTGTCCGCGGAAGCGGAGGGGTTGTCGTCGGCTATAATATTGAGCGCATACAGGTGGCTGTTGCTCCTTTTCGATTTGAGCGTCACGCTGAGTTGAATGAGTTCATCAATGGTGTCCGGATTGTGCAGCGAAATGAGGATGCGCTCTTCATTGTTGTAGCTGCTGCTGCCGGTATCGTCGTCGGCGGTTTCGGCCAGCGCAATGTTTTGAGCGCCTTTCTGTGCCACGAAGGAGGCATGGGTGCAAGTGACGAGGATCATCAGAATGGTGCCGTTGAGCACGCTTTCGCTCAATAAGCGGATGGGTTCGCCGGTGTCGGTCTGGCCCAGAATGATGTTGTATCCTACCAGCACGGCGGCCAACGTGGCGGCCGCCTGCGCATTGCTCAAACCAAAGATGAGCCTGCGTTCGTCGGAAGAGAATCGGAACGTTTTTTGGGTCAACCATGCTGCGGTCAATTTAGCTGCCGTCGCCACCGCCGTCATGACAACAGCGACTTTGATGGTTTCCAAATCCTGAAAAAATGCTTTGTAATCAATGAGCATCCCCACGCCGATCAGGAAGAACGGAATGAACAGCGCATTGCCCACAAACTCGATGCGGTTCATCAGCGGAGAGGTGTGCGGAATGAGGCGATTGAGGGCCAGACCCGCCAGAAACGCGCCGATGATGGCCTCTATACCCGCCGCTTCGGCCAGAAATGCAGACAGAAAAACCATGCCGAGCACAAAGATGTATTGCGAAATGCTGTCTTCGTAGCGCTTGAAAAACCAACGCCCCAGTATGGGGAACAGAAACATCACCGCGAGGCCGAACAGCAACACGGAAACGCTGAGCCTCGTCCAAAATGCAGCATTCACCTCCCCCTGCGTCATGCCTACTATAATGGCCAGCACCAACAGGGCCAATGTATCGGTAATCATGGTGCCGCCTATGGCCACATTGACGGCGCGGTTTTTGGAAACGCCCAACTTGCTGATGATGGGGTATGCAATCAACGTGTGCGAGGCAAACATACTGGCCAGCAACACAGAGGACAGCATGGAAAAATTCAACACATACAGCCCTACCGCCGTGCCGATACTCATAGGAATGAGAAAGGTGTACATGCCAAAGGTGAAACTCTTGAAGCTGTTTTTTTTGAACTCGGCGAGGTCTATTTCCAAACCGGCCAAAAACATGATGTACAACAAACCCACGGTGCCGAAAAGGACGATGCTGCTGTCGCGCAACATGAGATTGAGGCCGTTTGGCCCGATGAGGGCGCCGGCGATGATCAGCCCGATGAGGTGCGGAATGCGAAACCTGTTCAAAATAATGGGCGCAAACAAAATGATGAACAGAATCAGCGAAAATATCAGCACCGGGCTTTTCAGCGGCAACGTCCAGTCGAATTTGGCAAGTAAGATCATAAAAATCATATTTTCGGCCTCGTAGTGAAGGGGTGATTCAGCCAAGAGTACAACCCGTAGTCACCCCTTGACTACTCATAGAAACTTAGAAATTCCCCCAAGAGGAACATCTGATTCCTGAACTAAAAAACGAGCTGACGGCTTGCAGCTTACCGATAATGCCAAGCAATCAGGTTCCCCCCTCCTTCACTCTCCTCCAGGTATCGTACAGGCTCTCTTGCGCCGGCCGGTCGGCAGGCATTTCCCGCAAGGGTTCGCAAGGTTCCCAAGAGGTTCGGCACTCATCGGGCAAGGTCTGATACAGCCGGGTGCCCTGCGTTTTCCAGGCCAGCATGTCATCGCTCACCTCTTTGATGATGCGCCCCGGATTGCCGGCTACTAAGCTGCGCGGAGGAATTTTTTCGCCGGCTTTGACGAAACACAAGGCCCCGATGATGCTCCCTTCGCCTATTTCTACCTCATCCATCACCACGGCATTCATACCCACCAACACATTGCGGCCTACCTGCGCACCGTGTATAACCGCGCCGTGCCCGATGTGCGCGCCCTCTCGTAAATAAACGGTTATGCCGGGAAACATGTGGACGGTACAGTTTTCCTGCACATTGCAGCCGTCTTCTATGACGATGCCGCCCCAGTCGCCCCGAATGGCCGCGCCAGGCCCAATGTAAACATCGCGGCCTATGATTACGTTGCCGGTAACGGCGGCCTGCGGGTGTACAAACGCAGAGGGGTGTACGACGGGCCGGAATCCTTTGAAAGTGTAAAACATGGCACTATTGTTTTTTGCCCCACTACACAGGAGCAACAGACGCCTGCAAAAGTAGTGTTCCGATTTGAAAATTTGTATCTTTCGCGGAGGTATTGCGTTACTCAAGAACTGCCGACACTTCTCATAAGGCGGCTCGTGGCTCACAGCTATACATATTCGTTTAAGTTATCAACAAAAAGCTTTCCATTGTCGCAATTCCACTGGTCATATTACAGCACAACAGGGCAGCCGTACATCGTCGGGTTGTATCACGGGCCGGAGAGCGGGCATGTGGTGGTGTATTGCAACAACGAGGTGATTGCCATTGATTTTGGTGTCAAAGAATCGGGCTTGTACTCTTTTTTTATTGAAGAAGACCTCTGCGAAATTCGCATTCAGCGCAAACGGCGCAAGTTCAAATACAGCTTTGAGAGCAATCAAAAAGTGGATACGCCCTTCAATCGAATGCGGCGCAAATGGCTGCGATTGCACAAAATGCAAAGAACTTTTGCCGCAGTGGTAGTCGCACTCTTTGCCATAGGAATGGCCGTCACGATGCTGAACCAGTGGCAACGCAACCGGCATACCGAAGACAACAGCGTGTTGTACCAGGGTTACAGAACCTCCGCCCGTCTTCGCGTGGAGCCGGATGCCGAGGGAAAGCAGTATGCAGTATTTTCTTATGCTGCCGAGGGGCGGGTTCGGGAAGGGCGCGTGCCGCTTCCGCCCGATCTCGTCACGGGCAACGGCCTGCCGCTGGAAAACGGCGACGAGTTTGCAGTCTATTATCTTCCCCATCGCCCCAAAGTATATGCCGTGCAATGGAACGAGCCTGTACCCGAACTGCTGGACCAATACCGGCAGCGGGTTTTACAACGCCTGACGACCTTGCAGCCTGGCCTGTCGGGCGCCGCAGCAGAGTGCCTGCTGGATGTGACATACGAAATTGCAGGGCTTTCGGGCTGGGCCGATTTGTGGTGGCAACAAGCGCCTCCAGAACAAAACGCCCGCCACAACAGCCGAACTTATGCGGAGTTGATGGATGGGTATAGATGGAAGAAGTTGTTGGAGGAGCGGTGCGCGGAGTAGCACGCTCAATTTAACCTATACTCCAACTGCATCTTATCCAATTCCTCAATGAAGGCGGCGGCGGCCAGCACTTTTCGCTCCCTGGCGTAGGTTTGTACGCGCAGGCGCTGGGCAGAGTCTGTCAGTTCCAAACGCAGGCGGTGCGGGCCTTTGTGGCGTTGGCAGGCAGCATCCAAGCGGTCTATCAGTTCCATATCTAAGCGTTCGAGAGGCAGTTTGAGGGTGATGGACTGTGTGAGATCGGCGCCCACGCCTTCCAAGAGTTTGATTTCTTTGGGTTTGAACTCCAATTCCTCCGAGTTCCAGCCCTTTTGGAATGCGCCTTTGATGAACAGCGCTTTGCCGTCTTCGAGCAGGTGTTTGAATTTTTGATAATCCTCGCCAAAGAGCTTGAACTCTATGCCGGCGTTGTAGTCGCGTATTTCAAAAATACCCCAGCCGTTGCCGTTTTTGCTGATCTTGTGCGTGGCGCGAGTGACCATGCCGGCCACTTGCAGCAGCGGTTTTTGCTGGTGTTCGCTGATGTGATCGAGCGTACAGGTGATGAAATTTTCGATCTCGATGCGGTAGTCATCTAAGGGGTGGCCGCTGATGAAAATGCCGGTCACGTCCTTTTCTTTGTCTAATTTTTCCAACAAAGACCAGGGTTCGCACTGCGGCGGCGCAGGAGGCGGAATCATCACTTCGCCGGTTTCGCCAAAGAGCGAACTGGCTGCCATCGCCTTCTCGCCCTGATATGCGCTGCCGTACTTGAGCAGGTGTTCGATGAAAGAATCGTACTTTTCAGACGGCGTAAAATACTGTGCGCGATGCAGATCGGAGAAGCAATCGAATGCCCCGCCGAATGCCAGGCTTTCCATCACGCGCTTGTTGAGCGCTTGCAGGGGCAGCCGCTGCATGAGGTCGAAGATGCTGCTGAAGTGCCCGTTTTTGCGGCGCTCTTCGAGGATGGCTTCCACCGGGCCTTCGCCCACGCCTTTGAGCGCGGAGAGACCGAAGCGGATTTGGCCTTCTTTATTCACTGAAAAGTCGGATACGCTCTCGTTCACATCCGGGCCGAGCACCTGAATGTTCATGCGGCGGCACTCGCTGAGGAAAAAAGTAACCTGTTCGAGGTTGCTCTTGTTGTGGGTGAGCACCGAGGCCATGAACTCCCCCGGATAGTGCGCCTTGAGGTAGGCCGTCTGGAAGGCCACGAAAGCGTAGCAGGTAGAGTGCGATTTATTGAATGCGTAAGAGGCGAATGCTTCCCAGTCTTTCCAGATTTTTTCGAGCCGGTCCTGAGGGTGGCCGTTGCCCGAACCGCCCTCCAAAAACTTGGGATACATGGAGTCCAGCACGGCTTTTTGCTTCTTGCCCATCGCTTTGCGCAACATGTCGGCCTGGCCTTTGGTGAAGCCGGCGAGCTTCTGAGAAAGGAGCATAACCTGTTCCTGATAGACGGTAATACCCTGTGTATCAGATAAATATTGCTCCATTGCCGGAAGATCGTACACCACTGGTTTCCTGCCGTGTTTGCGATCAATGAACTCCGGAATGTATTCCAGCGGGCCGGGCCGGTACAGGGCGTTCATGGCAATGAGGTCTTCAAAAGTAGTGGGCGCCAGTTCCTTCATGTACTTCTGCATACCGGCGCTTTCGTACTGGAAAATGGCTACCGTTTCGCCGCGCTTAAAAAGCTCGTAAGTTTTGGAGTCTTCTAACGGCACTTCTTCGGGGTCAATGTCTATGCCGTGATTTTCCTTCACCATGCGCACGGCGTCTTTGATGATGGAGAGGGTTTTGAGGCCCAAAAAGTCCATTTTGAGGAGGCCCGCCGATTCGGCCACGCTGTTGTCGAACTGTGTGACGAGCATGTCCGACTCTTTATCAATCTTCACCGGCACGTACTTGGTGATTTCGTCGGGGGTGATGACGACGCCGCAAGCGTGGATACCTGTGTTGCGAATGGAGCCTTCCAGCTTTTCGGCGGTGTGAATCATCTCGGCAATTTCATCTTGCCCGGCAGCGAGTTCCCTGAATTTGTAAGCCTTTTCGAGTTCGTCGCCGTTGAGGTCCCCTTTGAGTTTGGGGTCCACGTCGCCGGGAGCGAGCACTTTTTTGAGCGATGCCTTGAGGTGCGCGGGGAAGGTTTTGGCCACTCTGTCCACCTCGCTGAGCGGAATGTTCATCACGCGGCCCACGTCGCGCAGAGAGAGTTTGGCGGCCATGGTGCCGTAGGTCACGATTTGGGCTACCTGATTGCGTCCGTATTTTTCGATGACGTACTGGATGACCTTGTCGCGGCCTTCATCGTCGAAGTCAATGTCAATATCGGGCATGGACACGCGCTCCGGGTTGAGGAATCTCTCGAAAAGGAGGTCGTATTTGATGGGGTCAATATTGGTGATGCCGGTACAATAAGCCACCGCCGAACCGGCTGCCGAACCCCGGCCCGGCCCCACGGCCACACCCATTTGGCGGGCGGTGGTGGTGAAATCCTGCACGATGAGGAAGTAGCCCGGATAGCCGGAATTTCTGATGACCTCCAGCTCGAAATTGAGGCGTTCTTCGATGGCGGGCGTGATGGTACCGTAGCGTTTCCGGGCGCCCTCGAAGGTGAGGTGGCGCAGGTATTCGTCTTGGGAACTGAATCCGGCAGGTAAGGGGAATGCAGGCAGGAGCACGTCGCGGGCCAATTGGAGGTTGTCCACTTTGTCGAAAATTTCCATGGTGGCGTCAATGGAATGCGGCACGTCGTGGAAGAGGCGGTTCATCTCCTCCTGCGTTTTGAAGTAGAAGTCGGAACTGGGGAAGCGGAAGCGGTCTTCCTGCTCGATGAGGCTGTTGGTGTTCACGCAGAGCAACACGTCGTGCGGGCGCCAGTCGTCTTCTTCGAGGTAGTGGGAGTCGTTGGTACAAATGACCTTGACGTTGTATTTGGTCGCCAGCCGCAGCAGGTGCTGGTTCACATCTTCCTGACTGATGCCCAGTCCGTCAATGTTTTCCATGTTGCGATGGCGCTGGATTTCGATGTAAAAATCCTCACCGAAGAGGTCGAGCCACCAGCGCAGGAGCGATTCGGCTTCATCCAATTTGCCGTGCAGAATGGCCTGCGGAATCTCTGCGCCTATGCAACAACTGGAAGCAATGAGGCCCTCGTGGTATTGCACCAGCAGTTCTTTGTCTATGCGCGGATACTTGCCGTACAGCCCTTCCAGAAAGCCCAGCGAGCAGAGCTTGGAGAGGTTTTCGTAGCCCTGTTTGTTTTTGGCCAGCAGGAGTTGGTGGCAGCGGTTGTCTTCTTCGCCTTTGGCGCGCGAGAATGATTTTTTGTGGCGGTCTTTGACCAAGTAAAACTCGCAGCCCACGATGGGTTTGAGGCCGCGTTTGTTGGCTTCTGAAACGAATTTGAAAGCGCCGAACATGTTGCCGTGATCGGTGAGGGCTACGCCGCGCTGACCGTCGTTTTTGGCTTTGTCCATCATGGCGGCGATGTCGGTGGCGCCGTCTAAGAGCGAGTATTGAGTATGGCAATGAAGGTGGACGAATTCCGGCATGGTATTGTTTTTTGATCGGTGGGTACAAAGTTATCTAAAATTACGAGGAAAAGGGGGCGGCTTTTTACGATTCGCTCAAATTGATTCTTCGGATTTTTCCTGTGCCGTCGCTCTCAAAGAGGAGCTTGCCGGTTTCTCTTACATATTTGAGAGGGATTTTGGGGTTGTTGATGTCTTTTCCTCCGTCTTTATGCCATTTGGCTTCCCAGTCCGAGAAGTATGGTTCCAGATTCCCCGGGGTTAATTTATAAATTTCCAGAATTTCGATACCTCTGTAAACTGCAAATATCCAGTCCACTTTTCTGTATTTCTCAATGATGGTCGGATTCATGTGGTGATGAGTTGAAAAACTTCTGGTAAGAGATACGTTCACCGATTTAAGCTCGTATTCCCTGCCTTCTGCATCCACGGCATCGTTTCCTTCCCGCCCCGGCAAGTTTTTTAACCCTGTGATGAGCAGTACCTGAAGCAATTTGCCGCCGTTGTCTTGAAAAATATCGTTGATGCCGTTTTGTGCCGCTACATCCTGAAGCATTTGCAAAGAGGGAAATATCTGGTTAAAAACATCAGGCGCGTCGCGAGCGACTTCCGACTCTTTGGCAATATTTCCGGGGATATCTTCTCCGAGTAAATCAGCGACGTCAATTTTTAAGACTTTCGCTATTGAGCAAAGTTTTTCAACGGAAATGTTTTGTTTTGCATTTTCTATGTAACCGATATAGGTTCGGTCAATATCTGCCCTGAAAGCAAGGTCTTCCTGAGTGAGTCCGAGTTGTTTTCTGAACTTGACTACATTGCGTGCAATGATTTGCAATAAATCCGCCAAATCGTTCTGCAAGGCCATTTTTTTTGCAAAAATGATCAATGTAAATGGGATATTTCTCCGAATATATTCGGAGAAATATTTATCTTTGCCACATGAAAAAAGCATATTCAACACAGTACGGCTCTCAAATCATCGGTAACTCGTTGGATGTTCTCCAGAGCTACCCGGACGAAAGTATAGACTTGGTAATAACCAGCCCGCCGTTTGCGCTTCTCAGAAAAAAAGAGTACGGAAATGAAGATCAGGCAGAATACATTGGTTGGCTGTCGCAGTTTGCAAAATTAGTTTATAACAAGCTAAAGCCCACCGGGAGTTTTGTGCTTGATTTAGGGGGCGCCTACAAGAGCGGGCTGCCGGTGAGGAGTCTTTATAATTTCAGGGTGCCAATTGAGTTTTGCGACAATATCGGATTCTATCTGGCCGAAGATTTTTATTGGTACAATCCATCCAAGCTCCCCAGCCCTATTGAGTGGGTAAATAAGCAAAAAATAAGGGTCAAGGATGCCGTGAACAATGTGTGGTGGTTTTCAAAAACTCCATACCCCAAAGCTGATGTTACCCAGGTATTGGCGCCATACAGCGACCGAATGAAAAAATTGCTGGATGATCCTGAAAGCTATTACACACCTAAAGAACGGCCATCGGGGCACAATATCGGAGCAAATTTCATCGACAATGGAGGGGCAATACCTTCCAACCTGCTCCAAATACCGAACTCGGAGTCGAACTCAAGCTATCAGGCAAACTGCAAAAAAGCGGGGTTGAGTGCGCATCCTGCAAGGTTTCCATCCAAATTGCCTGAATTCTTTATCAAGTATTTGACCGAAAAGGGCGATTTCGTGGTAGATATTTTCAGTGGGTCCAACACAACGGGTTTTATTGCCGAATCACTTAAAAGAAAGTGGAACAGTATTGAATTGGATGCTTCTTATGCAGCCAACTCGTCTTTTCGGTTCCTGCCTAAAACTCTTTCCGAAAAAGACTTACTCAATGTTTATTTTTCAATCTTGGCCGGAAAAGAAATTCCTGTGATGGATTTTTTAATGAATGGCCGCGAAGTCTCCGAGCTGACCAAGGATTTTATTCACGCGGAAAAGCTTCATTTTGAACTGAGTGGAAAATTGAACAAAGCAGAAAGAAGCAAGCTTCAGGTTATTGAAAAGGCAGCCGCTGTTCTTTTTTGAGTATGCCCATATCGCTTCACCACATACCCATGTTTGCTATGAAAAAAATCATCCTTGTTGCCCTGCTCATCACATCCGCCACTGCCGCACGGGCTTTGGAGGCGGGCGTTTCTTACTGCGTTTTCAGGTCGGAAACCGGCGCTTATGTGGAGTTATATTTGTATGTGGACGGCGCCTCGGTGGAGTTTGCCGCCGGCCCCGATTCCAGCCTGCAAGCCGGGGTAGAGGTGGTGTTGTATTTCAAACAGCAGGATCAAATTCTGCGTTACGACAAGTTTGCCCTGCACAGCCCCCGCATGAAGCAACCCGAACACTTTATGGACATCAAACGCTATGCCCTGCCCGACGGCGACTACGAACTGACCGCAGAACTGAGAGATTTGAACCGCTCGGGCAATGAAAAAACGTACCAGTCGCCGCTTTCCGTTCGCATGTCCGGCAACGAGATATTGCAATCGGGTATTCAATTGCTGGCCGCCGCCCGCCCCGATACTTCTCAAAATCCCTTCTGCAAAAACGGCATTTACATGGAGCCTTTGGCCCGGCACACTTATGGCAAAACCGCCTCGGAACTGATTTTTTATCACGAAATTTATCACAGCGATCTGGCTTTGGCCGATGACTTCCTCGTCACTTACCGCGTTGAAACGGCCACGGCAGATGCATCCCGGACAGTTCTCATCGCGCACAAGCGGCGCTCTCCCGCCCCCGTAGTGCCGCTCTTGTTGCCGATGGACATCAGCAGCCTGCCTAACGGAGACTACCGCCTCGTGGTGGAAATCAGAAACCGCGCCCAGGAACTGAAAAGCCGCAGGGAATCTGCCTTCCGCCGCGAAAACCCCTACCTGCGCAGCGCAGCCCTGCACCCCGACAGCGTTCGTATAGAGGATGAATTTGTAGAAAAACTCAGCGCCGATGAACTGCGCCTGAGCCTTCGCGCACTCACGCCCCAATTGGCCGGCAAAGAGCAGGAAGCGCTCCTTTTGCTCATCAAAAGCGACAGCCTGAAGGCTCAAAAAAACTATCTGTTCAGATATTGGATACAGAAAAATGCCAACGCGCCCGAAGCCGCCTATCGGCAATACATGAAAGTAGTAATGGCTGTAGATCAGACCTTTGCGTCAGGATTCAGACGAGGGTTTGAAACCGACCGGGGGCATATTTATCTCAAATACGGCCCGCCCGACGACATGGAAACCCGCGAACAGGAACCCTCGGCGCCGCCCTACGAGGTGTGGTCTTACAATCAATTTCCGGCCACAAAGCAAAACAATGTGCGCTTCATTTTTTACAACCCTTCTCTGGCGCCCGGCGATTTTGTGCTGCTCCATTCCGATGCCATCGGCGAACGCCAAAACCCGCAATGGCTCCGCGACCTATACCGCAATGCCCCCGGCGACTGGGACAGCGACCCCATCAACGGCAACGACATCCGCGACGGCTTCAACCGAAATGCCAAAAGAGTGTTAAGGGATAACTGATTCGGCAGCTTGTGGCTTGCAGCCGCCCCAACCCGCAGCTTGCAGCTAAAGGCTTGCAGCCGTCCCAACCTGACTTTTTAACCACCCAATTCATACACACCTGTATTCATGGACATCGAAGTACAAGAACTCAAAGCCAAAATGGAACGCGGCGACTCATTTCTCCTCTTGGATGTGAGAGAGCCTTACGAGCGCGAAGAATTCAACATCGGCGGCGAATTTATCCCCATGGGAATGTTCCCCAGGGCTGCCGAACATCTGGAAGACCATCAGAACGACGAGGTGATCGTTTACTGCCGCTCCGGCCGCCGCAGCGCCACCGTGCAGTACATGCTTCAGCAAGCGGGGTTCAGCAATGTGCGCAACCTCGAAGGCGGCGTACTGGCCTGGATAGACGCTTTCGGGAGGTAGTTCGCCCGACCAAAGCTAACAACTCTCTGCCCGGTGCTGCACCGTAGCCGGCGCATAACCCAAGTGCGGGTCGAAACCGATGCCCGGCGCCGCCTCCCGGATGCCGATGCGAATGAGCGCCAAGTGATGAACGGCATGATCGTGCGCGTACATCAACTCCCTGCCCACCGAGGAATGGAACGCAGGTCGTTGCTCGTCGCCGTCCTGTGCAGAGAAATCGCCCAAAACAGACAAGGGCTTGCTTTCATCCAAAGCCTGAATGGCATCGCTGAGTTCTTTAAACACCTCTCCGGCAGCTTCGGGCAGCGACTCCATGAGCGGGTTGCGGTCGCGGTGCGTATAGTTCACGGTTCCGGCGGGAATATCGCGCAGGAGGCATTGGTAAAAATCGAGGATGTGCCTGAAGTGTTGCCCGATGCTGGAGCCATGCAGCACCTCCAGCGGAAGTGTGTAAGCGGGTTGCGGCAATTGATCCAGCAGGCAGCATATTTGTGTGATGATGGCGGCATTGCCCTGTTTGCTGTTCATCGGTGAAGATGCTTTTGAGTTAAGGTATGTTCAGAAGTTTGTGCGTTTGCAGGCTCAGTCTCCATTGCGGGTTGGCCATACAATATTCAAGCGTCAGGCGGGTATTCGCCTCTTTTTCAGGCCCGTCCATCGGTTGCAGATAGAAACAATCGAAATCCCAGTGTTCGTACAAAGGTGGTTCTGCGTCCGGCTGCGGGAACACGAGTTTGAGTTCGTGGCCTTTTCGGAGCAGGATATCCGAGCCGGCTTTGGGGCTTACGCAAATCCAATCCAAGCCCGCCGGCGCCTCTATAGTGCCGTTGGTTTCTACGGCCACCTCAAAACCTTGCGCGTGAAAAGCGGCAATGAGCGGCTCGTCCAATTGCAGCAGCGGCTCGCCCCCGGTACACACCACATAGCGTTGGCCGGAAGGCGCAGGCCAGAGCGAGGCTACCTTTTGGGCCAATTCAGCAGCCGAATAGCGCCCGCCGTTGAGGCCGTCGGTACCCCAAAAATCGGTATCGCAAAACTGACAAATGGCTTTGCTGCGGTCTTCTTCCCGGCCGCTCCACAGATTGCAGCCGCTGAACCTGCAAAACACCGCCGGCCGCCCGCTTTGTGCGCCCTCGCCTTGCAGCGTGAAGAATATTTCTTTGACTTTGTAACTCATGACAAATAAGACCGCATGGCTGCTTTAGTAGAGGGGCAAAAATAAAGTGTTCATTTTCTCTATGCCAAAGG
>DDUV01000074.1:73572-117530 GCA_002344975.1 Saprospiraceae bacterium UBA2329 | reverse complement strand
AAGACACTTAAAATGAAACGTTTATTTATCTAATCCTTTGGCGAAAATAATCACTTTATTTTTTTATCGCCCCTTGGGGTGCAAAGTACGGCAATTGTTAATTAACACAGCCCCCCAACATTTTAATAATGATTTACCGTCTTAGCCACTACACTCCTGCGAGTAACTATCTATTACTAAAAACAGACGACCATGCGAAAAACACTTTTGCTGCTCCTTGTGGCAGCGCTGCCCTGCATTCTGACCGCCCAAAAAACAACCATCAGCGGCTACATCACAGACGGCTCCAGCGGCGAACCCCTCATTTCGGCCAACGTATTTGAAGCCCGGCTCGAAGTCGGCACGGTGAGCAACGTGTACGGATTTTTCAGCCTCACGTTAGAATCGCGCGACAGCGCCGTACTTCTGTTCAGCTACATTGGGTATCAGCCACAGGAACTGCGGGTAGCGCTTTCGGCCAATGCTACGCTTCAAATAGCGCTGCAACCCTTCGTGGAATTGGCCACCGTAGAGGTGCGCGCCGACCGGAGCGAACGCATCGAGCAACGCACCCAAATGGGCCGCATAGAGGTGCCGATAGAACAAATCAAACGCGTGCCCGCCCTGCTCGGCGAGGTGGATGTACTCAAAAGTCTGCAATTGCTGCCCGGCGTACAAAGCGGCGGCGAGGGCCAAAACGGCCTGTATGTGCGCGGCGGAAGCCCCGATCAAAATCTGGTGTTGCTCGACGGCGTGCCGGTGTATAATGTGAGTCATGTACTCGGTATTTTTTCTGTATTCAATGCCGACGCCATCAAAAACGTGACGCTGACCAAGGGCGGGTTCCCGGCCCGATATGGCGGACGACTCAGCAGCGTATTGGAAATCAACATGAAAGAAGGCAATACCAAAGCCTTTCACGGAGAGGGTTCCATAGGCTTGATTTCTTCCAAACTCACGCTCGAAGGCCCCATCATCAAAGACAAAACCTCCTTTCTCATCTCGGCTCGCCGCACCTACGCCGATCTCATTTTCAAGCCCATCATCAAGGCTGTTCAGCCGCCCGATCAGAAATTTGACATAGCGCTGTATTTTTATGATTTTAATGCCAAGATTCAGCACAAGTTCAACGACCGCCACCGGCTCTACCTCAGCGCTTACAGCGGCGCCGATGTGTTTCAAACAACCTTCCGGGAGCAAAATGACGCCTTTTCCGGCGGCTTGGACTGGGGCAATCTCATTTCTGCCGCCCGCTGGAACTGGCAGATTTCGCCCCGCTTGTTTGCCAATACCACCCTCACCTACAGCCGCTATAAAATAGACATCCTTTCCGCGCAGGAAAGCAAATTCAACAATGTGGTGGAAAAATTCTCGGCCAAATACATTTCCGGCATTGAAGACCTCGGCGGTAAAATTGATTTCGACTTCATCCCCAATCCCCGCCACTACATCCGTTTCGGCGGCGGCGCTACCAATCACACCTACAACCCCGGCGCCCTGGCCCTGAAGGAACAATCGGGTGGAACGACGAATATAGACACGCTGTTGGGGTCGCGCAAGGCTTTCAGCACTGAGTATTTTCTCTATGCCGAGGATGACTTCTCGCTCGGCGCGCTCAAAATCAACGCCGGCCTGCACGCCTCCGCTTTTGATGTGGAGGGCAAACTTTACACCAGTCTCCAGCCGCGCCTCGGCCTGCGCTACCTGATGAAGAACAAACTTTCGCTCAAAGCCGGCTTCAGCACCATGGTTCAGTACATCAACCTCCTCACCAGCGAGGCGCTTTCATTGCCCACCGACCTCTGGGTGCCCAGTACCCGGAGTGTATTGCCGCAGCAAGCCTGGCAGGTTTCGGTAGGGGCGGCGCGTACTTTTTGGGATGAGTTTGAGTTCAGCCTGGAAGGGTATTACAAAAAAATGAGCAACGTCATTTCTTTCAAGGAAGGCGCATCCTTTCTCTTTGGCCTCGAAAACGACTGGCAGGATAAAGTGACGCAGGGCGAAGGCGAGAGCTACGGCCTGGAATTGTTTTTGCAAAAAAAAGCCGGCAAAACCACCGGCTGGATAGGCTATACCCTGAGCTGGAACTGGCGGCAGTTTGACGAAATCAACGGCGGGCGGCGCTACCCCTTCCGCTATGACCGACGCCACGATGTTTCGGTAGTAATCAACCACGACTTCAGCAAGCGGGTGGGCCTCTCGGCAGCCTGGGTTTACGGCACCGGCAATGCTGTGACGCTCAATACTTTCCGATACCCAGGTTATATAGGGCAGTTCACCGACATTTTCGGAAATACCACCGATTATGTCAGCGACGTGGAATCGGGGGGCGAACGCAATGCCTTTCGCATGAGAGATTATCATCGCTTGGACATCAGCTTAGAACTGCGCAAACAGCGCCCCAAATCGGAGCGCAAATGGGTATTTGGAGTGTATAACGCCTACTGGCGACGCAATCCGTACTTTATGACAACTGGATCTGTGTTCGAAAACGGCGTCAGCCGGCGCGTATTCCGCGAGGTCAGTATTTTGCCCATCATCCCGTCGGTGAGTTATCAGTTCAAGTTTTAATTCCAAAAAAATCCAACCATGAAATACACTGCCTTTATTTTCGCCCTGTTGTCGGCCATCACTGCCCTCACATATAGTTCTTGTACAGAGGATTCGTTCTCCCAGATCGTAGAGATAGACCTTCCCGAACATCGGCCCAGGCCGGTTATTGCCTCTCAAATCAACGCCGGGGACACGCTCGTGCAGGCCCTCGTCAGCATCAGCATGGGTGTTTTGGATACGGGCAATTATGTTTATCCGGCCAACGCAACCGTTCGCCTGCTGCGCGAGGGTCAGGAGCCGCTGCCGCTCACGTTCAACCCAGACAAAAAAAGCTACACGGCGCCCGCACCTGCTGCGGGTTTCGTGCCTGGCGCCCGCTACCGGATAGAAGCGCAAGTGCCAGGCTATGGTACCGCTTATTCCGAGCAGATAATGCCCGGCGCGCCTGATGTGGCAAGTGTGGAGTTGAGGAGGAATGCCGTGATCAATCCCAATGGCAACCGCTCTGATGAAATGCTCATCACCATAGACGACCCGGCCGGCAGCGCCAATTACTATCGCATTGAACTGTGGCAAGAGGGAACCCTCATTTTCCTCGACGATACGATTGAGTATAACAACCCGGCGTACTTAGAGAGCAACGACCCCAACTTGCAGGACGGCAGTTCCGGGGGGAAGGTTCTGGCAGACGGCGCCTTCGACGGTACGCGCTACATCGTTCGTTTTTCAACAGGACGCACTTGGATAGACGCCTCGAACACCGTCCATAAATATACCCTCCGCATTGCCCAAATCACCCGCGACGCTTATCTGTACGACCGCACGATCACTCAATACTACCGTGCGCTGGGCAATCCTTTCGCAGAGCCAGTCACGGTGCATTCCAATATAGAGGGCGGCTATGGAGTATTTCGGGCGGCTCATTGGAGGGAGTGGGAGTTGAGGTAGCAGATGGTCTTCCGGCTGCATTTTTTACTTTTTCAAAACCACAAAAAACTTTAAAAAATTAGGGAAGCCCGCTTTTATGCCCGAACTTTGCCGATCCTAACCTTCCTCGACCGGTACAAGACAAATACTACAAACCAACGATTATGATCAATCTCATTCTTTTCGGCCCTCCGGGTTCGGGCAAAGGCACACAGGCGTTGAAACTCACTGAACGCTACGGACTGCTCCACATCTCCACCGGCGACTTGTTTCGCTATGAACTGGGCAACAATACCCCGCTGGGCGTTCTGGCCAGAAGCTACATGGAAAAAGGCCAGTTGGTACCCGATGAGGTAACGGTGGGCATGCTGCGCAACAAAGTAGAAGCCAACCCCGACGTAAACGGCTACATTTTCGACGGCTTTCCGCGCACCATCCCGCAGGCCGAAGCCTTGGATGCACTGCTGACCGAACGCAACGACAGCATCACCAAACTCATCATGCTGGATGTGACCGAAGACGAAATCGTGAACCGCATCCTCGAACGCGGCAAAAATTCGGGCCGAGCCGACGACAACGATCCGGCCATCATTCGCAACCGATTCGAGGTGTATCTGAAAGAAACCTCGCCGGTGTACGATTTCTACGCACAATCGGGCAAGTCGGTGAAAGTGCATGGCATCGGCGGCATTGAGGAGATTTTTGAAAAACTCTGCGCCGAAATTGACGCCGTAGCATGAGTACTGCGGCCCCTGCAACAGCAGCGCAGGAACCCTTTTTGCTGAAAAATGTCTTCAACCGCGAACTGTTGGAGGGCTATGCGCTTGTGTTGTCCTCGGTATGGCCGGAGTTCGATACACATCGTTTTTTGAACCGCCTTTTCGACGAGGCCTGGCCTGCGTTGGAACTGAAAGAGCGCATGCGCCGCATCAGCGTGGTACTTCGGGAATTTTTGCCCCCGGACTACGCCGAAGCGGTGCCGATATTGGTAGCAACCACCCGCCGCATGGTGGCCGAATCGGGCGAAAAACTCACGTTTGAGTACATGTTCATTCCCGATTTTGTGCAACATTTCGGGCAGGATCATTACGAAGTTTCCGTTCCGGCATTGGGCGAGATCACCCGCTGGACGAGTGCGGAGTTTGCCGTTCGGCCGTTTTTGCTGCGCTACCCCGACAGGATGGCCGCGCAAATGTTGGTCTGGTCGCGCCACGAAAGTCCGATGCTGCGCCGCCTGTCGAGCGAAGGCATTCGGCCCCGACTGCCCTGGGGTATGGGTGTGCCGGCACTCAAAAAAGACCCCGCGCCCATACTGCCCGTACTGGAAAATCTGAAAAACGACCCCGCCGAAACCGTGCGCCGTTCGGTGGCCAACAACCTCAACGACATCGCCAAAGACCATCCCGACCTCGTACTCGGCATTGCCCGCCGTTGGGCCGGTCATTCGCCCGAAACCGACTGGGTAGTGCGCCATGCCTGTCGGGGGCTGCTCAAAAAAGGGCATCCGGAGGCGCTGGCGCTGTTTGGGTTTGAGCAGGGGGTAGCGGGCATCAGCGTGGAGGCATTGCGCGCAGACGCGGAAGTGCGCATCGGCGGGCGGCTGGCTTTTGCTTTTGAGCTGGCCAATACGACCTCACAACCGTGCGCGCTGCGTTTGGAATATGCCATCAACTACTGTACGCTCAGCGGCAAAACATCGCGCAAGATTTTTAAAATCAAAGAGTTGGAAATGAATTCCGGCGAACGGGCGGCATTTGCCCGCGCACAGCGTTTTCAGGATTTCACCACGCGCAAGCACTACCCCGGTACGCACCAGATAGACATTCTGGTGAACGGCAAAGTGTCGGCATCGGCAGCGTTTGAAGTGATTAGTTTTCTACACGGATAGAAAAAAATATGGAGCATAAAGCAGCCTTAAAAGACATTGCCAAACTTTTTCTAAAGCTGGGTATTATTGGCTTTGGAGGGCCTGCTGCGCATATTGCAATGATGCAAAACGAAGTGGTTGTAAAAAGAAAATGGCTGACAGAGCAACATTTCCTGGACTTAATAGGCGCAACAAATTTAATTCCCGGCCCCAACAGCACCGAAATGGCCATTCATATCGGATATGAAAAAGGCGGCTGGAAAGGGTTGATAACTGCCGGTCTTTGTTTCATCCTACCTGCTGTTTTTATCACCGGATTTTTCGCGTATCTCTACAAATTATACGGTCAACTGCCGGAAGTACAACCCTTTGTTTATGGCATAAAACCTGCCATTATTGCCATTATACTTGGCGCCATTTTTCCTTTGGCAAAAAAATCTTTTAAATCGGCTGAACTCATTTTCATCGGGCTTCTTGTTTTGGCAGGGTCATTGCTCGGTATCAACGAAATATATTTGATGTTCGGCGCGGGTTTTTTCGCATTGCTTTTGGCTTATGTTCGGAGCAAAAAAAGCAATCATATCAATGGTTTATTGCCGTTCACTTTATTACAAATCACCAACACGACCCTACTCTCGGCATCCAATGCAAACCTTTTTTGGATTTTCCTGAAAATAGGCGCCATACTTTACGGAAGCGGCTATGTTTTGTTCGCTTTTCTCGATACCGAATTAGTCGCTACGGGGCTTTTAACCCGGCAACAATTGATGGATGCCATTGCAGTCGGGCAATTTACGCCCGGCCCTGTTTTTTCTTCCGTAACTTTTATCGGGTATCAAATCAATGGTTGGACGGGCGCCGTTATTTCAACCATCGCCATATTTTTGCCATCATTTGTTTTTGTGGCATTGCTGAATCCTCTCGTAAAAAGAATGCGAAACTCAGAACTCTTTTCTGCATTTCTTGACGCTGTAAATGCAGCCTCCGTTGCCCTGATTGCGGCCGTTTGTTTTGAAATGGGCAAAGATGCCGTTACCGACTGGCGAACGATTTTAATTGCAATGGCAAGCCTCTCCGTCGCTTTTGGATACAGAAAAGTAAACAGTGTTTTTGTGGTTTTGGGAGGTTCATTCGTTGGTTATCTGTTGGCGCTGATATGAATCCTTTTTCTTTGTAAAACCGAACACGCCCTGCGTGGTAATGGCGATGGAACATGCTGAATAAATACCGTATTCTTTTACTGATCGGGAGCGTCCTCCTTCCCTTGGCCTCCGGCTTTGCGCAAGGCTCTTCGCTGCCTTTGGGGAGCGAGTCTTACCATATTATTGACCGACTGAGCATTAAAACAGGACTTTACGCGCCTTTTCATACCAATGCCCGGCCACATCCCCGCGGCGCTGTGGCCCGGTTGGCCATGCAGGCCGATACGGCAGATGTGGAACTGAGCGACCTGTATCGCAAAGATTTGGAATACATTTTCAGAGACAACAACGAGTGGCTCGGCATGGCCTCCTTTGCGACTACCCTCGGCGGGCGAAAGGAGCGCGCCTGGCCCGATACCGCTCTGACGCAAGTGGAATGCAGCCTGCTGGATGCCCGGTATGCCCGCTGCCGAAAGCCGATTCTGGGCTTCGCCTATCCCACGCCCGCCAATTTCATCGAAGTCAACGACAAATACTTTCACCTGCGCGCCAACCCCATGCTCAACCTGCACTACGCGCCGCTGAGCAATGAGGAGCAACCGGTTTTTATCAATCAGCGCGGCCTGGAACTCAGGGCCGGTGTGGACGACCGCATTTATTTTTATGCCAATATTGTGGAGTCGCAGGCAGCCCTGCCGCAATATGTGGTGCAACGCGTGAGGCGAGACATTGCACTGCCCGGCGCGGCGCTTTATAAACCTTACAACAGCAATGTTTTCAACATCCAAAACGGGTACGATTTTCTCAATGGGCAGGGCGTGCTGGGCTTTAATATCAGTCGGCATGTGGGCGCTCAATTGGGCTACGGGAGGCATTTCATCGGCAACGGCTACCGTTCGATGTTGCTCTCCGATTTTGCACAAAACTACCCTTTCCTGCGCCTCAACTGGAACGTCTGGAAATTTCATTACCAAAATCTGTATGCCGAGTTGGACATCCGCTCGGCCAACCAAACCCGCGACGGCACGCTCGTTTCCAAAAAATACATGGCGGCCCACCACCTCAGCATCAATCTGGGCAAAAACGTGAACATCGGAGTATTTGAAACCGTCATTTTTGCGCGGCCCAATCACTTTGCGCTGCATTACCTCAATCCGGTGATCCTGTACCGCGCAGTGGAGCAGGCCACTGGCAGCCCCGACAATGTGCTCATAGGTCTGGATGGCCGCTGGAACATAGCGCGCCGATTCCAACTGTATGGGCAGTTCATTTTCGACGAGTTTGTTTTCCGGGAATTGGTGCTGGAAAACAAAGGCTGGTGGGCCAATAAATACGGCATTCAGGCGGGCCTCAAATATGTGGATGTGCTGGGCATTGACCATTTAGATGTGCAGGCAGAGTTGAATTTTTCGCGGCCGTACAACTACACCCACCGCGACTCTACCGGCAGCTATGCGCACCACAATCAGGCACTGGCTCACCCGCTGGGGGCCAATTTCAAGGAGGCGGTTTTTATAGCCCGGTACCGCCCGATGCCCAGGCTTTTTGTGGAGGCCCGGCTCATCAGGGCCAATATCGGAGAGGATGCGCCCGGCCAAAACTGGGGCAACAACATCCTGCTCAACCACGATACCCGGGTGCAGGAATATGGCAACAATACGGGGCAGGGCATTGCTGCCGATGTGACGCTGGCCGGCCTTGACATCAGTTTTATGGCGGCGCACAATGTTTTTTTCGATGT
This sequence comes from Saprospiraceae bacterium UBA2329, assembly GCA_002344975.1. GTDB lineage: Bacteria > Bacteroidota > Bacteroidia > Chitinophagales > Saprospiraceae > UBA2329. The sequence continues at coordinate 109,321 of DDUV01000074.1, read as the reverse complement.
GCAGTATTTTTATCGCAACAAAACGAGCGAGGACCCGCTGCGCAACAACCAGGTGCAATACATCGGCGGCGGTATCCGGGTGAACATGGCGAAGCTGCGCATGGATTTTTAAGGGCTAAGGCAGCCATTTAGCAACGTCCTTTAAGCGGCGAGTGGCAGGCCAACAGCCGGTATCTGAGTTCAGCCTTACAGCCAGCGCTTTTTTCTGAACAAATGCAACAATAGCAGCGCTATCAGCAGCATCAGACCCCACACGGCATAGTACCCATAGCGCCAGCCCAATTCGGGCATGTTTTGGAAATTCATGCCATATACCCCGGCCAAAAAAGTGAGCGGAATAAATATGGTGGAAATGATGGTGAGCACCTGCATCACATTGTTCATACGAAAACTGAGCTGAGAGAGGTAGAGGTCGAAAATGCCGTTGAGTACATCCCGCCAGGTATCAATGGCGTCCATAATTTGGATGGTGTGGTCGTAGATATCGCGGATAAAAAGGCGGGTACTGTCTTGCACCATTGGGTTGTCGGAGCGGGAGAAAGCATTGACGGCCTCGCGCAAGGGAAAAACGGTTTTTCGCAGGGCCAACACCTGCAATTTGAGGTGGTGAATGCTGCGTTTGGTGGACTCATCAGGGGCGGTCAGTACTTGATGCTCCTGATTATCAATCAGTTCCTCCAATTTATCCAAAACCAAGTAGTAGTGGTCCACGATGGTATCCAACAGGGCATAAACCAAATAGTCCGCGCCTCGTTTGCGTATTCTGCCGTTTCCATGTAGGATGCGATCCCGCACGGATGCAAAGGTGTCATCAGGTTTTTCCTGAAAAGAAAGGACAAAATCTTTTCCGGCATAAATGCCTATTTGTTCGTGCTGCACCTCCAGCGTTGCTTCATCAAAGGTGAGGGCCGGCGCAATGATAAAAACAGCGTCTTCATAATCCTCAAACTTGGCGCGTTGCTGTATATCAAGCACATCCTCCAGGGCCAGCGTATGCACTCCGAACTGCCGTCCCAACTGCTCGATGAGCGGCACATGGTGCAGACCCCGCACATCGTACCATACGACGCCTGCCATTTCGCGCGCCGGCGGAGCCATTTCGCGCGCCGACTGCATAAACGTATCGGATTCAGTGTATTGCACCAACACGATGTCGGGCACATCGGTATGGCGGTCGCCGGTGAATACCAGCGTGCCGGGCGGTAAGCCGTGTTTGCGCTGCGTTTTTTTTCTGCGTCTGGACATTTGCGTCTTTAGTAAGAATACTGCTCGAAAGTAAACCAGGCCATATCGCCTGAGATTCGGATGTTTTCGTTTTCACGCTCCTCTACCGAGCCTTGCATTCAGTACACCACCACCTTCCCGCCGGCTGCCCGTCGCCCCTCTATCCTTATCTGATAGGTGTAAATGCCTGGAATATCTGATTGCCAGCGAAACTGAAAACCGCCGGAAGAAGCATCGAGCTGCTGTGTGGCGATGCGATGCCCTGCGAGGTCGAAAAGCTCCAGTACCGCATGGCTGCTGCCGGCTGCGGCACATTCAAAAAAGATGGTTTGGCCGCGTGTGGCCGGACTGGGAAAAACGTGTGCAGTGATATTGGCGCTCGGTTCGGCAGTTGCAACCGGGAAAGAGAAGATTTCGCCGTCCATCCATATCAGGCGGCCATTGAGCCAGGTTTTGAGATAGTTGACTTCAGAGCCGTAGTTCTGTCCCACAAAATTATTGGGCCATATCCATTGCCCCATAATGGGCCAGCGCTGAAAATTGCGGATCTGTCCTTCATTTACTACGGCCGTCAGGGAGTCTATCATGCCCGTAATGGCCGTATTGCTGAACGTAGAGGACCGAAGTTGTTGCCAGCGCGTTCTGATCTGCGCCCGGAAATTGGGGTCTTCCCGGAGGCGTTGCCACCAAAAGGGAATGAGCCAGAAGTCGCCGCCACAAACCGAGTTGAAATCGGCTGCCCAGCCGTGCGTATCTCCGCCGGAGCAGTAGTTGGCATTGCCCAGCGCAATGTTGAAATCCCAAACCGGCCCCATTTTGAGCTTGCCGCCGTTGCTGTCTTTATTTTTGTGCAAAAACGTGCTGAGCCGGTAGCCGTCCACATTGCGGGTAATCTCGTTGATGAGGAAAAAGTCAATGAAAGACTGCACATCAATGGCTGCGGGGTAGCCGGTCACAGGATGGGCGTAGTTGCTGGAGGCCATGATATTTTCAAAGCTGTTGATATACTGCCGGATGTAGTTTTTTTGCGGGTCGGAAATATCTTCCGGCGCAGGATAATGATATTGGTAAACGATTTCGCGGTCGGGGCTGCCGTTGGGCGAATAGTTCGACCGGAACCCGTCATTGCCGACGCCTGTCCATTTGTCAATTTTCAGAATGTAACCGCCGGTGAGGTCGTCGCCGGAGTTTTCGTCGGGGTTGAGCGTAGCAATATTGACGCGGTTGTTGTCTTGCTTGATGCGCTCCACGATGGCATACACGCCCTGATAATTGCCATTGAGCACCAGCTCCACAAAGCGGGAGCGAGGCGCCCAGGGCATGATGCGGCGGGCTAAGGTGAAGGTGAGTACGTCGCGGATGAGGGTTTTATCGCTGAAAGGCGCCAAGAAAACCCAGTCGTTTTCAGAAGGCATGCCGAGCAAGGCTACATTGAGATTGGAACCATCAGCATTCCGGGTTTCGACGGCATAAGGTTTTTTATCTGAAAGGTCCTGCGAAGTAGAACCCCGCAGTTCAATGCCGATAGCGCCGGCATAAGCATTGAATGGGTTATTGACAAAGTTCCGCTGGCCGGGGCCATTGTAAATAATGCCCATGTTGGCCATGATTTTCGGCTCGTCGGGTATCGGCTGCCCCATCGTATTGATGACTACAATGGGGAGGTTGGAACTCTGAAAATTGACTTGCGCTCTCAGTACAGATACAGAAAGCAGGAACGCCGGCAGCGCCGCGAACAGCAGTTTTTTTGTCATAAGGCAAATTTGAAACAGCATCGTGAAGGGGCAACTCACACCCATAGAAAATCGCAGTCGCCCCTTCACTAAAAAAATCAGAACCGCGGGCAGCTCACCTTGAAGCGCTGCTGCGAGGGTTGCACATAAATGAACGACATCTCGAATGCGCCACGGGAGTTGTTGGCTGCCGACAGTATGGAAGTAGTAACATCATAAGAAAGGCCGAGGTTCCAACGCTCCATTTCCAAAACGGTCGTCACGGCAATAGCATCCAGGTGCATGCCCTGATCCAAACGATTGACCACATGCGCCCAGGCGCCTGCCCGAACGGCAATCTCCTTCCAATCCCGATTGGTATAACGCACATTGGCGCCCAGCGCAGCGCTCATGCCTTTGTGCTGGCCCATTACGGCTACCGCGGGCAGCAGGCTCAACTGATCGGAAAAAGGAATTTCGCCGCCGGCATGGCCCACCCATTTCCGGTGCAGCACCTCGTCTCTGGTTTCCACAAAAGAAATGTTCGGCTCGTTGATGTGGTGCAAAGCGCCGCCAGCATAAACGGAAGCATTTTTGTCAAAAATGGCATACCAGAGCAAGCCGGCATTAAAGTCGAGGAAAATATTGGTTTCGCGGCGCTGGAAGTCTTCTCCGCTGGCGCTGCCGTAGTCAACAAATGCCTGACTCGAATTGAATTGATTGGAAAACCAAAGACGGCCCCAGTCGAATCCGCGCTGCCCGGCGCCTATTTGCGCTCCGGCAATGAGGTATTGGTCGCTGTTGCGGTAGCGGCTGCCACTCAGTTGCTTGAGGTAAGAACCTCCAACGTGCGCGTGAAAGCGGTTGAAGTTGGAAATACCCACGTCGTCGCGCAGGGCCGACAAACTCAGGCCGTAATAATCGCCGCTGCGGCCCACCTTATTCCGAAACTCCACCCCGGCAGCGAAGGTACGAAAAGCATCTTTGGAAAGAATGCTGGAGTACAACTCCCGGTAATTGGCGGTAAAGCGAAATGTGCCGTCAAAAACGCCGTTGAGCGCCGGATTGATCTGGTTGGGCGTGGCGTAAAACTGTGAAAAACGCGGGTCTTGCGCCGCTGCCTCCAGCGCCATCGTACATGCGACGGCCAACAATATGATGAAACGGGTAAAGCTACCTTGCATAATTTACTGATTTTGAAAATGAAAAATTGAATGCCCTGATTATCTGACCAACGTCGTTTGCCCGGTATGGCGCTCTTTCACACCGTCGGGATACTCTACTTCGAGGTGCCAGAGATATACGCCGGCTTCTACGGGACTGCCTCTGAAATGGCCGTCCCAGCCAAATCCTGCGTCGTTCACTAAGAAGTCGCCGCCATCATACAGCAATTGCCCCCAGCGGTCATACACCCTGAAAAACAGAATGCGCGTTCCTTCGCGGCCATGCACCAACAAGCGGTCGTTAACGCCGTCGTTGTTGGGAGTAAAGCCTGTAGGCACCAAAGCGATGCGTTCTTTCTCTACAAAAATGGTGATCAAATCCGTTGATTCGCAGCCATTTGCATCAACAGCATACAACTCGTAAGCGATCTGATCAGTGGGGCGCGCCACGGTGACGGCACACTCCGTACAGCTCAGGCTATTGCCATAAGCCGCCGACCACACATATTCCACATCGCCCTGCGCATTGAAGGCCGTAGCCCTCAGTACCACACTGTCGCCCAGGGCTATGGTTTGAGAAACGGGGCCGGCATCCACCATAAATTCGTCGGGCTGTGCCACGGCGGCTTCCGTGAGCAAGGTGCAGCCTTTGGCATCTTTTACATAAATGGTGTACTGCCCGGCGCGCAAACCTACCATGATGTTGGCGCCGTTGAAATTCCGATTGTCGAAACTAAACTGAAAACCGGGTGTGCCGCCGCTCATGTTCACGGTGATGACGCCGTTGCGACCGCCGAAACAAGTCACATCGGTATGGCTCACCTCGGCAGCCAGCGGCTCGGGCTGCGTGATGACGGCTTCAATGTTTTTAACACAGCCGTTTGCGTCTGTAACGGTAGCCATATAAGCGCCTGCAGCCAGACCGGAGATATCGGCGCCGGTTCTGTTGCCGGGCCAGCGATAGGTATAACCCGGCGTTCCTCCGGTTGCCGTCAGTTTGGCCGTGCCTTCCGTATTTCCAAAACACCCGTTTTGAGTCAGATCAAGCCGGAGCACTACATCCGAAGGCTGGCCAATGGTCACATCTCCTGAAGCCGCGCAGCCATCCTCGTCGGTCACGGTCACTGAATAGCGCCCTGCCGCCAGTGCTGATGCGGTGGCATTGGTTTGAGCGGCGGCGTCCCAGAGAAACGAGAATTGCACGTTGTCTCCGCGAATATTGGAAACCGTGGCTGTTCCGTCGCTGCTGCCGAAACAGAGCGCATTGGTGTGGTCAATGTCGAACAGGATGGGCGCCGGCTGATTCAGGAATCGCTCTGCCGTGCCGATGCAACCCTGGCGGTCTATTACAGTTACGATGTAGTTGAGGCCACCGGGAATATTGCGAATAATGGCCCCGGATGCGTTGTTGCTCCAACTGAAGATGTACTCAGAGGCTGTTCCTCCCGCGCCGCCCGTTATGATGTTGACGCCCATGAGACCATCCGCCAGGCCGTTGCAGGTAGGCGGTTCCGCAATGATGTTGGCCGTTAAGAGGTTCCAATCAGTCAGGTTGGCGCTGCCCGTCGTGGTACAATTGTTGGCATCCGAAACAGTTACGGAATAAGTACCCGGAGCCAAGTCAACCGGTCTGTCATTTTGCGAGCCATTACTCCATGAATATCTGTAAGGCGCAACGCCGCCGCCTACGGTTGCTGTGGCCTCATTGTCCGACAGGCCGAAACAGCCCCTGAAGGATTGGGCAACTGCCAGTGTCACTGGCGCCGGAGAGGTCAGTACCGATTGTGTCTGTACCGTGCAACCATTTCCATCGGTGACGGTGAGGCTGTACGCGCCCTCTGTGACTGCCGTCAATGTGGCTGCGTTTTGGTTGTTGCTCCATTGGTATTGGTAGTTGCCTACGCCACCCTGCACGACCGTTTGCACGGCTCCGGTAGCCTCTCCGGCACACAAAGGATGCACCGGAGTAAGCGTTGCCTGCAAAGCATCGGGCTGTGTGACCGTCACATTGGCGGTGCGCATACATCCGTTGGCGTCGGTCACCACCACTGCGTAATTTCTTGCTGCGAGAAACACCGCCGTATCGTTCAGTTGCTGTGCCGGGTCGTCCCATCCAAAACGATAAGGCTCTGTACCGCCCGAGACAAATACGGAGGCATTGCCGTCATTGCCGCCAAAGCAGCGCACTGCCGTAAAACGAGTAGAATCTATGGCCAACAGCGCCGGCTCCGTCAGGGTTGTGGAATCTGAGATGGAGCATCCGTTGGCGTCGGTAGCCGTGACGCGGTAGGCGCCTGCGCCAAGAGACGTTTGCTGCGCCTGGCCGTTGCCGGTATGCCCCCAGGTGTATGTAAATGCGCCCACGCCGCCGGTTCCCAAAGCCTGAACAGCGCCGGACGCTACGCCGTGACAGGCAATCGGAGTTACCGTCAATTGTAATGCCACCGGAGTCGGTTCCACGATGGGCAAAGCAGCCGTAGCCCGGCATCCGCGCTGATCGGTCACCGTCACCTCATAAGCGCCGGCCGGCAAGGAAGTAATAGCTGCCGTTGTACCGTTGTTGCTCCAGGCAAACTGATAGCCGCCGTTGCCGCCCTGTGCCGAAGCCGTGAGCGCGCCATTGCTGCCTTGATGACAACTGATGGCTTGCGTTTGTACGATATTGGCTAATAATGCCGGAGGTTGGTTGATGGTGAAATTCACCGTCACCTGGCATTGAGCGGCATCTTGGACCAATACAGAATGAGCGCCTGCCGGCAAGGTGTTGAATATGCCTGAACCGAGCGGCGTTGCGCTTCCGTCCAAGAAAAACTGGATGGGCTGTGTACCGCCGTTGGCTACAATGGTGGCTGCGCCGTCGCTCAGTCCGTTGCAAGACACATCCTGTGTAGAACCGCTCAAAACGGCGCTGAGGGTACATGTTTCATAAATGCACATGGCTGAACCAACTGCAATGGGGCAGTTCACAGCGGAAGGCGGCAGATATACCCGCACTTCCAGTGTCACGTCATCGGCATTCATCAAATTGTTGACATCGTGGGTAAGCGCCGTTACCGGGCCTTGCCAGGGGCCGGCTGTTCCGTTGATGATTTCCCGATATTCGTACTGTGTATAACCTGCCACGGGCGCCCATGAAAAGGTGAGTTGGCCTCCACCCTGGCTTCCGCAAACGACCATCGGCGCTGGAATGCTGTTGACGACATTCACTGTAACCATTTCAGAATAAGTACAATTATACACGTCCATAGATTGTACCGTGTAAGTAGTAGTGGCAGTGGGCGTGGCAGTGGGGTTGGGACAATTGACGCAAGACAGGCCGGTACTCGGCGTCCATGTGTAATTGACTGTATTGGTGGACCGGAAAGTGATGGTCCAGGAATTGATGCGACCGATGTCGTTGAAACCAAAGGCATCGGTGGCCACGAGTGTCCAGTTGCCGTTGATCGGAGCATTGGTAAGGATGCTCCAGTTGCCTTCGGGACGGAAATTGCCGGTGAACGGAGGCGCTCCGGAAACGATCGAAGCCACGGCTGTCGGTGTAAAACAGGTATTGGTGTAGTTGTCTCCGCCTCCACCGTTGTTGGTACTCAATTCCAGCAGCACCCCGTTGGGCGCGCGTAGAAATAATCGCAAGTCGGAACACCAATCGGTTTCTATGTCAATACAAACGGAGACAATCTGTTGTGTTGGATTCGTAAGGGTCAGGGGCCTGATACTACTGACATTGATGGTGGAATTGAACGGGTTGGCCGGCGGATGAGTGGAAAAGCCGAAGGGCGCATAGGGATAAGCTGCAAACGGCACATTGGCATCTAAAGAACCGGGCGATGCATTGAAGGCGACGCTTTGACCGGAGCAAATCGTGGTGTCCTGCAGGTCAGCCACATTTTGGATGCAGTCATAACAATCCGGATGCGTAAAGGGCAATACCCTGATATTGATAGAAGTATCGTAAGTGCAGCCAAAGTTGTCGGTAATCATAAAAGTGTAACTGGCCGTACCTGCCGTAGTGGGAACGGCTACAATGGAGTCCGATGAATAATGAATAATGGACGGATTGAGCGCCCAATTGTAATCTACTATTTGAGGTGTAAAGGTCTCTAAGCGAGGATAAAGGCTGGATGCAAAATTAATACTCCAATTAAATATGAAGCCGTTGTCTGCCCCCCAGCGGTCTATTACGGTCAGCGTCCATTCTCCATTGAGCGGACAGCCCAGCAAGTTGGTCAGTGGTTGGAAGGAGTTGTAGTCTCCTGTAGGAAGCGTACCGGGGTTGTTATTGGTGGCAAATTGCCTCCAGGTACCTCTCGTCGCTGTGGGGGTCCAGCAGTAGTCCCACCCCACGCCGGGTACAATAACGCCCCAGGGTGTGTTGATGGCATTGGGGCTGCCGGCAGGATCGGGGTCGTTGGGAATGCCCAGCCGCGTTTCGCCCGCGCCGCCAGTAGTGGGCGGCGAAATAAAATTGTGAAGTATGGCCGACTGACCGGAAGGGCAGGTAATGCTCACTTCGAGGTCGTGCAGCCAGGAGTGCTCCATGTTTACACAAATTCCGAGCAAATCATTGATGTTGGTCAGCGCCTGCCCCGGCGAGAAGTCGGTAAATCCAATGGAGGTGGCAAATACAGCGCCTGTTCCGTCGGGCAAGGGCAGCGAGTCGGATCGAATGCCTCCCGACTGAAAACTGCCGGGCATAGGCACCACGGAGAATACATAGTTGGCATCCAGCGTGTCAACGGCCGCATTGAGGGTAATGGTGTCGCCCACACAAATCTGAGAGGCCAAACTGCCGCCGATATTGAAACTCGGCTGGGTAGAAACCCTCACCCGCTGCGTCAGAAAATTGGTGTTTTTGCAACCAAACTGGTCTGTAATGATCATTTGAACGATGTACCCTCCGGGTTCCTCAAACACATAGGACACATTGGGGCCTACTGCCGATCCGCCATCGCCGAACGTCCATTGAAAGCTGGAGGTCAGGTCGGAGTGGTTGTAAATGGCTCCGTTTTGAGGATACCTCCCGCGCCCTGTAAAAAACACCCGCTCTCCGGGGCACACGTCAATCCAGCCTGTATCAACAGGCATTACCGCAGGGTCGGAGCTGACCAACTCTGCCTGAATGATCTGACACGACGCCACGCAATTGATGTCGGCACTCCAGCCGGCGCCTTCGCCCGCGCCATCTGATATAAACGTAATGGTGAGACAGCCGCCTGGGTTGACGGCCGTGGCCTGAATGATAAAAGGCTGCCCCGCCTCAAAATCGGCCGCACAGGAAAGCTGTGGCGCCGCGGCGGTAGGCCCGTCAAAAAAACAGAGCTGGTCGCCCGGCCCCATCTGAGGTGCAGAAAACACCAACTGCACATGGGTGCCGGTACCACCCGCGGGGCAGATGGTGGTGGTGAAATTCTGATTGGGGCCATAGTTACCCGCCGGACCGCCCGGATCGTAAAAAAAGCCGCTACAAGAGTTGATCGGCGCATTGCTCATCACGAAAGTCTGAGCAGAGAGCATTCCTGAAAACAAAAAGAACATGGCAATAAACAAAAACTGCCTGAACGGATACATGTGCTTCATGGACCGCATATTTTTTAAAAATGAATGATTCTGTCTTGTTGAGATTATAACTTGTCGCCTGATGAACACCTTTGAAAAGGACCGCCGGGAAGACCTTGCAAAGTTCACAGCGGGAGGGTTTCCTCTCATCAGGGAGTGCATAGATAGGTTGCGCGGGCAAAAATAGATAAAAAACCATTCGGTGCAAGCCTTATGAACGGCTTCTTTGGTAAAAAATTGAATTTCCTGAAAATAATTTCTCCCCCAACTGCCATGCAGCAGGTTTTGCACCTTAAAAACTACCACAATTAAAAACATTATTCCGAAACATGCCTTTATACCGCATATTTTCAAAACAATCCATGCCAGGATTCGCAGCATTTTTCTATATTTGAGCCGGGATAAAAAGTCACAAATCGCAGTCGTTCCTACCGCCGGCTGCTCAAAAACCTACCGATATGACAACCATAGACGGCAAAGCATTGGCCCAAACCATCAAAGCGGAAATCAGAGAAGAAGTCTCTGCCATCGTTGCAGCAGGCGGCAAAGCGCCTCATCTCGCCGCCGTACTCATCGGCGAAGACCCCGCCAGCCAGGTGTATGTGCGCAACAAAGTGAAATCCTGCGAAGAAGTGGGCTTTCACTCTACCCTCATTCGCCGCCCTGCCGACATCTCGCAGGAGGAACTGATGGGTATCGTGGCCGACCTCAACCAAAACCCCGACATTGACGGCTTCATCGTGCAGCTTCCCCTGCCCAAACACCTCAATGAAGAAGAAATCACCTTAGCCATTGATCCCCGCAAAGACGTGGACGGCTTCCATCCGGTCAATTTCGGCCGCATGGCTCAAGGGCTGCCTTGCTACCTGCCCGCTACGCCCGCCGGTATCCTCGAAATGCTGAAGCGCTACGAGATTCCCACCGCCGGCAAAGAAGTAGTGGTCGTGGGCCGCTCCAACATTGTAGGCACGCCCATGAGCATCCTCCTCAGCCGCAAAGCTTATCCCGGCGATGCCACCGTCACCATCTGCCACAGCCGCACCCGCAACCTCGCCGAACACACCCGCCGGGCCGACATCATCGTGGCCGCCATCGGCAGCGCCGACTTCATCAAAGGCGACATGGTCAAAGACGGGGTTGTCATCATTGATGTGGGCATGAATCGCGTGGAAGACCCCGCCGCCAAAAACGGCTATCGCCTCACCGGCGACGTGGATTTCGCTTCGGTAGCGCCCAAGTCGTCTTACTTCACGCCCGTACCCGGCGGCGTAGGCCAGATGACCGTTGTGTCGTTGATGCTCAATACGCTCAAGGCTGGGAAAAGGGAGGTGTACGGGTAAAATTTAGCGCAGCCCCCATTTCCACACCGCCCAGCCATAACAGGCTGTAAAACTCAATACTGCCAATATCAAGGTCGGTACCGGGGCAGGCGTGTTTTGTATTTGCAGCCATGCCCATGCCGGCGCGGCACAAAGAAGGGCAGCGCCGATCCACTTTGCCGGAGGGCGCAAAAAAACTACCATGCCTTGCCCGGTCACCGGCTCAATAAGCCAGGAATATCCAACCACGATCCACAGCGGGGCCAATACAGCCTGCGCTGCCGCCGCGCCTTCCAGCCCCCAGACCGCACCAGCCCACAATCCCGCCGAAAGGAGCATGGCATAAGCCATATTGGCCAAACTCAGTTGCTTTAGCCGCCCGGTTGCCGCCAGCAGGCCGTCCCAGGGATGCGCCAGCGCGGCCACAGCTATGGCGGCCACAAGCCATTGGAACGTGCGCAATTCGACCTGCCATGCCGCTCCGGTCAGCACCTGAAGCAGCGGCCCGGCCAGCAGAATGCCCAACACGGCCATCGGCGCCAGCAGGATACTGAGCAGGCGGGTATTGGTAAAAAAAATGCGCGCCGGTGTTTCGCTCCGGGCCATTAGCGGAAAAGCAAAACGGTCGAGCCACTCGCCCGCCATTGAAGTAGGCCGCGCAATGAGGCGTTTGAACACATCATACACGCCCAGGGCTTCGGCGCCTAAGAGCTTTGCAATCAACAATGTATCTATGTTGGCATTGAGGTACATGGTGAGGCGCTCGGCCCACTGCCCGGCAGCAAATTGCTGGTGCGTTCGCAGATTTTGGAAGTTTCGGGAAGGGGGCATAGGTAAAAAAAGCCCAAGACCGGCCATACCATACAATACCGCCTCCGCAGCATATCGCAGCGCCCATTGCGCCACAGCGGCCCAGTAGCCATGCCCGGAAAAAACCAGCCATGCCGAAGCGGCCACTCCCGCCGTAAAGGCCGTCAGTTCTACCACCGCCACCGTGCGATAGTTCAAATCGCGCAGATGTATGCTTTTGTAAACGGCCCCGCCCGCCGACAACAAGGGCAGTGGCGAAATGGTCAACAATACCTGATGCAACCGGAGGTCTTCGAAGAAAATCCCTGCTCCGAAAGAGGATACAGCCAGGAGCAAAGTGCCGGCCAATCCCAGCGCGAGATTGCTCCAAAACAGCGTTGAAAGCACGCCGCTTCTGCGTTCCTGTTGAAAAATGATGGCGCCGGGCAGACCGTTTTGCAAAAACAAAAGTACCACGCCGACGAGGGCCAAAGCCAGCGCGGAAGTAGAAAAATCAGCCGGCGACAGCAGCCGCGTGAGGACGAGCATCCACAACAAACTTCCGCCGGCGGTGAACACGGTAATCAGGGCCGACCAGCGAGCGCTGCGCCACAGAGGGTTTCGGGGTTCCCCCGGATTCGTTGACGGCTCCATCCAGCGTTGGCCACTTTATGCTCTGAACGTGAGCAAAGGTAATGCCGTATGGAAAGCCATTTTTTTGGAGAAGCTGCTGTGAAACAGGCGTTCCCAAATTCTCCGGCGCGGTATAAACAGCGCCACCATGTCTATGGAGCGTTCCCTGACATATTGGTCGAGGCCGTCCATGACGGAAGGATTGTGTACGATGGTAAAGTCGGCAAATGCTTCGGGATGTGCTTCCGGGCGGTCCAATTCTTCCATGCCGATCTCTTTATCGTCGGTATGTATGTGTACAAAATGCACCTGAGCGCCCATCAATTTGGCAAACTCCATGAGGTTGTACACGGCATGTCCGTCGCCTGCCTCAAAGTCGGTAGCATAAGCAATGTGCCGGATGGGTTTCCACTCGGCCCCCGGCGGAATGGCCAGCACCGGACAGGGGGCTTGCATGATGGTATGCGTAGTGACGCTGCCGAGGAGTTTGTCCACAGCATTACCAACGCCGTGCGTACCCATCACAATCAGCTCATGGCTACCCTCTGTCGCTTTGTCCACTATTTCCTGATGGGTAAAAATGCCGTAGTCGGCAAAGCGTTGTCCAATGGGCGCATCGGGCCAGGCCTCCAGAAACTTGGCTACATTGGCTTCCACTTGTCGGCGGCGTTCTTCGATCATTGTTTCAATGTACGAAGGCGGAACACTGCTTGCGTCGGTGGCCGGTAAATGATACACGGACATGATGTCGATGACGGCATCCAATTGGCGGGCCAATTGTACGGCAAACCGGAATGCGTGGTGCGCAGAAGCGGAGCAATCGGTGGGAAAGAGTATTTTTTTCATAACGGTTGGCAACAATGGTTTTCATTGCTCAAGTTACGGTATATGATCGGGGAATGCAAATGATTTTTGGCAGCGCGGACAGTGAGAGTACTCAGTTGGGGCAAAAAAAAGGCTGAAACTACGGATAGCTTCAGCCTGTAAACTCAGCAAAATGACTTGTGTGCCAAGTCAATTTATTCTCTTACGCCATGCACCAGCAGCGACACTTCATCGCGAAGTACTTCCACAAAACCGCCGGCAATTTTGAACCGCAGGCTGCGCCCCGGCTCTGCGGCAGTTTTGATTTCACCGCTTTCATCGTCAAAATAGCGGTACTCGCCCTGGGCCGTCACCACATGGATGAAGCCTGCATCGAGAGAAGATACAATGGGTGCGTGGTTATTCAATATCTGAAACTCGCCGCGCGTGCCCGGCACTTTTACAGAGGTGACAAGGCCGTTAAAAACCTCGCGCTCAGGAGTCAGTATGGAAATTTTCATTGTCTGAATGGTTTTAAAACCGGCAAATGATTATTCGGCTTCCGCCAACATTTTCTTACCGGCTTCGATCACATCGTCAATAGAACCCTTGAGGTTGAACGCTGCTTCCGGATACTCATCCACTTCGCCGTCCATAATCATGTTGAAACCGCGAATGGTTTCTTCGATGGGCACCAACACGCCTTTGAGACCGGTGAACTGCTCGGCAACGTGGAAGGGCTGAGAGAGGAAGCGCTGTACGCGGCGGGCGCGGTGTACCACAAGTTTGTCTTCGTCCGACAATTCTTCCATACCGAGGATGGCGATGATGTCGAGCAATTCGTTGTAGCGCTGCAAGATGTTTTTCACACGCTGAGCGCAGTTGTAGTGCTCTTCGCCGATGATGAGCGGATCAAGGATGCGGGAAGTAGAGTCGAGCGGGTCCACGGCCGGATAGATGCCGAGGGCCGCAATTTTACGGCTCAATACCGTGGTGGCGTCCAAGTGTGCAAAGGTAGTAGCCGGCGCCGGGTCGGTAAGGTCGTCCGCGGGTACATACACCGCTTGTACAGAGGTGATGGAGCCGCGACGCGTAGAGGTGATGCGTTCCTGCATCAGACCCATTTCGGTAGCCAGCGTGGGCTGATAACCCACCGCCGAAGGCATACGACCCAAGAGAGCGGACACTTCGGAACCTGCCTGCGTGAAGCGGAAGATGTTGTCAATAAAGAACAGGATGTCTTTGCCGCCGGTAGCGTCGTTGAGGTCGCCGTCGCGGTAGTATTCGGCTACGGTCAGACCGGAGAGCGCCACACGGGCACGAGCGCCGGGAGGTTCGTTCATCTGGCCGAACACGAGGGTAGCCTGAGATTGCCGGAGGGCGGTTTTGTCCACTTTCGACAAGTCCCAGCCGCCTTCTTCCATGCTGTGCTTGAACGCATCGCCGTAGCGGATAACGTTGGATTCGATCATCTCACGGAGGAGGTCATTGCCCTCACGGGTGCGCTCGCCTACACCGGCAAACACGGAGATGCCTTCATAACCTTTGGCAATGTTGTTGATCAACTCCATGATCAACACGGTTTTGCCTACACCTGCACCGCCGAAGAGACCGATTTTACCGCCCTTCATATAAGGTTCGATGAGGTCAATCACCTTGATACCCGTGTAGAGTACTTCTTTCGATGTGGAAAGCTCTTCGTAGGTAGGAGGTTTGCGGTGGATGGGGTAGGCCGCAGCGGTTTTGGGCACTGCGCCGATACCGTCAATGGCTTCGCCGACCACGTTGAAGAGGCGGCCTTTGATTTCTTCGCCCACAGGCATGGTGATGGCCGCGCCGCTGTCCGTTACTTTGGTGCCGCGGGTGAGGCCGTCGGTAGAGTCCATAGCAATGGTGCGAACGCTGTCTTCGCCGAGGTGCTGCTGCACTTCCAGTACGAGCACTTCTCCATTGGGGCGCTTGATTTCGAGTGCGTTGAAAATTTCGGGGAGCTTGGATTGCTCGCCGGCGAAACTGACGTCCACTACCGGACCGATAACTTGCTTAACGTAGCCTACGTTTTCCATGTTTGTGTGGCGTATTTTAGCGGTAAGTATGAATGGCTTTTTCAGAAAAACGGTGCAAAGGTAAGCGAACAGTTTTGCACCGCAAAGCAAAAGATTATTTTGTTGTCATTTTTCTCCCAACTCCATTTGCTTGCGCTTGTAGAGCCGGTAGTCGTCGGGAAGGTGCAGATTGAGGGTCACCTGAAGCAGTGCATTGACCAAATCGAGGTTGTCGGGGTCGCTTCTATAGGCAGTTTGAAGATATGGGCGGGCTTTCGCCAAATATTCTCTTGATAACGCGTTCAACTGCTGATAGCGGTCTATGTTGGCCGTTTGTTTCGCTTCTTTTTCAAAACGGGCAGCTTCATTCACATAAATGATGCCGATGTGATAATTGGCTGCAAAAGATTCGGGCTGCAACATAGCGGCCTTTTGATACATGGCCAGGGCTTGTTGCAAATCATTTTTTTCCAGCAGCCGGGCATACCCCATCGTCAGAGGGTAGCTGTCGGGTTCCTTGCGCAGCGCCTCTTTGAACTTCCCGATGGCCTCGTGATGCAGCTCCGGCAATTGCAGGTACAAATCCAACTCTAAATAATAAAAATCCTGCTGAACAGACCGGTGCTGACGCTGGTAGCGCTCCAACTCCTGCGGCTTCAGCTTGCCGGCCATACGCCCCGCACGCCGGTACTCAGATTCGAGCAGGCTCTTGGCCTGGCGAAGGTATTCCAATGCTGTGCGCAACTGGTCGGTATGTGGCGGCCCCGAGCCTTTGTGCTTATAGCTGTACTCCAGCAAGGCCAAACGATAGTATATGTAGGCCGCCAACAGATCAGGGTTTTCCGGCGGATACTGGTTGAACAACACAGCAGCCTGCCGGAGGTATTGCTCGGCCTGGCGATACTGCTGCTGCTCCATAGCAATCTGTCCCAGCAGGTCGGCGGGCAGGTACTGTTGAGGCTGTTGGGCGGCGGCTACCCCCAGCAGTTGCGCCGCATTCCGCAAAAGCGGCGAGGACTGTTCTGGAGCTTTTTCTTTTTTGGCATCTTCGAGTTTTTGCAGGCCGTCGCGCACCAATTCGGGATACAATTTGAGCAATTCCTTCCCCGCACTTTCCTGCCAGGCCGATTTGTCCAACTCGGCGGCGCGGGCATAATCTTCGCTGGCACGCACATAAGCGTCGGAGTACGCGCGCAATTGCTGGGGGTTCCGGTTGTGCAAGGCCTCCTGATAGAGTTTCACATAGCTTTCGGCGCGGTAATAGTGCGCTTCGGCGCGTTCTTCGGGCTTGGAACTTTGCACAATAATGCCGTCAAACCGGCTGATGGCATCTGCATATTCGCCGCTTTTGAGCGCGCTGATACCGCTTTTGAGCTTATTGTTCTGGGCAAAAACTGCGAGCGGCAACAGCAATAGCAACAGAAGCGAATTTGCTTTCATATTATTTTTCGGCAAATGTAAGACTTGATACCCGATGGCGGTATGAAAAAGTAATTCGTTCCTGATAAGAATCGTCCATAAAGCCAATCCTTGCCTTGTATGCGGCATTCGTATTTTTAAAAATGTATCAAGTTTGAAAAAATACGATGAGTGAGATATATTTGCGAAACATTTTTTCCACAGCCAAAATCACAAAACACCATCTACCGACTCTTCCTTATGAATGCCACAGAAATCGTTGTCAAGTACTGCTCAGGTACAAGCAGAGAAAAGCATGAGGCAGTGCAATTTATGCTTGAGTGGCTCATACCCAGAGCAACGGCCTATATGTACAAGAACAATGGAAAAAACCAAGATGAAATGATCCAAGAGGTCGCATGGGAAAGCTTGACCGGACGCAACAAACTGCTGGAACGGCTTTGTTCTCAAGATATGGGTAGCATTGAGGCATACTATCTTACCATAGTAAGAAATGAATGGAGCCGCCTCCAACAACAAAAGCAATCAATTGTAGAGGTTGATGCGATCACTTATAGTACAGCTTTTAGTTCCAGTGCAGAACTGATTGAGTTATTGTCAAAGATAAAAAGACTGAGTACAATTTATCAGGCGCCCTTGCTCATCAGCGCTATGGGATTCAGCTACCTTGACATTGCGGTGGAATATGATGAAATCAAGTTGCGCGTATCCGACATGTTGAGAAATTATGAGCAAAACCCGGAGGACTTTGAGTTAGAAGGGGATATTTTCGATATTTCCAACGACACTTTTCGGCAGAGGTTGTCAAAGGGACGTCGCAGACTTAAAGCATTGTATCACAGAAACTAATCGGCAATCATGAATGATATTCATTTTGACGAAGTTTTTTCATATCTGAATGGCGAAATGTCATCAGAACAGGCTGCTGCATTTGAGCAGCGTCTTGCTTCCGAGCCTCTGTTACAGGAAGAACTGAATATGCAAAAAAGCACAATGGATAATGACTCCGGGCGCTTCGAGGCCATACTCAATCAGGCGCACCGTACGCTCCAGTCACCTGATCGCCTGTTTCAGCGTCTTAGAGTGCAATCCGATCAGATCGTCCTTCAAACACTACGAGACCTCGAAAACGACATACAAGCAGCCGATGTCCCGGCTGTATCTGCCACGCTGGAGCAAGCCGCATCCCCCCCCGCCGAAAAGAAATTAAAAAGGCTGGTCATCAACAGAACACTTTTTAATGCGCTGCGCATTGCGGCGGTAGTGACGCCATTGGTGGTTGCCGTTACTGCCGGCTGGTATTATTGGGGAATGAAAGAGGCCGCTCCGGTTGCACATGAATCTCCCGCCTCGCCTCGTGAAAATGGAATGGAAAGCCTTCCTGAAAACGCGCTGATTGCACTTGTTAATACAGCCATAGACAACCTGCCGGGCGCTAAGGAAAAGCTACCGACCACAGGCGAGAACCTGCATGGCAAGTCGCCTGAATACCACGACACGAAAACAGCAACGAACGGCGGGCTGCTCACCCCTTCAGATCGTTCTCCTAAAGACGTCAATACAAACTCAAAGGCAGAAATACCCACTAATGGGGAGCTTTTAACAGAAACAGAGCATTGTTCTCTTGAGGCGGGAATAACCCGGCTTCGTAAAGGTCAATTTGTATCGGCTCAACAAATTTTTGAGGAATTGTTGAATAAAAAATGCCTGAATGAGGCCAATGCCGCCTATGCTAAATACAGTTTGGCACTGTCCCTTTTGGCTCAGCAAGATACCGATCAACACGCTTGGGCCATCAGACTGCTGAACGAAGCAAAACCCGACTTGCCCGATAAGGAGCAGATGACCCTGTCGGCCCTGATTGCAAAGTTGCCCTCAGCGAAATCGTCAGGCAGGATAGCAAGGCCTGAATAAAAAACAGAAAAAAAACACAAGAGGCGGTCACAAAATCCCGATGAGTCGCTCTTCAAGTAAAACAGCATTTAAATCGTACTTCAACAATTTTGTTCACCTATTTAAAACTTCCATCATGACGCTGATTATTGACCCTCTCGAACAGGAACAGGAGCAGCCCCAAAAGAAGAGCAAACCTGATTCCGCTAAACCACTAGTTGGTTTTTTATTCTCTTATTCAAAAACTGCGGAAGGCGAATATTGGCCGCTGTTTGAGGGTAAAAATACCGTGGGCAGCCACAAAAGCTGCCACATAGCGCTGTACGAACAAAGCGTATCCAATCCGCACGCCAATATTTTTGCGATTCGCAAAAAAGGAGAAGAGCGTTTGGAGTTCAGGATTCAAGATGCCGGCTCTGAAATTTCGACTATTGTGGACGGGGAACAATTGATGGTGGGTGACGTAGCAAGTCTGAAAGATCGCAGCGTCATTCAGATTGGTAAGTACAACCTTTTCTGTGTCCTTATTGATTATGTGGCGGATCAAATGGCGCCCAATCCTGACTTCTCGCCTGTTGGCAAAGCAGACAAAGATTTTAGTACCCTCAAGGAGATTGCCGCCCAAAAAGAAAGCGGCAAGAACCCTAATTTCACTACTACATGACCTCATAGACTCCAAGCGCCATGCACACTATAACCGGAAGCCGGGGGAGTTATCGCTTCGACTTCAAGGATCGGCTCAATGACGAACGAGGCGCCATGTCGGCAGCATTGTTCACAGGGGTATCGCTGGATGACCGGCCAAGACCTGTAGCCATTAAATTGCTCAGTGAGCGAACCGTAAATAATCCGGTCAATCTGGCGCGTACAAAGGCCATTGTAGAAGCCACTGTGAGGCATGAAAATGTGGTCGAATTAATTGATTTTTGCGAAGAAGAGGACATACATGGAGATAAGTTTTACTTCGTCGTTATGGAGATGTTGGAAGGGGAAAATGTGGCCGACAGATTCAACAGGTTCTTTAAAGATCATCAAAAGCCATATCCGGAAGACACCGTACTACATTTATCCCGACAAGTTTTGGCCGGTCTGAAGGCCATTCATGACAAGGGAATTGTACACAGAGATGTGGACCCCTCAAACTGGATGGTTTGCACGCCTGACGAAGGTCTCAAAATCATTGACTTAGACATTGCCTATTTGCCAAGAGCGACGTATGGCACCAACAGGGGAACGCGATTGGGCAAGCTAAGTTACATGCCGCCTCAACAAATTGATGGATTGGAGACGCCAAAACCAAACTGGGACTTGTATGCTTTAGGTATCTCCATGTATCAGCTCCTTACGGGCGAGTTGCCTTACAGTGTAGGCGAGGAAGCGCCCATGATACACGCCATTCGGAACAAGCCGCTACCCAAGCACGAGCACTTGTCGCCTCGTATGTTCAGCGTGTTGCAAAAAGCCACCGCCAAGCTGTCGGAAAACCGCTTTCAATCGGCAGATGAGTTCTTGGCGGCATTGGAGCCGCCTAAAAAAAGACCTTCGCCCGTTGCAGTGTTCCGAGCTGCGTTACAACAAGTGGGAACAATTGCCTGGCCCCTTGCCGCATTAAAAACAGTATTCACCTGGGCAGGGAGCGCTTTGGTCATTGCGCTTGTCGTCTGGGGTGCCATGAAAGTGCTTCAACGATGTGAGTTCCGTACCGAAACTCCTGCGCCGCCGCCGGTAGCCGTTATAGAGGTAATAAATAATGCCTGTGAAGCTCCTTGCGCGGTAACGCTGCGCAGTGTATCCGAAAACACAGACGAACAAACGGCATTTAGCTGGACCGACGAAAACGGCATGGTACTCTCCACCGAAACAGTGTATCGCTACGAAGAGACCGGAATGGCTCAAATTACCCTGACCGTCAAAAATGAAGATGGCCAGTCGGATAGTGCGACAAGGCAAGTAGAGATACGGCGGGCAAGTCCGCCCGTAGCGGATTTTACGCTCAACACATCTGGATGTGAAGCGCCCTGCACCGTAAGCGCTTCGGCAAATGCCACAGGGGAGCCATCCGGAACTGTTTACAAATGGACCGGTGGAGTTACCACACAGGAGGGGAGAGAGACTCAGTTCTCGTTTAAACAACCCGGCAAGTACCGCATTACGCTCACCGTTACGCGAGCCGACGGAACATCTGCCTCCGAGTCGCGCGAGGTAGAAGTTACAAAAAAAGTAGTCGAACCTCCCCCCACCCTTCCGGTAAACCCAACCCGAGTAGAGCCGGCGCCATGCCAATCGCCTGTGTTAGAACAGGCAGTGATAAATCGAATCAATCAAATTGGTACATATATAAAGGCAGTGCCGAAAAATAGCGGAAACAAAAAAGGCTTGCAGATACACTACCGTGACAAACAAAATATTGAGAGGACTTATGATGCCATTGATGAAGATAACGATTGCAAAATAAAAACTCATGAGGCTCCGGATTTTTAATCATTTCCTCTTTTCTCAAAGACAAAACTTATATGAAAATACAGTCTATGGGTCAGGCTAGCCTGCAAGGCGGCAGAGACCAAAATCAGGACAGCATCCTCACTGAGACGCTTCCCAACGGATGGGTGCTCGCTGCCGTGTGCGATGGAATGGGCGGCCTCGATGATGGCAAAATGGCCTCCGTATTGGCGCTGAATCGGATTTCGGCCCATTGCCAGGCCAACTACCAGTTCAGCAGCCCGGCGCAACTGATGCGCGATGCCATTGAAAAGGCTTATGACGCCATTTTGCAGCAGTCCATTGACAATGAAATCAGGTTGGGCACCACCGTTGCCTTGTTGTTGTTGACTCCCGAAACAGCCTGTGTTGCCCATCTCGGCGACAGCCGGGTTTATCAAATCAGAAAAGGGCGTATTCTGTTTCGCACCACCGACCACTCTAAGGCATTCCAGCATGTGCAAGCCGGAGTGATGACCGAAGAGGAGGCGAGAATACACCCAGACTCCAACAAGCTCACCAAAGGACTTATTCCCGACCGTTTCGATCAGCCCGATATCATGGAATTGAGCTATCGCAAGGGCGATCTGTTTTTCTTGTGTTCAGACGGCGTTTGGAATTTGCGCAGCGAACAGGAGTTGATTCGTTTGATCACCTCTGAACCCAATGCGCAAAGTATGGTGCCCTGGCTGCTCCATTCCTTAGATAACGCGGCCAATAATGACGGAGGCGGCCACGACAACCTCTCGGCCATTGCCCTGCATACATCAGACTCCTCTCGCTTAAAGACCGTTTCTCGCAACAGCTACTTATTGTGGCTGGGTATTTTGCTGGCCGGTTTTACTCTTAGCCTGGGGGGCGTTCGCGTGGCTTTTCCCGAATTGTTTACCAGTAAAGACAATTCACCTGTACAGCAAACACCCTCCAGCCCCACTGCGGATGAATCGCTTCAGGATAGTCTGGAAAAAGCCATGTCGGATGTGAGAATATTGAGAGACTCGCTGGAATATTACCGGAGTCAAAATACACAGCCTGTAAGTACGCCCGATGAGCCTGTGTTAAAAAAATCAGAAAAAAAACCGCGTTTGCCCTTCACAAAATCGCAGGCTGAAGACTCTACAGAGCATAAGAAGCCGGTTGTTCCACAGAACGATCAGGATAAGGCGCCGGATGTGCCGCTGAAGCTCCCGGAACCGGATTCGACACAGCAAACTCATTAACAATTTCAATACAAAACGAAAAAAATCTCCTCTTATGAAGACCATCATTACCATCGGCAGCGGCCGTACCACTCCCAGCCACATCGTTCTTCAGGGCGATCACATCAGTGACAAACACGGGGAATTAGTCCTTTTTGAAGGCGGCCGCATCACCTACGAAGACTACAGCAGCAACGGTACCATTGTGAACGGTAAAGAGATACACAATGCACAGTGCGAGGTCCGGCGGGGTGATACGATCATCTTTCCGAAAAACGTGGCCCTCGATTGGAGCCGCGTGCCACAGGTGCCGCCGGCCACTTCTTCTACTTTTGCCACCAGGCACATCGGTCGGGATGCATCCAACGACATCCGATACGAGGAGAAGCAGATCAGCCGCACTCATGCCATGATCCGGGTTGACAAAAACGGCGTCGTAACTCTTTATGACAAATCCGTGAACGGCACTACGCTCAATGGCGCCCCGGTGCAGCGTTTTACCGAAATCCCTGTGAAGCACGGTAAAGACCGCATCATCTTTGCCGGTCGCTACGAGTTGAACTGGAGTCAGATACCCAAACCAACGAGCCATCGAAAACTATTGGTACCTGTAGCCGGCGTGCTGGCGGTGCTGGCAATTGTGTTTGTTCTATGGAAAAATTTTAACTCGGATAAAACAGCCCCACTTCCTGACCAAACCCCAGATACCACTACAGTCGTTTGTTCTAAAGAGGAGGAATTTGAAAAACATTCTGTTCTGGTGATTAGGTATAGCATAGCCAAGCTTTTATTTGGAAACGACGTGATTTATTTTGGCAGTGACCCCCAACAACAACCTTCGTTATCCAAGGAAAACTTAAAACCTTTCACCAGTACAGGCACAGCTTTTGGTGTAAGGGAAGATGGGTACTTCACGACCAATTACCATGTGGTTGCCAGTTATGCTGAATCGGAAAAAGCATTGGCAGATGAACTTTTGCTGAAGTATCGCAAGGCAATGGAAGCGATCATCAAATACGCAAATTCAATTGGGTACAAAATCAAATATGAGGATATCACCTATGAGACTCAGAAGATAGTTGTTGTGAAGGACGGCAATCGGGTATATTCCAGAACATTTACGAATTACGAAAACTTGCCCGCCGGCCAATTTTACGAAGTTACCATTCATCTTGAAGATCAGTTAAATGACTTAGCTATAATAAGGCTAGCGGACTCTGATCTGAATAAGCAGTTTAGCTACTTACCATTTGACTGCATCGGCAATGATGACGATATTAAGCCTAACACACAAGTACGATACATCGGCTATCCAGCGAACAAAATCATAAATTTTGAGGGTGGCGAAATTTATTACGATGTGAGTAAGTACCGCAGTAGTGGCCAGATCAATAAGTTAGAAGATAACGGTCGTGATTTTATGGCAGATTATACGAATGCGGGCGGGGCGAGCGGATCCCCTGTTTACGATTTACAAACCGGTAAATTGATAGGCATCAATCGGGCGATGCGCCCTGATGCTCCCAATCAACAGTCTGGCACCACCTCCTTTGCCATCAAAGTCGGGCACTTGAGGAAGCTCATGGAGCAATTGCCCCCTGTCAATAACTAAGGCATAGATATCAAAGTTCGGGAGGTCGTCAATGGCCTCCCGCCTATATCCCTTCTAAAGTTGCAAGCATGCGCATTTACATTGTATTTTTTATCATCGCAATTCCGCAGTTCATTTTTGCTCAAGAATACCAGCCGGTGGCTTGCCCTTTGGGACAAGAACAAACTATTTTAAATCTACCCAAGCCAGGCGCAGGCAAATTGAGTAATGCTGAAAACGACATACGTGCTTTTGTGAGGGATTCTCTTCCATCAGTAGTCAACCGCAAGTTTATTTCTCACTCACAAAGGTATTTCAGCATCAAAAAAGTGCCGGACGCAACAATCTACCGGATTGATTACCACCCTTATGATGCCTACACGGCCATTAAAGGACGCGACACGGCACGCGTGTTGACTTTATACCTTTTTTTGCACGCCATAGCGCATACCGATCTGCATCACGCAAGAGCAGAGGGAACGGAAGAAGCGGCAGCCGACGAAAAAACCGGTGAGTATTTGGCCAAACTGGGCATCCGATGGCCGGATATTGAAAACATGCTGGCCCGGCATATCAAAGATGGACTGCAAAGAAAGAGTCACTTGCTCAAAGGGTACCAGAAAGTGAACCCACCGCCTATTGCCAAGTTTACATACAAATGCAGAAACACTCAAACGGGCGCGGCCGAGTGTACTGAGCCTTGTCGTGTTGATTTCAAAAGCGAATCAACAAATGTGAATAGTTCAACTAAATACTTTTGGAATGGAGTAGAATTAGGAACTAAGATAATGTTTTCCGATACATTATTAAAAGAGGGATCGTACACTATGACCTTAGAAGTCGTCAATTCCGACGGGCAGAGAAACACCTCTACTACACAAACCATTCAGATAAATAAGGCTTCTCTTAAGGAAAGTGTCGGGCAATATGTGCAACCGGCTCCGCCTAACGACAGTGCAAATTCTTATATCACTCTAGCTCAAAAGCCTGTTGCTGCATTTAGAATTGAAAAAAAGGGGTGCCCCGCACCTTGTAAGATTACGATAACAAACGAATCCAGCAATATCAATACCCCACACGCCAAGATAAAGTGGTATATAAATAATCGTCCTGCGGGCTTGGGGGCCAACAAAATTTTTACTCACAAAATTACAAGCGGAGGAGAATATCAGATCAGGTTGGAAATAGATAATGGCAATGGAGAAACTGATACAGCTTCTGAGACTGTAAAAATAAAGGATAAAAAAATATTTTCATTCGAACTTCAACCTTATATAAGTCTTCCCATCGGACTCTATCAGGATGTAAATATTTTCCCATCCTGGAGGGGCGACTGGAACCCGGAGGCAGGCATGGCCAACTTTGGCTACGGAGGAGAAATGGCCATTGGGCTAAATGTATTGAAATTCATGAGCCTGCGGCTTCAGGGCGGCTATGTTCACAATGATTACAATACGACGGCATTGTTTTTTCAATTGGAGGATTACGAACTCCAAACCGGTCAATCGCTGCAAGAAAAGTTTATTGAGAGCACCGGATACCGGAAGGCTTATTATGGGGCATCCATATCTATTGAACCGATACCAGTGGAAAGTACTTTTTATCTTTCCTTAGAACCGGCTTATGGGCAAATCATTGCCCCCTGGGAAAACTCCACTTCCGTTTATTACACAAAAGATGACGGACAGCGCTGGCAAACCCGGTTGGTGTATGGTTTGCCTGAAAATGGAGCGTCTTCGTATTGGTCAGGAAAAATACAAATGGGGGTTCGTTGGGGAGAAGAAGATGGCCAACGCCCTAACCTTATCTCTCTTTCCGGCAGTTTTTTTTATTCCAATTTCGCTACCGGAGTTCAAAGTCATTCTTTGGGAGACAATTCC
Organism: Saprospiraceae bacterium UBA2329; assembly: GCA_002344975.1. Lineage (GTDB taxonomy): Bacteria > Bacteroidota > Bacteroidia > Chitinophagales > Saprospiraceae > UBA2329. The sequence goes on along the minus strand of DDUV01000074.1, from coordinate 83,616 downwards.
CAGCCATTGGTGATAACGCAATCCCGTATTCAGGCATTCCATGTAGGAATTGGATACAGGCATTGGTTTTGAAAAAATGAAAAAACTTAATTGAGATGAAACTGCATAAGCTTCTTCAAATAGCTTTTTTTATCGGCATCTTAGGCATGATGACCTCTTGTCAACAAGAAACGCCGCGCCCCATTGCTGATTTTATCATCATCAATGATAATTGTGGCGCTCCCTGCACCGTCAGGTTTACCAATACCTCCAGCACAGAAGGTGATGCCAAATATCTATGGCGTTTCGGTGAGGGCAGCCCTTTAGACACTGCTTTTGGCAACGTACAACACCGCTACCTGAATCCCGGAACGTATCAGGTCAGCCTCATCGCTGAGAGCGCCGGCGGTGTGAGCGAAAAAACCGCATTTGTGACCATAGGGTGCAATGCCACTCCCGGCCTTCTGTCGTTGACACTACAGGATTATCCAAGATTTAAGCCATCAGGGGAACCGTGGGATCGGCTAAGCTGCTGCCCGGATATTGAAATGCGGATCATAGACGTAGATCGGAATGTAACCGTAATAACAGGTAACGCGGTAACAAATGTTAACATGCCTCCTGTTTTTTGGAGTTCCAATTCTCCCGTTTCTTTTCTGGGGGCTACGAGGATCAAGATTCAATTTTGGGATATTGACAACCCTGAACCGGCAGAGTTAATGGGGGAAACAAACGTCATTTCTCTTCATGGAGAAAATATTTGCAGGGTACAAAATATATCTCTTACCGGAAGCAATTTTGTTAAAGTGGCGCTTCAATTGCAGTGGAACTGACAAGGCGGAAGAACAAACAAAAAGAAAGTAGATTTCAGGAAGATTGCCATATTGGGGGTAATGACGGCAGACATAGATATACTGCTTTATGGTAATATGTCCTGTACTACCAGATCAAGATACTGCGCCCGCACCACATCTCCGGCGCGCCATACCTCGTTGTGCTGATAGGCACCGCCCACAGGCAACCAGAAGACTTCCAGCTCTTGCGCTTCGAGGTTGGCAATCCAATGTTCGGGTATGCTGTTTGGGGAATAAACAGCAACAGAAGCGAATTTGCTTTGCCCTGCTACTAATTGAATACAGCGCAATGAAAAAAGCCGCATCTGCCACAAAAACCAAGGTAAGCCATCGTTTCACTTTTGTTGTTTCGTCAATTGAATCGTGAAATCTTTTACCCGGTCAATGCCATTTAAATAGTCATCTATGCTCTGCGAAATGTAATGATCGGGCAGAATCCCCCTTTCATCGGGCAATGAAGTGGCGGATGACACATGGGTGTTATTGGCTACATAATATTGCAGTTTGGTGTACTTGAGCCTGCAGACCGTTTGTCCGGCCGAGCAAAACTGATTGGAACCTAATTCTTCACCGACAATCGTGCCGAGGTTAAGCACCTTGGCCAGAGACATAAAATGCCCGGTGGTAGAATTGCCCAAGCCATCCATCATAAAATAGACCTTGCCTTTGTATCTGTCTGTGTAAGGTTCAAAAACCTCTTCCCCATCTATTTTGCCTGTTTTTCCGGCAAACTCGGCTTTGGAATAATACAAAAAGGGCTTTGAGGCCAAATACCGCAACAGGTGGATGCTCGACTGCTGAGAGCCGCCGCCGTTCCAACGAACGTCAATAATCAGATTTTTGACGCCCTTGCGCTTGATTTTGGCCATGCTGCTGTCCACAAATGCCACAAAAACATCCAAGTCGTTAAACGGGTAATAATTGAACGAGGTAATGCTCATGACGGCGGTTTTTTGATCGTCTAAAAATTCAAGACACAAGCCGTCCGGGCAATAAAAAATGGGATTTCTTCGCAGACGGATACCGCCGGCTGCCTTTTTCAATGTGATGGGTGCGGCCTGCCCCTTGAGTACAATCGTATAGGTGTTTGGAAAGCCGAGCGCGTAAGGAATGAGGATATTGGACCACATATTAAACACATGCCGTTTGGTGGTTTGTATATAACCCTGCGCTGTAATATGCGGGTAAATATCAGCGATCAATTGTTCCAAAGCTACTCCATTGATGCTCAATATCTCGTCTTTGATATGGACTTTGTCCGCATTGTTCAACGGGTCAATAACGTACAACTGCTTGTCTACCAAGCGGATAAGCAGCGGAAACTTCAGGTGTTCCGGCAACATTTCATTCTCAATATTAAACCTGCCCATCTCGGTATGCGAGCAATAAACGCTTGCAATGATCTCGCTGCAATGCCAGGCAAACGCTGCATAAGTTGTATTATCGGTTATCAGCGCTTTTTTCCGCTCTATCAAGTTGCGAAAATCCTGTTCCGAAATGAATTTGAGCGCATTGGGGTGAACTTTCAGTAAAGTGGCCCCCAGTTGATCTAAGTCTGCGCGGTATTCGGCAGCCGAAAACACTTTAGCAAACTTGTCGGCGGGAGTTTCAATGGGCTTATCCGGGTATTTGATGCGTTCAATCTGGTCTTCGGCATTAAAATTGTCGGGGTTCATGGCCAGCGACTTTTCGTAGTTGGCCAGCGAGCGCACGGTGTCGCCTGCATTCAGATAGCCTTCCCCCAAACTATCGTAGGCGTTGGCAGAATGCGGAAACTCCTGCGCAATCAGTTTGAATATTTCGATGGCATCCTTCACATTGTTGTTCCACAACATCATGTAGCCGTACATGGTGAGTTCATCCTCATTGGCAAAATCGTATGCGTCGGGGCTTTCCGTTTTCAACTGCCTGTACAGGGCTATGCGCTCGGCCACCGGCAAGTGCTCCAATTCTTTTAGTTTTTGAACAATGGATTGTTTAGGCATCTCAGTTTCTTTGCTCGCGGTCTGTTCGGTAGTAGGGTGGGGCGATTTGTTAAGCCCGCAGGAACTCAGGCAAAGCAGCATCATCAGACCATTGAAGGCAGCGCCGGCTTTAGCGCTGAAGAACACATTCCTAAGCCAATTATCCATGCTCCATTTCCCGGCGCCATTGATAAAAAAGACCGCAAATAAGAACATGAACCAACCCGTGAAAATGTGGACGATAGCCATACCTGTCTGCGGCAGATTTTTTGAAAATAATGCTTTTGCCATTTTATCATTTTTTGTGTGGCAAAAGTGCCGCTGATGGGGCTATGAAGTATTCAATGAGGTGTAAAAAAGTGTTTCATAAGTGTAAAACCTTCATCAGCTCCCCGGCAAAATCTCTCCGACCGCCAACTCCAACTCGAAATACTGCGCCCGCACCACATCTCCGGCACGCCATACCTTGTTGTGCTGATAGGCGTCGCCCACAGGCAACCAGAAGACTTCCAGCTCCTGCGCTTCGAGGTTGACGATCCAGCATTCGGGTATGCCGCTTTGGGCGTAAGCCGGCAGCTTTACTTCCCGGTCATAGACATAAGAACTATCGGCAACCTCAATGAGCAACAAGGCATCTTTGGCGGCGGGCAGTCGGTCTGCATAGCGATTGTCCACTCGTTGAAGCACGGCCAGATCGGGTTCCGGCTCTGAGAAGTTGCTCAACCTCACAGGGTTCTGTACGCTTACTATGAATTTCCCTGCCAGCTTCAGGGTCAGCAATTCCGTCAGGGCATTGACGCAAAAGAGGTGTTTACTTCCTACGGGACTCATTTCTATAATTTCTCCATTGATGAGTTCCACGCCGCGTTCGGGCAATACGCCTGCTTCGGCCATCTTGTGATAGTCGGCTACGGTGAAGCGTTTTTTGGCAATGACGGCTGGCATGGGCGCGAACTTTGATGACAAAGTTAAGTAAAAATCTTTGTTATTCCATCACGGCTCCCTCACATAGCTCAGTTTCCTACCGGCATAAGGCTCGTGTTGCACTGCATTTCGCAATGCCAGCATGGCCTTCACCGGCCCGTTATCTAATGCAGCATTCACCATCCAGGCGGGTATGGCGCCGCCGGGGTCGGCTTTGAGGTAGTATTCCAACTTGATGAATCCGGGGCCGTCGGGTTCTATTTTCCATTGTGAGACAGTGAGTTGCACCCGCACATAGTTTTTGTTGGGAGGAATGGCTTTGGGGTCGGCAACCGACTGAAAATAACAGGCCAGCGAAGTGGGGTCTTGCCAGGAGGTGCAGCGCATGACGAACTCGCGATCACTCAGCGGCCAGGGAAAATCGGCCAGATTGTAGTAGGTATAATCGGAGGGCGAGCGCTTGTCAATGTATTTCACTTCCCGGCAGTGGTCCATCCAATTGGGGAAGTTGTCAATATCACTGATGAAAGCGACCGCAGCGCCCAAAGACCCCTGCATACGGGTATTGATTTTCAACTCTTTGAGGTTGGAGTCTTCCGCCTGTCGGAAAAAGACTTTGATGCCGTCTTTTTCCTTTTGGAGTTTCCAAGCGTTCTGGGCCGGCAAGGCGCCGGCAGATAAAAGCTGTACGAGCAGTAATAAAACAGAGATGCGTTTCACGTTTTTGGGAATTTGCACAAAGATAATCGGCTATATCCAAAATCGCAAAACGCATCTTGTTTGAAAAAAGTCTTTACCTATTATTGCTTTTTCAGCAAATCACGGATTTCAGCGAGCAGGTCTTCTGCCGTAGGGCCGGCAGGGGCCGGAGCGGCAACTTCCTGCTCTTTTTTGAGTTTGTTCATGCCTTTCACCACGATGAACAAAGCCATAGCCACGATGAGCAGAGAGATAACCGCGTTGATGAACAAGCCGTAACCCAGAGCCACACCGCCTGCTTCGCGCACCGCCGCGATGGAACTCATGTTCACGCCTGTCGTATCGGCCGGAGCTTTGAGCAAGACGAACAGGTTGCCGAAGTCCGGCGCACTGAAAATAGAGGAGATGATCGGCATGATGATGTCGCCCACAAATGAGCTGACTACCGTACCGAAAGCTGCGCCGATGATGATACCGACGGCCATGTCGAGCATGTTGCCTTTGATGGCAAACTCCTTGAATTCTTTTAACATAGTTTTCCGTTTTTGATGTAAAAAATTGATAAAGCGCCCTTTGGACGGTGGAAAAATAGAAAGTTACTTCTAAATCGGCAAGAAAGAGATAAAAAAATGTAAAAACTCATACCTTTGCCAACTAACGTTCATTCGTAATTTCTATGAGTACGCCCAAATTCCACGCCCTGAAAATCCGCGAAATCAGACGGGAAACCGCCGACTGTGTTTCCGTTTCCTTCGATGTGCCCGAAGCGGTTCAAGATGCCTATCGTTTTGAGGCCGGGCAACATCTGACACTCCGCAAAGATTTCGACGGAGAAGATGTGCGTCGCAGTTATTCTATTTGCGTTGCGCCCTCGGAGGGCGAGCTTCGGGTGGCTGTGAAAGAATTGCCGGGCGGGCGCTTTTCTACTTTTGTCAACCGGACATTGAATGTAGGCGATGTGCTGGAGGTAATGACGCCTTCCGGCAAATTTTATCATCCGCCGGCCTCGTCAGATGCGGGCAGGCATGTAGCCGCGTTTGCAGCGGGCAGCGGCATCACGCCGGTCATGTCCATTATGAAAACCATTTTGGAAAACGAGCCGCAGAGTACTTTTAAGCTGTTTTACGCCAACCGGAAACCAGACTCCGTCATCTTTTTGGAAGAGGTGGAAGACCTCAAAAACAGATACCTCCGCCGTTTGAGCGTGCATCATGTATTGAGCCGGCAGGAATCGGACAGCCCGCTTTTCAATGGCAGGATAGATGCGGACAAATGCCGTACCTTCTGTAAAACCTTGTTGGATGTGGCGCACACCGACGACTTTTACCTTTGCGGCCCGGCGGCTATGGTAGAAACCCTGCGGCAAACCTTACAGGAAGAGGGCGCCGATCCTAAAAAAATTCATACCGAACTTTTCTTTGCACCCGGTCAGGGAGAACAGACACAGCGAGCCACTGATGAAACCGTTCCCGCTGTTGAGGCCCATATCGGCATCACCTTAGATGGTCGCAGCTTCGAGTTTCCGCTCGCTTCTCGCGGCGACACCATTCTGGATGCAGCCCTTCAAGCGGGCGCCAATCTGCCTTTTGCCTGCAAAGGCGGCGTATGCTGTACCTGCAAAGCCCTGCTGACGGAGGGCGAGGTGCGTATGGATGTCAATTATGGCCTGGAGCCAGACGAACTGGAGGCCGGCTTTATCCTCACCTGCCAGTCGCACCCGCTTACGCCTTTGGTAAAAGTCAATTTTGACGTGTGAATGTTTAAAGTTTAGTGAAGGGGTGACTCATCCGAGGCTGTAAATCAGTAGTCACCCCTTCACTACGCATATTCTTCCCACCCAAACACAACACACCATGACTATGCCTGAACCAAAATCCAAGCGCGACGAAATCCGGGAAGCGGCGGCGCGCCTTTTTCGCGACAAAGGATACGCGGCCACTTCCATGCGCGATCTGGCCGGCGCTGTTGATATCAAAGCTTCCAGTCTTTACAATCATTTCGATTCTAAAGAAGACATCCTGCGGCAAATCTGTTTCGACAATGCCCAGCGCTTTTTGGCGGGTTTGCAGGAAGTAGAAAACTCGGCAGATTCGGCCACCGAAAAGCTGCGGGCATTGATCGGCCTGCACATCCAAATAGCTACCGAAGACCTCACATCCATCACGGCTTTCAATGATGAATGGAGGCACCTCAACGAGCCGTATCTGAGCGAGTTCAAAACCATTCGGCGAGATTACGAGCGCCGGTTTCAGTCCATTATCGAGGATGGCATGAACAAAGGAGAATTGCGTTCGATGGATTCCCATATTGCCACATACACCCTTTTTTCTTCCATGCGTTGGCTGTATGACTGGTACAAAAGCGGCAAGCGAATTTCTGCCGACGAGCTCCAACGCGACATCAGTGCATTGCTGATGAACGGATTGTCGGTGTAATTTTGCCCTGCCTTTTTCAGGATTGGACCGCGCTATATGTAAGGAATGGCTTACCTTTGCCACGCTTTTTGAAAAGCGCTTCATTAAAAGTTTGACTCACAATGCCATATCTTTTCACTTCCGAGTCGGTTTCCGAGGGACACCCCGACAAAATTGCCGACCAAATCTCCGACGCATTAGTTGACCACTTCATTGCCTTCGACCCCTCCTCCAAAGTGGCGGTTGAAACATTGGTAACTACCGGACAGGTGGTTTTGGCGGGCGAAGTGCGCTCCGAAGTTTATCTCGACGTGCAGCAAATTGCCCGCGACGTCATCAAACGCATCGGTTATACCCGCTCCGAATACATGTTCGAGGCCCATTCCTGCGGCGTTTTATCGGCCATCCACGAGCAATCGGCCGACATAGCCCGCGGCGTAGAACGCGCCAACCCGGAAGACCAGGGCGCCGGCGATCAGGGTATGATGTTTGGCTATGCCAGCAACGAAACCGAAAACTACATGCCGCTGGCCCTCGATCTGGCGCATCGCATCCTCCGCGAATTGGCTGCCATTCGCCACGAAGGCAAGGAAATGACCTACCTCCGCCCCGATTCCAAATCGCAGGTGACCATTGAGTACCAGGACAACCACCAGCCCAGCCGCATTGATACGATTGTGGTGTCCACGCAGCACGACGACTTCGATGCCGATGAGACGATGCTGGCCAAAATCCGGGAAGACGTCATCAACATCGTCATTCCCAGAGTGAAGGCCAAATTAAGCCCGCACATTCAGCAGCTTTTCAACGATCTGATCATTTATCACATCAACCCCACCGGCAAGTTTGTCATCGGCGGTCCGCACGGCGATACCGGCCTCACCGGTCGCAAAATCATCGTGGACACCTACGGCGGCAAAGGCGCGCATGGCGGCGGCGCATTTTCGGGTAAAGACCCCTCCAAGGTGGACCGCTCCGGGGCTTATGCTACCCGCCATATTGCCAAAAACTTAGTGGCCGCAGGCGTTTGCGATGAGGTGCTGGTGCAGGTTTCGTATGCCATCGGCGTGGCCAAGCCAACCAATATTTATGTGCAAACCTACGGCACGGCCAAGGTGAATATGTCGGACGGCGAGATCGCGCAAAAAGTGAACGAACTGTTCGATATGCGTCCTTATGCCATTGAGAAACGCCTGCAACTGCGCACGCCCATCTATTCGGAAAGCGCCGCTTATGGCCACATGGGCCGCAATCCGGAACGCAAAACGCTGGAGTTTTTCAGCGCCAACGGCGAACGCAAACAAATAGAAGTGGAGACCTTCACCTGGGAAAAACTCGACATGGTGGACGCCATCCGCGGCGCGTTCGGATTGGAGTAAAATATGAAAAAGTCAGGGGGCTGATTTAGATAGCTTCCTGACTTTTTTCAAAAACATATCCCCCAAATTATTCCCCGCTCCCCGAACTCCGGCAAGATTTTCCTTTGTTTTCGTCGTTTTTTTTATGGTCCAAGGGCCAATGCGCCCCATACTTGCACCTCAAAAAACACGACATGAAAACCTTCGCAACTTTCGTTCTGGCGCTTGTCGCCTCCTTTTCAAGCACCTTCCTGCATGCTCAGGATTTGAATTCCAAAATTGACCAACTCCTTTCCGCGCAGTTCCCCGCCGACGGCCCCGGCTGCACTGCCATCGTAGCCAAAGGCGATCAGGTATTGTACCGCAAGGCATTCGGCATGGCGCACTTAGAGTTGGATGTACCCATGAAGCCGGAGCATGTGTTTCGCATCGGCTCCATTACCAAACAATTTACCGGCGCCGCCATCCTCAAATTGGAAGAAGCCGGCAAGCTCTCTGTGCAAGACGACATCACCAAGTATCTGCCCGATTACCCCACGCAAGGCCACAAAATTACCATCGAACACTTGCTCACGCACACTTCGGGCATTCGCAGCTACACCGATATGCCGGAGTTTGGCGATGTCATGCGCACCGACCAATCGCCCGAAGATTTCATCGCTTTTTTCAAAGATCAACCGATGGATTTCGCGCCTAGCGAAAAATGGCAGTATAACAACTCCGGTTATTTCCTGCTGGGCGTCATTATTGAAAAGGTGAGCGGAATGCCTTACGATAAGTACATCGAGGAAACTTTTTTCAAACCCTTGGGCATGAGCCATTCCCACTACGGACACAACGCTCCGGTCTTCAAAAACAGAGTGGCCGGCTATACCCTGAGCAATGACGGCGTGGTGAACTGCGACCTACTGAGCATGGACTTGCCCTACGCAGCCGGCTCGCTCCTTTCCAACGTGGACAATTTATATACCTGGTACCGGGCGGTGATGAGCGGCAAGGTGTTGAGTAAAAAAAGCATGGAGAAAGCACATACTGCCTACAAACTCAACGACGGAAAGGCCACGCAATACGGCTACGGCTGGTTTCTGGGAGATGTGCAGGGCAGTCCTACCATCGAGCACGGCGGCGGAATCAACGGCTTCATTACAGCATCTATCTATTTGCCTAAAGAACAGGTATTTGTGGCTGTCTTTTCCAATAATGAAGGCAATTCCCCCGACGTGGCCGCCCGAAAAATAGCAGGGCTGGCCATTGGCAAACCTTACGAGTGGACCAAAATCTTGATGCCGGAGCAGGAACTGGCGCAGTATGCAGGCAATTTTGAAAGCGAAGACGGCTCACAGATGCGCAGCATCACCTTCGAAAACGGGCAGTTGTTTTCGCAACGCAGCGGAGGAACCAAGTTTAAAATCTACCCCTTTGCCAAAGACAAATTCTTCTTTGACGAAAGCACTACCACGCTCGAATTCAACCGGGCAGGAGGCAAGATCGAATCCGTGACGGCCCATGCGGTTTCCGGCAAGGAAACCTGGCGCAAAACCGATAAAAAGCCGACGACGCGCACCGAAATTCAACTTGACCAGGCGACACTACAGCAATATGTGGGCAAGTATGAAGTGCAGCCCTCTTTTGCATTCACCTTCACGCTGGAAGACGGGCAACTGATGACGCAGGCTACCGGGCAGCCCAAATTTCCGGTGTTTGCAGAGAAAAAAGATTTCTTCTTCCTCAAAGTGGTAGAGGCTCAGATCGAGTTTTTCCGCAACGACGCCGGAGTTGTAGAACGCCTGGTATTGTATCAGGGCGGGCAAAAAATCCCGGCCCTCAAGAAGTAAGGGGCGATAAAAAAATA
>DDUV01000074.1:49680-73240 GCA_002344975.1 Saprospiraceae bacterium UBA2329 | reverse complement strand
ATTTATTTTTGCCCCACTACTAATCCTTTGTTACTAACTGACAATCAGAACAATCGCGTGAAATTACAGCACGCGATTGTTCTTGTATAAGAACACATACCCCTCATCAGTTGTATTGTATCCAAAAAAACAAACAATTGATGTTCAGAGCTTTTTCAATAGCCGCAGCGGCGTTCTTCTTGTCCATTTTTACCCATTCGCTCCACGCCCAGTCGCCCGACAGCGCCCGTGTTTTTACGCAGGAGGAGCTGTTTGAGTGGCTGCTCCTGTACCACCCCGTAGCCCGGCAGGCCAACCTGCTCGACGATGAGGCGCGCGCTCAACTGCGCATGGCTCGCGGCTTTTTCGATCCCAAACTCTATTCGGAGTGGGAGCAAAAATCGTTTGACGGCAGCGAATACTTCACTTTCGGCAACAGCGGCCTCAAGGTACCCACCTGGTACGGGCTGGAACTCAAGGCGGCATTCAATACGGCTACCGGCATTCAGGTGGACCCCGAACACAAGCTACCCGCCGCCGGCCAGGCGGTGTTGGGCATCAACGCAACGTTGGGGCGGGGCATGATGATAGACGAACGCCGGGCCGCCCTGCAACAAGCCCGCATTTTTGAGCAAAGCAACGAAGCTCAACGACGACTTGTCGTCAACGACCTGCTGATGGATGCCGTGAAGGCTTATTGGGAGTGGACGGCGGCCTATCACCAGCGGGAGGCCATCCTACAGGCACTGGAGCTTGCCCGCGTTCGGCAGCAGGGCATTGTGGAAGCTTACCGTCAGGGCGACAAACCCGCCATTGATACACTCGAAGCATTCATTCAGGTACAAACCCGTCAGGCCGACCTCAATGACGCCAATGTGAGCTACCTGAATACCGGCCAAATGCTCTCCAATTTTCTTTGGTGGGAAAACGATACGCCTCTCGAACTGACAGGCCGGCTGCGGCCCGCGCCCTTAGACGAATCGGTAGGGAGTGCAGTACTGCCTTCAGTAGAGGAACTGGCGCAACAAGCCGCCGAAAATCACCCGATTCTAAAATTTTATTTTTTGAAAATCAACACTTTGGAAGTAGATCGGCGATTGGCGGCAGAACAGCTTAAACCTCAGTTGGATGTGGAGTACAATCTATTGGGCAACGGGCTGAATCTGGCGTACGATGCCAACGGTGGAGGTTCCTCTTTCAATAACCTCTTTTTTCAAAATTATAAATGGGGGCTGCAATTCAACATGCCCATTTTCCTGCGAAAAGAACGGGCCAAACTCGAACTGACCCGTCTCAAAATTCAGGACAGCGGGCTGGAGCTTCAGCAAAAACGACTGGAGGTGGCCAACAAAGTCAGGGCATACTTTAATGAATGGCAAAACACCCAACAGCAAGTGTCGCTTTACCAAAGCATGCAAACCAACTATCGCGCACTGCTCGATGCGGAGATCACCCGCTTCCAATTGGGCGAAAGCTCCATCTTTCTCATCAATGCACGGGAGCAGAAATTGGTGGAAGTACAACTTAAACTACTCAAATTGTTGGCCGAATTTCAAAAGCAACGCATGTACACCGAGTGGGCCGTAGGGCGCTTAGGCTGAGCAATTCAATTGATTTCCAGACGGTAGGAGTCGAAAATCTGCATCCTGATTCTTTTGGCAGTATTTTTTTGGAATAAAAAATATTAAAATATTTTGTTTGAATAAATTTTTTGTTTTACCTTGCAGGCGTTTTCGAATCAAACCTAAAAACATAAGTTATGATACGCGACGATCGGCGCCAGTTGAATGAGCGATTTATCAGGGTGTTCCGCCTGCTGGAAGAACGGGGAGATATTGTCAAAAATGACCGGGGCGGCAAAGGCATCGGCGATTTTGCTGAAAAAATATTGGGCAACCGGGCTTACGGCCACATTGTTCGGGCATATCTGAATGAAGACGACAAGCGCTGCATTGACTATCAACAAGCGCGCATCATCTGCCGGGAATACGGCATCAACGAATCGTATCTCATTGACGGCATCGGCACGCCATTCGGATTCGATCTGCCCGCGCCGCGTTATCAGGAACCCACGCCTTCAGCAAGGGGCAATATTCTCTTCACTACGGTGGAAGCCTTTGCCGGTACGGCCGTTGACGTAGGCGGTTTTGCTGCCGAAGACCTCGAATTTTTCAGCATTCCGGGTTTGTCCGGCGGTGGCTTGGTGTCTTTCGCCATCAAAGGCAACTCTATGGAGCCTGTTATTTCCAACGGAGACATCGTCATCTGCCGGGAGGTAGCCGGAGCGCACGAAATCAAAGACAACCGCATTTATGCCATCAAAAACAACGGCAGTTTGTGGGTAAAATATGTGCAGCGCCTGCCCGACAACAGAGGCCGCACCGCCCGGCTGAAACTCATTTCGGCCAACCACCTCGAACACGAACCTTTCATCGAAGAAGTGAATGAACACACCCGCGTATATCACGTCATTCGCCGGGTGAGCAATTTGTAATCATAACCCAACTTACTGATACTTAAACTTCTACAAGGGGCGGCATTTCGCTTGGTTGAGTGTCGCTCCCCTTTTCCTTTCGGCTGCCGGTTTGCTGAAAGACATCATAGGTTTGCCTGAAGACCGACCTCGCTAAGATTTAACCTGCTGTTTTTGATTTTTGCATCCCCGGAGCACGCGCTGCCGGGGATTTTTTTTCTATGCTCGCTTAAGTCTTTTTCACCCTGCCCGGATTGTTGGCAATGAATGAACCCCAACCACTGCCCGACTTGGCGCTGCTTGCGGCGCTGCCGTTGCGGGTGCTGTAATAATGACAAACGGCTGCGGCCAGAGCGTCGGTGGCATCCAGAATCTGGTCCTGCAAATTGACCCCCAGAGTAGTGGAAAGCATAGCAGACACCTGCTCTTTGGAGGCATTGCCGTTGCCGGTTACAACCTGTTTTATTTTCTTGGGCGAGTACTCAGTGATGGGCACTCCCTTGGTGATGGCCGCCGCCATGGCCACGCCCTGCGCCCGGCCCAATTTGAGCATAGACTGCACATTCTTGCCGAAAAACGGCGCCTCAATGGCCATTTCTCGGGGCAGATAATCGGAGATGATTTTTTGCAATTGCGTAAAAATGCGCTCTAAGCGATACGGGTGCTCTTCGTCTTTTTTGAAGTGAATGACGCCCAAGTGCAACACCGTCAGGGTTTTGTTGTGTATTTCCAAAATGGCATAACCCAACACGTTGGTGCCGGGATCTACGCCGAGGATGCGATGAGTAGTGGTTTGCGAGTTCAAATTTGTAGTATTGCGAAAAAAACGATTGCAAGATAAGACAAAAATACGCCGGAAAGACAGAAAGGCGCGCCGGGTCGGTCTGATTTTCAAAACGGGGTTTGTAATCTTGTTTGCAGGCTTGCTGTATCGGCATATCCGAACCATGCCGGTTTCGGGCAATTGGGATGCTCTGTTTACATGGGAGCGATTGGAAAAAGAGGGCGTTTGGCTACTGCTTGCCGTTGCATTGATGCCGCTTAACTGGTCGCTGGAAACCCTCAAGTGGCAGCGATTGATGTGCGTTTTTGGCGCTGTGTCTTTCAGGCGCGCTTTTGCTGCGGTGCTTTCGGGCGTTACCATCTCACTGTTTACACCCAACCGGATAGGCGAGTACGGCGGGCGTTTGCTGGCATTGGATCCCCGGTTGGCTTGGGGCACAGTCATTTCCTCGTTGCTGGGCACCTGGATACAATGGATGGTGCTGCTGGTCGGCGGGGTGTTGGGGTTCTACCACCTTGCAGTCCAATATGAGTTGACAGAAACGGGCCGGGCGGCCGGGCTGGGCGCAGCGGGTATGGCTTTGGCGGCGGGCGCTGTGCTGGCGCTCTTTCGCATCCCCGTGTTGGCGGCGCTGGCGCAATGGCATTTGCGCGGCCAATGGCGACGGCGAGTATTGAGCAAGCTGTTGCCGCTGAGGCATTATTCAGGCAGCAGCATCGGCCTGTCTTTACTCTGGGCGGCACTGCGATACATGGTTTACTGCACGCAATACTACCTCATGCTGCGCTTTTTTGGCATTCACATACCTGCCGGAGAGGCGGCTGCCGGCATAGCGGCTATATTTTTGGCACAGACCAGCCTGCCCTTGCCTCCATTGGCCGGCCTGATAGCGCGGGGCGAACTGGCGCTTTGGGTATGGGGGCTGTCGGGCGCAGATACAGCTTCCATATTGGGCGCCGCTTATGGCCTTTTTATAATAAATTTGAGCCTGCCCTCGTTAGTGGGGGCGTGGATTTTACTTCGCCTCAACCTCCGTAAATTTTGGAAAAATGAACGCAAAAACATGGAAAACAGCGCTTTGGATGCCGCTGCTGCTGATTCTGACCGCCTTTGACTTCCCTTATACGACGGGACAAAGCGCAGACACGGCCAACCTCTGCGAAACGAGCAACTCTGCCTTCAAAGCCGGCGAAGAACTCACTTATAAAGTGTATTACAACTGGAATTTCGTGTGGCTCTCTGCCGGCGAAGTTACTTTCCGGGTGCGCGATGTGAATGGCGAATACCACCTCTCGGCGCATGGCAGTACTTACAAATCGTACGACTGGTTTTTCAAAGTGCGCGACAAATACGATACTTATGTGGATAAAAAAACGCTGCTGCCCCGCCTCTCTATTCGCGATGTGAACGAGGGCAAATACAGCCTCTACGATGCCGTCACCTTTGACCGACCAGCCGGTAAAGCCACCTCTCTGCGTGGCAAAACCAAAGACATAGCCACGCCCACCGACTATACCATCAACCCCTGCGCCCACGACATTCTCTCTATCCTGTACTACGCCCGCAACCTGAATTACAGCAAGATGCGCAGCGGGCAGACCATTCCCGTCAATATTTTCATTGACAAAGAGGAATGGAACCTGAAAGTCTCGTATCTGGGCAAGGAGGAAAGCAAAAAAGTGAGAAACCTGGGGCGTTTCCGGGCTGTAAAACTCAGCCCGCAGGTCATCGAAGGGTATGTTTTTAAAAAAGACGCCCGCCTGACAATCTGGGCCTCCGATGACGAAAACCGCGTACCTTTGGTCATCGAATCGCCGGTATCGGTGGGTTCGGTGAAGGTGATCCTCAAGAGCTACAAAAATCTGCGCTACCCGGTCACCAGCAAAGTGGGCGAAGATGACGGGGTGGATGAAGACGGGATCAAGGATTGACAGTCAACGAATCCTTGAAAAACAACACATTGCAAATGAGTAAAAATTTACCAAATGAATAAAAGAGTGGCCGTCGGCATGGTAGCGGTTATACTTATGGTTGCCGGCTTTTTCATTGGCCGGAGCCTGTATCGCCAAAAACAGGAAATCGTGGCGCAGGAGCAGTCGCAGGTCTTGTTGGAACGCATAGAACATGTGGCCAAGCTCATCACCGTAGAGGGCTATTTTTCAGAAGTTTATGATTACAAAGACTACTGGCGCTTCGACTGGTCGCCGTTCCAGAAAAAAGCCCTTCTGCGCGTGAAGGCTAAAGTGTCCGTAGGGTATGATCTGACAAAAATGAAATTAGAATCCCGGCCCGAAGAAAAGCTGCTCATTGTCAGCCACTTACCCGACCCTGAAATACTCTCCACTGACCACGATGTAGATTATTACGACCTCTCGGAGGGCGTTTTCAACAGCTTCACAGAGGCGGATTATACCAAAATGAACCGCAACGCGAAAAAGGTCATTGAAGAGCAGGCCAGAAAAAGCGACCTGATGCTCAGTGCCGAAAAACAAGCCTACGAAATATTAGAGTTGATGCGATTCATGGTAGAGAGTTCCGGCTGGCGCATGGAGTTTCAACCCGAAGGGCTGAAGCAGGAAGAGAAAAAGGGGTAGGCTATGGTGCTGGTTAAAGAGGGATGCTCGGGAAAATTTTGAGGTAAATAGGGTTCGAACCTACGACCCTCCCGCGCCTGTAGCGCGGGATGCTCTGAACCAATTGAGCTATGCACCAGCGATCAATCGCTCCATTCGGCTTCTCGACTTCCAGGCTTTGATTTGACGCTCGAAGGCGGCAGCTTCCTTTTTTTCAGGAAATTCCTTGGTAAAAACAATGCGCCAATCCTTGGTAGTGGGGCAAAAATAAATGTTCATTTTCTTTAGGCCAAACATGAGTCATCCCGAATTTTGTAAATGATCTCGGAGAGATCAAATATTTGTAGATCAACAAATTAAAATGCGTGACGACCTCGGAGAGGTCGAACATGAACATGCCAAAATAACACGTTGTGCGACCTCTCCGAGGTCGAAAAAACCGTTATTGAGGCATTTCTACAAATCTGTGACCTCTCCGAGGTCGAAAATTCGGGATGACTCATGTTTGGCGAAAATGACCACTTTATTTTTTTATAGCCCCTTGGCTTTTGCGCTAACTTGTGGTCGCTCAGGTGTCGCCGGAGCCTCTCCTCCATGCTTTGTTCGGTGTGCCCGATATAGTACTTGTCTAATATTTCTGAGTAAAGACTGTAAGTAATGGCCATAAATGGAAAAGCCACTCCTAAATGGAGTGGCTTCGTGGGCACAGTAGGGTTCGAACCTACGACCCCCTGCTTGTAAGGCAGGTGCTCTGAACCAGCTGAGCTATGCGCCCTTTGTTTGCGCTGTTTGGTGGGCGATACTGGGCTCGAACCAGTGACCTCACGCGTGTGAAGCGTGCGCTCTGAACCAACTGAGCTAATCACCCTTCGTCAACAGCGGACGCAAAGGTAAGCGCGTTTTCCAAAACACACAATACTCGACGTGAAAAAATTTAAAAATTTCCTGAAAAATGGAAATTCTAAGCCGTCAAACGCCCCCTCACCTCTGCTCCAGCATCATAATATCTTTCCCGAAAACCTCCACCCGGCGATAATGCGCCTGAAGGTGCCGTGTGAATAAGTTGTCTCTCCAGCGCCCTTGGTACAAGACCCAGCGCGGCGACTGCCCGATGATGTGCTCCCATTCCCGGCGCTCGTCAATGCCCAATGCCGCGATGTGATGTGGTTCCCACAGCAGCGAGCGATGTACATAAGGCGTGGGACAATCCTGCGGCAGAAGGAAATAAACGATCTGGTGAAAATTACCCGCATAAACGACCTCGCCGGGCTGCATGCGCTCGCGGAGCCAGTTGCTGACGATGCGCGGGTAGTCGGGCTTGTCGAAGTAGTCCTTTTTTTGCAACAGCACATTGGCCAACATCAGCAGGGCCAGCAACGGATAACCCAACCGCCGCTGCAATAAAGGCCGCAACCACCGGGGCAGCGCATCGCTCCGGCCGGCAGCAAAAAACTCGCCGGCCAGCAGCGCAAATACCGGCATGAGTTGTATGAAATAGTGCCCAAACAGGCGGCCGGTGATCATCACGGGCGCCAATACCAGCGCCGCCCACAGCGCGCCCAGCATGCGCACATTGCGGGGAGTGCTTCCTGAAAAGAGCGCATAAAAAAACATGGCCGTCACGGGCAGAAAGCGCAGGAAGAAGTCGGCGAGGAATTTTAAATAATCCGGCAAACTTCTGCTCACCGGGTAGTTTTTCATCACCTCAAAGGTGTAAAAACGAAAGGTATCGCCTAATCCGGCCTGCGCATAGTACGCCCACGCCAGCGCAAAAGGCAGCAACATGGCCACCATCATCAGCAGGGCGCGCAGCCAGAAAACCGGCCACCCCGACTTGAACTGCGCCTGCCGCCACCATAAAAACAAGCCCAGTGCAGCCGCATCGAACACCACCACATATTTGAGCATGAACCCCAGTCCCAAGCTCAGACCCGCCAATACCCATGCAGGCGTTGTAGCCGAACCGCTTACGAGCCATAATGCCAGCGAGGTGAACAGGCAGTAATACAACTCGGTGTTGGGGGCCACACCGTAAAACGTAAAAATGGAAGTCAGGAAAATGTAAATGACGCCCGCAGCCTTGGCCGCTTTGGCATCGCTGCCGAGCCGCAGCTTTGCCAGATAGAGCACCCAGGCAGTGAGACCGATCCACAAAGCAGTGAATATGCGTATGGCGGTTATGCCGGAAATGATTTTCAGGAAGCCGGCATACAGCAGGAAAATGCCGATGGGCTTGGTGTCTATGTAGTCTTTAAAATACACTTTGCCTTTCAGCAAGCCCTCCGCGATGAGGATGTAGGTGGACTCGTCGTGGTTGATGACGCTGGGAAAAAAGGAGAAAAATCGCATGACCAGAGCCAGGCCGATCAGTCCCGACAAAGCAGAGAGGTGTTTTTTGGTCATACGATTCATTTCGGCATCGTGCAAAATCGGGCCAAATTACCACAATTTTCGGCACATCCTCTCCCATAACCTTACCTTTGCGCCCAAACCAGCGAACACTGCCATGCCACAGCCATTGTCTGTCGTCGTCATCACGTTCAACGAAGCCGAGAACATTGAGCGCTGTATTCAGAGCGTTGCGGGCATAGCCGACGAAGTGTTGGTAGTAGATTCTTTTTCTGCCGACAATACGCCGGAATTGGCCCGCAGTCTGGGCGCCCGTGTGTTGCAACGCCCCTGGCCCGGCTATGCCCTTCAACGGGAATGGGCGGCACAAGAGGCGGTCCACGATTGGGTGCTGGCGTTGGATGCAGATGAATACCTGTCGCCGGAGTTGCGCTCATCCATTTTATCAATAAAATCATCTCCGCAGGCCGATGCCTACTCGTTCAATCGTCTCAATCGTATTGGGCAGTACTGGGTGCGACATGGCGGCTGGTATCCCGACCGCAAGCTCCGCCTTTTCGACCGCCGCAAAGTGCGATTTTTGGATGCCGGCGGGCACGATACCGTACAACCCGTGACGGGAGCTACCCAGCAATGGCTTCCCGGCGACCTGCTGCACCACGCCAATGCCGATATTCACAGTCGCTTGGCGCAAGTCAACAAACTCGGTACAGATTCGGCCCTGTACATGTTCCAAAACGGCAAGCGCTCCTCCTGGTGGAAACTGCTCCTCAAGCCGCCTTTCCGGTTTGTGAAGGAATATATTCTGCGCCGGGGCTTCCTCGACGGGTTTTACGGCTTGGTCATTGCAGCCAGTTCGGCACAATATGTTTTCTGGCGGGAGTTCAAAATCATGGAGATGCAACGCAAGGAGAAGTATTGGCAGGTTTTCCAAAATAATAATTTGAATAATTAATAATTTAATATTAATTCAGAATTAAATTCTAAATCATCAAACCAAAAACTCCCTTGCATCGTTTTAGTGGTGTAAAAAGCAACCTGTCGGTATATGTTTTGTCTTTTCCATCGGTTTTTGCGCCATTGCTCGAATTCGTCCTTGTATGTATCGAATAAATGCGCCGCTCAGCCGCTCCAACGCACACCTTTGTGCCATTCAAAAAAAATGCACACCATGAATGCCCATATTATTGCCTTCACGTTTTCTCTCCTCGTTGTTTTATCACCTGCATTGCAAGCATCTGACTATCAGGGCGGAACGCCTACCACTATCTTTGAAACCCTCCTACGGGAAGACGCATTGGATATTACGATAGAGACCGATTTGGGAGAACTCATCAACAACCGCCGCCGCGACGACTACCAACCGGCCACGATGACATACAAATCACAGAACGGCGTTTCGGTTCGCCACAACATTGAGGTGATGCCTCGTGGGAAGTTCCGTCGCCGTATATGCGATTTCCCGCCGGTCAAAATAAAATTCTCCAAAAAAGAGCTTACTGCCGCCGGACTGAAGAAGCACAACAACCTCAAGCTCTCTACGCACTGCATGGACGACAAAGAGGCGGGCAACTACAATGTGTTCAAGGAATATCTGGCGTACAAGCTTTATAACGCGCTCACTCCGAACAGCTTTCGAGTGCAATTGGTCCGCGTCACCTATGTGGATGCTGCCGGCCAGTTGAGCAAAGTGAAGCGCTACGGTTTTTTGATTGAAGACGACGAAGAACTGGCAGAACGCATGGGCGGCAGCTTGTGCGAATGCCTCAATGCCGGCTCGGACATGGTAGCCGCCTATGACGAAACCATGATGTCGGTTTACAACTACATGATCGGCAATGAAGACTGGAGTCTGAGCATGGTGCGCAATATAAAAATGGTGGAAACGGCCGGCGGCTCTAAGGTGTTGCCCATTGCCTACGACTTCGATTTTTCCGGCTTGGTGAACGCGTCCTACGCCCTGCCCAGCTCCGACTACGAACAGCGCCACATCAAAGACCGGGATTATCTGGGGTTTGAAGCTGATGCCGCAACGATGCAAAACGTACTCCAGCGCCTGCGGGAGAAAAAAAGCGAACTGTATCGAATCATATCCGATTTTAAACTCTTGCCCGCCGAACAACGATTGGAAATGCGAGATTACTTAGAGTCGTTTTACCAAATCATTCAAACCTTGCCCGCCGACAGCCGGCAATTGCCGAGTTGGCGATTCGGAGCTGCCGCTCCCGTGAATGCAGGAACGCAAGGTGCAAGCGAAACGACCGGGAGATAAGCAGCAGCGCCTTCAAGTCAGGTCGTAATTTATGGTTGCGATCTGACCAAAGCTATACCAAGCCCTTTTGAGGCTATTTTTCACACTTCTGTATAATCCAGGCGGCGATTTGCGTGTTGTAATCTCCAAAAAACACATCACCAATGAAGCATTTCCTTTCTTTGGCGGCAGCCGGACTGCTCGGCGCCGTGCTGGCCCTGGCGGGTTCACGCCTGTTGTTTCCGGTTAATGAATCCCTCGCCAACCTCGAACAACCAGCCGCCCGGCAAGCCAAGTGGATGAACACGGCGCCCGGCGCGGCGACTTCGGCCCCCTTCGATTTCACGGCGGCTTCCGAGCGCGCCATGCCTGCCGTGGTACATATTTCTGCGGCGGCTTCCGCCAAAACGGCCTCCCGCAACCGGGGCGCCGAGCCGTACAACCCTTTCCGGGAATTTTTCGGTGAAGACTTTTTTCTGTTCGGCAATCCTTTCGGCGGCCCCAAAAAAGGCACCGGATCGGGTGTGATCTACACCTCCGACGGCTATATCATCACCAACAACCATGTGGTGGACTTTGCCGACACCATTGAAGTGACACTCTACGACAACCGCAAATTTTCCGCCACCCTCGTGGGAACAGACCCCAAAACCGATCTGGCCGTCCTGAAAATTGAGGCCGGCGGTCTGCCGATCCTCCAACTCGCCGATTCCGATCAGGCCAAAGTGGGCCAATGGGTGCTGGCTGTGGGCAATCCCTTTGACCTCACCTCCACGGTGACCGCCGGCATCATCAGCGCCAAAGGCCGCAACATCAAGATATTGCGAGACAACGACGCTATTGAGGCATTCATTCAAACCGACGCTGCCGTCAATCCCGGCAACAGCGGAGGCGCTTTGGTGGACGATCAGGGCCGACTGCTGGGCATCAACACCGCTATTGCCACGCAGACGGGGTCCTTCGCCGGCTACTCCTTTGCCATTCCATCCAACCTCATGCGCCGCATCGTGGAAGACCTCATGGAGCACGGCAGTTTCAAGCGCGTTTACCTCGGCGTCAACATCTATGACCTCAACAGCGACCGGGCCAAAGAACTGCGCATAGACATCAGCCAGGGCGTGGTGGTAGAGAGCACCGTGCCGGGCAGTTCGGCAGACAAAGCAGGGTTGCGCGCCAAAGACGTCATCACCCGCATTGACGGGCGGCAGGTAAAGAATATGCCTGATCTTCAGGAAATTGTGAGCAGATCAAGAGCCGGCGATGTGTTGCGAATGTCGGTAGTGCGCAATGGCGAGGAGCTGACCATTCCCGTGGCCATGCTGGCCGCCGACGAATGAGTCGCAACGCTGCCCTTTACAGGACTTTAACAATTGGGCAGGAAACTAAAGCTCTTGCAAGGCCGTTTTTATGTGCAAAGCAATCATCTCAAAGAATAGACTTGTTTAAAGTTGGTTTTTCGTTTTGTTTTGATGCGCCTGTTCCTATTTTCGGAACGGGCGTTTTTGTTTTTGGCCCGCCGCTAAAACGCTTTCTATTCGATCTGACCTTAGAGCAGGCTCTTGACGAAGTGCAAAAGAACTCTATCTTTATGCCGTAATCGCGCCGCCTGATAAGATTTCACTCGGAAGGCGAGGCGCCCAAACAGTATGGCAGGTTCGATGATGATGAGTATTTTGATGATGACTGGGAGGAAGAGGAATAAAACGACTTTTGATCTCTGGTTATCGGAGTGTCTTCCTACATCAATCACCCCTACCTTGGTGGTATTATCATCAATCAAGACGAAGGCTGCAACCTTCTCCCCGTCCCTCTGTTTCTTTCGCTTAACACAAATTAACGGTAAACAGGAGTGCTTAACGCATACTCCTGCGACCTTTGCATCGGAAATTTTAAAACCATACAACCATGTTGAGAACATTTCTTTTGAGCATACTTTTTCTGAATTTTGCTGCCCTGACAGCGGCGCAGACCGGAGGCGAGATCGAATATGAAATCACCCGACAGATCAGTCCCGAAATGATGCGTCGCTTCGGGGGCGGCAGCGAAGACTCGCCCATGCCTTCCGTCATCACCCTCAATCAAGCCATGCGTTTTGCCGGCAATA
Organism: Saprospiraceae bacterium UBA2329; assembly: GCA_002344975.1. GTDB lineage: Bacteria > Bacteroidota > Bacteroidia > Chitinophagales > Saprospiraceae > UBA2329. The sequence continues at coordinate 60,727 of DDUV01000074.1, read as the reverse complement.
TGGCCACCTGGACCATGCCCCGGCCCGGTATGCAGATGGCCGGCATGATGCCTCCGGGCGCTCAGGGCCAGATGCGCCGCTTCATGCCTTTCGACAGCAAAGATTATGTGGATTTCGCAGGCGGCAAATTCCTGCACTACCTCCGCGCCACCTCCGGCGAAGACACTACCACCTGGTACCTCAACGAGGAACCGTTTGAAAAACCGGCCGACTGGAAAGTGGACAAAAAGACCAAGAAAATATTGGGCTACGAGTGCAAAAAAGCCACCGCCACCTTGCGCGATGCCACTTACACCATCTGGTACACTACAGATATCAAAGGCTTGCATTTTAGTCCGATCAATGGCCTGTTCCCGCCCGATGGCGTGGTGCTCTCCATCGAAAACGATGAGCAGTCTTTCGTCGCTAAAAAAGTGGATCTGAAAGCGGCAGTACCCGCCACGGAAGTAACGCCGGAAATCAAAGATGCCAAGCCCATCACCGCCGAGGAAATGCGCGACATGCGCCGCAAAGCCGGCGAAAGAATGCGAGCGCAGTTTCAGCAGCAGATGCCACGTCAGTAGTTCGGTAGGCGGTCAGCAGTAGGCGGTAGGCGGCGCTTCCAGAAACACGGAACGCGAAACAAAAAAACATTCAACGCTCCCTTATGCTCGCTCCCTTTTTGGGGTGGGTGTTTAATTCCCCCTTTGGGGACTAGGGAGCCAAACACCCTCCTCATGAGAGTCACATTTATTGCCCTGTTCATTAGTTGTTTGTCGCTGAGTGCGGCGATGGGCCAAAGTGCCGGCAACGGTACCATCAAAGGTTTTCTGCGCAGCAAACCCGACAACCAGCCGCTGCCTTTCTCGGCAGTCATGCTGCAAAATCCGAAAGATTCCTCGGTAGCCTATTCTGCCGTTTCCAACGACAAAGGCTTTTTCCAGATCACCGGCATAGCCGACGGCGAGTACCGCTTCGTGGCCACTTATTTGGGTTATACGCCCTTAGAGCGCAGCATCAGCATCTCGCGGGGCGCCCGTACGATGGATTTCGGCGTGTTGGACATGGAAGAGGCAGAAATCACCCTCAACCAGGTGACCGTGAAAGAAGACCGAATTCCGGTAACGGTGAAACAAGATACGCTGGAATTTGACGCCTCGGCCTACAAGCTCCGCGACAACGCCGTGGTGGAAGACATCCTCAAGCGCCTGCCCGGCGTGGAAGTCGGCGCCGATGGTTCCATCAAGGCGATGGGGGAAAATGTCAGTGAAATCACCGTGGACGGGCAACCCTTCTTCGGCAGTGACCCCAAGCTGGCCACCCGCAACCTGCCCGCCGACATCGTGTCCAAAATTCAGATACACGAAAAAAAATCAGACCAGGCACAGTTCACCGGCATAGACGACGGCAATACTAAAAAAGCCATCAACATCACGCTGAAAAAAGACAAAAATGAAGGCGTCTTTGGGCGCATCACCACCGGCGGCGGCCAAACTGCCGGCAATGACCTCGGTGCGCGCTTCTCGCTCAACGGCAACGTGAACCGCTTTCGCGGAAAAGAGCGCATCTCTCTGCTGGGCAGCGGCAACAACGTCAACGACTTGGGCTTTTCTTTCTCCGATCTGATGACTTCTTTCGGCGGCGGCGGCCAGTCCGGAGATAGTGGTGGCGGGCTTTCTGACCTGCTCGGCGGCGGCGGAGGAGGAATGCGGATGATGCAAGGAGGACGCGGCGGCCTCAGCGGCGCTTTGACCGGAGCCGGAACCGGCGGCATCACTACGGCTTATGCAGGCGGCCTCAACTACCGCAACGAATGGGGCGGCGGCAAACTCAAGTTCAACAGCTCCTACTTCGGCAGCCAATCCAACACCGTGAACGACGAAGAGCGCCTGCGCCAAACCATCCTCGAAAATGGCAGCTTCAGCAAATTGGACGAAGGCCACTCCGAAAACGAGCGCTCCAACCACCGTCTCAACATGAATCTGGAGTATCAGATAGACAGCTCGCGGTCCATCATTTTCAGACCCACACTGACCTTCAGCAAGCAAAATGCCTTGTCGGACAATGTGTATGAATCGGTCAACTTTGAAGATGTACTCCTCAACGACGGCAGCACCCTCACCCGTTCCGACAATACCCGGCCCGCCCTCAGCGGCAACCTGCTCTATCGCCAGCGTTTGCGCAAAGCAGGCCGCACCATCTCCCTCAATCTTACCGGCTCCTACAACGATCAGGACACAGAACAACTCAACCAATCCGACAACCGCTTCTACATGCCCGGCGGCGCTTTGCTCAGCGATTCTTCCATCAACCAGCTTTCGTTCCAGCAAAGCATCAATCAGCGGCTCGGCGCCCGCGTGGCCTACACCGAACCTTTGGGCAAAAACAAGTTTCTGGAATTGAACTACGATTTCAACAATAATTTCCAGAATTCCGACCGCGTCACTTACGACTTCAACGAGGTTACCGGCCGCTACGATGTAGTGAACGATGTGTTTTCCAACAATTTTGAAAACACCTTTACCACGCATCAGGGCGGCTTCAACTACCGCTACCAAAAGCTCAAATACGACTACACCTTGGGCATGAGCGTGCAGGAGAGCCAAATCAGCAGCGAATCGCCGGAGCAACAGAGTACTTTCTCCCGCTCATTCCTCAATTTCTTTCCGGTGGCGCAGTTCAACTACAATTTCTCGCAAAGCAAGCGCCTGCGCATCAACTACCGCGGCAATGCCCGCAATCCGAGCGTGTCGCAATTGCAGCCCGTTCCCGACGTGAGCAATCCGCAAAGCATTCGTCTGGGCAATCCCGAACTCAGCCCGGAGATTTCTCACAACATCAACCTGAATTTCAACAACTTCAACATGACCTCCATGCGGAGCATGTTCCTCTCTTTGCGCAGTACGCTCACCAACAACCGCATCGTTAACGCTACCAGCATCACCGGGCGCGGCCAGCAAACCATCATTCCGGTGAACACCGACGGCGCCTGGAATGCAAGCGCCTTTGCAGCAGTGGGCATGCCGTTGGTAAAAAAGATCAAGTTGAATGTGAATTTCAATGCCAATTTTAACTACGATCACTACGCCAACCTCTTCAACGGATCGGAAAACATCACCAACTCGCTGACCACCGGCGGCGGCTTGCGGTTTACGCTCACGCCCAATGAGAAGTTCGATGCTTCGCTGGGCGCCAATGTGAGCTACAACAAAGCCGAGCAATCTATTCAGGCGCAGCTCAACTCCGATTTCATCAACTACACCGCTTCCGCTGATTTCAACTGGACGCTTCCGCTGAATTTCGTTATCGGTTCCGATGCCCGCCTTACGGCCAATCGGGGCGGTTCGAGTACTTACAATCAGGAGGCCATCCTGTGGGGCGCTTATGTAGAGAAACGTTTCCTGAAAAATAATTCCGGAGCGTTGCGTTTGCAAGGTTTCGACCTGCTGAACCAGAACATCAACGTGAATCGCACGGTAGGCGACGGCTTCATCGAAGACCTGAGTACCAGCATCCTGCGGCAGTATTTTCTGCTGAGTTTCACTTATAAGTTTGGCAAGTTTGCCGGCCAGAACATGCAGATGCCTCCGGGTATGCGCATGATGAGGTTCTGAGGATTTTAGCCGCTTCAACAAAACAACAAAAAGGCTTATGAGTACGAAGGCGCTCGTAAGCCTTTTTTTTATTGGGAAAATGGGCGGGCTTCGCGGGCTGTTTTCCTCTGTGTGTATAACAGATTGCACAAAATCAGGCGCGGTTTTCAGGCCGTACACAATTTGACAAATCTTCGAGATTTGTCAAATTTTCGCTCCGCCACCCGTCGAAGCCTGTCTAAAGAATAAACGAGGCACAGCTTCAGACGCAGAAAGAAGCAGATTTTTATGATTGTTATGCCCTCTACGAGCAGCGCAAATCCTACCAATCATAAAAGATCGGCGTCAAAAATAGGACGCGGTTCATATTTCAGAATTTCAGCATAGGCTTTGTTCGTTAAAATGTGTTGTACACACTTTTCCTCCCGCGAAGACCGCGAAGCAGAGGGGCTCGTTCCAAATAGAGAAACGCTTACACCCGCCTGCCGCGAATGAAGCGCTTCTGCCAAAAACTCGAATTAGTATGAAATGTGTCCTTAGTACCGGGCAAAAACAATGTTCATTTTCTTCCGGCCAAAGGATCAGATAAGGCACTTAAAATGAAGCGTTTACTTAACTGATCCTTTGGCGAAAATAAACATTTGTTTTTGCGCCCTATTCTTGCCGCAGCTTGATATTGCCGTAGCTCAACTGCGCTTTGATGTATCCTTTGCCCGAAGCTCCGAGTTGCCCTTTCACTTCGTGGCTTTGGCCCTGTTCTTTTTCATAAGAAACCGACATGCCGGAGGGGTAGGTAATGCCCGTATAGCTGCCCACAGCTTCAAATCTGGCGGATGCGCCCTCTTCCATAGTGATTTTGAAATCCGAATACTTCCCGACCAGATTGATACCGCCGCCGAAGTCCTTCGCTACTTTGCCGATGACCAAGCCGCCATAAGATACGGTGAAGTCAATGGAGTTGCCCAGCCAACCGATATTGGCGTTGGAGTATTTGCTGGAGAGCACCGCGTTTTCAACGGAGCGGATGTCGAAGTTGTCGTAGCCGCCCGAATTGCGAAATTCCCGCACTTTGCCTATTTTGTACTCATCGTATTTGGAGGTACTGCGAATGACGCCTGCGCGTTCAATGTAAGTTTTGGAGTATTTCGACGTCAGGTCGGCATCTTTCAGTTCGGTACAAGTCAGGTTGCCGTAGCTCAGATCGCTTTGCAGATAGCCTGTTTTGGTGAGGGTACCATTGCCGTAAGCCAGTTCCACCGTAGTTTTATCGCCCACGCCGTCGGCTTTGAAATTGCCGTACTTGACATTGATGAGCGCCCGGTTTTTCAGTTCGGCAATGTAGGCGTCGCCATACTTGTTGTAGAGTTCCAGATTAGCGGTGGGCGGCATATAGACCAAATAATTGATCTTGTAGTCGGCGGTGTTGTTGTTGAACCAGTTCCACCAGGATTTGGAGGCCGACTCAATGACGGTTTCCGCTTTGACGTAAGCCTGTGAGTTGGAGAAATTGATGCTGATGCGATCAAAAACCTCCTGTGCCTGAGACTCCGAGCCTGCGTTGACAAGGATCGTTACCTCAATTTTTACGCGGTTTTTATCCCAGGTTTTTACCTCCATTTTGCCGTACCTGTTGCTCAAATGAACGGTGCCCTCCGAGCTAATGTCGTACTCTTTTTTGATGGTTTTGGTAAACTCCCGGAATGCTTCGTCACAGGGATCGCCGATGAGGGGCGTTGCGCTGATAAGCGTTGCCAAAAAGAGGAGTGATGTTTTAAATGCCAGTTTCATTTTGCTGCGTTTTTGACTTCTGATATGCGTCTTTGTTTGAAATACTTTCGAGGACTTTTTCCAAAATGGCCAATTTGGTGCGGTAGCTGACGATGAGATCGGAAACAATTTGCTCCTCGGCTCCGGCAGGCGCTGAAGCCAGTTCTTGTCTGAGTTCCTGCATCATCTCGTCCACCTGGGCCAAGTCTTCCAGCACAGGCGCGGCTTCCGTTTTGTAAGATGCCAACTGAGCTATTTTGGAATCAATCTGTTCATTGTAGTATTTTTCGGCTTCCCTAAAATCCGGGTTGACCTGCTCAATTTCGGCCATGACCGAAGATTGCTGTCGGCCGGCCAAGCCGAGTCCGGCCATAAAGCCCACTACCAGCAATGCGGCAATGCCTGCGGCCATTTTGAATCGGGAGATGGAGAAAACCCGCGCCGCGTGTCCGGCACTTTCAGGTTTTTTTTCTGTGCCCAATTGCCTTTCGATGCCCGCCCAAATATGCAATGGCGGATGTTCGGCGTCGAATTCGGTACGGTGTTCCCGAATGAATTGCTCTAAGCTGTCGTGTTTCATAATCAATTGATTTCCCTCTTATTAGACAAAATATCTCTCAGTTTGGCTTTGGCCCGGCTGAACTGCGACTTGGAGGTGGCTTCCGAAATTTGGAGGATTTCGGAAATTTCCTCGTGGTCGTACCCTTCCAGCAAGTACAGCGAAAACACCACCCGGTAGCCGTCGGGGAGCATCATAATGGCTTTATTGATCTGCTCCACGCCCAGGCGGCTATCGTTGGTTTCCGGCCCCTGGTCTTCGCGGAGGTTGACGAAGCGGTCGTCCAATTCTTCCCATTGCAATTTTTTCTTTTTCAGAAAATTGATGCAATGATTGACGACGATGCGCTTGATCCAGGCTCCGATGGTGGACTCGTAGCGGAAACTGTCCATTTTTGTAAAAATATCCACGAACGCATTCTGTAACACGTCCTCTGCATCCATAGAATCATGCACCATGCGCAAACACACATTGTACATGCCTTTGGAATATTGTTTGTACAACTCGAACTGTGCAGTCCGGTTGCCGGCTTTACATTGCTCAATCAGGTCCCGTTGCATACTGGCGTTGTCCAAGGCCGTTGCGATTTTTGTGTTCATTCAGTTGCCTGCTGTGCGGCTGCCCGATGGTGTGTATCGGGTTTTCTTCCGAATATTTGTTAAGAAGGACAATACGCCCTGTGGAAGGGTTGCATGGAGGGGCGTTTTTTTGTAAAAAAGGTGGGGAGGTGTCTGAAACACCCCTGTTCTTGTATATCTCAGCCATAACCTGAAAAGTATGTACCTTTGCGCGCCGATAAACGAAGCTACATGGGATTACTGCACGATTTTAAAACCGGCCTGCAAAAACGGGCTTTGCGGCGCGTCATGGCACAACCATCTTCGGCCTCCCGCGGCGCGATGCACTATGACCATGCCCGGCAGGTGAGTATCTTATTCAATGCCTCGGAACTAAAAGAGCGGGAACAGGTACTCCGGTTTGCAGAAAAGCTGAGCCAAAGCGGTAAAAAGGTGAGTTTGCTGGGCTTTTTCGATCACCCGGTGGAGTTTTCGGATTTTGTATTCCCTGGTTTTACAGAGGCCGATTTCGACTGGAGGCTCCAACCTAAATCCGAGGCCGTCAACCATTTTCTCCAACAGCCGACGGACCTGCTCATCCACGCCAATACCCGCCCCGATATGTACGAACTGTTCGTAGCGGCGTCCTCAAAAGCCAAGGTACGGGTTGGTCCTTACGCCGACTATACAGAGTGCTACGAACTCATGGCCGACACTTCGGGCAATACCGACATCGTTTATTACCTCCAACAAGTGGAATTTTTGCTCCAAAAGACCAACACCAAACCATGAATCCACTCAGCAAAGGCGGTACCGGCGTAGCACTCATTACGCCCTTCCTCCGCAATGATGTTGATTTTCCTGCGCTGGAAAACATCATCGAACACGTCATTACAGGCGGTGCAGACTTCATCGTCAGCCTCGGCACTACCGGCGAAGCCATCACCCTCAGCCCCGACGAGGTGAATGAAGTCTTGCAGTTTACCATAAAAAAAGTGGCCGGGCGCATACCCGTGGTAGCCGGCTTTTTCGGCGACAACTACACAGATCGTCTGGCTCAAAAATTGCGCAGCTACGATTTTACGGGCGTGGCCGCCGTTATGTCCAGCAGCCCGTCCTACAACAAACCCACGCAGGAAGGCATCTACCGGCACTTTATGGCCGTGGCCGAGGCCAGTCCCTTGCCCATCATTATATATAATGTGCCGGGCCGCACCGCCGCCAATATGAATGCCGAAACCACGCTGCGGCTTGCCGAGGCATCCGAACGTTTTTTGGCGGTGAAAGAGGCATCGGGCGTTATGGCGCAATCCATGAAAATACTGCGCGACAAACCGGCTCATTTCCAGCTTTGGTCGGGCGACGATGTGCTTACCCTGCCGCTCATTGCCTGCGGAGCCACGGGCGTCATTTCCGTTATTGCCAATGCCTGGCCTGCCGAGTTTTCGGGTATGGTGCGAGCTGCCCGTTCGGGCAACTGGCCGGAAGCGCGGCGCCTCAACGACCTGCTCTTGAACATTCACCCGCACCTCTACACCGAGGGCAATCCCGGCGGCATCAAGGCGGTGATGGAAATACTGGGGCTTTGCACGAAAGAAGTGCGGCTGCCTCTGGCGCCCGTTTCGGACAGCCTGACGAACACCCTGCGTGCCTTGATGGCGGATATATAAGTCCTCCTCATTCTTTCTTTTGCATCTTCTGTGCCGGCGGCGCTTGCTGTCAGGGCAAACGCATCAAATGATATGACGACCTCGGAGAGGTCGTATCTTTGTAGAAATAAGCGTTTTTTCACGTTTAGACGACCTCGGAGAGGTCGCACATTGTCTTATTATATCATGTGCGACCTCTCCGAGGTCGTCCCAATTGGTATAAATGACCTTTTCTACAAACATTTGACCTCTCCGAGGTCATTCTTGGTTTTGATGCGTTTGCCCTGCTTGCTGTTCCGGCTGGGATTCTTTTTTCAGCCGGAAAATTTTTAATTTTTTCCATAATCGAGTGAACTTCTTTCATGTGCTTTAGTTTTATTCAAGAAAAAGATAGTAAAACTATTATTTATTACTATCTTTGCTGTATTGAATCACCAATATAAAACGATTGGCCATGTCACATCTGGAGTTCACCCATCATTTCAGCCAGTTTCAGGGCACCTTACATTCCTTTGCAGTTCGGCTTACCAACAACGAGAACGACGCACAGGATTTGGTACAGGAAACGGCATATAAGGCATTCAAATACAGGGGCATGTACCAGCCGCAAACCAATTTGCGCGCCTGGCTGATGACCATCATGCGCAACACGTTTATCAACAACTACCGCCAGCGGAAGCGCCGCCAGACGATCACGGACGACACGCCGAACACCTTCCTTCTTGACAGCGCGGCCCCTGCCGTTCTCAATACCGCGCCGGGCGCCATCACCTTTGAAGAGCTGTATTCCGAAGTGGAAAAGTTGGAAGATTGGGTGCGCATTCCTTTTTTGATGCACTACCAGGGTTTCAAATACGAGGAAATTTCAAATGAGTTGCAGATTCCTTTAGGCACCGTCAAGAGCCGGATTTTCTTTGCCCGTAAGAAGTTGCAGGAGGCTGTACGGGTGATGTATAAGAATGCAGATTTGTCGGAACTGTTGAATTAATTCGGGCAAAGCTATTGGTTTTATCTGACTCGAATTTTTCCAAAACCGGCAACTCAGCGGGTGCAACACAATCAGTAAATATTACAAAAACATGAGCGGTTTTTCTATCGAACTGAGTATCAACGACAAGTTGTACCTCCGCGATCCGCAGCGCTCCGAGGTGGGACGCCGCATTCTCCGGCACTCCATTTTGTTGATGGATGAAATCGGATTGGAGAGCTTCACCTTCAAGAAGCTGGCCGAACATGCCGACACCACGGAAGCCACCATTTACAGGTATTTCGAGAGCAAACACCTACTGTTGTTATACCTCATCAATTGGTATTGGGCCTGGACTGCCGTGCAAATAGACATGGCTGTACAAAACATTGAAGATGCCGAAGACCGGCTGCGGCGAGCCATCAAAGCGGTCATCAGCGCCTCCCGCCGCAACCTGAGCGTTGACTTCATAGATGAGGACGTACTGCACCGCATTGTGGTCGTGGAAGGCACCAAAGCCTACCACAACAAGGACGTGGACGCGCAAAACAAAGAAGGCTTTTTTATGGCTTACAAGGCATTGAGCGCCCAACTGGCAAAGCTGATACTGGCGGTCAATCCTAATTTTCAATATCCCAAAGCATTGGCAACCAATATTTTAGAAATGGCCGGCAATCATGTGTATTTTGCAGAACACCTGCCCCGGCTCACCGATGTACAAGCCGGCCCGAACCTTGCCGATGATGTCGTCCGATTGTTGGAATCATTTACCATGAAACTGATCAAAGTTTCCTCCGAAAAACCAATTTACACCACCACTTCACCTTCAGCCGGCGGAAAACGAGACTATCCCGGTGAATCCGGGCCGGATCGTTTTTCGCAAACCGGCGCCCAACAGTACCCGCGAGATCAGCCAATGCAGCATCCGCCGGAGTAGTTCTTGATTATTGTTTAATTACCTCAAAATCAAATAAAAAATGAAGAAGCTATTGTATCTTCTGCCGGTACTTCTGGCAGCCACATTTTTATTGCCCTCTTGCACCGTCATCCGCCAGGGCGAAGTTGGCGTTAAACGCACTTTTGGCAAGTACAAAGACCAGCCCTATACTGAGGGGTTGAAGATTTTCAATCCATTTGTTACCACTTTTGTGAGGGTGCCGACGCAAACCAACAATCTGGAGGTATCGCTCAACATCCCTTCGCGGGAGGGACTGACCATTCAATCGGAGGTTTCGATCCTGTACAATGTGGTTCCCCGCAAAGCGCCCGATCTGCTGCGCAACATCGGCCGGAATTATGAGAGCAGCGTCATCCTGCCTGTTTTCCGCTCGGCAGTGGCGGATGTAACTTCCCGTTTCGATGCCAAAGACATGCACACCGGTGAGCGGGGCGTCATAGAAGTTGCCATCCGCGACCAAATGACCAAGTTGTTGCAAGACAAAGGTATTATCATTGAGGCCGTACTGCTCAAGAGCATCATCCTGCCGCGCAGCCTTTCCCGTGCCATTGAGGAGAAATTGGAGGCAGAGCAAGCCGCTCAGCGCATGGAGTTTGTGCTGCAGGAGGCCAGGCGCGAAGCAGAACGCAAACGCATAGAAGCCGAAGGCGTCAGGGATGCACAAAACATCATCGCACAGGGGCTTAGCCCGATATTGGTACAATACAAATCTATCGAAGCATTTTTGGAATTGGCCAAGTCGAGCAATGCCAAAGTCATCATTTCAGATGGTAAAATGCCGATGATGATAGATATGGGCGCCGAGACAAAAACGACGCCGGCCTCGCTGAATACCGGCAGAAACTAAGACAAAGAGTAATTGTTGTAGAGGGGATTGCGGCTTGTATTTCAAAAGCTGCAATCCTTTTTTTATGTAAGGGGCGATAAAAAAATAAAGTGGTCATTTTCGCCAAAGGATTAGATAAGTAAACGTTTCATTTTAAGTGTCTTATCTAATCCTTTGGCCTAAAGAAAATGA
>DDUV01000074.1:0-49479 GCA_002344975.1 Saprospiraceae bacterium UBA2329 | reverse complement strand
ATCCTTTGGCCTAAAGAAAATGAATACTTTATTTTTGCCCCACTACTAAGAATGACCAAGCTTGTAGCTTGCGGCCTACAGCTTGTGGCATTTCAGAAAAACAAAAAATGATGTAAATAAAAATGGCAGAACAAACAGCGCTCAGTTCCATCAAACGTTTTTTCAAGCTGCTTCAATTAGATCGCAAAGACATCGGCTACATTTATGTCTATGCTGCATTTGAGGGGCTTATTGCACTCAGTCTTCCATTGGGCATTCAGGCGGTCATCGGGTTGATCGCCGGCGGCGCCGTATCGGCCTCGCTCATCTTGTTGGTGGCCGCAGTGACGGCAGCTACGGCCCTGTCGGGTTTGCTTCGTATTATGCAAATCACGGTAATGGAAACCGTGCAGCGCCGCATTTACACTCGTTCTGCATTCGACATCGCTTATCGGATACCCCGATTTCGCACCGAGTTGCTTTCGCAGTACTATGCGCCGGAGTTGATGAACCGCTTTTTCGACACCCTCACCCTCCAGAAAGGCATTCCCAAAATCATTACCGATATTTCTACCTCGGCCCTGCAAATATTCTTCGGGCTGCTGCTCATTTCGTTTTACCACCCGTTTTTTGCTTTTTTCGCAGTGGGCTTGCTCTTGTTTTTGTTCATCATTTTCCGGTTTACCGGCCCGCCCGGATTGGCATCCAACCTCAAGGTGTCGAAGTACAAGTACGAAACAGTGTATTGGCTGGAGGAACTGGCTCGCTCCATGACGACGTTCAAATTAGCCGGCAATACAGATTTCCACCTCAAAAAAGTGGATTACATCGTGAGCAAATACTTGGATTTTCGCAAATCGCATTTCGGAATTCTGCTGTACCAATACAGCGCTTTCGTTATACTCAAAACCGTGATCACGGCGGCATTTTTATTACTTGGTTCTGTGTTGGTCATTGAAAATCAGATCAATATAGGGCAGTTTGTGGCTGCTGAAATTGTGGTATTGCTCACCATCGGCTCTGTGGACAAGATGATTTCCAGCATGGAAACGATTTATGACGTGCTCACTGGTCTGGAAAAATTAGGCTTTGTAACCGACCTGCCCTTAGAAACAGAAGAGGGCCTTTGTTTTCCCGATATAGATCAAGGTTCGGGCTTGAGTTTGCGCATACAAGAACTCAGTTTTACCTACCCTGACAACGCCAAAGCCTCGTTGCACAACATCAATTTAGACATCGCGTCGGGCGAGCGGGTCTGCATCTCCGGCTACAACGGCGCCGGAAAGTCCACCCTGGTGCAAATACTCTCCGGCCTGCACAGCGATTTTCAAGGCGTGGTTTCTTACAATGGATTCCCATTCAAAAGCCTGAATATGAACAGCCTGCGGGAACACATCGGCGACTATTGCACGCACGAGGGCATTTTCAGGGGTACTATTTTGGAAAACATCACCATCGGGCACGAAGACGTGAGTCTCGAAGATGCGCTCTGGGCAGCTCAGAAAATGCGTTTGGACAGCTACATCAGCCTGCTCCCGGAGGGCTACAATACTATGCTCAACTCGGAGGGCACCAATGTAGCTCAAGGCATTCGTACCAAAATCATTCTGGCACGCGCCATTGCTACCCGCCCGGCCCTGCTCGCCATGGAGAGTTTTTTGCGCAATCTGGATCAGGTGGACCGGGCCGCTATCGCCGAATTTCTCACCGACAAATCGAACCCCTGGACCTTGATAACCGTGTCAAACGACCCCGTGGTGGCCGCCCGCTGCGATAAAGTGGTCATCCTCAAGGAAGGGCGCGTTGTGCAAACCGGAACGTTTGACGATATTGCCAAAAGCGAACATTTTGAGCAGGTGTTCAAAGTGTCTGATATGGATTTACTGACCTGATAACCTCGCGCCATGTTGAATATTTCAGAAAATACCATCACGCACAACGTTCGCACCGAGCGATACAAGTCATTCGGAAAAATGAGTTTGGCAGGCAGCCATCAGTTGTTCACGCGCTGGTTGCTGCTGGCTTTGGGGTTGTTCATTCTGTTCCTGTTTTTGCCCTGGACACAAAACATACAGTCGAACGGGGCCGTCACTACCATTAAACCCGAACAAAGGCCGCAGTTCATCCCCTCTGCCATAGCCGGCCGCATCGAGAAATGGTATGTGCAGGAAGGACAGCTCGTGCGCAAAGGCGATACCATCGTCCACATCTCCGAAATAAAGGCTGAGTATTTTGATCCGCTGTTGGTGGAACGCACCGAGCAGCAGGTGGACGCCAAAGAGGGCGCTATTCGGGCCTACTCCGACAAAGCGGGCGCGTTGGAGAGTCAAATTGCAGCCATGCGTTCGGAATTGGATTTTAAACAACAACAACTGCGGAATAAAATCCAGCAGGCTCAATTCAAAATTGCCGCCGACAGCGCCGATTTCCTGCAGGCCATGCTGCAAGACTCAGTGGCCCGCATACAGTATCAGCGCTCGCAAAACCTGTTTGATCAAGGACTCGAACCCCGCTCCAAAGTGGAAGACCGCCGGGTGAAATTGCAGGAAACTGCCGCCAAGGTGGTATCGGCCCGCAACAAATTGGACGTGAGTCGCAACGAACTCGGCATCGCCCGGCTCGATCTCAGTACGGTGCAGTACGAGTACAATCAGAAAATAGCGAAGGCAGAATCGGAGCGATTCAGCACCCTGTCGTCCATTTACGACGCCGAGGCCGGGGTCAATAAGCTGCGCATAGAATCGGCCAACTACCGCCAGCGCAGCACTTTTTATTACATTCTGGCGCCACAGGACTGCTACATTACAAAAACCATGACGCCCGGCATCGGCGAAACGGTGAAAGAAGGCGACGCCATTGTGAGCATTGTACCTGCCGATTATCAATTGGCCGTAGAATTGTATATCAATCCGATGGACCTGCCGCTCGTCCATTCCGGGCAGGAAGTGCGTTTTATTTTCGATGGCTGGCCGGCATTTATTTTCAGCGGCTGGCCGGGGCAGTCGTTCGGGACTTTCAGCGGCAAGGTCATTGCCATAGACAATATGATCAGCGACAACGGCAAATACCGCATTCTGGTAGGCGCCGACAATGGCTACAAGCCCTGGCCGCGAGAGCTGAGGCCCGGCTCGGGCGCTCAGGGCATAGCATTGCTCAACAACGTGCCGCTGTGGTATGAAATATGGCGGCAGTTCAATGGTTTCCCGCCCGATTTTTACAAAAATGGAAAAGAAAAAGCCGAGGAGGACAAGGTGAAGCGCAAGGCGCCGGCGAAATCGTTGAAGTGAGGAAAAAAAACACACCATTCATCATGGCCTTAGAGCGCAGCCGTAAATGCGGTTAAATTGAAAGTCAAAGGCTTGCAAAAGCATTGATTTCTATTTGGCTCATTTTGTCTTGTATATAGCGTATGGTTTCTTCATCCGTCATTTTGAGAAGATCGTGTTTGAACCCTATTCTTTTGTGGAGGATGCGGGCAATCTCCAATACCCAATGATTCATAGACATCTGAACGATTTCTCCATCTATATTTTTTGCAAGCGCCACAATGCGGCTCCCCTCACCTATCCTGTCCACAATAATGACTGTTGACATGAAGTGATGCTTTTTGCCCCGCTGCATCTCCCGTTCAAATCTCGATACTTTATCCAGCGATATCTCCGTATTTCCCGGCCCGATAAAACCGATGTCAAATCTTACGCCCACGCCAGGTTTGTAAAGCAGCGTGGCATCGCTTTCTCTTTTATCGCCACGTTCAGAAAGCCAAAAGACATTTTTGGACAGGGTTGATGTGTGTGGATCAATCATCTTGAATCCCAATAAGGATAATAACGAACCCAATATCAATTTTTCAAACAGCTTCCCGTACATGGATTTCTCTGAACCTCGAATGGCCAATGTTTGAGCGCCTATGCCTGTAAAAACCTGAAGAATCCCCTGCCAGCCAATGGTTGTGTGAATGTCGCCCACAGATACATTCATTTGTAAATCTCCAAAGTGGGATTGTGAAGATTGGACAGCGTTTGCGATGGCCTGTTCGAGTGCTGTCAGGTAGATATTGAGTTGATCTTTATCCCCGCGCAATACATTCTGAATGCTTTTGCCCGTCAGGCCAATATACCATTGCAGAAAGATTTTACAAGCCGGCGACAGCTTGGTCTGGGTAAGTTCGTGATGAATAATTTGGGTAAATTTTGATGGGAAGTTTTCTATATCCTTCGATGCGCGCAAATAGGCCGTCAACAAAACAGCATTGGATAAGGCGATACGTCGTTGGGTCAAGCCCTCCGTCAAAGCGCGTACATTGCCGCCACACAGTATGGAGGTCACAACATCTCTGATTACATCGCTTCCTACTCTTTCGAGCAATTCATTGCCACTGAATTTAGCCATGCCCAAGCCGAGATCAGGGATGTATTTTGAAAAGGATTCTTTCATTTAGAAGTTGAAATATGGCGTTTTGTTATCTGCCGGACCGGTATTTATCCAATTTACATCTTCGGCTTTATTGTGCAGCCATTGGTGTATTTCATCTTTAATGATATTCATGTATTCCGCATCTTGCTCGAAGAGTACAAATCGCCGGTCTGTTTTGACGGCGGCTTTTCCTACGGTTCCACTTCCGGCAAAAGGGTCGAGTACTACATCATTTTTAAAGGAATAGTATTTGATTACTTTTTCGGCCAGTTCCATAGGGAATACGGCAGGATGCTTGGAGTGATAAGCCGGGTGTATCTTCCACAGGTTCGTAGTCTCGTATCCATCTTCAATTTTGGATGATTCTACGACTTCCGGATGTGGATGCTTTCTGATATGCCAGTCTATTAATTTGTCTGTTGCTTTTCGGTAAACCAAAATGTACTCGGTTACAGGAACAGGTTTGTATTGAAGCGGATTTCTGTCGGCGGCAAATCTTCGCCCCCTTCCTGTGGCCCAGCCGGCGCCTTCAGGTTTTACCCAATGAATATCGTCAACGAACTCGAAACCCTCTTCTATGAACAATCGGTGCATATCAAAAGGTACGGCAATTCTCTTGGATGATTCATTTCGATTGGCTCTTCGAACCAGTACAGGAGATACGTTCATTACAAAAAAGCGGCCTTCGTTTAATACTCTGTGGCATTGATGGATGATTTTTTTGATCTTCAAAAGATACTCCTCGTATGACAGGTAATCAGCATACTCAGGCCGCGCATTGTAATAAGGAGGAGAAGTAAATACCAAATCAACCGATTCTGCGGGCATTTCAATGAGGAGTTCTTCAGAATCTCCAAGCCCGACGGTGTTTCGTATGGATGATATTTTGGGGGCATCGCTCGAGCCATTCGTGCTGCGTTTCTCTTTGTGGCCATTTATACTTTTTCGACCCAATAATCTGGACTCAAGTACCTCCTTGCTTGTTGTTTTCTTTTCATTGACGAAAGTTGTAACAGCATCAATAACAACCTCGCCAATTGCCTCTTTAGATTTGCTAAGTAACGGAACTCTCCAAATGTGGTACCTGTCGTCTATTTCCGGCAAACCAAAGTCTATTGCCTTGTCTAATTGGATAGATTGCAGGAAATCTCCCGCAACAGATTTTGCCTGCTTTACTTCGGTAATTCTATATTTTCTTTTCTTGTCCATTTCTTCTGAAGAGAAGTTTATGAAAGACAAAGATACAAAGTTCTGCCAAGTAGCCTTGCGCTTGTAGATTTTTGAAGTCTCAGACATTGGGTGAACCGGCGTATGTCGGATTCATTCACAAAAGGGTAGTTTCATACTTTTTCTCCCATTTGCTGCTATTTTTGCAGCATGTTCACTACTCGCGCTGCCATCCTGTTTGCTATACTTTGTATTGCCCTGCCCGGCCTTGTGGCCCAGGAGTTGTCGGCGTCATTGGACAGCGTGCACACAGCAATAGGCAGCGCTACACATCTGAGGCTCAAGCTCGCCGACCCAACTCATCAGTTGACGCCCCGCTCCTCTGCCGAAGAACTGCGCGCCATGCCGGAACTGGAAATATTGGAACAAACGCCGTTTCAGAAAACTGCCGATGGCTGGGAGCAATCGTTCCGAATCATCGCTTTTCAGGCCGGCGAATACGCCCTCCCTGTGCCGGTAGTGGACTGGGGCGACAGCCTGTACCGAGCGGTCCCGCTCCGATGGGTCGTCACCGCTCCGGCATTGCCCGCCGACGAGGCACTTGCTCCCATCAAAGACATCATCGAAGAACCCCGAAATCTCAGCGATTACCTGCTGCCTGTATTCATAGCAGCGGCGGCCATATTACTCAGCCTTCTACTGTGGCACTTGTGGCGACGCAGAAAAAAAGAGCCGGTACTGCCTCCCGAACCGGAATTGCCACCGCATGTACAAGCTCAAAAGCTGCTGGAAGAATTGCAGCAAAGCGGCCTCTGGCGCAGCGATCACAAACAGTTTTACATTCGCCTCAGCGACATTGTGCGGCTCTACATTTCGCGGCAATACCGCCTTCCCGCCCTCACGGAAACGACCGATCTTATCTTGCAGAAAATGAAGCCATTGTGCGCCGATAAAGCAATCTTCGATGCGCTGAGAGAAATACTGCAAACCTCCGACCTTGTAAAATTTGCCAAAGCCCGACCCGACGACGCTGCGAGCGAACGGCTGCTCGGAGCGGCATTTGTGCTGATGTCAAAAACCACAGCGCCATGAACTGGCTCTCTGCGCTCGTGTGGCAACAACCGCTCTGGTTTTTATTGCTACTGCTGATTCCGCTGCTTTGGCGACAGTCCCGACAAGCCCCGGCAGCCATCAACTGGCCCGAAGCAATGGCCCGGCCTACCTGGCGCACCCGGCTTTGGGGCAGCTTGCCCTGGCTGCGGGCTTTGGCTTTGGCGCTGTGTGTGACAGCCTTGGCCCGGCCTCAATTGCCACTTGAAAATCAAAGCCTTAGTTCCAAAGGAATTGACATCGGTCTGGTACTGGATGTATCGGAAAGTATGCTGGCTGAGGACTTCGCGCCCAATCGCCTCGAAGCTGGCAAACGCGTGGCGCTCCAGTTTGTGAGCCGCCGCCCTGCCGACCGATTCAGCGTTACCCTGTTTGCGGGAGAAGCCTTTTCGCCCTGCCCGCTGACGACAGATCACAACATGGTAAGGGAGATCATTGCCGGCATTCAGTACGGCATTTTGCGCGATAATACAGCCATCGGCGACGGGTTGGCCACCTCTGTCAACCGGCTCAAAGACTCGCCCTCCAAAAGCAAGGTCATCATCCTGCTCACCGACGGCGACAACAACACAGGCTACATACAGCCCAAAACAGCAGCGGAAATTGCGCAATCGCTGGGCATCCGGCTCTACACCATCGGGCTGGCCGGGCAGTTGTCGTTTTTTCCCGGCGCCGTTGGCCCTGCCATCAATGAAACCCTGCTGCGCGAAATGGCCGAAATGACTGGCGGGCGCTATTTCCGGGCAGAAGACGGCACCGGTCTGGAGCGCGTATATGCCGAAATTGACCGCCTTGAAAAAACCGAAACAGAAAATGCCGTGGTGCGCCGGGCAGCCGACAAGTATTATGTGTTCCTTTGGGTAGCATTGTTGGTTATCGCGACAGAGTGGTTGCTGCGGTACGGGGTACTGAGGGTGTTGCCTTAAAAAATTGATTATGTGGAGATTCTCACATACCGAACACCTTTTCGCGCTGCTGTTGCCGGCAGTACTGGGCTTGATTTATGCGCTCCGACAGGCAGCAAAACTACGTCTGCTGGCGCGCATCGGTTCAGCGGAACTACTGACTGCCATGATGCAACATCACTCGCCCCGTTTGGAAAGACGACGGGTAGCTGCCGCGCTGACAGGCATATCGCTGTTGGTGCTGGCATTGGCCAATCCGCAGTGGGGCAGCAAGCCGGAAACCGTAACGCAACGCAGCTTAGACGTCGTACTCGCACTCGATATTTCGCTCAGTATGCTGGCCGAGGATGTGCCGCCCAACCGATTGGAACGAGCCAAACAATTTGCCCGCGATCTGGCCGCCGAACTGCGCAGCGAACGCATGGGCGTGGTATTATTGGCCGGAAATGCCTATCCGCACATACCGCTCACCACCGATTTTGCCGCCGTAGAAATGGCCCTGCAAAGCGCGCATCCGGGCTTGGCGCCGAGTACGGGTACCGCCCTCGGTGAAGCCATTCGTGCAGCGACGAAGGTGCTCGGCGACCAAAGCCCCGCCGCTAAAGTGTTGGTTATCATCAGCGACGGAGAAACTCACGACGAAGACGCCGAGGCGCAGGCCAAAGCTGCCGCTAAAAACGGAATGGTACTATTTACAGTGGGCGTAGGCACTCAGGCCGGCGGGTTCATCCCGGTCAACGTGGCCGGTCGCAGCGATTATAAGCGGGACGAACGCGGCGAACCCGTGCGCAGCCGCTTGGAGGAACCACTCCTGCGCAACATTGCCCAATGGGGCGAGGGGCAATATCACCGCCTCGGCAGCGCGGCCGACGAGGGCGTTATCCGGCAGATTCGCAACCATATTGATACCTTGGAAAAGCAGGAAGCCGAGCGCTGGCAGTTCGATCAGTTCAGGAGTTTTTACCAGATTTTTTTGGCGGCGGGCTTGCTGTTGCTGGCCTGGGCGTATCGGAAGCTGTAAATGGAAACGCCCCGCAGGAGATGCTGCGAGGCGTTGGTGTAGCACGGGGGAGACTTGAACTCCCGACCTCATGATTATGAATCATGCGCTCTAACCGGCTGAGCTACCGTGCCGTGCTTTCAAAAGCGAGCGCAAAGATAAGGTGATTGTCGGTAAAATAGCAAGTGTTTGATAGAGATAAATTTTCAGCATCTTTTCTGAACGAATTGCCGGTATCTTCGTTCCACTCTCATTCGTTCAGTAATCTCCAAACTATATGCAAGCGCTTGTTTATGTTCTGATTACCATAGCCTCGGTGGCAGGTATGGAGTTTGTGGCCTGGTTTGCCCACAAATATGTCATGCACGGTTTTTTGTGGAGCTGGCATGAAGACCATCACCGGCCACACCACCATAAACACGGCTTTTTCGAGCGCAACGACTTGTTTTTCTTGGTCTTTGCCATTCCAAGCGCAGCCTGTTACATCATTGGTACGGCCACGCCACACATCCATTGGCTGTTTGTAGGCATCGGCATTTCCATTTACGGCCTCATTTATTTTCTCATCCACGATGTGTATATTCATCAGCGGTTCAAGTGGTTCCGGCAATTGGACAGCCCGTACAGCCGGGCCATCCTGCGGGCGCACGGCGCACACCACGCACGCCAGACGAAAGAAGACGGCGAATCGTTTGGGTTGCTGGTGGTAGCCAAAAAATATTTCCAAAAACGCAGTAAAAACAGCCCCACAGCTTGATTTTTCAACAGGCAGTAGTATTTTTGGGCATTGTTTAACACAAAAACCTTGTTCTCATGTCTGAAAACACTGATCTGATCCTCGATGATTTTGAGGCCCCCCAATCGTTTCGCCCCGAATATGCCGGCTTTTGGATACGCGTGGCGGCCTATCTGATTGACTCCATCGTAATTCAGGTAGCCACCTCTATTCTGATGTTTATCTTCATGGGGTCATTGTTTTTGAATCCCGAATCCATGGAAAATCCAGATCAAGTGTTGGGCCGGGTCTTACCTCTTTATGTAATACTCATTGTTGGTTCCTGGCTGTACTATGCCTTAATGGAATCCTCCGCTCAGCAGGGTACGCTGGGCAAAATGGCCGTCGGCATCAAAGTGACAGACATGGACGGCGCCAGAATTTCTTTTGGTAACGCAACCGGCCGCTTTTTTGGCAAAATGATTTCCGGCCTCATCTTGGGCGTAGGCTACCTCATGGTCGCATTCACCGACAAGAAGCAGGGCCTACACGATATGATGGCAGGTACACTGGTGGTTCAAAAAAGGTAATCATCTGTTTTTTAAGTCTTTGATGTGGAAATAAATCTGTTCGATAAAATGCTGCAACCGCTCCGGCAAACCCTGCCGGAAGCGAGCAGTATTGACGATTATTTAGAGTTCAAGATACTGCCTAAAGTGCGCCCCTGGAGCGAAGACCTCCGCGAGCAGAAATTTTATCTGGGCAAGTCCTGGATGGAGTTCCGAGACGATGTGAACTTCCACAAAACAGTGCTGCATTTTTTTCAACCCGATGGAGAGTACATCCGGTCGGAAGATGGCGAAATCTCCAGCGGCAAATGGCGGTTTCTGGCAGAATCGAACAAATTCCTCATCA
Source organism: Saprospiraceae bacterium UBA2329 (assembly GCA_002344975.1). Lineage (GTDB taxonomy): Bacteria > Bacteroidota > Bacteroidia > Chitinophagales > Saprospiraceae > UBA2329. The sequence goes on along the minus strand of DDUV01000074.1, from coordinate 39,272 downwards.
CTGAAGATGACAAAGACCACGATGGCGAACTGTATGACCTGGCTTTTTTAGACGACGATTTTTTTATCCTGCGCAAGCACGGCAATCAGCGCAAATTGGGCAAGCGTACCTTTTTCCTCATGCTCCACGAGCCTTTGGCCAAAAGAACCAACTGGCACGAGGCCATGGAAATTTTGTACGACAAAGCCAATCGAAGCGTAGGATTTTATGTCCTTTTGTTCGTCGCTTTTCTGCTGGTGATCGTTATCTGGCTGCTGTTGTGAACCGGGCTATCGGCCCTGCTCCGGGCGAAAACTCAACAACTCGCCCAGCCTGAAAAACGCCTGCTCCCACTCGGCGCTGCTGAACACCCACTCGCCGTTTTTATACCCTTTGACCAGCGAATAATAGACGTTTTGCGCCTTCCATAAGTCCGGTTTCAATTTCATTTCCTGAATGATCTCCACGGTCTGTATGAGTTTTTCGAGGGTGCGCAGAGGCGTTTCAGGCTGTTCCAGCATTTTAACCTCGCGATACAGGCGCTCGCCAATGGCCAAGTGCAAGGCCGACTCATCGGTGAGGGAAAGCTCCCAGGTTTTGATCTCGGCAGCTAATCGCTTCAACTCTCTGATTCTGAAGGGTTCGCTCTCAAAAAACTGCAAGAGATCGTGATTGATGATGAACTGCGCCGCGCTGCGCCACACTGCCGGCACGGGCATGTCGTTGCGGGCAATACCGGCCATCAGTTGGTAGTTATCGGTATAAATATCTCTGAAATCCCGCTCTATCTGGCGCAGGCTTTTGCCGGCAATGATTTGTAAAATATTGCGCTTTTCGTCTTTAAACAGGTGGTCAATCGAATATTTATCAGGTCCAAAATACTCCTGCATTACCCCGATGACGCCGGCCAGATCGGGCATGAGAAAAGCCTCCCGGATGCGCTCCTGCATGGCATTGAATCGCTCCCGGCTCATGTTCAGCGATATGTTGCCGATGATGTTTTGCTGGCCCAGATACAATGCCGCAAAACTGAAATGCTTTTCGGAGTACGTCACTTTCGACTTCACCGCCGTTCGCCCGATGGCCAGACGCATGATGCCCGCTTCGAGGCGCTCAAAATCCTCGCTGTCGGCGATGTAGTTGAATAGTTCAATGTGTTCGGGATACGCCTCAAACAGCGACGAGGCCGCAATGTGCATGCCCACCCGCTGTAGATTGACGCGAGCCGGCTCTATGTTTCGGATGTAGTTGACAGCGCCGCTTTGGTGTACATTACTGGGCGCATCGGCCAGCATTTTTACAAACTTCGTTCTCAAATCAGTAGCCTCACTCACCTGCGCTGCATAATACATGGCGCGGTCGGCGTATTGCAAAATCTGGTTGGTTTCAATGCCAGATATTTCATCAAAAAACCAGCCGCAACTGGTAAACATGAGGATGGCGTTGCGCTGAATTTCCATCAGGCGCATCAGTTTCATCCGCTGTTCCGCACTCGGTTCCTTTTGTGCATGACGTTGAATGAACTCGTTGACAGTCTGATCATTGCGTTGCAGCAACACGGAGATGTAGTCGTTTCGGGCCGTCCATACATCGCGCAGCAGCGGCCCGGCCTCTTTTTCGTAAATGGCCGCCAATTGATCGCGCAATTGGTTGAGGGCATTGCGCAGCGGTTCACGCCAGGCTTGCGTCCAGCCGGGGTGCCCGCCAGAATTGCAGCCGCAGTTGGAGCGCCAGCGCTCTACACCATGCACACAGCTCCATGAACTGTTTTCATGAATTTGCGCCTCCATACTTGGCGGAAACATCTCCAAAAACTGGCCATAATTGGTGATCCGGGCCATGCCGCTTTGCTCTATGGTGTGCAGGCAATCGGCCAGCGCCATTTCGCCGTAGCGATGGTGGTGGCCGTAGCTTTCGCCGTCGGTGGCTATATGTACCAATTGTGGTTCGATATTATCATCTAAGGCGTCGAGCAGGTTGGCGGCAAAGTGCTTGCCGTTGTTAAGGATGCCTTTAAAAGCTACGGCCTGCGACAAATCGCCATTGTAAAAAAACAGCGCAATGCTGCGCCCCGACGGCAACACACAGCGGTAGGGCCGCCGGGTGTCTAAATTGCCCTCGTGGGCCGGGCGCCATTCGCTTTCGCCTGCGCGGCGCACGGAGCGTACTTGCCTGGGCGCCAGCACGGTAAACAAGATGCCGTTTTCGGCCAGCACCTCCAGTGTTTCCGTATCTGCGGCGGTTTCAGCCAGCCACATACCTTCCGGCTTGCGCCCAAAGCGGTACTCGAAATCGGCAATGCCCCAACGCACCTGCGTTTCTTTGTCGCGGCGGTTGGCCAGCGGCATGATGATGTGGCTGTGTACCTGCGCCATAGCCGAGCCGTGCCCTCCGAATCGCACCCGGCTCACTTCGTCGGCTTCCAGAATGGCCCGGTAAGTGGCGGGGTCGGCATGTTCGAGCCAGGACAGCAGGGTAGGGCCGAAGTTGAAGCTGATGCGCCCGTAATTGTTGGTGATGCGCATGATTTTGCCCTTCGTATCCAGAATTCGAGCAACAGCATTGGGCGCGTAACATTCAAAGTTGATACGGGCATTCCAATCGTGAAAAGGCGCGGCAGTGTCTTGCATTTCCACCACTTCCAACCAGGCATTTTCGCGGGGCGGCTGGTAAAAGTGGCCGTGTATGCAAATGAATTTATTGGCGGTATTCATGGTCGTCGTTTGCTGTGCAGTGAGTGGGGCAAAGATATACAATCCAACGGGCCGGGGCCTGCGATTTTTGTACTCAGTGCCATAAATCACTCACCCCGCTGACTTTCATCACCTGTCGGAGTTTTAGAGCGGTACTAATTTTATCCCTGAATAAAACCGGTCAATTATGAAAACCCACTTTCCGGACGAGCCGCTGCGGTCACATACATTGGACATGTTGTGGCAGGCTCAGGATGAGAAAGGGTACATTGCCAATGAAGACATTGCCCGAATAGCATCCCAACTCCAAATTTCCGAAGTCGAACTCGAAGGCGTAGCTTCATTCTACCATTTCTTCCATCGAAAACCTGCGGGCAAGTACCGCATCTACATCAACAACAGCATCTTAGCGGAATTCAAAGACTACCGCGACATTGTGCGCGCCTTCGAAAAAGCCACCGGCGCGCCGCTGGGCGGTACTGATCCTACCGGCACTTTCGGGCTTTACGATACGCCTTGCATCGGTATGTGCGATCAGGAGCCTTCCGCGCTCATCAATTTCTACCCATTCACCAACCTCAGCCCTGCCAAAGTAGATCAAATCATTGACAGCCTGCGCTCCGGCGTGGGGGTGGAGTTCTTGGCCAATGCCGTCGAGGACAACATCCGCTACACGCCCGAACGCGAAAAAACCATCCTGCTGCGGGAGTTCGTGCCCGGCAAGGCTTTGCAGGCGCTGACCCGGTGGACGCCAGGAGAAGTATTGTCTGAAATAAAAGAATCCGGTCTGGCCGGGCGCGGCGGCGCGTTTTTCCCCACCGGCGTCAAGTGGGAGTTGTGCAGCAAATTTGAGAGCGATTGCCGCTACATCGTTTGCAATGCCGACGAAGGCGAACCCGGCACTTTTAAAGACCGCGTCCTGCTCAACCGCCTGCCCGGCCTCCTCATTGAGGGCATGATTGTGGCGGGATATGCAGTAGGCGCTTGCCGGGGCATCATTTATCTGCGGGCCGAGTACCGCTGGCTGCTGCCGAAAATTCATGCCGCCATCGAAATGTACGAACACTTGGGATGGCTGGGCGCCGATACGACTGCCAAAGAGCCGTTCCGCTTCGATATTCGGGTACAAATAGGCGCCGGGTCTTACGTTTGCGGCGAAGAAACCGCCCTGCTGGAATCAATGGAAGGCAAACGTGGCGAGCCTCGTACCAAAACTTTTTTCCCTGTGGAAAAAGGCTATCTGGGCCGTCCCACCGTCATTAACAACGTGGAAACGCTGTGCGCTGCCGCCCGCATCATGGAGTTGGGACACGAGCGTTTCTCCTCGCTCGGCACGCCCGTTACCCGTGGCACCAAGTTGATCAGCGTGGGTGGCGATTGCAATCGGCCCGGCATTTACGAACTGGAATGGGGCATGACGGTAGCCGAACTGCTGGAGCTTTGCGATGCGCCCGACCCTTATTTTATTCAGGTCAGCGGCCCTTCCGGGCAATGTATCAGCGCCTGGGACAGCCACCGCAGGTTTGCCGGCGAAGACCTCCTCTGCGGCGGCGCACTCATGATTTTCGACTCCACCCGCGATATTTTGCAGATCATCCGCAATTTCACCGCCTTTTTCAAGCACGAATCCTGCGGCATGTGTACGCCCTGCCGCGCCGGCAATTTCATCTTCTCCCGCAAGTTGGACAAGATGGCCCGCGGCTTGGGCAGTCTGCAAGACATCACCGAAATGCAGCAGTGGGGCCAGATCATGAAGCGCACCACCCGTTGCGGCCTCGGCATGACGGCGCCCAACCCGCTGCTCTACGCGCTGGAACGTTTCCCGGAGTATTTTGAACAAAAATTGGACAGCACCCGCACCGGCTTCAACCGCAGTTTCGACCTCGAAAGTGCGCTGGAAGACTACCGCGAGGCCGTTCAGTCCTAACCACAAAGCCATGGAAAAAAAGCTCGTTCATCTCACCATAGATGGCCGCCCGATTGTGGCCGAAGAAGGCCAGAATGTTGTGGAAGTGGCCAAAGCAAACGGCATATTTATTCCTTCTCTTTGTTACTACCCGCACATTGACCCTCCGCTGGGTTCTTGCCGCGTTTGCACCGTCATGGCCAACGGCAGATCTGCCGCCGCCTGCACCACGCTCGTTAAAGAGGGCATGGACGTGGTAGTCAACACCGACGAACTGCAGGATTGGCGCAAAGCCGTAGTGGAAATGATGTACGCCGAAGGGAATCACTTCTGCCCCTCTTGCGAAAAAAGCGGCGACTGCGATTTGCAGGGCTTGGGCTATAACCTCGGCGTGACGGTATCGCGCTTTCCGCACCTCTTCGTTGATCACGTGGTGGATTACAACCCGCAGCGCATGGTCATTGAACACAACCGCTGCATCCGTTGCCGCCGTTGCGTAGAAGAGGTGCTCACCGACGAAGGTCAAAGAGTCTTTTCGTTCCAAAACAGGGGCAACACCACCGAGGTCGGCATTGACTACGAACAGGAAGCCAAACTCACCCACGAACAAGCCATGCAGGCCATGCATGTATGTCCGGTAGGCGCCATCCTCGTGCGCGGCAAAAGTTTGGCCCGGCCTCGCGGCGACCGCAAATACGACCACGATACCGTCGTTTCGGAAGTGCCCTTGCCCAAAATCACCGCCCTCAAACCGCACCTGCGCCGCAAAAAAATAGTGGCCACCACCTCCTTGGCCGGCTGCTTCGGCTGCCACATGTCCATGCTTGATATAGATTTAGACTTGGTGGAACTCATTGATTTGGTGGAATTTAACAAATCTCCGCTCACCGACATCAAAAAATTCACCAAACGCGCCGACGTGGGCATCATCGAAGGCGGCTGCTGCAACAGCGACAACGTAGAGGTACTCAAGGCTTTCCGCGAAAACTGCGACGTGCTCATTGCCATCGGCGAGTGCTCCATCTGGGGCGGCTTGCCGGCCATGCGCAATTTTGTGCCGCTCAAAGAATGTCTTGTAGAAGCCTACAGCTCGGCCACCAACAATACCGAGAGCAAACTCGTCATTCCTCACCATCCCGACCTGCCGGAAATATTAGACCGCGTGTATGCCTGCAACGAGGTGGTCAAAATAGACCATTTCGTACCCGGCTGTCCGCCCGATGCCGGCCATATCTGGAAAACGGTGAAAAATGTGCTGTTTGGTGAAAAATACGCCATTACGCACAGCGAGTTTAAGTATGACTAGGTAGCTACGATAGACTCGATGATTAAATATAAAGCGCTAACCCAAAAGCCACAAGCTGCTACCACGCCCTGGCGTGGTTTTAGCTTGTTTTCACTAAAGGAATTAGATTTTCCTTATGGGGAATTTCTGAATTTGCTTTTGAAAATGAATTCTTTTTATTTTGAAAAACCAAGCTAAAGGCTTGTGGCAAGTGGCTAACGGCTTTGGGAAATGCTGAATAAATACAATGAAACAAAAATGAAACAAAAAATCGTCATAGAACCCGTAACGAGGGTAGAGGGCCACGGCAAAGTGACCATTCACTTGGATGAAGGCGGCCGCGTAACCGATTCGTTTTTCCATATCGTAGAGTTCCGGGGCTTCGAGCGCTTCATTCAGGGCCACCCGTACTGGGAAGTCCCGGTATTGGTGCAGCGCCTCTGCGGCATCTGTCCGGTGAGCCACCACTTGGCCGCAGCCAAAGCCATTGACCGCCTGCACGGATTAGAGCCGGAAGACCTTTCTCCGACAGCCGGCAAACTGCGCCGCCTCTTGCACTACGGCCAGATTTTCCAATCGCACGCCCTGCACTTTTTCTACTTAGCCTCGCCCGACCTGCTGTTCGGCGCCGATGCCCCGGTGGAACAACGCAACGTGGTAGCCGTAGCCAAGGCCAATCAGGAGCTGGCGCGCAAGGGCATTTTGATGCGCAAATTCGGACAGGAAATCATCAAAGCCATTGCAGGCAAACGCATTCACGGCATTTGCGCGGTGCCCGGCGGAGCGTATAAAACTTTCAGCGAGGCGGAGCGCGATTATTTCCTCATGGGCCGCGCCATTCCCTCCATTGATACGATGACCAACTGGGCCAAGGAAACGGTAGATTTTATCAAAAAATACCACGAAGACCACGCCGCCGAGTTAGATGAATTCGCGCATTTTCCTTCCGGTCACCTCGGCTTGGTGACGCCCGAAGGCGACCTCGAACTGTACAACGGCCGCATGCGAGCCATAGATGCAGAGGGCAAGATCACCCTGCCGGACATCCACGACAGCCTGTACCGCGAGTACTTCGCCGAGGCCGTAGAACCCTGGACCTACCTGAAATTTCCGTACCTGAAAAACATCGGTCGCGAGCACGGCTGGAACCGCGTCGGGCCGCTTTCCCGGCTCAATGTGGCCGACCGCATTCCCACGCCGCTGGCCCAACAGGAGTTTGAAATTTTCCGCGCTGCCGGCACGCCTAATCACCGCAGCATGTACTACCACTGGGCGCGCCTCATTGAGATGTTGCACTGCGCCGAGGTAATGAAAGACTTGCTGTTGGACGAGGAAATCACCGGCGACGACCTCCTGCGCGAGGGCGAACGCCAACCGCAGGGCATCGGCATCATCGAAGCGCCGCGCGGCACGCTCATCCACTACTACGAAGCCGACGAAAAAGGCAAAGTGACCAAGTGCAACCTCATTGTGTCCACCACGCACAACAACGAGGGCATGAACCGCGCCGTGCGCAGCGTAGCCGCCGCCGAGTTGGACCGCCGCCCGGAAATTACAGACGGTATGCTCAATAAGGTGGAAGTGGCCATCCGGGCTTACGACCCCTGCCTGAGTTGTGCCACCCACGCGCTGGGTCAGATGCCGCTACAGGTGCAGGTGTTTGATCATGAGGGGAAATTGGTGCAGGAGCGGGTGAGGTGAGGAACTTAGGATTTGGTCTCAAATTCTTTTTTCAATGCTTCAAACACCTCCATTCGTACCATTCTGGAGCTTTTTCTGAGTCGAGCCAATATATTGACCGATGTTTCGCTCAGAGTCGTTACATTAGCTCTGCCTTGATTGCAGTTACTGCAAAGAATCCGCAAATTTTCTACGTCATTGGTGCCGCCTTGGCTCAATGGAATGATGTGATCTATGTGCAGGCGCACTTTTTTGGTAGGATCAAGATCGTCATAATCATGAGCAGAAGCGCCGCAAATCGTGCAGGTGAAGCCGTTTCGCTCAAGAATGAAATTTCTGAGTTGCAGAGAAATACTTCTTTCGATGGCTGGATCAAGATCAAGGCTTTCCAAAAGATATTCCCCCGGTTTTAGATCTGCACGGTCAACATTCGATCTGATTTTCATTCCGAATTCATTTCGCAGCTCCCGGATTCGCCGTTGGTAGTCATTTATTCCTGCAATCTTGGCAATCTCGCCTGTGGTGACAACTCGCCCTACATTCTCTTGAAAAAACTGTTTGATTCGCTCTCTTGCACTCATAATCTAATTGGTTAAAAATGACAGAATTGTTGATTGGAGTAATTCTTTGTCTTTTAAATTGCATTGCCACACGACCAATACTTCCCAGCCGGCTTGCTCCAAAAGTAGCTGGTTTTTTGCATCTCTTGCTACGTTTTTATTAAATTTGGTTTCCCAAAACAAAGTATTGGAGGATGGAGTGCTTGCTCTTTTACAACCCGGATGCCTGTGCCAGAAACAGCCATGTACAAAAATTACTTTTTTTCGCCCTGGGAATATAAAATCCGGCTTACAAGGAAGCCCGTTATAATTATAGCGGTAGCGAATACCAGATTCGAGCAGCACTTGCCTGACGATTAGTTCAGGCTTTGTGCCTCGATTTTTTATTCGGGCCATAATACGGCTCCGTTTGGACGGCTCGAATACATCAGCCATTGCGCTTTATCTCCAGAAGTTTTTCAACTGAGCGGGCTACTGCTGCGGCCAACATAGGAGGTACTGCGTTACCGATCTGGCGTGCGATCTCAATTTTTGTACCTTTAAAAGCAAACGTATCAGGAAAAGATTGAAAACGTGCCGCTTCTCTATGTGTAATAGGGCGATGCTGAGCCGGATGTAGGTAACGGCCTTTTTCAGGTTTGAAAAACTCCGTTCGGATTGTAAAGGACGGCCTATCCCACCAAAGTCTTCCGAAAAGGTCTGTGCCACCTGATTTTTTTCTTTTCCAACAATCCGGTGTCAACTCCGGCGCATTCCTTTCCAAATCAAACCTGTTCATTCCCTCATGAGGAATTGCCTTGTATCTAAGTACGCTTGTTTCGGTCGGAGTTCTGCCGAAGTGGATATTAAGTGGTGTGGAATCAACAGACGGCTCGGTTCCTATCGGAGGAGGTAAATCAGAGATGGCGTCTCGTACAGTTCGCCAAGGGATTGGGTTTTCTGCATACTCTTCCCTGCTGAACAGATTATTAAGGGGCGATAGACGTGCCGACGGATCAAAATGTGTTTTCGGGGGTGGAAACACTTTTTTGGGATCGGCAAATTTACATCCTACAATAAAGGCGCGAAAACGCTTTTGCGGCACTCCATAATCAGCGGCGCACAATTTGGCCCAAGCCATTTGAAACCCCATAGATTCGGCCGTTTCCATAATTTGTTCATGCTCAGGGGAACCCAATATTTGCGGTACGTTTTCCATCACAAAAACCTCAGCCTGTGAACGTTCTACCACTTCCAAAAACGGCATCCACATTTGTTTTCTGGGATCGCCCTCTCTATGTTTGTTAAGTAAGCTGAAGCCTTGACATGGCGGCCCCCCGATTACAACATCGGCTTTGGGTATGACGGTAGAAGGATCGTCAAGGATAGACAGAATATCTCCCTCGTGGCAGTGATCGCCGAAGTTGGCCCGGTATGTTTCACAAGCGTCTTTGTTGAAGTCATTGGCCCAAACCGACTCAAAATGATTTCCGAATATTTTTGTAAAACCTAGTGTCATTCCTCCGGCGCCGGCGAACAAATCAATCAGCTTATAAGAAGTATCCCTTTGTTTGCTTTTGGAAATACCGGAGGACACCTTCTTTTTGAGGGGTTGTTGAATGTAAGTTGCTGATTCCATAGTTTTTTAATTACCGGGCAAAAAATGAATTCACAATATTCATGTTTTTTCATCAAAACAAACAAAACATTTCGGAAAAACACCTTCTCCCCCAAATCAGTTTATCCATCAAAACATAAATTGTTCTTTCTCCGCCCCACGCGAAGCAGAGGGCCGTTGAACATTTTCTTGTCATTATTTTCCCAAAATACCACCTAACTTTGCCGCCTCAAAATCAACGTTATGCCGAAAATCTCGCAGCGGGGCGAGTGTACCCCGCTTTCGCCGTTCCGCAAGTTTGCACCCTTGGCCGAGCGCGCCAAAGCACAGGGCAGGAAGATATATCACCTCAACATCGGCCAACCGGACATCCTCACGCCGCCGCAGGCATTGCAGGCCGTGCGCGAACATCCGCTCCGCGTGCTGGCCTATAGCTCGGCAGACGGCAACCTGTCTTACCGCCAGAAACTGACGGGCTACTACCGTAGTTTCGGAGTAGAACTGGCCCCCAACCAAATCATCGTCACTACCGGCGCATCCGAAGCCATCTATCTGGGGCTGTTGAGTTGCTTCAATCAGGGCGATGAAATCCTGTCGCCGGAGCCATTTTATGCCAATTACAACGGCTTTGCTCACATGGCCGACATTGAGGTGCGCGCCATTCCCTGCCGCATTGAAGACGGTTTTGCCCTGCCTTCCGCCGCCGATTTCGAGCGTTGCCTCACGCCCAAAACCAAGGGCATTTTTCTTTGCAACCCCAACAATCCCACTGGCTGCGTGTATCCCGAAGCTACCCTGCGCGAACTGGCCGAGGTGGTCAAGCGCCACGATTTGTATCTCTTCGTGGACGAGGTGTATCGCGAATTTTGTTACGACGGGCAGGACTTCTTCTCCGCGCTGCGCTTGGACGATATCCGCGAGCATGTGGTGGTGGTGGATTCTATTTCCAAGCGTTACAGTGCCTGCGGAGCCAGAATCGGGGCGCTCATCACCTACAACGAACGCGTTCTGGAGGCCGTCAATCGCTATGCCATGCTCCGCCTCAGCCCGCCCGGCTTTGGTCAGATATTGGCGGAAGCCGCCCTTGACGTGGATGCCGGCTATTTGGATGAAGTAAAAATCGAGTACGATCTCCGCCGACAAACGGTGTTCCGGCGCTTGCAGCAAATGCCCGGCGTAACGAGCTACCTGCCCGGCGGCGCCTTCTATTGCTTTGCCCGATTTCCTATTGACGACGCCGACAAGTTTTGCCGCTGGTTGCTCGAAGACTTTGAATATCAGGGCGCTACCGTGATGCTCTCGCCCGGCGCAGGTTTTTATGCTACGCCCGGCGCAGGCCTCAACGAGGTGCGCATGGCTTATGTCATCTGCCGCGACGACCTCGAAGCCGCCATGGACTGCCTCGAACGCGCACTCATGGAGTATCCGGGCCGAGTAGAAACCGCCCTTCCCATTTTGGAAGAAGCCATCCTATGAGCAGGCAACCGGCTGAAGAACAGCGCTTAGCAGAAAGCTGGGACATCAACGCGGCGGCCTGGACGCAATCGGTCCGCGAGGGCCTGATTCGCAGTCGCCAACTTGTGACCGACCGGGCCATCACCGAGGCAGTGCTCCGGCGCCGCCCTACTCGCGTATTGGATGCAGGCTGCGGCGAGGGCTGGCTGGCCCGAAAATTGACATCGCAGGGCATTGCAGTGACCGGCTTTGACGGCAGCGAATCCCTCATTGCCGACGCACAACAACACGGCGGCGGCCCATTCTTCACCCTCAGCTACGACGACTTTTGCGCGCAAGCTCATGTCTTGGGAGAGCCATTCGACGTGGTTGTGTTCAATTTTGCTTTGTTGTCGGAAGAACTCTCGCCCATTTTGCGCGCAGCCTCCCAAACACTCGCTCCCGGCGGCTGCATTTTGATACAAACCCTGCATCCGGTGGAAGCCTCGCAAGGCCAAGGCTATGAAAACGGCTGGCGCGAGGAGCATTTCTCCGGCATGGGCGAGGGGTATAAAGCGGCCATGCCTTGGTTTTTCAGAACGCTGAGTAGCTGGTTGGACGAACTGCGCCGGGCTGGGCTGGACTGTGTTGCGTTGGAGGAACCCTTGCATCCAGAAACCGGGCGGCCGGCATCGCTGATTCTGACGGCTGTACCTCGACCACAAATCTGATGCAACATGGCAACGGAGCATACCACGATAAAAATTCAGGACATAGAGGTTCCTGTCCGCATTCACCGGGAGATGCGCATGGGTGCGAGGGCCAGTTTACGCCAGGATGCAGCCGTGTTGCGGATTCCCCGGTATTTGCCCGAATGGGAAGAACAGCGACTCAAAAAGTGGTTTGAGGACTGGCTGCGGCTTCAGATGGAGTCCAAGCCTCATCTTTTGGAGCGCCTTCAGTCCAAGGTTTTTTCCGATGGCGACATCGTAACGGTGGGAGCGCGGCAATACCATTTGGCCATAGAAGAAAGAGATACCAAAGGACACAGCGCCCGGCTGCGGGGCGGCGTTATTCACATTCAATTGAGTCGGTCGGGGTCGGAAAGCAATCAGAAAGAAGCCATTGCCACCCTGCTGCGGCGCATCGTGGCGCAAGACCAATTGCCCGCACTCACCAGAAGGGTACACGAACTGAACGCCCTATATTTTAAGCAAAACATCAAGTCGGTGCGGCTCAAATACAACCGCTCCAACTGGGGTAGTTGCTCCCGCAGCGGCAACATCAACCTCTCTTCCCGGCTTCTGTTTGCACCGACGGAAGTGCAGGATTATGTCATCATTCACGAACTGGCGCATCTACTGGAGTTCAACCATTCCCACCGGTTTTGGGACATCGTAGCCGCTGCCGACCCACAGTACAAAACGCATGTAGAGTGGTTGAAAAAACATGGGCATGATTGTGATTTTTGAGAAAACCCTCACAGCAACAAACTCCCGTCCCCATAACTCAAAAAGCGAAAATCATTGGCTAAGGCATAATCATACATGCGCCGCCAATCCTGCCCGGCCCAGGCCGCGATGAGCAAAAGCAGGGTGCTGCGCGGCTGATGGAAATTGGTAATCAATCCGCCGGCAATGCGAAACCGGTAGCCCGGAGCAATGAGCACCTGAGTTTGGCCCTCCACAAAAGATTGTCCGGCCTTGTCCAAGCGGCGCAAAAGTTGCCGCAAAACCTCGACGGCAGGAGCCTCGTTTTCTTGCGGTTCGTAAGGCGTCCACTGGCGAATGTGCAGGGTAGTGGCTTCGGCGGCAGTCAGGCCGTGCCAGTACAGGCTTTCCAGCACGCGCATACTGGTGGTGCCTACCGGAATGACGGGGCGACCCTGCTCCAATACCTCCGCTATGCGCGCAATGGTATCCCGATTGACAATGACCGTTTCTTCGTGCATGTGGTGCTCTCCGATGGTTTCCGACTTGACCGGCTTGAACGTGCCCGCGCCGACGTGCAGCGTAACAAACAGGCGCTCCACGCCCCGTTTGTCCAAACCCTCAAATACCCTTTCGGTGAAATGCAGCCCGGCAGTAGGGGCCGCTACCGAACCCTCCTGGCGGGCATAAATGGTTTGGTAGCGATCTTCGTCGTCGGGTTCCGAATCCCGGTGCAGGTAGGGCGGCAGGGGCAATGCTCCGGCTGCGGCCAATACCTCGCCGAAGCTGAGCAGGGTAGGGGCCTGCCAGGAAAAGCGAACCTCAAAAGCGCCTTCACGACGTTCCAATCTTTCGGCGCTCAGGGTTACAGGCCCTGCCGGCGTTACAACCTCGCTTTGCAGCAAACCACCTTTCCAGTGACGGTTGTTGCCCACCAAACAATGCCAGATCACCGGCTCGCGGCTGCTCAGGTTCATTTGGTACTCGGCGGGCGAGGCGGGTTCGAGGCAGAATATTTCCACCATCCTGCCTGCCGGGGTAGTAAATCGCAGTCGTGCGTGGATGACGCGGGAATCATTGAACAGCAATACGGCGCCTTGCGGCAACTCCTCGGCCAAATTCCGAAATACCGTTTCCGAAATACTGCCCTTTCGATAAACCAAGAGCTTGGAGGCATCGCGTTCCGGCAAGGGAAATTTGGCAATACGCTCATCGGGCAGCGGGTAGTCGTAGTCCTGAATAGCGATGTTTTGCGGCCCTGCCGCCCCGACTTCATTCGGTATATTCATCTGTAGTTGTCGTTGAAGGTGCAAAATTGCCGTTTTCCGACGGCACAAAGTATCTTGGGTGCATTTATCCGTCAAAAAACAGCTATGGCGCAATGCAGGTTCGTATTTTTGTGAAACCATTCAGCATCGCCCGATTGGCTATTTACGAGATGTTGATCAAATACATGCCTTATGAAACTTTCACACATACTGCTTGCCCTGTTATTGCCGGCGGCAATGATTCGGACGGCAGCCCAACCCGCGGAGGGCGGGCTTCCTTTGGGTCGGGACATTGAGTTTGCTTCCGATAAGTCAATATTTACGGTGGCCGCCCCCGATGTGGAACGCCTCCGCCAGGAGGACCTCAGCCGCTCCGGTTTCCGTTTCGCAGCGCCTTTGGCCGTCAGCATTTCACCCGAAAACGCAGGAGAATGGACTACCCTGCCCAATGGCGACCGAATCTGGCGCATTCGCCTGCACGCTCCCGGAGCCAAGGCTGTTTCTGCTTTGTACGATAATTTTTACTTACCCCCGGGCGCCCGGCTGTTTATGTACAGTCCCGACGGCACGCAGATATTGGGCGCTTACACAGATCGAAACAACAGCAAAACCGGGCGATTTATGACCGGCTTCATCAGTGGAGAAACGGCTGTCGTAGAGTATTTCGAGCCAGTTTACAGATACGGGCAGGGGCGTTTTCATATTTTTCGTTTGGACTACGCTTACCATTCCGATCCCAATCAAATAGAAAAAAGCGCACTGGAAAGCAACAACTTCGGCTTCGGCGCGTCCTGGGATTGCCACCCCAATGCAACCTGCCCGCCCGCCGATACCATGCAGGAGCAACGCCGCAGCGCCTGCCGCATTATCATAGTGGTAACTGAGGGTTCCGGCTATTGCACGGGTACTTTGGTTAACAATGTGCGCAACAACGGCGTACCCTACGTCATCAGCGGCTTTCACTGCATGGATGGCTACACGCCTTTGTGGGACCTTTGGAGGTTTGATTTCAGATATCAGAGTTCTACCTGCACAAATCCGGCCACCGAGCCGGGGTTTCAGTCTATGCTCGGCTGCGACAACCGGGCCGGTCGCCGCGAAAATGATTTTCTGTTGTTGGAGCTTTTTCAAAACATTCCGGCCTCTTACCAGGCTTACTTTGCCGGCTGGGATCGGAGTACCAATGTGCCTGCCCGTTCCACCTACTTCCATCATCCGCTGGGCGATATTAAAAAAATCAGCGTGGACACGCAGGCGGCCGTCATCCAAAACACGCCCATTCAGTGGAACAATACCGTGACTACCCCCACCCAGCATCATTTCAGGGTACGACCCGACATAGGCTCGTTTCAGGTAGGCTCTTCGGGGGCAGGCTTGTTTAATCATAACAAGCGCTTTGTAGGCCAATTGCACGGTGGATTCTCTACCTGCGACAGTACGGTGGCCTACTTCGGGCGCATGGCCTTAGCCTGGAACGGCGGCGGCTCCCCCATCACCCGGCTCAGAGACTGGCTGGACCCCGACGATACCGACTCTTTGAGAATTGCAGGTATTGAAAATCCGGCGGCCGGCTCGGTCATTACCCTTACGGGGACGGTTCGCACCGAATCTGGTATGCCCATTCCCGGCGTCAGGGTTTGGCTGGAGGGCATGCTCGCCGATACGGCTACTACGGGGGCTTCGGGCGAGTTTACCTTCCCGCTGCTAGATGCAGGGATGGACTACACTTTGGGATTTTTGAAAGACACCCACCACAGCAACGGCGTCTCTACGCAGGATGTCATCCGCATTCAACGGCAAATTTTGAGCATTGAAAACCTCAACAGCGCTTACAAACAGTTTGCCGCCGACGTGAACCAATCCGGCAATGTTTCTACTTTGGACGTTATTCTCTTGCGGCGCATTATTCTGACCATCATGGACAAATTTCCCGATGTCCGCTCCTGGCAGTTTTTTCCGGCCAATCACACTTTTGCCGATCCGCTACATCCTTTCGGCGAACTGACGCCCAATCGCGTGCCCTTGGGCATGTTGACCGGGAGCATTTCCATCAATATCACAGGCGTAAAGTCCGGCGACGTCAACGAATCGGCTGATCCATCCAATTGAATTGAACGCTATCTGGCAAGCACCCTTTGGGTCAGCGTCCCTTTGTCGGTTCTGATTTCCAACAAAAACACGCCGCGACCCGGCAAGGACACCTCTGTGGCTCCGGCAGGAAGGCTTTTCAGCCAACTCCCTTTGGCGTCGAACACTCTGATGCCCAGTACGTTCAGCCCGTCTGCCAGAACCTGACACTTGCCGTCGGGGGCCGGGTTGGGGAACACTCGAATCGCCTGTTGCAGTGCCGACTCCCGCGCAGCCGTCACACCGTCCACATACACATTGCCTGTTTGAGCCGATGAGACAGCCACCGGAGAGCGGTCGGCATTGTTGAACATGGTGCGGAATGTTTCTATTTCGGGCGTGGAATCTGCAAAAATTTCCTCCATCCATTTGGGTGGCAAAGACTGGTAATATACCGTAGCATAAGCCCTGATATTGCCCTGGTAGCCGTTGACGCTGATGCGGTAACGAACGATGTCGGAGCCGGTACCTTCTACCCCGTTCACCTTATTAAAGTCAGGGTCGTTCAATGCGTTGCCGAATATGCGAGTGGTATCGTAAGCGCTGTGCGTGGTGCGGAAGCCCAATGGCGGCAGGCGATTGTCTTTCAGCGGCTCGTAGCCTCTGAGCAGGACAGTAGTCAGTTGACCCGCAGCATCGCCCATCACCATTTCGTATATCTGCGCCTGATCGGGACGGGTAATCATTTGATAATGAGGCTCCACCACCGGATCATGGCCCTCTACCTCATAGTCGGGCTGCAACATACCTGAGCGAAAAAGGGTGTCGCCTTGTTCGGTAAGGGCCACAAAACTCACCAATGCCCGCCTGCTGGGGTAGCCGGAAGGGAATTTGTGCCCGGCGCGGTTGGTGAGTTTCAGCGCAAAAGTGACGGAATCGGAGCGCACGGTTTCTGCCTGCAACTCCATGCTCAGCGTCTTATCCTGCAGCATGGCATAAGTGGCTGCAATGGTGGCGTCGTAATTTTCGGCGGAAGCCGTAATGCCCAAAGCCTGGCGATTTTGTTTCATCAGGCGCAGCATCATGGTGTTGGCGCCGGCCATTTCGTGTATGCCGAAAGGCACGCGCCCATCCAAAAACAGGTAGTTGGAAGAAATGACGACGGGGTCTTTGATGCGCGAAAAATGGCAGTCCTGACAGGTCACATTTTGCAATCCGTAAGTAGAATTGAGCCACTCATGGTAGGTGGCCTGCTCTACGAAGGCAATGTCCAAAAACTCGCCCTGCGCATTCACCGGATGGGTAATAAGGGTGTGGCAGGGCGCACAGAGGCCCGCTTCGGGCACATGCTGGCCATGCAAGGGCCTGAACCCTACAAAATCCTCCATCGGCGCTGCAAAGGGTTCATAATAAGGGCCATATATCACACGGGCTGTATCGAAATTGATTTGTCCGGAGAAGGTCAGCCCAAAATCCTGCTGACTGATTTTGTGGCAGGTGCTGCAACTGACACCGTCCATGCCGATAGAATCGGCCAGCATATCGGCTATGGAGTAAGGCCCGTGCCCCCGGTAATGCGCCGTGTAACGCCCGTTGGGAGCATGGCAGGAAGTACATTTGTCTTGAATGGCTGCGCTGTGCATAGGATGTATCAAAATCTCGTGGCTCACCTTGGCCCGCCAGAAGGGGTCTTTGGCACTATTGGCCATCATGGTAGCGCTCCAATCGTCCACTACATTGACGTCGTTACCGGCTAAATCTACCGAGGCGTAACCATTTTCATCTCTGCCGTGACAACCCACACAGGCCTTCGAGGTGGGGAATATGACGTTGGAATCAACGACTTCCAGCATAGAGTTGGCATGAAAAGCCTGTATTTCCTGCGGAGTATGAAAGCGGGGTGGCCCGTAAGAGGTCCATTGTGCAGCGCTGTAAATGAGACCGAGGAGCAAGCCTCCGAAAATGAAATGTTTGGATAGTCCGGGCATAACGGCAATTTTTTGCTAAAACTTGAACAGGCAAAATTGCAAAATGCTCCGGTAATCCACCTCAGCGAAAGAGGAAAACATTGTATCTCATTAGACAAAAATAGATTAGGACCCCGTTCCTTAGCCCCACATCGGCGAGGGGTACTTGCCTTCCTGTGCAAATTGTGCAAACGCCTTTTGGGCAATATCTTTGTCTTCGCGGTAAGTGACACCGTACCATTGCTCTTCGTTGGGCAATACAGATACCGCTGCACGGCCTTCGCTCAAAAGTCTGTTGACCACCGTGGGAATGTAAAATTCTGCTTTGGGATTGTTTTTCGAGGCTTCGAAGAAGTCTAAAAACTGACGCTCTATCTCCGTAAAAATTTGTACCGGCAGGCCCCATAAATTCATGGAAACAATGGCGTTGTCGTCCAATGGACTGGGGTTTCCATGCTCATCGGCAAAAACGATGCCGGTGTCGGTGCGCTCAATTTTGTGGCGTTCGGTCACGCCCACGAGTTGCCCTTTGTCGTTCAATTCGCATACGCCTCTGGAGACGGTTCCATGCTCCGACAAGGTATTTTTGATGCGATAGCCCACCATAGCGAGGTGCGAGGCGTGGCAATCACGGGTCAGAAATTCAGCCATTTTGTAAAACGCATCGGCGCCGTAATAGTCGTCGGCATTCACTACAGCAAAAGGTTCCTGAATCACATCTTTGGCCATGAGCACCGCGTGACCTGTACCCCAGGGTTTTTCCCGGCTCGGCCATTCGGAAATGCCGGCTACGGGGCTGTCTGTTTCCTGAAAGACGTACTCTACCCGAATGCGGTCTTCAAACTTACCGTCAAATTTGGCTTTAAAATCAGCTTCGATGGCCCGCCGAATGATAAAGACGACCTTGCCGAATCCGGCCTGGATGGCATCATAAACGGCATATTCCATGATGGCTTCTCCGGAGGGGCCTACGCCGTCCACTTGTTTGAGGCCGCCATAACGACTGCCGATGCCGGCTGCCAATACCAAAAGTGTGGGTTGCATGCAATGTTGATTGATTCTTTGACAAATAGTGTGCTTAAAGGAACAGATTTAGCGAAAATCATGCCTCCTTACAGTCGTCCTGCCTTCCGCTAAATCTGTTCCCACACTATTTGTCAAAGAAGGTGTTGATTTTGAAAACCGGGACAAAGGTAGGGGATTGCACAAAAAAAGTCATCCCGAATATGTGCATCCGAGATGACCCATGCCGAAAAAACGGCGTATCGGCAGCAAGTGCCTGAACAAGAATAAATTACTTCTTGGCAACAAATTTTCTCTCCTTGATACGGGCTTTCTTGCCTACGAGATCGCGGAGGTAGAACAGACGGGCACGACGCACTTTACCGCGCTTGAGCACCTGAATATCAACGATGTTGGGAGCAGAGAACGGGAAAATACGCTCCACACCTACGCCATTTGACATTTTGCGAACGGTGAAGGTGCGCGTGCCGTTGTGGCCGCTTATCTGGATGACGTCGCCTCGGAAAGCCTGTACGCGCTCCTTGTCGCCTTCGATGATTTTATAATTGATGGTTATGTTGTCGCCCGGAAAAAATTCAGGGAAGTTCCGTTCCGGAGACATTTGTTCGTGTACAAACTTGATCGCGTCCATTGATATTCAGATTTTTAGTACCCTTTTTAGCAAAGTGGCGCAAAGGTAATTGTTCTGTGTTAAACAGCCAAATATTTTTTTGAATGATGCAAATTTTCTTATGCCTACTCCTCAAAGATCACTTTGACCAGACGAAGCCTGTTGCGGCGTTCGCTGGGCACCACGAAGGCATCGGCGCTCACCTGAATGGCGTCGCGAAAACGCAGGCGTACTTCCAATTTTTCTGTATTGAGGAGACTGCGACGTTCAAATGCCCCGTTGCCATTGAGCCGGTATTCGCTTACTGTGTTTTCAAACCGAATTTCATCGTTGAATAAAAATCTCAGATTTTCAGGGGTTTTGAACAGAAAATAGGAAGAGTACACGCCCCCGTCGTCTTGCGAATACTGCTTTTTGGGCAATATGGTTTCCCAATGTGCCTGGCCATCGGGATGAATGGAAAGCGCAACGATGTCTTCGTAATAATAATCCACGATGAACCGGCCCACGCCGTCAAAGCTCACCCTATTGGGGGCGCCCAGCCGACGCTCATATTCTTTAATACGTTCTACAATCATCAACACGCCGCCGTCGCGTCGCAGCACAATTTCCCGAACGCTCAACTCCGTCACTCCTTTATTTTTCTCTACTTCCTTGCCAATGAGATTGGAAACGAAAAGATCGCTGAAGGATTCAAACCTTAGAAAAGGCGATTCCCGTTGCAGTGGGTCTATCTTTAATATAAAATACCCGGTAGCGCGGTCGCCGGCCTTATCTGAGTACAAACCGGCAGCTACGAGCCGGTCGTTGAGGTTGTCATAAGTAAACAGAACGTCGTAGGTGAGCTTGCCTTCCAAAGGAGCCTGAAACTGAACAAGGCGGTCTTCGGCGCCAATAACTCCGATGATATGGTAGTGATGACCGTCTCGGCGGGCCACAAATTTATCTTTTTCAAAAATGAGGCACATATTGCCGTCATTGTCAAGCACGACCTGGAGAAAATCTTCAAAAAAAGAGAACCCGCTCGGCACGATGGTTTTTTCCCACAGCAACTTAAATCCCACTGCATCAAAAACATAAGCATGTAATTCGGCTTGTCGCTCAATATAATATACAAGTATCTTGCTGCGGTCTTCGGAGTAGGTGATTTCAAAGTCGGGTGTAAAAAAAACGCTGCCGAGGTTTTTGATCGTTGCAGAGTCTATCATGTTGGCGCCGGGGTCGAATTTGGCGGCCTTGAGGATGGTGTTCCCCTGATCCCGGTAATGGTAGATGAGCGTGAAGTCGTTTCGGCTGTGCGTGGTGCCGATGACTTTGGGGTTTTTCTTATCAAGCGTCAGTATTTTGGACCAACTGGGGCGCAGGCGTTGGTCAAAACCCTGCACTTCATATTTACTGATCTGATCCCTGAAAAGCAGTACCCGCCCCTTGAACTCGCCCAGCAATTCGTAGGAGACATCATTGCGCAGGGGAATGTCTTCCGACATGATAATTTGCTGGCCGACAATGGATTGAACCATTCCGACAGACAAAAACAGCAACAACGCGATGATTCGATTCATAGCCTCAGGGATCAATTTGGTGACGAATCTAAAAACACCCTCCCCTTCTATGCTCCTACGCCGCTTTAGCCCTCAACTTGCCCAGATTGGAACGGGAGAGTTTTTCTGCGGCATAAGCGCGGGTAATGTGGAGGTGGCGCACTTCATTTTGAGAAGGCAACTCAAACATGGCATCCGTCATAATGGCTTCGCAAATAGAGCGCAAGCCGCGCGCACCGAACGCAAATTCGAGGGCTTTTTCAGCGATGAACTCAATGGCATCCGGTTCGAAGCTCAGTTGAATGCCCTCAATTTCAAACAAGCGCTCGTACTGGCGGATGAGAGAGTTTTTAGGCTCCAGCAAAATGCGCCGCAGGGTTTCCTGATCGAGCGGATTGAGGTAGGCTAATACAGGAAGGCGACCCACCAATTCGGGAATCAGACCATAATGCTTTACATCCTGATGATTGATGTATTGAAGCATATTGTCGCTGTCCACCCGAACATAGTCGTCGGCTTTGAACCCGATGACCTGATTGTTCATGCGGCGGGCAATGATCTTGTCTATACCCTCAAAAGCGCCCCCACATATAAAGAGAATGTTTTCGGTATTTACTTTAACGAGTTTTTGTTCCGGGTGCTTGCGGCCGCCCTGCGGGGGTACGTTTACATCGGTACCTTCCAGCATTTTGAGCAGTGCCTGCTGCACGCCTTCGCCCGACACGTCGCGGGTGATGGAGGGGTTGTCGCTCTTGCGAGCTATTTTGTCAATTTCATCCAAATAAACAATGCCGCGCTCGGCTGCGGCCACATCGTAGTTGCATACCTGAAGCAGGCGACTGAGGATGCTCTCCACGTCTTCGCCCACATAGCCTGCCTCGGTAAACACCGTAGCATCCACGATAGCAAAGGGCACATTGAGAAACTTGGCGATGGTTTTTGCCAGCAGGGTTTTGCCGGTGCCGGTTTGGCCCACGAAGAGAATATTGGATTTTTCGATGTCCACGTCGTCTTTGCGGGGTTGACCCAGGCGCTTGTAGTGATTGTAAACGGCCACTGAAAGCACTTTTTTGGCATCGTCCTGACCAATGATGTACTGATCGAGGTAGGCCTTGATTTCCTGCGGCTTTACCACAGAAAAACCAGCGCCCGATTTGGACTTCTCTTTTTTGCCGCCCTCCTGTTTGTTGCCGTACAATTCTTCCTGCACTATTTGGCCGGCTTGCTCTACGCAGGCTTCACAAATATGGCCTTCGATGCCTGCAATCAGGAGCAGCGCTTCAGATTTGTCTTTGCCGCAAAACGAACAGTGGTAGTTTTGTCTGGATTTACGCATGATTTGGTGGACTTGGATAAAAAGGGCCGAGGGAGGCCCTCAAAAAATGGGAAAGCCCACATCCGAGACAAAAAAAATAAACGTCGGACGCGGGCTTTCGATGAAATGAACTTAGCCGGCAGCTTCTACGCCTTTGCCCAGCACTTCGTCCACGAGACCGTAATTCATGGCTTCCTGAGAGGTGAGCCATTTGTCGCGGTCGGAATCTTCTTCAATTTGTTGGTACGTTTTGCCCGTGTGGTGGCTGAGTATTTTGTACAAATCTTCCTGCATTTGCTTGATGAGTTTGTACGAAATTTCCATCTCAGATACCTGGCCCTGCATGCCGCCCGAAGGCTGGTGAATCATCACGCGGCTGTGGTAGAGACAAGTACGCTTACCTTTGGCGCCGGCAGCCAGCAACACAGCTCCCATAGAGGCCGCCAGGCCTGTGCAAATGGTACCCACATCGGGCGACACAAATTGCATGGTGTCGTAAATGCCGAGGCCTGCAATAACAGAGCCGCCGGGGCTGTTGATGTACATGTTGATGTCGCGCTTGGGGTCGGCAGATTGCAGGAAAAGCAACTGTGCCTGCACGATGTTGGCAATGTCGTCGTACACCGGCGTACCCATAAAAATGATACGGTCCATCATCAGTCGGGAGAACACGTCAAGCACGGTAGCGTTGAGTTGGCGCTCTTCGATGATGTAGGGCGTCATGTTTTGCACCTGGCTCATAGACTGCACATTGTAGCGCGCGTAGTCTTCCACCTTATAGCTGCTCATGCCGAGGTGCTTTACGGCATATTTGAAAAATTCGTCTTTGCGAAACATACTCATTTCGGGTTTTTGTACAATCCTTTTATGAAAACCGAATATGAAACAACTTCCCTGCCTTCGGGTTGAAAGGCGTCAAAGATTATTCCCCGGCTTCGGCTTCAGGCTCGGGTTGTACCTCTTCGGCGTCCACAATATCGGCATCTTCGTCAGATTCGGGCTGCTGCGGCTTGTGTTTGGCGTTGTATGCCTGTACAGCCTGCTGGAGTTCTTCTTCCGTAACAGGCTTACCCACTTGCTTCACCTCCCCGGCTACGGCCGCCAGCATTTTTGTGTTATAAATATCTTCGTAAGCCTCCATCACACTCTCTTCGCGCTCCATGAGTCTTTGCGCCATGCTTAACATAAAGCTGTCGCCCAAGCCGGCATATCCGCCCAGCATTTGCCGCACCTGATTGATGAAGTATTGCTGCACTTCCTCTTCAGACACCTTGATTTCAAAGCGCTTGGCGAGGCGTTGACTGATCGTGGACCAGCGGAATGATTTGGCGATGCTGTCAAACTGGCTTTCGACATCTTCTTCGGTCATTTCCTCATTGGAGTAGAGCAGCCATTTTTTCAAAAAGGCTTCCGGCAGCGGAAACTGGTTCAATTCCATGATGCGGTCACGCACCTGAGCGCGCAGCAAAGACTGTGAGGAGCCGGCCAGATATTCTTCTATATCCTTTTTGATGCGTGCTTTGGCCTCTGCCTCAGTCGTTACGTCGGTATCTTCGCCAAAAGCGTATTGGAAAAACTCTTCGTCAAACGGGGCGGGTTCGCGGCTGTTCAACTCCTCTACCACAGCCTCAAAGCCGGGATTGATCTGAATGCCATTGTCATCATGAGACTGCAGTAGTTGGTTCCGTACCAGAGCGCTGTTCTCATTCAAATCCTCGAAAATATCGGCTATTTGAAAAGTGTCTCCGATTTTGGCCGCCAATATCTGATTGCGCAGAGCATCGTCTTTGATGTCCCTCACCTGTACTGAACAGCTGGTAACAATGCCGTTTTCACGCGGCGCATCGCCATCTAATTCCGTGAACCGAAGGCGCGCCTCGCCATTTTCACTGACATTTTCCGTTACCGCAACCGCACGAAGATCCTCATTGCGAAGTCCTTCGAGGTGCTCGTTGATGCGCTCTTCGGAGGCAATCACATCCAAGCGCTCATATTCCGCATCCGGCCCTGTGCCCTGTATGTCAAATTCAGGCGCCACGCCGATTTCAAAGATGAAGCTGTATTCTTTCAATTCTTTGGCGTCGAGCGCGATGGCATCGTTCTCATCAGAAGGGATAGGCCCGCCCAACATGTCTAAATGCTGTTCCCGCACGTATGCAGGTATCGCCTCTTGCAGTTTTTTGTTGAGGATGTCGGCCAAAACCGATTTGCCGAACATTTTGCGCACCACCGATGCAGGCGTTTTACCTTTCCGGAAGCCCTTGATGGCGGCTTCTTTGCGGTATTTTTCCAATTGAGTATGAAACTCGGTTTCGTAGTCGGAGGGCGCCAGAGTGGCGGTGAGTTTGAAGTGGAGGTCGCTGATGGCCTCTCTTTGGAAAGTTGGCATTAAGTTTGATAAATAATTTAGGAAATAGAAGGCATATTAGTTGCGAAAAGCCGGAATGAACCGCCACTGACGAGGCTGTTCAGACATTTTGCTACCTACTAATATGGTGCGGGTGGAGGGACTTCCCGCCATTGCGGGATAAACTTCTCATCCCTCCACCCAAACTACCGGTTGCCTGTGCGGGTGGAGGGACTCGAACCCCCATGCCTCGCGGCGCCAGATCCTAAGTCTGGTACGTCTACCAATTTCGCCACACCCGCTGAAAATTTTGCCGACGCCGGAAGAAGCGCAAGCCCTCCAACAATCGTTTTTCAAAAAGCGTTGCAAAGGTAAGAGGATTTTTCCAAAAAAAATCTCAACTTTGCAAATTACCCTTTTAAACACTGCCACAATGACCGCCATTTCCAATATGTCGCCCGAAGACAAAATGGTACACAATGCGTACCGCAAGCTCTTGCGCACCATCAAAACGCCATTGGAAGATGCCGACCGCAAGCTCATTCGCGACGCGTATGAACTGGCAGTGGAAGCTCACAGGCCACAGCGCCGGAAGTCGGGCGAACCATACATTCTGCACCCCCTGGCAGTAGCTACCATCTGCACCGAAGAAATCGGACTGGGGCCTACGGCCGTAGCGGCAGCCCTGCTGCATGATGTGGTAGAAGACACGCCGGTAAAATTGGAAGACATCCGGGCAAAATTCGGCGCCCAGATTGCCAAAATGGTGGACGGCCTGACTAAGTTGGACAGCGCCTACAATGCCGAGAGTCAACAGGCCGAAAATGTACTCAAAGTGCTCAGTACCTTGGTGGAAGATGTGCGCGTAGTACTCATCAAAATGGCCGACCGCCTGCACAACATGCGCACATTGGGCGCCATGACGCGTCAAAAACAACTCAAAATAGCTGCCGAAACCAGTTATGTGTATGCCCCATTAGCCCACAGGCTGGGACTTTATGGCCTGAAAACAGAGTTTCTGGACCTGTGTATGAAGGTGACCGAACCGGAAGCCTACCACGACATTGCCCGCAATTTGGCCGATACCAAACGCGACCGCAACCGCTACATCAATGAGTTCATCAAGCCGCTGACGCCCCATCTGGATGCCATTGGCGTGCCTTATCAGGTTTACGGACGCCCCAAATCCATCTATTCCATCTGGAATAAAATACAGAGCAAAAGGGTGCCTTTTGAAGAAATCTATGACCTCTTCGCCGTCCGCATCGTGATGGACGTGCCGCTCGACCGCGAACGCCTTTCCTGCTGGCAGGCTTATTCCATCGTTACCAATGTACACAAGCCCCTGCCCGAACGCCTCAAAGACTGGGTTACCATGCCGAAATCGAATGGCTACGAGTCTTTGCACACCACCGTTATCGGGCCGCAAGGCAAGTTTGTAGAAGTACAAATCCGCACCAACCGCATGGACGAGATTGCCGAGCGGGGTTTTGCGGCGCATTGGAAATACAAAGGCGTGAACAACCAGAAGGATGTGTTTGAGCAGTGGCTCGACAGCGTGCGGGAAATTCTGGAAGACCCGGGCGAAAATGCCGTTGAAGTGCTCGAAACCTTCAAAGACAACAACCTCTTCAACGAAGAAATCTTCGTTTATACCCCCAAAGGAGAGCTTCGCATATTGCCCAAAGGCGCCACTGCGCTCGACTTCGCCTTCAGCATACATAGCGACGTGGGGTATCATTGCACGGCGGTGAAAGTCAACAACAAGCTGGTACCGATGGGCTGTGTGCTCAAAAACGGCGACCAGGTTAAGGTCATTACCAACAAAAATCAAAAACCCAGCGAAGACTGGCTCAAGTTTGTCGTCACCGGCAAGGCCAAGTCCAAGATTCGTTCGGCCATGAAGGAAGAACGGCGCAAGTTGGGCGAATATGGCCGCGAGGCTTTTGAGCGGAAGTTGCGCAATCTCAAATTGGAACCCAACGAAGAAATCGTCGAAAAACTCGTCCGGTATTTCGATCTCGACTCTCATGTGGACTTCTACTACTCCATCTACATGGGGGCCATCACCATCGAGCGTATTTTCAAGTTGTTCATGCCGGAGGGGAATACGCTGGTGGAAATACCCAAGGTGGGCGAGGAGGTTCGTCCGCCAGAACCCCCGCCGAGCAAAAAACGCGACCTCAGCAAAGGCCGCCTTATGATCAACGGCGAAGATGCCGAGCGATACAGTTACTCGCTGGCTACTTGTTGCAATCCGGTGCAGGGCGACGATATTTTTGCCTACGTCACCTCCAATGCTACACTCAAAATACACCGCACCACCTGCCCCAACGCCACCAACCTGATGGCCAACTATGGCTACCGCATCATGAAGGCCGAGTGGGTACACACGCCAGGCACCACATTTGTGGCCGATCTCAAAATCACCGGCATAGACGACGGCCCCGGAGTGATTGAGCGGCTCAGTCATGCCATTTCCTCCAATCTCAATATCAATATCCGCACATTCAGCATCGCCGGCGACCAAGGGTACTTCGAGGGGCGCGTGAGTTTGGTGGTTCAAAATACAGATCAACTCAGCATCGCCATCCGCAGCCTCCTCAAACTCCCCAACGTCTCAACCGTAGAGCGCGTGGTGTAGTTATATCTTATGTAAACAAATGCTTATGGTAACGCCCGAAGTAAACGTATTCGATGAACTGGCCGCCTTTCTAGCCGCTATGAATCCTGAAAAGGTACTGGGTTTTCATGCCTCGCCACAAGCTCAGCAGCGAATGGAGGAACTACAATGGAAACACAAAGAACTTGGCCTCTCCGCCTTGGAAAACGAAGAGATGGAGCGCTATCTTACGGTTGAACGAATAGTCCGACTCGCAAAAATACATGCAGCGCAAAGGCTTGTTGTTCAATGAGCTATTAAGGTATCCGGAGCTTTCCGAAGCATTGTTGCCGAACGGGCAGGCTATTGTTGCGAGTATTGCAGGCTACCCGAGCCGTTTGCGCACTACAGGTTCCATATTGAGCATATCATTCCCATTCAACATGGAGGCAAAACAGACTTAGATAATCTCGCATACTCTTGTTCTTTTTGTAACTGGAAAAAAGGTCCCAACCTCGGCACATTACTCTCTTCAGAAAGTCCAATCATCCGACTTTTTCATCCACGGCTGGATGTATGGACAGATCACTTTAGTATGGAAGATGGGGTTATTTTGGGGAAGACTGAAGTAGGAGAAGCCACTGTCCGGTTGTTGGAGTTCAATCATCCCGACAACATCATTGAGCGAAGATTACTCATCGAACTGGGCAGATACCCACTATAGCCTCCTCAAACTCCCCAACGTCTCAACCGTAGAGCGCGTGGTGTAGTTATTATAAGTATGACAACAAGAACTACCGACGACATCATCAAAGAGGTAAAAAACATCTTCTCCTCGCATCTCGAAAACGGGGGCTTTCGCAAAACCCCCGAACGTTATGCCATTCTGGAGGAAATATACCGCCGCAGCGACCACTTCGATGCCGAAGCGCTGTACATCCACATGAAAAACCAAAACTACCGCGTGAGCCGGGCCACCGTATATAACACTTTAGACCTGTTGGTGAGCTGCGATTTGGTAAAAAAACACCAGTTCGGCAAAAATCTGGCACAGTTTGAAAAGTCCTATGGCTTCAAACAACACGACCACTTGATATGCGTGGACTGCGGGCGCGTTCTCGAGTTTTGCGACCCCCGCATTCAACAGATCAAAAACATGATGGGCGACCTGCTGCATTTCAACGTCACCCACCACTCACTCAACCTCTACGGCCAATGCAACGGCGCCTGCCCGCGCACGGGCGGCAAGGAGTAATTGAGTGCTCCATTGCAGATGATCCCCCGGATTTGTACCGTGTAAAATTGAGCAAGCTTACTATGTCGTCATTCCTTCCCTATCTGCCGCCCCGCTACGACGCAACGGAAATGTTGCAACGAAGCCGCGATTTTTATCAGGAGATGAACACGCGGCGCACCCTGCGCATGTTTTCCGACAAGCCCGTGCCGCGCGAACTGATTGAGCAACTGCTGATGACAGCCGGCACAGCGCCCTCCGGAGCACACAAACAGCCCTGGACTTTCTGCGCGGTGGGTGATCCCCAAATCAAAGCGCAGATTCGGGAAGCCGCTGAAAAAGAGGAATATGTAAATTATCACGGCCGCATGTCGGAGGAGTGGCTGCAAGACTTGGAACCCTTCGGCACCGACTGGAACAAGCCCTTCCTCGAAACGGCGCCCTGGCTGTTGGTGGTTTTTAAAAAATCGTACGATCTGGAAGGCGAGGAAAAAAAGAAAAACTACTACGTCAACGAATCGGTGGGCATTGCCTGCGGCTTTTTACTGGCGGCCATTCACCATGCCGGTCTGGCGGCCCTCACGCACACGCCCAGTCCTATGAATTTTTTGCAACAAATACTGGGCCGCCCCGACAACGAGCGCCCCTTCCTGCTCATCCCGGTGGGCTACCCCGCCGATGACGCTGTTGTACCCGATCTCCGGCGCAAAACGGCAGAGGAATTCATCATCTGGCTTGATGGAATATGAACTGGACCACCGCACTCAAGGGCTTCAAAGCCTGGCTGATGCTGGAACGCGCCCTCTCGCAACACACCATTGAGGCGTACCTCGGCGACGTGGGCAAGTTGGAGCAGTACATCCAATTGTCGGGTTTGGAACTCCAGCCGGCGCAGGTCTCCACCGATCATCTCAGCGCTTTTCTGATGTGGATCAATGAATTGGGGCTGGGCGCCCGCTCGCAGGCAAGGCTGCTGTCGGCCCTCAAAACTTTTTACAAATACCTGCTCACCGAAAACACCATCACCACCGACCCCACCGAACTACTGGACGGTCCGCGCCTGCCCCGGCACATCCCCGAAGTGCTCAGTTTTGATGAAATTCAGCGCATGTTGTCGGTCATTGACCTGAGCGAACCCCACGGCGTGCGCAACCGCGCCATGCTCGAAACCCTGTACGCTTGCGGCCTCCGTGTGTCGGAATTGACGGAACTGCGCCTTTCCAACCTGTATTTGGACATCGGTTTTGTAAAAGTCATCGGCAAGGGCGACAAAGAGCGCATTGTACCCATCGGGGAGGAGGCCGTCAAGCACATCCGCCTGTATATGGAGGGTGTGCGCCAAACCATGCTCAACATACATAAAGACCACGCCAACTACCTGTTTCTCAATCGCCGGGGCAAAAAACTCACCCGCGTCATGGTGTTTCTCATCATCAAAGAAATAGCAGGGCTGGCGGGTATAGAGAAAAACGTGAGTCCGCACACGTTCCGGCATTCTTTCGCCACACACCTCATCGAGGGCGGCGCCGACCTGAAAGCGGTGCAGGACATGCTGGGCCACGAGTCTATCCTCACCACGGAAATTTACACTCACCTGGATACAGATTACCTGCGGGAAACCGTGCTGCAATATCATCCGAGGAATCGGGGCGGGGATAGTAGAGCGACCGACGAGTGAATCGTCCTTTCCCTCACTGTGATTAGCCGGATATGTTCAAATCATTCAACCCCCACACGCTCATTGCATCAATCACCGGAAACAAAGTCTTTCCATACGCCGAAATGGAGTACTCTACCTTCGGCGGTATTTCTGCGTAAATTTTCCTTTCTATCAAACCGTCTTCTTCCAGTTCACGCAACTGCTGGGTCAGCATTTGTTTACTGATGTCGGGAATGGCCCTTTGCAACAAGGAAAAACGGTTGCAATCCTTTCTGACCAAATGAATCACAACGGGTTTCCACTTGCCGCCTATCAGGTTAATACAGTGGGTGACCGGGCAATTGTTTGGATTGAAATTTTTGTTCTTACGCATGGGCACAACGGGAATAAGGTTGAAAAGTCGAAAACAATCCGCTCTAATGCATTGATTTTCATAATAGTCTATTTTTATTTACTATAAACAAAAACAAAGACTACTATTGAATTAAAGACAAATATATAGAACTTTGCCTTGTCAATTCAATTTTTCATAAAAAAAGCATTCAGAAATGACAATAGAGCAAATCAAAACTTATGTTCAAGGCGGTGAGTGGGTCAGCATCAGCCCCGAATTGCGCCCGTTTGAAGACAGGTTGGGCGCGGGCAAAATTGAGCCGTTTTATGTGCAGCGCAATTTTCAGTATTTCCCGAACGACCGCTTTGAGGGCAGTATCCTAAGTTCGGCCGACCCCTATGGGCAGGTGCCTTTGGTGAAATTTACTTTCAAAGGGCATACGATCTGGGGCCAGGCACACCCGATTGCGGAGGGTGCCTACGAGGTGGACTACATTCTGGACGAGGGCTTTGAGGTTACGCCCCTGCACCTCATGTTCGCCGACCAACTCAACACTGCCCCGGTAGCCGAACTCAATACTTGGGCAGTAGGCGTGACGCAAGACATCAGGGGCAAGGAGTTTCCGCTTTTTGGAGTGAAAGCAGGCGAAACTGTTGGTGACTACGACTTGATTTACATTTTCAACGACATGCTTTTCATGGGCAGTAAACATGTAGACGGACGTGGATTTGACAAGCCCGAAAATCGCCCGACAAATTTGCAAGTACCAATTTATAGAAAATGGTAAGCGCAATGGATACTCGTATGCAAAGTACTTTGGCTCGCTTGCATCAGGCAGCCAATCGTGAGATATTGACCATCGCAAAGGGTTTGGCAAAGGGCATTTTCCGCCCTTTGCAGCCCGAAGACATGAAAGACGCCTACATTGCCATGAGCCGTGAGCAAGGTGAAGTGATGGTCCGCCTCATTCAGGAAAACCATTGCACAAATATTGTAGAGTTTGGAACATCCTTCGGCATTTCGACCCTTTACCTGGCGGC
The DNA here is from genome assembly GCA_002344975.1 of Saprospiraceae bacterium UBA2329. GTDB lineage: Bacteria > Bacteroidota > Bacteroidia > Chitinophagales > Saprospiraceae > UBA2329. The sequence goes on along the minus strand of DDUV01000074.1, from coordinate 7,700 downwards.
AGGAGCAAAAGAAACAGGTGGCAAAGTCATTACTACTGAACTCTTGCCTGAAAAATGTGCCGTCGCGCAAAAGAATTTTGAAGAAGCAGGCGCAGCCGATATCATTGATTTGCGGGAAGGCGACGCCATGCAGACACTCCGGGACTGTCCCGCCGACATTGATTTTTTGGTGTTGGATGGCTGGAATGATTTGTATTTGCCGTTATTAAAAATGCTTGAACCAAAATTCAAAAAAGGCTGCATCGTCATTACAGATAACACCAATTTTCCAAGCGCCAAGCCCTTCTTGAATTACATCCGCAATCATCCTAATTATACTTCTGAACAACTGCCCACCGATAAGGGGGGTACGGAAAAAAGTGTTTGGTTGGGCAACCGTACGCTATGAAAAGCATCCTCTTGTCAACCATTTTGGCGGTCTTAGCTGCCGCTGCACTCATTTACACCGGCATAGATTGGAGGTGGGCCAAACTTAGCGAAAACGTCATACTGCTTCAATACATAGGCATCCCCAGCGTATTCATAGGCATACTTGTCCCCGGCGCTATGCCGCTGTACCTGTACCTGAAACGAAAACAACAACCGCATTACAGCACCATGTCGGCAGCGGCGTTCAAGGCATTTTTGGCGGCTTGGGGATATTCCACCCTACTGAAAGCCTTTACCAACCGCGTACCCAGAGAGCCTTTTGAAGCGCTCGGCATGACGGATCTCAGCGGGCAGTTCCGGTTGGGTTTCTTGCAAGGCAATAATCTGTGGGAGAGCCTGATAGAGGGTTTTCCCTCCGGGCATACCATGACGGCCTTTGCCATGTCGGTGGCGGTATTACCGTTTATGGCATCGGGTACAAAAAGAACGCTGGCTATCCTCTACGCTGTGTACATCGGGCTGGGAGTTTCACTCACTGTGCATTGGTTGTCTGATGCGGTAGCAGGTGGTTTGATAGGATATGCTCTTGGCAAAATGATTGCGGCAACAAAAACATAGGGCTTTGTCTGATATTGCTGCCAACAGTTTGACTCAAAATGACTTGGGCAACGTGATTTCTATCTTCTACCGTAAAGATTCGACTAACCAATTAAGGGTTTTTCACGTCTATTCCAACGGACGGAAAAACCATATAACATGCGAACCTTACTAATTCTGATCATCTCCTGTTGCATTGTGGGACTTGCCACTGCCCAATGCCCTTTCACCCCCACCGTAACAGGCGACTTGCTCGTTTGCCCCGAAGCCCGTACCACGCTCGGCACCCAGGCTTACGATGCTTATCAATGGTACACGCGCCCCTTTGGCAGCAGCGCCGCGCCGCAGCCGGTGAATGGCGCTACCGGCCCTGCTTTTACTGTTGATTACAACGATACGCCGCTCTATGTCTCTGTATCAGCTACGCTCAATAATTGCACCGAGCGCAGCGCCGAAGTACTGGTGGACGGGCTGGTGTTTTTGCTTCCGGTGGCGCTGTCTGACGGTGAGTTTACCATCGGCCCCAACGGAGAGGCCGTGATTTGTGCCGGAGACACCATGCATCTCATTGCGCTGTCGCCTTACACTACCAACATCAAATGGTTTGACGGCGAAGAGGCCATTCCCGGCGCCAACGACGATACGCTCATCGTGACCCGCCCCGGATCGTATTGGTTCACAGGCGCGCCCCAACAATGCCCGGATTTCACAGCCTCCCTCGGCCTCAGAGTGGAGGTGGTCTGGAGCGATATTCCAGGCTGTGCCACCGCCGTGAGGGAACTACAGATACAGGATGTTCTTGTTTGGCCCAACCCTGCATCTGACAGGGTAGCCATATCGGTTGCGCATCCCGGCGCAATCAATTTGACCCTGTTGGACATCACCGGGCGACCGCTTTGGCGTTCTTATTTCGATGGACAGACAGAAGTGCCCATGTCCGCTTGGCCGGAAGGCATGTACATCTTGCAACTCAGCGCAGCGGATGGGGCCATGAGTCGTTATAAATTGATAAAAAACAGCAAGCAATGAAAATCGCAAGCATTCTCTCATTCATTTTGGCACTCACGCTGAGCGCCTGCCTCACCGACAACACGGCGCAGTTGCTCCAGGGCGATTGGCGCGTCATTTCCATAGAAGCCACAGGGCAGGCAGTAGAAAACGCACCGGCAGATTACATTCTCCAATTCGGAGAGGACGGCAACCTGAGCCTCCGTTTGGATGTCAACAACTGCGGCGGCCGGTTCAATACGTTCAATGGCGGCAATATTGATATTGAACCAATGGGCTGTACCGAGGCTTGCTGCGACACCCCTTTCGCCCAGCAATTGGCCGGCTTGCTGTCGGAAATGGAGCATTTTGATATTCAGGGCCGGACACTGACTTTGCACGGCGCGGCGGGCTTGGTGGTGGCGCGGGCGGAGTAAGGGGATTTCTTCACCATTTTTTCATGCCGCAACAGATCACCCTGTCGGCGCCATAAAATCTGTATGATCGGCGCAAAACACGCTTTTCGTTCCGCTCGTACTTGCCTTAATCCACCTCCCGCCCGCTCGACGCCGTCCAAATCGAAAACCACTCCTCGCGGCTGAGCCGAATGTCCAAGGCTTTCATGGAGGACTGAATCCGCTCCGCATTGCCCGTGCCGATGACGGGCACGATGCCCGCTGGATGTCTCAGCAAAAAAGCCAGCATCACCTGATCGCTGTGTATGCCTTCCCGACTTGCGGCAATGGTTTCGCAGGCGGTGCGCACCCGGCTCACCTGCGGGTCATCGGGATGCGTGAAGAAGCGCTCCCCGCCCAGCGGCGCCCAGGCCATCGGGCGAATGCCTTTTTGCAAGCACTGGTCGAAAGTGCCGTCGCTGAAGGGCGCGAGGTGCATTGCGTTGGCTTGGACCTGATTGGTGACAACGGGCGTGAAAGCCGCCAGGGTTTCCAACTGCGCCGGACTGAAATTAGACACGCCGAAATGCAGTACTTTGCCCTCGCTGCGCAGCGCCTCAAATGTTTCGGCCACCTCCTGCGGGTGCATCAGCGGGTCGGGCCGGTGAATGAGCAGGAGATCAATATAATCGGTGTGGAGGTTGCGGAGCGATTGCTCTGTGGAACGGCGAATGTGCGCAGCGCTGGTATCGTAATGTTTTAGCCCATATTGCCGGTGCGGACCGGGCAGGCAGATGCCGCACTTGGTGACGAGTTGTATGCGGCTGCGCAATTCGGGTCGGTTTTTCAGGGCTGCCCCAAATTCGGCTTCCGTAGTGTAATGTCCGTAAATATCGGCATGATCGAAGGTGGTAGCGCCCGCCTCTACGGATGCTTCTATTAAATGAAGCATTTGCGTCGTGCCCATTTGCCGCCCCCAGAGGCCCCATTTCATGACGCCCGTCACGATGGGCGACACAGCCGGCCCGCCGGGCGAGAGCAGTACTTTTTCGTAGTTCATGTCGGCGTTTATTTGCGGCTCATGTACGAGATGACAATGTCGCGCACGTCGTTGCGAATGGAGGCGCCGGGAGCGGGCGACAAATTTTCCAACACGTCGAATTTGTATTTTCCCAACATAGACAGGTTGGCCTCCTTGCCCTCAGCTACAAACAGCGGCATGACTACCGAGTACATCCGCTCCGGTTCTATCGGGTTGCCGTTGATCAAAAAGCGACCTTGTGCATCGGGTTTCGGATCGGCGTGAAGGAGTTGAAAATAGCCGCCCTCGCCTTTGTTGGTCGTCATGCTGATGCGGAGCGCTTCCTGTACCACTGCGCCGGGCAGCTGCATTTTTACAATTTTTCCACCGTAAGGGAAGGTGCGCATCACATCAAACTCGGTGATGGCGCCGCTCAGCCGGTCGTCCAAACGCATAGAACCGCTGTTGATCCAATACACATCTGCGCCGGGCATGGCCGCCTGATACGCCTCTACGGCTAATTGACCAAAGTTGGTTTGCGAACTGCGGATGATGGTCTCGGTACATTCCAAAGGCTCGGCAGTATTCATCACCACACGGCGGGGTTGGTAGCCCATCTTTTCGGCTAAGCCAAATACCTGGCTTTCCCATTTCTCCACCACTGCCTGGGTGGCAGGATCGGCGGGAATTTTATCATCAATCACCTTGAGGGTGGAGCGCACCTGTGTGGTTTTGGTGGCCGGGTAGTAGCTCAGACGATGTATGTAAACGGTTTTGGCATTGGCGTCGGCTTTGGCAATGACCGTTCGCTCCACAAAATGCCCCATGTGGTTGTGGTCGTGGCCGCCCATGAACAGCGGTACCTGCGGCGTGGTTTCGGCCAGCGCCATATCGGCATCTATGGCTAAGTGGGTGAGGCCGAGAATGACTTCCGCCTTGCCCTCCAGCGATTGGCAGGTGCTGCGGAAAGTCTCGGCATCGGGCAAGTATTTCACATAAGGCTGCTTATTGAAGGGCAACACCACGCCCACCAGCGCTATGCGGGCCTTGCTGCCGTTGCGTCCGGTAAATTCGCGTAAAATGTAGGGTGGAATCGGTTGCGCCGTGCCATTTACCATGTGCGTGAAAGGCATTTCCCGGCCATCCTTCACCCGCAGCACATTGCAGCAAGTGTATTGAAAAGCGCTCTGATGCAGGCGTTGTTGCAGAAGGTCGGGGTCGCGGAGGTCGAATTCGTGATTGCCGAAAGTGGCATAATCCAGGCCCATCGCGTTGAGGGTTTCCACCATGTGCCGTCCGGCAATCGGCTCGCCGCTGTCGGTCTTGAGGGTGCCGATGAAAGAAGGGCTGAGAAAATCTCCGGCCAGTACGGCAATGGTATTGGGATTTTCGCGCAGCAGCTCTTTTTTTACGGTAGCCACGCGCGCCAGCCCGCCCGATTTGCCTCCTTCGAGTGGCGAAATTTCATACACATCGTTGATTTGCAGAATGGTAAAATCAACAGATTGGAGAGCGGCTTCGCGGGAAACCCGGCAGGAAGAAAGCAGGAAAAGCAGGGCAAGGAAAGCCCAATGGAAACGTAAGCGCATAAGAGGAACTTTTTTGTGACAGTTCCCACAAAGGTAAAAAACAGAGGCTTATTTTCGGCGCGTATTGTATGGAAAGGGAACACACAGCGAGGCAGTTCATGCAGCGCGAAGCTGTATGAACTACCTGACTATACGATCATTTTTTTAAAAAAAGTAAGATTCCTCAGGCGCCGAGGTAATGCTTGAGGAGTTTGCTGCGGTTGGTGGCGCGCAGTTTGTTGATGGCTTTGTCCTTGATCTGGCGCACACGCTCGCGGGTGAGGCCGAACTTATCGCCGATGTCTTCCAAAGACATGGGATGTTCGATGCCGATGCCGAAGTACAGTTTGATGACGTCGCACTGGCGGTCGGTGAGCGTAGAGAGCGAGCGTTCAATTTCGCGGCTCAGCGATTCGCGGTATTCCAGGTCGGCGTCGGTTCCCGGCGTGCCGATGTTTTCGAGCACGTCAAGAAGCGAGTTGTCTTCTCCTTCCACGAAGGGAGCATCCATCGAGACGTGGCGGGCGGCAACACCGAGCGTAGTTTCCACTTCTTCGGTAGGAATTTCGAGCATTTCGGCCAGTTCTTCGGCGCTGGGTTCGCGTTCGTATTCCTGTTCGAGTTCGGAAAATGCCTTGTTGATTTTATTGAGCGAGCCTACTTTATTGAGCGGCAGGCGCACGATGCGGCTTTGTTCGGCCAATGCCTGGAGGATGGACTGGCGAATCCACCACACGGCGTAGGAAATGAATTTGAAACCGCGGGTTTCGTCAAATCGCTGGGCGGCTTTGATGAGGCCGAGATTGCCTTCATTGATAAGGTCGCTGAGCGAGAGACCCTGATTTTGATATTGTTTGGCTACAGAAACGACGAAACGGAGGTTGGCTTTGGTAAGTTTTTCCAGTGCTGCCTGATCTCCCTGTTTGATGCGTTTGGCTAAGTCCACCTCCTCTTCCGGGGTCAGCAGGTCCACTTTTCCGATCTCCTGCAAATACTTTTCGAGCGACTGGCTCTCCCGGTTGGTAATAGATTTGGTGATCTTTAGTTGTCTCATTCAATGACCGATTTTATGTTTTAATAATGGCTTATTCTCTTGATAGAGAGCACTCTGCGATGCCCGTTGCGACGGTAAAAAACGAGCTGCGTCACATACTTTTTTCACTCGCTTTGTGGAAACAATACTTCCCGCCGCAAGGTTGGCGCGGAGGGTGCTTTTCGCTTTCGGACTGCAAAAGTAAGGCTTTTTTCGGCACATGTCAAGACTGTATTTTTCTGATGGTGTAAAAAGCACGCTAAGCGCTTGGTTTACAAATAAAAAAGCCTGTGCAAGCGGAAAAGTTTACAGGATGTTGGTGAAATCATTTTTTTCTTTTTTATTGCGGCCTCAAAGTAGCGCCCAAGCTGTATGGTCGCGCATTATCAAGAAGTTATGGAACGAGTACATTTTACATTGGAGTATCTGTTCAAGGCATCGCCGGCCATTCTCTATCAATTTCTCACCGACCCGCCCTGCCTCATCCGTTGGTTCTGCGACGAAGTGGACATCAACGTGGACGTCTATACCTTCAAATGGGGTAAAAGCGAGGAGAGCGCTTATGTGGTGGACGACTTTGAGGAAGAGTTGTTTCGCCTGCATTGGGAGAGCGCAGATGCGGATGAGGAGCATCTGGAGTTCAAAATTTTCACCTCGGACGTAACCGACGAAACCATCCTGCACATCAGCGATTACTGCGACCGCGGCGAGGAGGAAGATCAGCAACGCTATTGGGATGCCCTCATGACCCGCCTGCGCGCCGTGTGCGGCGGCTGAAAAGCCGGCAACTTATTCGCAAAAGGCGCTGATGGACGCATTGGCGCCGAACACTACCAAAATATCGCCTTTTTGCAGCACCGTGTCTGCCGTAACCACCCCGACCGACTCCCGGATGACCCGCATACCGCCTAATACATTGCGGCGGGTTTGTTCCCGGATGATGGTGATGATGTTGAGTTGATACTGCGCTCTGAACCCTACTTCCTGAATCGTCTTGCCCACAAACCGGTCATCCAATTGTATCTCCGTGACGGAGTAGCGGTCGTCCACCTCAAAATTATTGACCACCGATTTGAGGTGCAGCATTTTGCTCAGGCGGTCGGCGCTTTCCTGCTCCGGGTGTACGATTTCCTCTATGCCCATCGCCTCCAATACCATTTGATGCAGCGGGGAGATGGAACGGCTGATGATGCGCCGAACGCCCATTTTTTTCAGAATGGCGGCAGTGAGAATGGCCGCTCCTTCATTTTCGCCGATGGCCACAATGGCGGCGTCCACGTCTTTGAAAGGCAGGGTGCGCACGGCGGCTTCATTGGTAGAGTCTAATATAACGGCATAAGTGACATCGTCTTTGACGGCATCCACCCGCAGCGGGTCCTTGTCCACTCCGATGACCTCGTTGCCGGCTTCCATCAGGCTGCCTGCCAATGAAACGCCGTAGTTGCCGAGGCCGAAGATGATTACTTTCATGGTGAGCGTGATTAGAAAGATGAATACCGGGATATTCCTCTCCCCCGGATAGAGTGTTGCAAGTTATGATTTGTACAGAAAGTACGGGTAAAAAATTTACGGACGCCTTAGTAGTGGGGCAAAAATAAATGCTCATTTTCTTTAGGCCAAAGGATTAGATAAAACACTTAAAATGAAACGTTTACTTACCTAATCCTTTGGCGAAAATGATCACTTTATTTTTTTATCGCCCCTTATTGGATATTTTTTCAAAAAACCCA
>DDUV01000059.1:122604-127268 GCA_002344975.1 Saprospiraceae bacterium UBA2329 | reverse complement strand
GCGATTGCGTTAATGCAAAAGTTCTTGCCAATTAAAAAAAGAAAAAACATAAAAAATATAATAAAAATAACCCTATGAAATACACAGGTTCAAAGTGGAGAAAGTGGGATTTACATGTTCATACTCCAATATCTATAAAACAGGAATATGGCGGTAATGAAGAAAATTCATGGATAAAATTTGTAGAACAAATTGAAAATTTGAATGAGCCTTATTCGGTAATTGGCGTGAACGATTACTTCACGATAGAAGGCTATAAAAAGTTAAAAGAGTTTCAAAATAAAGGAAAATTACAAAAAATAATTCTATTTCCCGTAATTGAACTTCGAGTTCGAGCATTCGGTAATTTATCAAACGAAGATGCTTGGAAACGAGTGAATTTACATATTCTCTTTGATAATACAGAAATTGAGAAAATAGAAACACAATTTTTAAATTTATTGAAATTCGACTATACAACTTTCTCAAAAACAGGACTAACAAGAGATAATATTATTGAATTTGGCAATAGTATCATACAATCTATGCCAGAGGATAAGAGAAACGGTACATCTCCATTGGAAACAGGATTTAATAGTTTAAATTTTGACCACAGAGAAGTATGTAATATTTTAGAGCAAAGTGGGTTAAACTACCTAATTGCAATAGGAAAAGCAGAATGGGAGGCAATGCGTTGGGACGGCTCTATTGCAGAGAAGAAAGATATTGTAGAGCGTAGTCACTTTATGTTTACGGCTGCAGCAAGTGTACCTGCACATGAAAAAAGTAAACATTCAATTAGGCAACAAGGTTACAATATTCCACTGCTTGATTGTAGTGATGCACATACTTTTTCTGATAAATTAGATAGCAAAAATAACCCAATAAAAGATAGATTAGGTAACTGTTTTACTTGGATAAAGGCAGATAAAACATTTGAAGGATTGAGGCAGGTAATTTATGAACCATCATCAAGATTGTTTATAAATGAAAGTAAGCCGATACCTCCACCTAGAAAAATAGATTGTCTAAAAATTGACTTCCCAAGTGATACAACTATAATTAGAAGCGATGACAGGCATTTGCCTGACAAGGCTGGCGATTTTTGTTTAAGAGGCAATCGAGAAATACATTTTAGCCCTTACTTTAATTGCATTATCGGAGGTAGAGGAGCAGGTAAAAGCACAATACTAAATATTATTGCAAAAAAACTCGGGCATGATGATAATTTCTTCAAAACAAATATTTTGCGTTCTTTTATTGGTTCGGACACACAAAGAGACATAAAAGAGTTAGAGAATTATATCAGTATTGAAGGAACAGGGGAAATTGAATATATTAGTCAAAATGAAGTAGAACTCTTCGCACAAGATAAAGAAAGATTAACAACAGCGATATATGATAGACTCTCGCAAAAATCTGATAAAGATTTTATTCCATTTGAAAGCAAAATTGAAAAAAATATCTCATTGATAAATAAGCAATTGAAAGACGTTAGCACTATTTATGAAAAGAAAGTTGAATTGGAAAATATTGAAAAGTTGTTAGAAAATGACCAAAAAATCGTCAATTCATTTGATAATCCAACTTATTCCAATCTTACAAATCAAATAAATACCGTAGGTTCTTTAATTCAAAGAATAAGCATTGCAAAACAAAAATATTCAGATTTAATTGCTGCATTGATAGATTTAACTGATAAATATGACTATAAAACAAATGACCCGAATTTGATAGAGACTGAAATAGAAAATATTGTAAATCAATTACGAACAATTACAATTAAAAAATTTGATTTTGCAGCAGCCGATGATGAAAGTAAAAATCTTCTAAAGAGACAAAACGATTTATCACTTGAACTTGAAAATTACTTGAAAAATCAAGGTTTAAGCCAAGAGAATATCAATGATTACGAAAGAGCGACAAGAGCAGTACCGCAATATAAGACACAAATTGATAACCTAAAAATTGAAATCAAAGAAATAGAAAAGGCGTTAGGTATTTTTGAAGAAAATAAGAAAACATTTTTCGATGATAAACGTGATTTAGAATCTCTTATTAGAGAAACGTTAGAGCCATTTAATATTGCGCTTAAAAATATTAATCCTAACGTAAAAGACATTAAATTTGTATATGAGTTTGATTATGAAAAAGTTAAAGAAGCCGTTTTTAATGCTTTTTGGAGTTATTTTGATAATAAACGTCCAAAAGATTTTGGACTAAATTCGCCAAGTGATGCAGTAAGTCGTTATCTATTTGAAAATGACCCAATGACAGTTTTAGGGCAGACAAAGGATAGTTTTTGCTCACGATATGAATTAAAAGGCAAGTCAGAAAAAGGAGAAATTCAAGCGAAACAATACTTGCTCAAACTCTTTGAAACAGAAGTAAACTTTGAAATTTATAAACTTTTAATTCTCAGATGTTGTGTCAATCCTTTGGAATTTAAAGGTATAACAGGGTTTTATGATAATCGTGAATTAAAAAGTTGTTCTTTTGGACAAAGGTGTACAGCAGTTATTGTTGCATTACTTAACTTTGGAAATAAACCACTAATAATTGACGAGCCAGAAGCACATTTAGATAGTAAATTAATTGCAGAATATTTAGTGGATTTAGTTAAACAAAGAAAACAAGAAAGACAAATTATTTTTGCTACACATAATGCAAATTTCGTAGTAAATGGTGATGCAGAATTAGTATTGCACTTGGAAGTTGGTGAAAACAACGAAACGACGATTACTCCTGTTTCCATAGAAAATATAGCACATCGAGAAAAATTGCTTTTATTAGAAGGAGGTGAAGAAGCGTTTAGAAAAAGGGACAAAAGACTGATAAAAAACTGACCCCTCAGTAAAAAGGCAAGAACAACGTGTTGCTGCCAACTTGCACCCAAACCCAACGCACGAAGCTCGACAGGTGCAAGTATGCAAGCAACACAACCGTTCTGTGAAATAAAATTAAAATAAAATGCCACAAAATTTTGATACAGAGATAAGAGAAACTTTTGGAAACAGATATCTAAAAGTTTTTATCAGAGACATAAATAGGATTGAGGAATCTCAAAGATTGCTTCAAGGATTGCCATCGGTTAGGACAGTTAATGTTACTCCAAGCCAAAGTGCTAATAATCCATCTCAAACATTAACTATTTACCCTACGAGGGTTTATAGCATTGAAGAAACACAGAGGGAGGTAATAAGCACGCTTAATAATTACTTTAATGGAGTTATAGATAGAACACCGCCAGTTCAAAATGAAGCCCATTTTCGAGATATACAAAATCGAATCATTGCAGCATTAGATAGCGCAAGAGTTTCAATCAAAGTCGCAATGGCTTGGTTTACCAACGAAGAGTTATTCAATAAATTAGTTGAAAAACAAGAACAAGGTGTTGATGTTCAATTAGTGATTTATGATGACGGCGTAAATAGAAGACATGGATTTGATTTTTCAAGGCTTAACCACACCCCAATAAGACGAGCAGAGAGAGGCGGATTAATGCATGATAAGTTTTGCGTGATTGATAATCAGACAGTAATTACAGGTTCGTATAATTGGACTAACAATGCCGAATTTAGGAACGAAGAAAATATTACAATTGAACGAGACCCACAACAAGCATCAACATATTCTGTTGAGTTTAGGAGATTAATGAACAGCAATACAAATTAGTTCTTGAAAAATGAGATGTGTATTTTGCAAAAAAAACTCTGAAAATTCTAAAAGTGTAGAACATATCATTCCTGAGAGCCTTGGTAATAAGGAACACATTCTTGGGAAAGGTGTAGTCTGTGATAATTGCAATAACTATTTTGCTCTGAAAATAGAAAAAATTGTGTTAGATAAACCTTATTTTAAAGGTTTGAGGCATAGAAATTTTATTGAAAGTAAAAAAGGTGTAATCCCACGAGAACGTGCATTAATTGGTGGAGATTTTGACATATTTATAGATAATAATAATGGAGAAAGAAGCATTTTGATAAACAACCCTAACACGGTTAACAAAATTAAAAACAAAGAAGTGTTTCATATGATAGTTCCTCATTTTACAGAGCCAACAGAAAATGATAAAGATATATCACGATTTCTTGGTAAAATTGCTATCGAAGTTTTAGTTCATCATTTATATCCAAACCAAGAATGGATAGACGAAATTACTGATAAGCCTGAGTTAGATAGTTTGAAGGATTATGTTAGAATTGGCAATAAACCCAATTTTTGGGAATATCATCAAAGGCGGATTTACAACGAAGAAGACAGATTTTTAAATCTAAAAATATCACCCGAACCGTATGAAGTTTTGCATGAATTTACATTATTACATACTGATGACTTTGAGTTATACTTGGTAATTGCTATTATGGGTATAGAGTATTCATTAAATCTTTCAAATCCGAAAATAGATGGTTATAAAAAATGGCTAATTAAAAACGATTATCAAACTCCTTTATATGATTCAAACGAAAGGAAAATAATAAGTGATATTAAAAAGGGTTGGCAAGATGGAGATTCACTTCGTTTTTTCCAAAATTACTGAGGGGGTGTTAGATTATGCTTTAATATTTGAAAAGAAGAAAAAAATTCACAGAATCGAGTAGGGAGAGGCGACCGAAATTAACCGCCCCTGCCCTCTCACTATTTATCCCGCGCAAAGCGGGACCACCGGACGTACGGACCGCGTA
>DDUV01000059.1:89785-122248 GCA_002344975.1 Saprospiraceae bacterium UBA2329 | reverse complement strand
AGAGTAGAAGGTTTTCTGGCTTTTCGCTATCTTTGTACCGATAGCCGCCGACTGGTCTTCTTCGATGCCCATTCGGGGCACACACATTCGGCGGGCGACAATGCCGCCTAAGCGGCAGCACTTCGCCCGCCGCGCCGTTAGCGGTCATTGCAGAGCGACACCAAAACCGATAATTAGATAACAAAACCTCAAAGGCAATTAAAAAAATCACACAAATGCAATTATTTACTTTTCTTACAATACTACTTTTGGCGTCTGCCTGTAATGGAGAAGTTAAAAAAGATTTGCCAAAAGAAAAGGATGATTCAAAACCAATAAAAAACATAGGAAATGGCATTGTTCAACGTTTTCTACAGGACAAATCAGGTAACCTTTGGTTCGGAACCACAGATAATGGACTATATAAGTATGACGGAAAATCGTTTAACCAATTTACGACAAACGATGGGCTGGATTGTAATAAAGTTCATTGCATTTTGGAAGATAAAGAGGGTAAAATCTGGATAGGGACTGAAGTGGGACTTTGTCTTTACAATGGTCAAACATTTGACCAAATCAAAATTCCTTTACCCAAAAATCTACCTCCTAACAATAATGCCTATTATCAAAACCATTGGGTGTTCAGTATGATACAAGCAAAAAGCGGAAAAATATGGTTTGTAACAATAGATGGTGTTTATATTTACGATGGCAAATCATTTACACATTTTCCAATTAATGAGGCTGCTAATGGCTTTTTGACCAGTAATGATAAGGTGGAACGCATTTTAGAAGATAAGGAAGGTAATGTTTGGTTTGGTGGTCGAACGAATGAAGGTGTTTTTCGCTACGATGGTAAATCTATAACCCATTTAAAATTACCAGAATTAATTCAGGGACAAAATGGACCAAGGCCAAAATCTGTTAGTTGGGGCTGGCCTCAATTACAGGATGAAAACGGGAATCTATGGTTTAGTAGTTGGGGTGGAGCCTACCGTTATGATGGAAAAACATTCACAAGTTTTTCATCAAAAGATGGTTTGCCTAGAGAAGTTACCAGAATTATAGAAGATAAAAAAGGAAATATTTGGTTTGGCTCTAGTGATGGACTTAGGCGTTACGATGGTAAAACTTTTACTTATTTTAAAGATGGGCTAATCAATCCTTGGATTTGGGATATTTTGGAAGATAAAACTGGAAATATTTGGGTGGGAACTAGAGAAAATGGTCTATACTTTTTCGATGGAAAAAAATTTATTGATTATACAGAATATGAGCATTAGCATGAAACAGACTAACAAATAAAAGCAACGAACCACTGAAAGCAGTTTGGCAAAATGGCGGGTACAACCAACGACTTAGACTCTCGTTTGGAGGCGAGATGATATTGCCCTGCTGGCATAGAGTCTTCTAAAAAAACACAATTGCTGGTAGCACGGGACGCCTCCAAGCGTCCCTGCTACCACTATCTGTTTGTCTCCAGACAACTTATTGAAAAACAATTTTTTACATCAAAAACATCACTCGCCGCCACGGCCCGCCGGCACAAAATCTTCATCCGAACGCATACGAAAGATCAGGAAAATTCGTAAATTTGCAATCGATATTAAAACCTGAAACATGTTGAACGCCATAGAAATAGACAGAAACAACCTGACCATAATGGGGGTTAAATTTTCAGACTTGAAAACATTGGAAAGCACAGCGAATGCTTTAGGGAGCAATATGTTTGAAGGTTTAATACCAACACCGAAAGGTATTGTAATTATACGCGACTACGTGACAGGGGAAATTTCATTGAGTGAATTGCTGACATTTGCTAAAGAAAAAGCCTATGTCTGACGCTATAAAAAAGGATTGACTTTAAATATCAACCCACCGGACAATAAAAGTGTTTACGAAAGATATATGAAAGGAACTATTGATAGTGATATTCCAACATTGGCAGAGCTTATTTTTGAATTGATTGAATAATTCCCTACCGGCACAAAGTCTTCATTCCCTATCAAACAAATAAAAACACCATCGCTGCTTTCCGCCGGCATAGACTCATCTCATTCATCTCCATAAATGGTAGCATCCATACCTGCCATTTTTATGAGCCAATGCTCTTTTTTCCACATTTTTTACGCTCCCGGCTTGTCTCGCAGAGCATAAGTTTGTATTTTGCCTGCCGAATCAGGGTTCGGGTGGCGGATGCGGATGCAGGGCCATTAATTAACGACTCTGAATTATTGACTTTTCAGAATAAATTTTTTCACATAATGCTTTTTAAAAAATCAGGCATGAAAAAGAATCAAATTTTACTCGTAGTGCTTCTCTTTATCGGATGCGCTTTCAACAGTTTTGCCCAGAATGATCTGAAATTTGAAATAAACAAAGTTCTGCCATTCATTTCGATCCAGGAAAATAAATTGGCTAAAATAAACACACTTACGGATTTGGACAAGCGGTATCCCTCATCCTGGGTAAAAGAATATATTTCCGTGGAAATTTCAGTATGTAAAAATGGAACCGAAATAAAGGCTTTGGGTAACAGTGAGGTATTGAATCAAGAGCAAAAAGAACTGATACGTTTGGCCGACCGTAGTAGCGATATTGCTGTAAGCGTGAAGTATCTGCCTGAAAATACGTTAAAAAATAACACGGTCAAGCAATACGATTTCAAGGTTGCGATCATGCCTGAAAAAAATGCTGTTTACAGCGAAGGCGAAGAGCAATTGATTCAATATCTGCAAAAAAATTGCATGGTAAATATTGAAGCAGGAAGTTTTACGGGTTATGATTTGACTGCCATTAAATTTACCATCACCGAACAAGGAAATATTACGGATATTCAAGCTTCCATGCCATCAAAAGATACAAAAATTGACAAAATGCTGGTTACGGCTATTTCAAAAATGCCTAAATGGAAGCCCGCAGAGTTTTCTAACGGTTTAAAAATCAAACAAAGCTTTGTTTTGACCATTGGCAATATGGATAACTGTATGGTCAATCTTTTGAATATCCGTCCAATTGAATAAATTGCTGTTTTGATTCATATGCGGTGAACATTGCATGAGCCGAAGCGAAATTTTCCCGCTGGCACAAACTCTTCATTGCCCGTCAAACAATTAAAAAACACCATCACCGGCCCGCTTCTTCATCCAGAAAGCTGCTATCCGCACACGTTCCGACGGTGCTTTTTCTCCTCTGGAAACGAGAGCTTATTGTCCCCATTTTCCTTTCCGGCGAGCATCTGAACGAAAACGCCGTCCATTCGTTGATACCGTGTTATTGGCTAAAGCCGGCTGCCATCAGATTTGCAACGCACTAAAAAATCAAAATATGATGAAATTCATGCCAATTGTTCAACTCATGTTTTTATTGGTTTCAACGAGTGTTCTCGCTCAGCAGGCAGAGCCGTCAGTGATGGCCAAGTTTTTGATCGAGGCCGGGGTCGAATATGGTGGAGACGAAATAGCCAGAGTTTTTTTTACCAATGGCGAAGATCAGGTGATGCGAGCCGGGCAAGGCGGATACCTCGCCGTTGGCGGGCAATTGGAATTTGCTCAGGTGAAGCCCCTCATGCTGCGTACGTCCATCGGCATAAAATTCAATACCACCGCCGCGGACAATGCCAATATCAGACTGACCAGATTGCCCTTCGTTGCGATGTCTTTTTGGAAAATAAACGATGATTTTCGATTCGGTGCGGGCATCACGTCTCATCTGGGGGTAAAATTTTACGGCGACGATTTTTTGCCGGATGCGGATTTCAAAAGCACCCTCGGTCCGAGGTTTGAACTGGGGTATAAGTGGATTGCTTTGACATACTCCGCCCTCAACTACAACACGGAAGCCGGCGCGTCCTTTTCGGCCAATTCCATTGGAGCGGCTGTATCGTTTACAATACCTGATAAAAAGTAAAAAATACCGACGCGCGTTCACTGCCTGCCAATAGTCTTTTCTATATTCACGTTCACAAAACCAACCGACATGGAAAAAAAAGCCTATTCCGAATTAACAGACGAAGAGTTGCTGGTCGAGAAAAACAAACTGAAAAATTCAAAAATTTTTCATGCAGCATTCATTGGTTTTCTTGCCGGAATACTCATTTTCGGAGTTGTATCCTGGAGTTTGTCTCCTAATAAGCAATTCGGATTTTTTATCCCCATGCTCATTCCCATTTTTATTATCTACAGACTGATGAAAAACCCCACAAGCAACAAGGATTTGGAAGATGCATTGAAAGAACGTAACTTGAATTGAGGAAATTCGCCGGGAGTGGCATCTCATCCCTCAACCAACCCATAGCCTGACGGTGTTGTATGGGGGATGATCAATTGAGTGCGCCATGAAATTTGTAGATGTAAAAAACGACATAGCATTCCGGAAGATATTCGGCAATGAGAACCGGAAGGAAACGCTTATTTCTTTTCTGAACGCCGTGCTGGATTTTCACGGCGATCAACGCATTGCCGAGGTAAACATTCTCAACCCATACCAGCTTCCCAAACTCAAAGGAGGCAAAGTAACCATCATTGATGTGAAGGCAACCGATCAAGTTGGGCGAACCTATATCGTTGAGATGCAGGTGGGAGACATTGACGGCTTCGAGAAACGAGTACTTTTTTACTCGTCTAAAAGTTATTCCGACCAAATCAAACGAGCCGATTTTTACAGAAAACTGCGCCCTGTGATTTTCATCGGGATACTTGACTTCGAACACACAGAAAACAAAAAATACATCAGCCGCAGCCAGGTTCGAGATATTGAAACGGGAGAGCAGACCATAAAAGATATGGAGTTTACTTTCATTGAGTTGCCGAAATTCAAATTGGAAGTGGATGAACTTAAAACCCTCACTGAAAAATGGGTTTACTTCATTAAAAATGCTGAAAATCTTGAAGTCATTCCGGAAAATATAAATGACGAGGGCCTGAAATCAGCTTATGAGGAAGCAAATGTCCAAACCTGGACACAGGAGGAATTAGACGCTTACGAGTATGCTTTTATGCGAGAGGAGGATGAGCGGGCAAGATTGGATAAGGCAAAAAAAGACGGCAAATATGAACTCGTAGTTGAACTATATGATGATGGGATGTCTATTGAAAAAATAGCCAAATTATCAAAGATGACCTTCGATGAGGTCAAAGAAATCGTTGAACGACACCCACCGGCATAAGCTTTCCCCCCGCTCACTTCTTTTATGAAACCCTATTTTTGCTTACCTTTGCGCCCTCAATAAAATCAACTGTACTATGAAAATCTCATTGAACAAAAGAGCGCTGATCGTAGCTGCTGTGGCTGCTGCGTTCCTCTTTGGCGCCTTCACAGGCTCCGCGCTGTTGGATGCCATCACCGGCACAGATGTAAAAAGCGCCGCTAAAATTGCCGGCGTAGAGTACACCCAAAAAGAAGTGGACTCCATCGTTTCCGGCCTCGAAGACTACCGCAAAAGCTACTTAGCCAACCGCGAAAAGGCTTTGCCCAACTCCCTGCCGCCGGCATTTCAGTTTCAGCCCCTGCCTCCCGGCTTTGTAATGGACATGAAGCCCGAAAACGGCGGGTTCTCAGGCGTCGGCAACATACGCAAGCCCAACAACCCCGATGATCTGGCCTATTACTCCATCCAGCAGTTGGCCAAACTCATCAGCACCAAGCAAATCACCTCGGAGGAACTGACCAAGTTCTTCATCGAGCGCCTCAAAAAGTACAATCCCAAGCTCAATTGCGTGGTCACACTGAATGAGGAAAAAGCCCTGGCACAGGCCCGCGCCGCCGACAAAGCGCTGGCTGACGGCGAGTACTACGGCATGTTGCACGGCATTCCCTACGGCATCAAAGACATGTTTGCCACCAAAGGCATGCCCACGACTTACGGCGCTGCGCCCTATAAAAACCAAGTGCTCGACTACGACGCCTCGGTGGTAGAAAAGCTCCAAAAAGCAGGCGCGGTACTCGTGGCCAAGCTCAGCCTCGGCGAATTGGCTATGGGCGACACCTGGTTCGGCGGACAAACCCGCAATCCCTGGGATACGGCTACCGGCTCCAGCGGCTCCTCTGCCGGCCCTGCATCGGCGGTGTCTGCCGGCTTGGTACCCTTCGCCATTGGTTCAGAAACCCTCGGCTCCATCGTATCGCCCTCTACGGTTTGCGGTACTACCGGCCTGCGCCCCACTTTTGGTCGGGTGAGCCGGCACGGCGCTATGGCATTGGCCTGGACGATGGACAAAATCGGCCCGATTTGCCGCAGCGCTGAAGAGTGCGCCATTGTGTTTTCCGCTATCCATGGCCCCGACGGCAAAGACCTCACCGCCGTCAGCAATGTACCGTTCAGCTATCCGGCCGGGTTCAACCCCAAAACCGTGCGCATCGGCTACATCAAAAGCGCTTTCGATAAAGACTATCCTTTCAAACAGCAAGACAGCACGGCCCTGAAAATGCTCACTCGCATGGGTTTTGAACTCAAAGCCGTAGAGCTGCCCGCGCTGCCCAAAATTGATTTCATCATCAGCGTGGAGGCCGCCGCCGCTTTCGACGAACTGACGCTCAACAATCAGGACGACCAGCTTGCACAACAACTCAAGCGCTCCTGGCCCAATATCTTCCGCACGGCCCGCATGGTGCCTGCCGTAGAGTACATCAAGGCCAACCGCCTGCGCTCGCAACTCATCGCCGATGTGGACAAGGTGTTCAAAGAGGTGGACATCATCGTACACCCTTCCTGGGCCGGCGACGCGCTCCGCATCAGCAATTACACGGGCCATCCGGCCGTAGTAGTGCCCAACGGTTTTAAAGAAAACAAGCCCACCAGCATTACCTTTATGGGAGGGCTGTACAAGGAGGGTGTCTTGCTGAAATTGGCTCAAGCCTACCAAACCGAAGCAGGGTTCAATACGCAGCGGCCCAAATTGGATTGATTTTGATGGCTGAACGATCCAATAAAAAATGGCTGTCGGATAACTTCCGGCAGCCGTTTTTTTTAAGATATTTTGTAGCTTTGCTTTATTGTTAAAATCCTTGCTCGCTTATGAAAAATCTGAAAAACCTCTTCCTCCTCCCTGCCGTTTTCCTCCTTCTGGGAAACCAAATGACGGCCCAAGATTACTACTACACCTTGCACACGGCCAAAATGCCCGGCGTAAAAAGCATCGAACACACTAATGTTACATCGTATGATAGTCAGGGCGCCATCCTTCAGACCTTCAAGACCTTGGATTCATTCGATATGTCTGGAAATCTGATTATGAAAAAAAACAGTCGTGGCGGCGGCTGGGTATATAAGCATCAAACAGATGATATACTGGCATCGGACATCGAATTCCCGGATTGTAAATTGAGCATTGCGGTCCATAAAGCAGGCGACACGACCATTATTTCGGTGAAGCGCATAGCAGACGATTGCAATTATCCGCCTCCGGGGCCTCCTATGTTGATCCCTCGGCAATACGATTCGCTGTTTGTCGGAATAGCCAGAACATTGCCCAACAGTACCGGACTTATTGCGGTTGAAAAAGCCTTCAATGACCCGGAGCAAGGGAAAACCTCTCATTTATTTTACGAAAAAACGTGGGCCAATCCCAGAGCCTTGACCCTGAGTGCCATCACTTGGGAGGAAAGAATAAGCAAAGACCTGTCTATAAAAAGATATTTCAAGGTAGTTCAAAATCAGATTGTTCTGATGAAACAGGAGGTAGTTGACAATTATGGAGGTATTGTCAAAGAGTATAGTTTTGATCCTTTCAAACCAATGCCCTGGCTGAGTGCAGAAGATCAGCACGCTCCAAAATACAAGTACCAATTTGACAAAAAAGGCAACTGGATAAAAAGATTGGATGGGAAAGTAGTCGTGGCGGAGCGCGTAATTCAATACAAATAAAATGGTTGTGAAAATAACATGGATATTCATGGCAGTTTTGCTCGTATGTACGCAAGCAGTGCAGGCACAGCAGCGCTATGACGAACGCCTGCTTGAAATGAGCGGCACGACTGAAAAATTGATTTATGAAGTCCATTTCAACCATGGGACGCCCAAGGATACTGTATTAGTTGAAAAACAAGTATTCAATCAGAAGGGGAGAATCCTTTCGGAAATACCGATCAAAATAACCGGGTTGTCAACGTTCGAAAATTATCAATACTCACAGGATACGATATTGGAATCCATAGAGTATTTCAGCGCTAAGGACGGGGTGTTTTTGAATTCGTTTCAGATTAAATACGACCACAAAAAGAAGATAAGAGAAGAAATTGGTTTTAATGCCGAAGGGCCTACCGGGTTTTCAACCAAAAACATTTATAATGAACGCCGGCAATTAGTTGAACAACATTGCATCAGCTTGGGTAAGGTCACCAGCAGAACACAATACTTTTACTCTCCTGAAGGCCAGGTCATTAAGAATGTCTTTCATTTTTCCGACGGACGAATCACAACCCTCGAAAAGGAGTATGAGTACGACGATAAAGACAATCCGGTTGTGGAGTATCAAATCCGTGACGGAATCAAACGATTGGTCAGAGAAATGAAATACAACGAATATTCTCAGTTGGTCGGGGTCTCTTTTTTTTATAAAGAAGGTCTGACGGAATTCCTCAGTATTCAAAAACCAGGATTGTTGAATGAAGGTGATCGGGTAGAACAAATCCTCACTTACTACAACAACGGACTGCCGGAGTCGAATAGCGAATATGTGAACGGCGAAATAAGGCTGAGTATATTTTATCGGTATAATTAATGAGAAGCATGGGCTGATCCAACATTTGAATGTTGAAAAGCTCTGAAGAATACCTCCCCCTCAACAGCGAACCGACAAAATAACGCTCAGGGGTTCAGCCTCGCAAAAACCAAGCCCGCAATCACAGACTGCACAAAACCGTAGAGCAGCCAGGTGAGTACCATCGCCAGAGATACCGAAATGGCGCTGAAGGTAATCCACATGGACGGCAACGTGGCCACTACGCCATACACCAAGCCCATTTCGGCCCCTCTGAACCACCAGGCTCCGGTATAAAGGCTTTTGGAGCGATCCCAAAACCAAGCCAGACAAATACTCAACACAAAAGGGTGAGCAAAAAACAACAGCGCGCGTTCGCCGCCGGGCCAGAAAATAGGATTGTAATATTCCTCTACTACCGCCGGAAACATACGAATGGTGACGAACAGTACCCCGTAGCTCAAGGCCAACAGGATAGCGCCCGCCACCATGCCTGAAATCAACATTCTTTTCATACTGGTTCTATTTGATGGACGACTGATGCCGTAAAGCTAATCATTTAGTAGTGGGGCAAAAATAAATATTCATTTTTTTATCGCCCCTTAGAAACAACGCTACCAAACAGAAGCCGGGAAAAGATCAATCCTCCACTCTGCCGCGAATGTTCCAGTTCACGCTCTCGCCGGTGCGTTGGATGTAAGTGCGCCATTGCCCGTCGGCGGTGAAGAGCCAGTCGCCGCCGCTTTTGTTGGGGCCGGCATCGCAGCCGATGGTTTGCCCTGTTTCGGCGTGCGTGAAGGCAATACCGAGCCAGAGTTCTTCGCCAGTAATGGAAACAGGCGTATCGAGCACATGCTCATTCCAGGAGAAGGGGCGCACCGAACTGGAAACATCTTTGGTGTAGAGCACCGTGCCGGGGCCGTTGTTGCTGCCCGGACCGTACACTTTTACCGTAGTGGAAACGGCTCGCGGACCGGTGTACCAGCGCACAGCAGTGAGTTTTTTGCCGTTGTATCGGCCGGTCAGCGAGGAAGAGAAACGCACGGCTGTTTCGTGCTGGCCGACTTCGAGCAGCGGGCCGGTGGAGTTTTCGCCATCCAATTGGAGGAAACTTTCTTTGTCCTTTTCGCAGGCGCCAAACAGCAATACGGCACTCAGGAGGGCTAAAATGTGGTACTTTTTCATATTTTGAACAGTTTTTTTGCAAAAATAAGCCATCAGGAGGGGCGCAGGTGTTAAAACGAACTTAAAGCTGGTTAAGGTGATGATAATGTGCCGATGTATCCTGTAGAGACCATTTCAACCGGATGCTCATCCGTTTGTTCGCGTCAGTTGGTCCAATTTTTTAAGCAAATCGGGCATTCGATACTCGCCCTTCATCTGTCGAATATGATCGGCGGCAAGGTCCAAATCCAAGCCGGCAGCAGTGATGTACAAAGGCCGGGCGCTGTCGCCGCGCAGTACCTCGCGTTTTAGCAGATTCAAACCGGCGAAATTGCTTTTGGCCACACCAATAACGGGCACGTTACCGCCCAGCGCTTCATGCAGCCGACTGCCGAGGCCCGGTTTTCCGGTATCGTCCAATACCACAAAACCGTCCACCACAAGAATGTCCTGGGCTGTGGGTTGAATGCGCGTGAGCAGTTGCAGGAGGCAGGGCAATTCCCGTTTGTAAAACTCGCCGCTGACATATTCGCCGGGCACGGCCGTCCAGTCTTCCCAAATTCCGGCACAATCACCGGCATCCCAGCGGTCGAATCCGATGCCCACTGTTTTGGCGCGGTCGGAATGGTAATAGGTATCAAAAGCGTAGATCATCAGCCGGGCGGTTTGGGCTTCTTTCCTCCGGCCAGCTTGATGCTGCGCAGAAAATCGCCGAAAGAATCATACTCTTTGCGGAAACTGAGGCCTGCGCCCACCTTGAACCTCCTGCCGCCGATGTCGGGTTGCAGGCGCTGATACACTTTGAGCGTGAGGCTTCGGTCGGCGCTGATGGCGTACTCAATGACCACGTCGTTGCCCAAAAACGCGCCGTTGTTGGCGCCGGGCGTTGCGGCCACATTGCTGCCGCCGGTATCGTAGTTGCCGCCCACCACCACCGAAAGGCGGTCGTTGAAGTAGTTTTGGCGCAGGCGCACCTCAAATTCCTCTCCTCTGCCGGGCCGGTTGAGGTCGTCGCCGGGGCGGTATTGGCTGTAAGCCACATCGAAGTCAATGCCGGAAAGGACGCGCCCGTCGGCAATCATCTCAGAAAATAAATCGGTGAGCAACAATGATAACTGATTGGAAAGCAGCTCGCTCACTGTGTTGAAAATGGCGTTGTCGGCCTGTATGCCCAAATCATCGGGTAGAAACTGGCCGGCTACGACAAGGCCGAAAGCCTGCCGGTTCAGCTCGTTGGGGTCTTGTCTCAGCAGCCGCAGTTTGCTCTCTGTAAAGTTTTTCAGCTCTCCGGTGAGCAGCGGAAATTCCAGATCAAAACTGATTTGTGGTTTGAATAACTCGCCCGCAAGGTGCAAAATCAGATTGACCTGCGTGGATTTGGAGGCTTCGGTTTTCACTTGCGCAGAAGCGCCGGCAATAAAATCGGCGATAAAACCTGCCACCGGCGTGCTGATGCCTTTGTACTCCGCATCTAAGCGAATGATGGCTTTGTAGGGATCGCCCGACCAACGGATGGAGCCGCCTCTTTGCACCTGAAACTTCTTGTTCACCACATTGTACAGCGTAAAGAGGTAGTCGCCCTCTTCGATGAGATACTCTCCAAACATCTGAAAATCAGCGTTTCTGGGGAGCTGTATGCGAATATTTCCCCGGCCTTTGCCCTCCACCACGTCGCCGGCTTGCTCGTCAATAATGAGTTGCATCACGGCCTCGCTGCCGATGGTGAGTTCCATTTCCACGTTCATACCTTTGGGCGTGGGCGGTCGCGAAGGCCTCGTGTCGGCCTCTGCCTGGGCTTTCCGGTTTACGAAATTGACGTATTGAATGGCCTGTGCTTCGCGGTCGGAACTGATGGGTATGACCATGCGGGTGCTGTCGTTCACATGGCCCTTGATGAAGGCGTCTATGCGGTCGAGCGGGCCGCTGAAACGGGCATAACCGCTGCCGATGGCCTGGCCGTAAAACTGTTTGCTGTCGCCTTTTTTGGTGTCTATGGCCAACAATCTGGGCGTGTTGAGGACGGCGTCTATGCGGAGGTCTTTGAGCCGGGTGTGCCGAATACCTCCTGTAATCTGCGCCGAATGGCCGTATTTGTCGTACAATTTGGCGCCCGACGCGTCGAAGAGCCAAGTGTCGTCCATTTCTACCAGAGCCTGCCGGAAGTGGTAGGTGGTTTTGAGAAAATCAATGGTCAGTTTGCCGTCGTTGATGACTAAATTGCCTTCCAGACGGGGTTTTCCGGCAATGCCGTTGAAGGTAACTTCCCCATTTACAGTGCCTTCCGTTCCGGTAATGATGCCCGGCAAAAAGTACTCTGCCGCGCGCAGCGGCACGCCTGAGAGATGAGCCGTGAATTGAAAATACTTTTTGCGGCTCTCTTCAAACGAGCGCAAAAGGCCGCGCCCTTTGAGGTCCTGAAGATTGTAAAATCCGCTGCCCCATATTTGGGAATTATCGGTTTCGATGCTGTAAATGCCGTTGATGCGGCTTTTGAGGTCGGACGCAGAAGCGTCTATGCGCAGTATGCCCCAGTCGTCATTATTGATGAAGAGACCGGGAGAAATGGTAGTGAGGCTCAGCCCCTGCATTTTTATCACGTCTTCGATCCTGAGGAACGCATTGAATGTGCCGGAAAAATTGAGCGGTTCATAATCCCACACTTTATCTATGAGATCAAAATTGAAATCCATCAGCGCCAGACGCAAGCCTTTTTTGCCGGCGCTTTCGATGCCGATGCGGTGCGTGTCGTGGGTCAGTATCAGGTTGCTCACCTTCACGGAATCCTTTGAAAACCAGATATTATTGTCTTCATTGATGAGCCAGAGCCGGTTCATCAGAGTGAGGTTTGACTGGTCGAAGTGCAGGGCAAACGCATTGGAGTCAACGGCAGCCAAGAGGCCGTTGAGTTGTATGTTGTCCAATATTTTGGTGCCTTTGGAGGCGTAGGTCAGCCCGAAATTGAGTGAATCATAATACAAAAATCCCTGAAAAACGAGGGGCGTTCCCAGAAACGGTTTGCCTTTGATGGCCAATACATCTATACCGGCGCCCAATTCTGCCTGGCCTCGTTTGGCATTCCAACTGAAAAACGGCCCGTCCAATTTTACATCTCCTATCTGAAAATCAGGCATGTAGAAATCCACAACCAAAGAATCCGATGCGTCGTCGTAGCCGCCTTGAACCCGCACATCGCGCAGGGCCGCCAGTTGTGGCGACAGCAAGTGGTTGAAACCTTTGGAGTCTTTTACGTTGACATCGAAGGCAAAACGGGCGGGCGCAGGAGCGCGTTTGGGCGGCTTCAATCCCAAGCGACGGGCGAAACCGGGGTGATTGCGCAACAGATGGCCTGTAAAAAGTGTCGGCAGCTTGTCCACCTCAAAACGCCCTTCTACTTTGGCTTCTACCACGTCCGACAGCACCCGAACGATTTTGGTGTCGGGGCCGGTCAGCCGCGATTCGAGGTCTATGCGGTCCACGCTGAAGGTCTCGTCCTGATCGAGGGTGATCTGGAGATTTTCGATGCGGCCCTGGCCTTCCATATCGGCCAATTTGTTGCTGCGCCCGTCCAGATTGACTTTGCAGGCAATGATGAGGTCTTTGTCGGAGAGATTGAGACTTTTGAGATCGAGGTGGCGCAGGTCGGCTTTAAAATTAAATTCGGGTACTTTTTGTGAAAAATCCAACTTGCCGTTGAAGGTAAAATCCACGTTGTCGTCTTGTATGGCAAAATCTCCATTGAAAAAATTGCGATTGAGCGATCCCGACAGACGGGCATTTTTGTACTCGTATTTTTTGTAGGAAAAACTGCGCAGATCGGCGCTCAGCTTGGCGCTGGCCTGTGCCGCCACAAAACTTCGGCCCTCCTGGACGCCGGCATCGAGACTGACTTTGCCGAGGTTGGGATCGCCGGTCCAGGCGCCGAGATCGAAGTCGCGCAGTTGGAGCGTGCCGGCATAGGTGGCTTTTTCTTTGCCGCCGTTGGGGTTCAGGGTCATGTCCAAATTGGCGACGCCGAGGTCGGAGCGCAGGTCGCCGTAGATGGTGAAGCCGGTACCGACAAAGCCGTTGATGTCGCCCCGAAACTGTATGCGTCCGAGGCGATTGAAATTGGCGGGCAGGTTGAAGCGGGGGATGATCTGCTCCAACACGGCCATGCTGGTGCGTGCCTCCTGCAGGCTGAGGCCAAAGTAGCCTTGCCCCGGCAGGGTAATGTCTTTGAGGTCGAGGCGACCTTTGAGGGTGGCGCCTTTGGCCAGTTCTATTTCGAGATTGCGCCCGGATAGGTCATTGATGGTACCCCTGGCCCTGCCGTCTATCTTAATTTTTTCATTGCGGTTGTTCAGAAAAAAGGCGTTGCGCTCCAGCGTGGGCGCAAATGCCATGATGTCCTGCACGGCTACCGAAGCCGAGTGAAAACGCACATCCATGCCTACCGAGGAGGTGAAATCTTCAAAAGCAGCGTAGTTTTCAAAAGAAAATGCCAGCGTATCACCGATCCTCGATTGCGGTGTAATGATTTCCAACCCATTGAGAACGACGCTTTTGGGCGTCATCATCACATCCCGGACGGCCAATTGCTCCAGCACAAAACCGCCGGAAGCAACACTGGAAATATGCGAGGCAACTCCGCGCAGTGTATCACTTTCGAGCAGCACGTCGTTGAAACGGACATGTATCCCGCTGAGGTCCAAGTGTTTGAAATCCACGGCATTGTCGGGCGTGGTTTTCACCGGGGCTTTGCGGAAATTGTGCAAGGAAAAAGCTCCATCGCTGAGGTCGAAGTCCTGCATTTCCAGCGTCCAGGAGAGCGTGTCGGGCCGGGCATTTTTCCTGCCCAAAGCAGTAGGCAAAACCTGTACCAGCGGGATTTCGGGCCGGGATTCGATGGAAACATAAGGCCGATGCAATACGCATTGTTTAACGCGAAGCACTTTGGCCGACAAATCCATCTCGCTGATGCGAATAAGCCCCTGTGGCACGCGCGCCAACAGATAGCTGCCTTTTACGTCGTCGGCGGAGGCGTATTGCACCCGCTCCAGATTGATGCGGCGCACGCTGATGCGGAAAGGTTTTTTGTCTTTTTTCTCTTTCTTGGAAGCAAATTGGTCGAGCAGCCACTGCAAATTACTTCGGGGCGCTCCCTGTGGACGATTCACGTTAAGGCTGGCATTTTTGAGCCATATCTCGTTGATTTCCAATCCAGAGCGCAACAATGTAATGATATTGGGATTGATGCCGGCAGCTAAGGTTTTGCTGTAAAACAGGGTGTCGCAATCAGGGTCCTGCACATAAAAATCTTCCAGCACCACTTTGTTGAACAGCGCAATATCCAACTTGCCGACTGACACCTGAGCGCCGAGGTAGTCCGTCAGTTCGGCAGTGACATAGCGGGCCAAGCGGTTTTGCACGGCGGGCACTTGCAGTAACAAAGACAACAGCAAAAACACCACAAACAGGGAGAAGATGACGCGCACCGTCCATCGTCCCAATTTGTACAGCCGGCCCTCCTTCGGGTTCCTGGGGGCCGCCTGTTCTTGTTCCTGTGCAGGTATTTGCTCTGTATCCATGTCGAAAAAAGAACTGCCGTGAGCAGCAAAGCGTTGGCCGGCAAGAGCGGTTTAACTTCTTCTTAATGAGGAGGTTCTTTCAATTGAATCGCTCGCCGGGTAAACAGGGGCAAAGATAATACTTTCGGCGGATGTTTTCAGACCAAGATCTAAGGCGCGCCTTCATCTTGCGGGAGATTCAGCTCGCCCATGTTTCGTACCTGAATCAGTCTTTATTGGCCAATTGACCGCAGGCGGCATCAATGTCTTTGCCCCGGCTGCGACGCACGGTCACCATCACATCGCGGTCGCGGAGGTAGCGCGCAAAATCGTCTATGCGGTGAGCCGAAGCTTTGGTAAACGGAGCGTTGTCAATGGGGTTATACTCGATGATGTTGACGCGCACGGGGAAGCGTTTGCACAGTTTGTACAAGTTGGCGGCATCGTCCAATCCCTCGTTAAAGTCTTGAAAAGCAATGTATTCGTAGCTGATTCTGTTTTGAGTGGTACGATAAAAATACTCCAGCGATTCCATCAGCGATTCCAGATCATTCTGCTCGTTGATGGGCATGATTTCGTTGCGTTTGGCGTCGTCGGCAGCGTGCAACGAGAGCGCCAGATTGACTTTAGAGGCGTCGTCGGCCAATTTTTTTATCATTTTGGCAATACCTGCCGTACTGACCGTGATGCGACGCGGCGACATGCCCAGGCCCTCCGGCGAGGTGATGCGCTCAATGCTCTCCATCACGGGCTTGTAGGCCAGCAGGGGTTCGCCCATGCCCATATAAACGATGTTGGTAAGCGGATGCCCGAAAGTTTCCAGCGACTGCCGGTTGACCAACACCACCTGATCGAAAATCTCACCGGCGTCGAGGTTGCGTAAGCGTTTCATGCGCCCCGTGGCACAAAATGAACAGGTCAGACTGCACCCTACCTGCGACGACACGCATACCGTAAAGCGCTGTTCTTCAGGCACTGGAATGAGTACAGATTCTATCAGGTGCCCGTCGTACAGGCGAAACCGGGTTTTGATCGTACCATCGGCACTGCGCTGCACTTTGTCTTCCACAATGCTGCGAATACAAAAATGTGCATCGAGGGTAGCCCGCAGGTTTTTGGGCAGGTTGCTCATCTCATCAAAGGAGACGGCGCCTTTATTCCAGAGCCATTCCAATATCTGTTTGCTCCGAAAGCGGGGTTCACCCAATTCTGTGAGGGCCGCTTCCAGATCGGTTCGCGACAGGAGTCGTATGTCTGTTTTGAGGGTAATTTCTGCTTCCGTCATTTTATGAGATCATTCCAGGCTCTTGCAAAATCTGAATGTTTGAGTATTTCCGCCCTGAACGCTTCCGGCGGCAGTTCCCAAAAGACTGAGGGAATAAACAGCCGTAGTCGCCGGAAAGTTGTCGCACTTCTCCAACGGTGGGGCATGGTAAACAAATACCTATTCAATAACTTTTTCCTACTTTAGCGTTCCGTTTTGCTCTGTTGCAAAACCCAAGCACTATGTCGAAAAATCTCACCGCATTGGCCGCCCGCAAAGGCAAGGGCCTGACCAACAACCTCTTCGAGCGAATTGCCGGCCTCGCAGAGGGCAATGACGGCACGCCCGACAACGAGGCATTGGCCCGCATTGCAGAAGAATTCCTCGTCGGAGATGCCAATGTTTACGGCACAGCTACCTTCTACGATTTCACCCGACCCGAAAATCAGGGCAAAAAAGCATACTTGTGCAACGGCAGCGCCTGTATGCTGGCCGGCACGCAGGAAGCGGTGCGCGCAGAGCTGCTCCGCCATTATCAGCCGCACGAAATCGGCGAAATGTGCTGTCTGGGCCGTTGTCACGAAAACAGCGCCTTCCACATCGGCGGCCAAAACTACTCGGCCCAATCCATCCAACACATAGCCGACATCGCCGCAGGAACAGCCTCCGTCGACGCCGACCAATATGCCGTCGGCCACCTCGGAACGCCCGTTCTCACTGCGCCCTTCCCCGGTATGAAAGCCTGCAAAACGGCCATTGCCGGCATGTTACAAAACGGCCCGGAAGCGCTTTTGCAGCAAATAAAAAGCTCCGGCTTGCGAGGCAGAGGCGGCGCCGGTTTCCCGATGGCCTTCAAACTCGAAGCCTGCCGGAAAGCCCCCGGAACCCCCAAATTCATTGTATGTAATGCCGACGAAGGCGATCCCGGCGCTTTTTCCGACCGCTACCTGATGGAACACCGACCTTTTTCGGTGCTGCTGGGAATGCTCATCGCGGGCTACGCAGCCGGGGCAGAGCGCGGCGTCATTTACATCCGGGCGGAATACCCGGAATCCATTGCCATTACGCAGGAGGCCATCGAGGCGCTCACGGAAGCCGGTTTGAATGGCGAGCGCTTGCTGGGCAGCGATTTCGGTTTTCAGTTCAAACTCATCCGGGCGCAGGGCGCATACATCTGCGGCGAAGAAACCGCGCTTTTGCAATCCATCGAAGGCAAGCGCCCCGAAGTGCGGGTGCGGCCCCCATATCCGGCGCAGGAGGGCCTTTTCGGCAAACCCACCGTGGTGAACAATGTGGAGAGTTTGGCCAATTTGTACTACATCCTCACGCAGGGCGGCGAGGCTTTCGCCCAAATCGGCACGGCGCGCTCCTCCGGCACCAAGTTGGTCTCGTTGGACAGCTCCTTCCAGCGGCCCGGCCTGTACGAGGTGGATATGGGAACGCCCTTAGCCCAAGTAGTGGAAACACTCGGCGGCGGCTTCCGGCGGCCCGTCAAAGCGCTGCACATCGGCGGCCCGCTGGGCGGCATTGTTCCGGCGCACAAAATTCCCGATCTGAGTGTTGATTTTGAATCCTTTGCACAGCAGGGCTTCCTCCTGGGCCACGCTTCCATCATCGGCATCCCGGAGGAGTACCCGATGGCGCAGTATTTGGAGCATTTGTTTGCCTTCACGGCGCATGAGAGTTGCGGCAAGTGCTTCCCCTGTCGCATCGGCTCGGTACGGGGCAAGGAATTGCTGCACAAGGCACAACACGAGGGCTATCGCATTGACCGCCAATTGTTTGAAGATTTGGTGGAAACCTTGGCCAAAGGTTCGCTCTGCGCTCTGGGAGGCGGCATTCCGCTGCCGGTGAGGAATGCGCTGACGTACTTTAAGGAAGAATTGGACGAAATTTTTGCAGCATAAGTCATCCAGTTTATCGTAAGTTCATCTCCAAGCGGGAAGCCTCCGGCGAGTGAACTTATGAAAACAGGAAGGCCAGATAAACTGCGAAGCAGATTCCGCTCCGAGAGAAGATAAACAGTGAAGCAGATTCCGCGAATGCGATCAACTTTTTGAAAAAAGATTTTAGTAATGACCACACTCGTCCCAACCAAATCAACCGCCATCGCTGCCAAAACCGCCTACGTCAACGGCAAAGCTTATGACATCCGCGAAGGCGAAACCATACTGGCTTTCCTCAAGCGGCACAAAGGCGAAAGCTATGTGCCCACCCTCTGCGACGCGCCCAATCTGGAGCCTTTCGGCGCCTGCCGGGTATGCAGCGTGGAAATAGCCCGGCCTGGCAACGGTGGCCTCAAAACCGTCGCCTCCTGCCACACGCCCATCGAGGAAGGACTGATGATCTACCCCGATTCGGAGAGCGTGCAAAAGCTGCGCCGCAACATCGTAGAATTGGTGCTGACCGATCACCCATTGGACTGCCTGACCTGCGAGGTGAACGGCAATTGCGAGTTGCAGGACGTGGCCGCTCAGGTGGGCATTCGCAAAGTCCGTTACCCGGAAGGCAAAAACCACTTGGATCGCAGCAAAGACCTCAGCCACCCGTACATGACCTCCGACATGTCGAAGTGCATCCTGTGCTACCGCTGCGTGCGCGCCTGCGACGAGGTGCAGGGCCAATTGGTGCTCAGCGTGGCGGGCCGCGGCTTCGACAGCAAGATCATCAAAGGTATGGACACTACCTTTTTTGATTCGGATTGCGTATCCTGCGGGGCCTGCGCACAAGCCTGTCCTACCTCGGCCATCAGCGATATTTACCAGTCCAAATCGGTGATGGCGCAGGAAAAAGTGCGCACGGTGTGTACTTACTGCGGTGTGGGTTGCAACTTGGAAGTGAAAGTCAGCGGCGATAAAGTGCTCGGTATTCAGGCGCCTTACAACGCCGAAGTCAACGCCGGCCACACCTGTCTGAAAGGGCGCTATGCCTTTGCTTTTTACAAACACCCCGAACGCCTGCGCTACCCCATGATTCGCAAAAATGGGCAATTGGAGCGCGCTACCTGGGAGGAAGTGTATGATTATTTGGCCGAACGACTTTTGGATATCAAAGCGAAACACGGGGGCGACGCCATTGCCGGCATCAGCAGCAGCCGTTGTACCAATGAAGAGAACTACCTGATGCAGAAGATGATACGCGCCTGCTTCGGCACCAACAACATAGACGGCTGTGCCCGTGTATGCCACTCCCCTACTGCTTTGGGAATGCAACGCACCTTCGGAACCGGGGCTGCCACCAACTCCATCGCCGACCTGAAACTCACCGAGTGTATCCTCATCATCGGGGCCAATCCTACCGCAGGCCACCCTGTCACCGGCGCCAAGCTGAAGCAAAAAGCCATGAAGGGCACTCCGCTCATCGTCCTTGACCCGCGCCGCACCGAAATTGCCAAATACGCTACCCATCACCTGCAATTGCGGCCCGGCACCAACGTAGCCGTGCTGAACATGATGCTCTACTACATCATTCAGGAAAACCTGATGGATCAGGACTTTATCGCGCAAAGAACGGAGGGCTTCGACGCGTTTTGCGAAGGTATTCTCAGTCTGAACATAGACGAGTTGGAGGCCGTTTCGGGGGTGCCGCGCGAGCAGGCGAGAGCTGCTGCCATAACGTATGCTACCGCAAAATTGGCCATGTCGTTTCATGGTTTGGGCGTCACCGAGCACTATCAGGGTACCTACGCCGTAATGCTCATTGCTGACTTGGCCATGATTACGGGCAACGTGGGCAAACCCGGCTGTGGCGTCAATCCGTTGCGGGGTCAGAACAACGTGCAGGGCATGGCCGACATGGGTACTCAACCCTATCAGGGCGCGGGCTATTTGGATGTAACCGACCCGGAGGTGCGCACCAAGTACGAGGAGTTTTACGGCGCTGCCATGAGCGACAAAATCGGCTACACCATCCCCGAAATGTACGACGCGGCGCTGTCCGGCCAACTCAAAGCCCTCTGGGTGATGGGCGAAGACATGGCCCAAAGCGACCCCAATACGCATCATGTGGTGAAGGCGCTGTCTTCGCTGGAGTTGTTGGTGGTGCAGGAGATTTTTATGACCGAAACCGCCAAGCTGGCCCACGTTGTGCTGCCGGGGGCTTCATTTTTGGAAAAAGAAGGCACTTTCACCAACGGCGAGCGGCGCATTCAGCGGGTGCAACGGGTGGTGGAACCCGTAGGCGATTGCAAACCCGACGGACAGATTTTGGTGGAAATGATGAATCGCCTCGGCTATCCGCAGCGACCTTATACGGCCAAAGGTATGTTGGAGGAAATCAGCCAGATTGTGCCTTTCTTCGCCGGCGTGCGCTGGGAAGAACTCGGAGACAACGGCAAACAATGGCCCGTAGCGCCCGATGGTACGGATACGAAAATCCTGCATCAGGAGAGTTTCAAGCGGGGCAAGGGGCGCTTTGTGTTCCGGGAATTTGTGGAAACCAAAGAAATCCTCGATTATGCACAGGATTTCCCCTACATCCTCACCACCAATCGCGTGTTGGAGCAGTACAACGCCGGCACCATGACGCGCCGCACGCCTAATGTGCAGATCGTCAGCGAAGACTTGTTGCTCATCCACCCGCAGGACGCCGCCGACAACCGCATTGCACAGGGCGATTTTGTGCGCATAGAGAGCGCTCGCGGCGAGTGCAAGGTGAAGGCGCACCTCACCGACGAGGTAAAACCGGGCATCCTCAGTACGACCTTCCACTTCCCGGAACTGATGGTGAACAACGTCACTTCCGATGTGCATGACAGCATCGCCAATTGCCCGGAGTACAAGGTGGTGAGCGTGCGGATAGAAAGGGTGTAGTACTTGCGTAGCAATGTAGGAGGTCACTTCGAGGTGGCCTCCTGAATTCTCAGAAAAAATACATCTGCGGTTACTGGAGCATATTAAAATAAATGCAGAGGCATCACAAGGTAAAATGGAACTCAGCAAATCAGATAAAAGAGCCGCCCGCGCCATCATCCGCAAGGGCTTGATGGCAGAATGTGAAAGGGGCTTGCAAGGCGCCGCTCAAATCATAAACGATTGGAAATCCGGCAATAGTGATCCCCATAAAGCGTACCTCGATCTGTACACCCACATCGCGGACTTCGACAAAGGCATTGCCGCGCAATATGACAATCTGTCCAATGACAGCTTGATTTTTGCGCTGGTGCGGCAACTGCGGGAGGGGCTGTTGGATGCACAGGAATTAGAGGGGCTGTCGGAGGAGGCGCGGGAACAGGTGCGGAGATTTTTGGAATGGCGGGAGTGAAACGGCTTCTCCCACAGCCCCTATCATAAATGCCAAAGCGTCCTGTCGTGCAAAATTCGATAACGAGCGTAATCTCGGTGGTACGTTTGCGAAGCCTCCGAAAGGATTCGTAAACGTACTCGGGGCAGGGCGAAGATTGCGGTTTCGTATCTCTCCAGCAGGCAACTCATGCCCGTATCCTGCTTCACTTCCCCAAAATATCGCGGTAAATATCCATCAAACTCTCGATGTACCACCAGTCTAAGTTCCTGTATTGGAACAATTTTTCACACCGCGCCTTGAAGTACGATTCTAACCTATTCTCTGCGATGATCTTCAATGCTTTTTCAAAAGCGTTGACGGACGGTTTGTAGTCGCTTTCCGGTAGCCCTCCAAAGGAATCGGCAAACTCCGTTGCCACTTCTACGCGATAGATCAACAAATCCGCCAGTTCGTGGGGGAAAACAGATATTTTTTCAAAATCCCCGATAATGCGGCGTATTTCTGCATTGCTCGGATTCTTGGGCATACCGCCTCGCGTCCAGAACTGGACATAAATCTTTTTCTTGTACGAATCTAATATAGCCTTCCGCTCCTTTTCGCCCATGAGTTCCTGGCGTAATATTCCTGCACTTGCGGCAGTTTGTTGAACAGCTTGAGCAGTTCTTTGCGCAGCCCTTCCTCGTCCAACTCGGCGAGGTATTTTTTCAGTTCGGTGAGTTTGCTTTTTGCCATGATATAAAGGTTATGGAAATCAAACGCAGATTCCTCGGCTTCAGATTTGCGGGGTGAGAAAAAAATGGATACTGAAAGGCTTCGCAACCGGGGCAATGCGCCTCCAAAGGATTAGCAACCGACGCAATAAACAAGACCCCGGCCCGGTTTTTACCCGCGGCGCGGAAACAGCCGCCCCCATCAATTTTTCCTTCATCACTTAAACCTTTCATCCTATGAACAAACTGCTGCTGATGGTCTTAGCCCTTGTTATCCATGTATCCGCTGTATCCGGCCAGACATTTACCATACCATTGAGCAAATGTTTGGAGGAGCCTGATGAATATTCGGCCCACAGCGCTTTTTGGCACTACATCCACACCACGCCGCTTCAGGGGCTGCCGACCGATGCCGATACCATCATGTACTGGGTTTGCCCCATGTCGGTAAGACAATTTCTTTATGAAGAAATCAAGCGGGGCATCAGTTTCGACTATTACCCCAACGGAACCGTTTACGATTATTCCGGCGATGTCAACACATTGGGAATCAAAGAAAAAGACTATACGGAACGAGACATAAAAAACAATATCTACGCCATATCGGCCTTGCGAAATGGGCGCAAATTGGTCATTGTAGATGCCAACAACAACCACGACCTCAGTGACGATGTACTGATTGACGTGGATACAGCCATGACTTTTGAAGACCGCATGTCTTCTTACACCGGCTCGCCTTTCATTATGCTCAACTATGAGGTTTTATATCAGGGGCGCATCATACCCCGACAAAAAACAGCCCGCATCAAGCCGCTGATGAACATGATCCCGCCTCCGCAAAATAAGCTCAGCGAAGACATACGCATTTCCATTACCACCAATGAATACTATACCGGCACGTTTCAGGTGGGCCACGAAAAATATACACTCAGAATAGCCGAGGCATTTTCGCAGCCATCCAGACCCGGTCGGAACAGGCTGAGCATTTACCCTTACGGGAGATTCCGAGATACTACGGTCAATTCCATTGACGCGGAATTCGGACAGCCGGTCAATGTAGGAAATACATACATCCGCTTTGATTCGGTTGACTTTATTGCGCAAACCTTGTACGCCCAAATCCTTCATGACTATGTGTCTTCAAAAAAAGCGGCGCCCCCTGTTACCGGGCAAGACATTGTGAGCGGCCAGACATTGGAAATCCCCTCTAAAGGGCCCGCTTATACGGTGCTGTTTTTCTGGGGGACATGGTGCGGCCCCTGCAAAAGGGATCATCCTGCACTGAAACAACTTTTTGAAAAGTATGCGGATAAGGGCGTTCGTTTCATTGGCGTTGCCGCCGACAAAAGCCCTGAACATGTGGCCAATTATATTGAAAAAAACAAGCTGCCCTGGTTCAATATGTTTGTAAGTATAGCCGAGGCGCTTGCTAAAGCTGAGCCGATCATCAATAGCTATGAGGTTCGCAGTTATCCTACCTACTTCCTGATAGACCCGCAGGGATTTATTGCCGCCAGTGGAAAATTGGGGGATATTAAAGAGAGCCTCGGCAATCTGAAATGGGAGTAAGGGACCCGCCCAGCGCCACGCGGTCTTAAAGGTAAAATCATACTTCCTTGAGCGATAGTTGCACCCGCCCTCTGGCCAAGTCTATGTCTATCACTTTGGCCATTACTTCCTGATGCAGGCTGACCACTTCAGCGGGATTTTTCACAAAGCGGTTGGCCAATTGGGACACATGCACCAAGCCGCTGTTTTTGATGCCGATGTCCACAAAAGCCCCGAAATTGGTGATGTTGTTCACGATGCCCGGCAGCACCATGCCGATGCGCAGGTCATCAATACTTTTGATGCTGCGGTCGAACTCGAAAGCGCGGGCCTGGCCACGCGGGTCGAGGCCGGGTTTGGCCAATTCCTTGAGAATGTCCTGAAGGGTGGGGAGGCCGACTTTATCACTCACATACTTTTGTAAATCAATCTTTTGCCTCAGTTCCGGCTGCTGCGCCAGCGCGTCCACCGTGCAATGCAGGTCTTTGGCCATGCGCTCTACTACGGGGTAGCTTTCGGGGTGTACGGCGGTGTTGTCGAGCAGGTGTTCTCCCTCGCGGATTCGGAGGAAGCCGGCGCATTGTTCAAAGGCTTTATCGCCGAGGCGAGGCACTTTTCGCAGTTCTTTCCGGGAGCGGAAGGGGCCGTTCTCGCGACGGTATTCCACAATGTTTTGGGCGAGTACCGGACCAAGGCCAGAGACGTGTGTGAGCAGGTGTTTGCTGGCAGTGTTGAGTTGAATGCCGACGCTGTTGACGCAGCTTTCCACCACCTGATCCAGCATTTCTTTGAGCAAAGGCTGGCTCACATCGTGCTGATACTGGCCGACGCCGATGGATTTCGGGTCAATTTTTACCAACTCGGCCAAGGGGTCCATCAAACGGCGCCCGATGGACACCGCGCCACGCACGGTAATGTCTTGCGTAGGAAACTCCTCGCGCCCGGCCTCCGATGCCGAATAAATGGAAGCCCCCGCCTCATTGACCATGAATATTTGAACCGGACGCCCAAAATCCATGCTCATCAGCACGTCCATCGTTTCTCTGCCGGCGGTGCCATTTCCTACTGCAATCGCCTCTGTTTCAAAGCGATCTATCAGCGACTGAAGTATGTTTTTCGCCATCCACACATCCGATTGCGGCGGGTGCGGATAGACGGTGTCGTTGTGCAGCAGGTTGCCCGATGCATCCAAACAAACCACCTTGCAGCCCGTGCGAAAACCGGGGTCTATGCCCATGATGCGGCGTTCGCCCAATGGCGCAGCCAACAGCAATTGACGCAGGTTGACGGCAAACACTTCAATGGCCTCTTTGTCGGCGCGCTCTTTCGACGACTGCCGGAATTCCGTTTCAATGGACGGCGCCAGTAATCTATCATAACTATCTGTCAATGCGCTCTTTACCTGCTGCGCGGCAGGGCCGGAGCCTTTTACAAAATGGCGTTCCAAACGGCCCAGCAACACCTCCTCATCAGGCTTGATAATGAGCCGGAGAATACCTTCCTCTTCGCCGCGCCGCATGGCCAACAGCCTGTGCGAGGGGCATTTTTTGAGTGGCTCACTCCAGTCGAAGTAGTCGCGGTATTTGTCGCCCTCGGTCTCTTTGCCTTTGGCCACCTTACTGTAAATGACCGCCTCGCGATGGAAGGCGCTGCGGGTGCTTTGGCGGGCGCGTTCGTCCTCGTTGATCCACTCGGCTATGATGTCGCGGGCGCCTTGCAGGGCTTCCTCTACGTCGGGTACCTGATCGTTGAGGAAGGGGGCCGCCAAAGATTCCAACCGGTCGTTGTTTTGAGCGAAAATGGCCTGCGCGAGTGGTTCCAAACCTTTTTCTCTTGCAACAGAAGCGCGGGTTTTTCGCTTGCGTTTGTACGGCAGGTAGAGGTCTTCCAACTCATTCAGGTCAACTGCGTTTTCGATGCGGCGGCGCAATTCCTCGCTGAGTTTTCCCTGCTCCTCAATGGAGTGCAGGATGCTTTCGCGGCGCTTCTCCATTTCTTCGATGCTGCGGTTTTCGCGCTGAATTTCAGCAATATCCACTTCATCCAAAGAACCGGTGGCTTCTTTTCGGTAGCGGGCTATAAAAGGAATGGTAGCGCCCTCGGCCAGCAAGGAGAGGGTATTTTCTATTTTTTTAATCGGCAGATTCAGCCGTTGGGCAATCAATTGGGCATTCATTGGTCGAGAAATATGGGGCGCAAATATAAGGCTTGATTCGGCCCCGCCAACCATTCGCGGCTTCGGTCTGTTTGTTGTCAAAAAAACGTCGTCAGCATGAACGTACATTTTCCCGATACATCCCGCCTCTGGATTTACCAATCGGCCCGCCCCTTCAGCGACGCGGAGGTGCCCGTCATCCGCGAGCAATTGCAACAATTTGCTACGCGCTGGGTCAGCCATCAGGTGCAAATGAAGGCCACCGGCGAGGTTTTGCACAATCGTTTTATCGTACTGATGGCTGATGAAAGTCAGGTGAGCGCCGGTGGTTGTTCGATTGACTCCTCGGTCAATTTTTTAAAAAATCTTCAGGCTGCGCATCATACCGATCTTTTCAATAGAATGGTATTCAGCTATTTGGAAGGCGAAGAAGTCCAAACGGTTTCCCGCGAAGATTTCGCCCGACTTTACGCCGAGGGCCGCATCAACGACGCTACGCCGGTGTTCGACACATTGGTAAGCAATAAAGGCGACTTCGACCGGGGCTTCGTCAAACCGCTGGGCGAAAGCTGGCACAAACGCATGGTCTGAACCATTTCAAAAAAAACAATCATGTTTGGAAAAGTAAAAACCTGGCTCGGCATTGAGGGCGTCAAAGTAGAACTCGTTCTGCCTGAGTTGGTTCGGGAAACAGAAGGCGCCATCGAGGGCATCCTCCGCTTTCAGACCATGCACACGCAAACGGTCACTTCCGTAAAGGTAAAACTGATAGAGCGTTACTCGCGCGGCCGCGGAGACAGCAAGTTGATAGATGAATACCAATTGGCTGAAATTGACCTCGTACAAGACATCGAAGTGCCTGAAAATGAAGTGGTAGAACTCGATTTTTCGCTGCCGTTCCAGTTGGTCAAATCAGAGGTGGAGGCTTTCGGCAGCAAGAATTTCCTTTTCAAAGGCATCGCCAAGGCCGCCCAACTCTCCCGCAATGCCAAATCCATTTATCGCGTGGAAGCCGAAGCCAAAGTGCGCGGCATGGCTTTGTCGCCTTTTGATAAGAAAGAAGTGGTGATTAAGTAGGCGGTGGGCGGTTGGCAGTAGGCGGTACACCTTACGCTTGCACCGCCTACCGCCTACTGAACCCTCTACGCTTGCACTGCCCACCGCCTACCGCCTACTGCTTACTGCAACTCCTGAATCATCTCTTCCGGGCTTTTTCCCAGGTTTTTGAGCAGCACCTGCGCGTCGTCGGCGAAATCATCCTTGGGGTATTTTTGCAAAAACAGCTCGTACAGCGGCTTGGCCAAGTCGTACTGTTTCAAGTCATTATCGTAAATAAAGGCCCGCATGAACAGCGCCTGAGCCGCCTTGTCGTCGTCGGGATATGCCGCTTCCAACCATTCGTATAGGTACAGCGACTTTGGGTACTGCTGAGTGTAATAGGCATTTTCAGCGGCCTTGTTCAACATGGAGGCACTTTTGGCGTCTTTGGGCAGGAGCAGCACCCGCGCCATACAGGAGTGTAGGTAAGTACCCACCACCGCAGGGTCGGCCATCATTTTCAGAGGATCGAACATTTTGCTCTGCATGGCCTCTATGCGTTCGTCCAAAGCCGGCGTGCCTTTCGGGATGCGTTCAGAGGCCGTTTTGCCGAACTTGTTGTCGGGATAAGCCTGCACAATGGCCTGATACACAGACAGCGCCGCGAGGGTGTCCTGCATTTTGCCTTCCATCACCATCGCCAGCAGGGTAGCCAATTCGGGCGCAGGGCCGGCGTTTTCACGCAACAGCGTCACTAAGGTATCCATAGCCTGTTGGCCGTTGGCATTTTGCACGAAAGTGCGCAGCGATTCCGGCACTCCGGCAGAGTCGCCCGGTTTGCCACAGGCGCCCAGCAACAGAACAGCCGCAGTCGCAAAAGAAAAAATAAGTTGTTTCATGGTCCGTTTGGTTTGTCGGGGCGAAGGTAAATTACATTCGTTTTAAACTCGTTGTAAAAGTTCGCTGTTTCTAAATTTCCCCCCAAAACATTCCCCCCGCCCATCTGTTTCACCCCCAAACATCCAACCGACATGCGACCAATCGCCATCTTCTGGCACCGCCGCGATCTCCGCCTGCACGACAACGCCGGCCTCTACCATGCCCTCAAAGGCGATCTGCCCGTGCTGCCCCTGTTCATTTTCGATGCCCATATTCTGGACGACCTCTCCGACAAAAAAGATGCCCGCGTAGAGTTCATTCATCAGCATGTCACACAGTTGCACAGCCAGTTAGAGGCACTCGGCAGCACCATCCGCGTCGAGCATGGTAGTCCGGCGGAGGTGTGGAAACGCCTGTTGGACGAGCTGCCCGTCGGCGCCGTTTATACCAACCACGACTACGAACCCTACGCCCTGCAACGCGACGAAGAAGTGCGCCGACTGCTCGCAGAACGACAAATCCCGCTCCATACCTATAAAGACCACGTCATCTTTGAGCGACAGGAAGTGGTCAAAGACGACGGGCTGCCCTACACCATTTTCACCCCGTACAGCCGCAAATGGCGTGCCACATTGCTCTCCCGTACCGGACAGCCGGGCGATGCCGGCGCCTCCTTTTACCTCAAAAGCTACCCCAACGAGCAGTATTTCCATCGCTTTGCTTCCCTGCCTCCCGCTCCCCTACCCTCTTTGGAATCACTCGGTTTTGAACGCGCCGGCTTGCCCTTCCCATCCGCCGAAGTGGCCCGCAGCATCATTCGCAACTACGACAAAACCCGCGACATTCCCGGCATCGCCGGCACTTCCCGGCTCGGCGTGCATTTTCGGTTCGGCACCATCAGCATCCGCGAAAAAGCCCGCCATGCCCTCTCGCTCAACGACACCTACCTCAACGAACTGATATGGCGCGATTTTTACGCCATGATTTTATCTAATTTCCCTCACGTTGCCGACCGCGCCTTTCGCCCTGAATATGAACACATTGAGTGGCGACAAGACGAAACCGGCTTGCAACGTTGGCGCGACGGCCTCACGGGCTATCCGCTCGTGGACGCCGGCATGCGCGAACTGGCCTCCACCGGCTACATGCACAATCGCGTGCGCATGGTCACGGCCAGTTTTCTCACCAAACACCTGCTCATAGACTGGCGGCTCGGCGAGGCCTGGTTTGCCCAAAAACTGCTCGATTTCGACCTGGCTTCCAACAGCGGAGGCTGGCAATGGGCTGCCGGCTGCGGCACCGATGCAGCGCCCTATTTCCGGGTTTTCAATCCCACTGCCCAACAGGAAAAATTCGACCCCGACCTCGTTTACATCCGCCGCTGGATACCCGAATACGGCACCTCACGTTACCCGCAGCCCATCGTAGAGCACAAAATGGCCCGCGAACGGTGCCTCGAAGTGTATAAGGCGGGCTTGGGCAAATCCTGATTTTTGGCAGCCGCCCGCTCTGGCGAAAGAGCTGTTAGCTTTATCTCCGCAATGGCCCGCCAAAGCTAACAGCTCTATACCTGCTGCGGGCGCCGGGCCTTCCGCTCTTACCGTTGGCGCTCGGTAGCACGGGTTTTGTCTCTCACGCTACCGAGCGCCAACGGTACCGCTTCAGTCCCTGCTGCAACGCGATCCTTCAAAAACAAAAAACCGGATTCCATTGCTGAAATCCGGTTTTCCGAAAAACATGCGTTCAAAGCCCTGTATTACAAGGACTTCTTAGCCAAATAGAAATCAATCTTTTCATATTCGGAGTTGGCCAAGCGAGCGTCCAATTCCTCCAGCGTTTTCGGCGGCGGAACGATTACTTTTTCGCCCGGCGTCCAGTTTACCGGCATAGCGCAAGAATACTGATCGG
This sequence comes from Saprospiraceae bacterium UBA2329, assembly GCA_002344975.1. GTDB lineage: Bacteria > Bacteroidota > Bacteroidia > Chitinophagales > Saprospiraceae > UBA2329. The sequence goes on along the minus strand of DDUV01000059.1, from coordinate 92,114 downwards.
CAGTTTGCAGCGCCACCAATACCCGCTTGATTTCCTCCATATTGCGGCCCACATTCAGCGGATAGTACATGATGAGGCGAATAACGCCTTGAGGATCAATGAAAAATACCGCGCGAACCGCAGCCGTAGAGCTGGCGCCCGGATGCAGCATACCATAGAGGTGCGCCACCTTCATGTCCAAGTCGGCGATGATGGGAAAATCCATATACACGCCGGTTTTTTCGCGCACATTTTGCACCCAGGCCACATGCGAGTGGATGCTGTCTATGCTCAGACCGATGAGCTTGGTATGGTGTTTTTGGAAAAAGTCTTTGTCATTGGCAAAAGCCGACAACTCGGTGGTACACACCGGCGTGAAGTCGGCCGGGTGTGAAAACATGATGACCCAACTGTCTTTATTGAATTGCGAGAACTTCAACTGACCGGTGGTAGTCATCGCTTCAAAATCAGGAGCCTGATCGCCGATGCGGGGCATGGGCTTCAATTCCATATTGCTATCCATTGATATTAGATTGAACGGTGAAAAAATATGCCGCCTCAATGAGCCTAAATGCTTGCTCATCTTTGGCGAGTGCAAAGGTAGGGCAGTGTTGCTACGCTGGCTGTGACGAAAATCACCGGGAATAAAGAAAGGGCTTAAAGCTGGTTGAGGTGGAGTAACAAGCGGAGATTGACTACTTCTGTTCTGTTGAGTTGTAATTTACTCACGGATGCTCTGCCAATAGCGGAAATTGCGATGATTACTGATTGAGTTTCATCCCATTCAAAGTGTATATTCCATTGATCTGACCTGGGGTGAAACAGTCGTGTTTGCAGGCCGGTTATGGGGTCCTCGGCAAATATATGATTGTATTTCCTGCCATTACATCCCTGACAAGCAAAGGCAAGATTATCAAGAGCATCTGCTCCTCCTTTTGATTTGGGTATAATATGTTCTACTGAAAATGGTCCAGGCGAAAAGGAAGCAGGGCACAGGCAATACTCACAACGGTTACCGGCCCTATCTCTGACGAGTTGCCTGATACGATCATTCATTTCCTAAGGTTGGAATCTGCAATTGTCGAAGTACCTCCTGAACAGGAACTTGTCGCAGTTTAGCAAGCTCAATGGCGTTTTGAAGCCTTTGAACATTAGCTTTTTCGAGCATATCCGACATTTCGATCAGGCGATTCAATTCTGTTTCGTCAATTGTTTCCTCCTGACGTTTTCGTATTAATGAATGATACTCCGACCAAAAGGACTGTGAGAAGCCGGTATGATTGATTTTTTTGAGCAAGCTGGTTTCGGTTTCCTGGGATTCTTCCTGTGCATTTTCCGACCAGTTTTCCAACACTTGTTCTATAATATCGTCAATGTCCACACCCCGGTCCTTTGCTTTCTCCCGGAGGCGTTGTTCCAGCGTAGGTCTGATTTCAATCGTTATTGACATATCGTTGCTTTCTTTTTGATTGGGAAGCCGTTGGCGAAAATGACCACTTTATTTTTTTATCGTCCCTTAACAAAAAACCGATAAAAACTGTAATTGTTTCCCTCCCCTCACACCACCCGTTTCACTCCCTGCACCACCTCTAACCAGGCCTCGTCGCGGTTCGTGTAGGAAGTCACCGGTTTGGCTTTGGAAGGCAGCGCATTGAGCTTGCTGAAGGGCAGGCCACTCCAGTCGCAGGGGCGCACCGCCACGGGTATGACCACCGCCGTACCCTGTTCGTGGCGGGCCATGGCGGCAGTGATTTCAACATCCCAGATGTAGTCGGTATTCAAAAAGTCGGGACTGAGGAAAAGCATGATGATGTCGGCGGTTTGCAGTTCGTGTTTGATTTTGGCATCCCACTCTTCGCCGGGCAAGATATCGAGGTCGTTCCAGGGTTGTATTTTGCCCTGCCGACGCAGCCCGGAAAGCTGACGGAGCAACTCATCCAAGTACTGCCGGTCGTGTTTGGAGTAGGAAAAGAAGATTTTTTTGCCGCTTGCCGCAGGCGTTGGAGTTGGAGTGCCGGGAGCAGCAGGCGTTGGGGCGGCAGGCTGCCTTTGCGCTTCGAGTTTGGCCATTTTGTCGCGCAGCCCGGCGATGTCGGTTTCCAATTGCTGCACCTGCTTTTCCAGCATGAATTTCATATTTGGATCAAAGGCCAGAGCCAGTTCCTTTTGCAGCAGGTTTTTCTTCTCTATCGTGATGCGGAGGGTTTCGTTCAGTCCCTGCCATTCCAATTCCAATCCGTTCATAATGTTTCGGCGCTTTTGATTAGAAGCTGCGAAGTTCGTCAAAGAATACATAAGGGGCGATAAAAAAATAAAGTGATCATTTTCGCCAAAGGATTAGATAAGTAAA
>DDUV01000059.1:65925-89544 GCA_002344975.1 Saprospiraceae bacterium UBA2329 | reverse complement strand
TGGCCTAAAGAAAATGAACACTTTATTCCGGCAGCCGTTCCAACCCCGCCTTCGCCAAGGCTACGGCGGATGAAACCCGAAACCTCGAACCCGCAACCTTAAACCCAAAACCTTAAACCCAAAACATTGAACCCAAAACCCAACTATTCCACAGTTTTCCCTACTTTTACGACCTCTTTTCACAACATTCCTTTCCAATGAAATCACTCAACAACATCCTGTGGGCGCTCTGCCTGCTCCTTTCTGCCTCCGCACTGTACGGACAGAAGAAAACACCGCCTCCGGCACCCGCCAAAGAGGTGAAACCGGAACACTTCTTAGACAAAGTTTCGCTCGGCGGACTCAAATTCCGAAACGTCGGACCGGCCATTACCTCCGGCCGTATTGCCGACATTGCCGTACACCCCGGCAGCCGCAGTGTTTATTATGTGGCAGTGGCTTCGGGCGGCGTTTGGAAAACCGAAAATGCGGGTACTACCTACGAACCCATTTTCGATGCGCAAGGCTCCTACTCCATCGGCTGCGTCACGCTCGATCCCAATAACCCCAACGTTGTTTGGGTGGGTACCGGCGAAAACAACAACCAGCGCTCGGTGGCATACGGCGACGGCGTGTATAAGTCGGAAGACGGCGGCAAGTCCTGGAAAAATATGGGCCTGAAAACTTCCGAACACATCGGCAAAATCATCGTGGACCCGCGCAATTCTGACGTCGTTTATGTGGCTGCCATCGGCCCGCTCTGGAAAGAAGGCGGCGAACGCGGCGTGTATAAAACCACCGATGGCGGCAAAACCTGGAAAGCCGTGCTCACCGTTGACGAACACACCGGCGCGACCGACCTGCTCATGGACCCGCGCAACCCCGATGTACTCTACGCGGCAGCCTATCAGCGGCGCCGCCATGTCTTCACTTATGTCGGCGGCGGCCCCGGAAGCGGCATGTACAAGTCGAAAGATGCCGGCCAAACCTGGGAAAAGATCAACACCGGACTGCCTACGGTGGACATCGGTCGCATCGGCCTCGCCATGGCCCCTTCCGACCCGGAAGTCATCTACGCCATCGTGGAGGCGGCACAGGGCAAAGGCGGTTTTTATCGCAGCACCAATCGCGGCGCAAGCTGGGAAAAACGCGGCGGGCACAGCACTTCGGGCAATTACTACTCCGAAATCGTGGTGCATCCGCACAACCCCGACGTGGTTTACTCTATGGACGTTTGGATTCAAATCAGCAACGATGGCGGCAAGAGTTTCCAAATGATGGGCGAAGAGTTCAAGCACGTTGACAATCACTCAATGTGGATTGATCCCAAAGACCCCAACTACTACCTCGTGGGCTGCGACGGCGGCATTTACGAGTCTTTTGACGCGGCCAAAACCTGGGTATTCAAAGCCAACCTGCCCGTCACGCAATTTTATAAAGTAGCCGTTGACAACTCCTCGCCATTCTACTACATCTATGGCGGCACGCAAGACAACTTCAGTCTCGGCGGGCCTTCCCGCACCCGCAGCGCACACGGCATCGTCAACGAAGACTGGTTTGTAACCAACGGCGGCGACGGCTTCGAATCGGCCATTGACCCCAAAAATCCCAACATCGTGTATGCGCAGGCACAGCACGGCGTACTAGTGCGCTATGACCGCGAAAGCGGAGAGGCCACCGGCATACAACCCAAGCCCGGCAAAGGCGAACCCGAACTCCGCTGGAACTGGGATTCACCTCTGATGACCTCCGCGCATGTGGACAAGCGGCTCTATTTTGCGGCCAACAAGGTGTTCCGCAGCGACGATCAGGGCAATTCGTGGAAAGCCATCAGCCCCGACCTCACCCGACAATTGGACCGCAACACCCTGCCCGTCATGGGCCGTATCCAAAGCATGGACGCCGTGGCCAAAAACGCCAGCACCTCGCTGTACGGCAACCTCGTGGCCTTCCACGAAAGCCCGATGGATGCCAATCTGCTATACGTCGGCTCCGACGATGGCCTCATCCACATCTCCGAAGACGGCGGCGCCAACTGGACAAAAGTGGACTGCAATGCCATTCCCGGTGTGCCCGAACGCACCTATGTCAACTACCTGCTGGCCTCTCAGCACGACCGCAACGTGGTGTATGCCGCCTTCAATCACCACAAATACGGCGATTTCAAACCCTATTTTTACAAAAGTTCCGACCGCGGACGCACCTGGAAGGCCATGAGCAACAACCTGCCCGAACGCGGCTCCGTTTATTCCATCGCCGAAGACCACGTTGACAAAGATCTGCTGTTTGTGGGTACCGAGTTCGGCTGCTTCTTCACACCCGACGGCGGCAACTATTGGAAAGCCCTCAAGGCCGGCCTGCCCACCGTCGCCGTGCGCGACATCACCATCCAAAAGCGCGAAAACGACTTGGTGCTGGGCACTTTCGGGCGCGGCTTTTTGGTACTCGACGACTACTCCGCCCTGCGTCAGGTGAAAAAAGACATGCTCGCCGCCGAGGCCAAAATCTTCCCCATCAAAGACGGCTTGGTGTATCACGAGAGCTACCCGCTGGGCCTGCGCGGCAAGGCATTCCAGGGGCACGCCTACTTCACGGCGCCCAACCCGCCGGTGGGTGCAGCCTTCACCTATTTCGTTAAAGATGAGGTGAAAACGCTCAAACAAAAGCGTCAGGAGGACGAAAAAGAAAAGATCAAAAAAGGCGAACCGATCCGCTATCCTACCTACGAAGAACTCGAAGCAGAGACCCGCGAAGAAGAGCCTTACCTGCTCTTCACCATCCGCGACCTGTCGGGCAGCATCGTGCGCGAACTCAAAACCGGCATCAGCAAGGGCCTCCACCGCATCCATTGGGATGGCCGCTTCCCCAGCATCAACCCGGTGCGGCTTCAGGGGCCGGCCTTCGACAACCCCTTTGCCAACCTCGATGAAGGCGTACTTGCCATGCCCGGCGAATACACCGTTTCACTGTCGCAAAGCATCAATGGCCAACTGCGCGAACTCGCAGCCCCGCAGCGCTTCCGCCTCAACAGCCTCGGCGGCGTCACCCTGCCCGCAGCCGATCGCGCCGAACTCGTGGCCTTCCAGCGCCAGGCTCAAGACCTGCAACGCGTCGTTTCCGGCGCAGGCAGTATGCTCGGCGAAATCAACAACCGCATGCAGCACATCCGCAAAGCCATCTTCTCGGTGGGTGCGCCCAAGTCCGAGTTGGTCAATGACTTCAAAGCCATCGAAGCCAAGCTCTATGCCATCCGCAAGACCATGTACGGCGACAATATTGCCGCTACTTTGGACAAAGACGATCCTTTCACGGTAGCCTCCCGCATAGGCTGGCTCACCGGCGAAATGTGGGGCAGCACTTCGGCGCCCACGCAAACCCAACGCGATGCCTTGCGCATTGCCGACGAGGAGTTTAAACCGCTGTTGGAGCAAATTCGCAGCGTGCGCAACAACGACCTGCGGATATTGGAAGAAAAATTGGAAAAAGCCGGCGCACCCTACACGCCCGGCCGCGATGTGAAATGGGATTGATTTACAATGACTTAATCATTTAGGGCGGCTGCCCGCTCCCGTATGGCCTGCCTCTGCTCTCTAAAAACGGGCGGAGGCAGGCCGCCAATGCGGGCACCGGGTCTTCCGCTTTCATGCAGCATAGCCACCTCTGCCCTCTCTATGCCCCATGCTCCATGCCCTATGCTGCATACCGCTACAGCCCCTGCCGCAACGCGCGCGCTACCACTTCTTAAAAACAAAAAACACCGCCAGCACCAAAAACACAAAACCCACCAAGTGATTCCATTTGAAAGTCTCCGTCTTGAAAAAAATGAGCGTGAAGGCCATGAAAATCAGCAGCGTCAGCACCTCCTGAATCACCTTCAACTCGATGAGCGAAAACGGCCCGCCATACTCCTTAAAACCAATGCGATTGGCCGGCACCTGAAGCATGTATTCAAAAAACGCAATGCCCCAACTGATGAGAATGATCCAGAAGATGTGCAATTCTTCAAACCATTTTATACCTTTGAATCGGAGATGACCATACCAGGCCAAGGTCATAAATGCGTTGGACAAAACGAGCAGCGCAATGGTGTACCAGGCTTTCATGATGAGTGGTTATTTTTAAAAAAATATAAGCGCGAAGATACGCATGGAACAGATAATCGAAGTTTTTGAACCTTTGAAAAGCCCCTGGCGGGAAATGGCACTGCCCTTGTTGAGCGCAGTTTTGCTCGTCATTGCACAGGTACTGCAACTCCGAAACAAAAACATAGAGCGCAACCGACGCATCGTTTTCTCCATGCTGCTGTTTTTCGGGGCAGTCATTGCGTTGTTAAGCGCCGGCGGTATCGCCATCAATGCGTACAAGTTCCAGCGCGTCACCGTTTCCACTTCTGCCGTCTCCATCGGCAAAAAAGAAATTCCGTACAGCAATCTGCGGGGCTACCTCATCCGCGAAGACCGCGAGCAGTCCTGGGTCAATTCCGACATTCAGAAAAAAGCCGTGCGCAGTCTGGTGCTGGAAGAAAAAAACGGCAAAACATACCTATTGCCGGAAGAGTATTACGAACTTTCGCACCTCATTGCCACCCTCGATGCCGCATTCTCTCAATGGAAGGAAGTCGGTAGGCAGTAGGCGGTGTGCGGTGCGAAGCGTAGAGCGTTCATTCGGTAGGCGGTAGCCGCGCCTGTGGCGCGGGGTGCTAAGCGCGACTTGCAGCTTGTAGCCAGCAGCTTGCAGCCAGCAGCCGTTCCAACCCGAAACTTAAATTCTTGAAACGTCAAACCATAAAACCATGATTCTATTACAAATTGCAGCAGGCCTCATCTTCATCCTCGTGCTGTTCACGCTATTGGCCACAGCCATACAGGAGTTGATTGCCAATTACATCTCCCTGCGGGGCGTCATGCTGATGAAAACCATACAGCACATTTTGGAACCCAACCTCAAAGGCATTCGTGGAGAGGTTTATAATTCCTTTATCAAAAGTTTGTCTTTCAAACAATTATGCCGCCCTTCGAGCAGCTCGGCGTATGGCCGTTTCTTAGACTGGCTGGAAGAAAAAACCCGCTATATTTTCGGTTACGGCGGTATCGGCAAGGCAGTGGACGGGCCTCCGTCCTTCATCTCTGCCGAAAATTTTGCCGAGGTGCTCAAAAGATTGGAGTGGAAACCCGAATATTTAGAAAGCATTCCGCCCGGCCCCCTGCGCGATTATTTAGACAATCTGGGCGAGCAGGCCGAAGACAAAGTGCAGGCTCGCTTGTCTGATCTCAAACGTTGGTACGACGAGGTAATGAATGCCACTACCAACTGGTACCGCAGGCAGGCTCAATTTATTCTTATTTTTATCGGACTGGCCTTGGCAGCAAGTTTTAACATTAATCTCATGGAGATCGGCAAAACCCTCTCCAAAGATGAAATCCTGCGCACCCAATTGTACAGCGATATGGAAAAATGGATGGCCGAACGCGCCGACACCTATTTTGACGAAAACGGGCAGGTGCGTCAGGGCGTTCTGGTGACCCAAAATGATAAAAACATCATTGTGGTGGACCCCAACCTGAAGGACGACCTGAAACAAAGCGATGCCGTACAACAACTTATAGGTAAGAAGGCTTCCTTTGCTACCGTGGGAGACTGGCTCTACAACATCGCCAATTGGTTGCTCACCGCCATTTTCATTTCATTCGGCGCGCCTTTCTGGTTTGACCTGCTGAGAAAATTGGTGCGCGTGGCCAAGCCAGTGTAACGTACTGATTTACAATAGAAAATGGAGTACATTTTGGATTGGGCACTGCACGGTCTCTGCTCTCCCGATTTCGTTCCTTATCGGGAATTCGTTTCGCTTAAATGCCCTATGCTTTAAAACCAACTTATGAACAACGAAAAAATTCTCATCATCGGCGCCAACGGGCAAATCGGAACCGTGCTGACACAAGCCTTGCGCGACTTGTACGGACAGGATCAGGTCATCGCTTCCGACCTCGCCGCCGTACCAACGATGCCCGCCGGACCTTTTGAAACCTTGGACGTGCTGAATGCCGTGCGGCTGGGCGAGATCGTTCGGCAATACGGCATCGGGCAGGTGTATCATCTGGCGGCTATTTTATCGGCCAAAGGCGAACAGCACCCCAAATGGGCCTGGGAAATCAACATGGGCGGGGTATTCAATGTGCTGGAAGCGGCGCGGGAATACAGACTTAAAGTGTTCTTTCCCAGCTCCATAGCATCATTTGGCCCTTTTGCCGAAAGGCAGAATACCCCCCAACACGGCCCGCTGGAACCTACCACCGTGTATGGCATCAGCAAAGTGGCCGGCGAACTGTGGAGCCAGTATTACCACCTGCGCTATGGCGTTGACGTACGCTCGCTGCGCTATCCCGGCATCATCAGCTATCAGTCTATGCCCGGCGGCGGCACCACCGATTATGCAGTGGATATTTATCACAAGGCCGTTTTGAAGGAGGATTTCACCTGCTTCCTGAGCGCCGGCACCCGCCTGCCCATGATGTATATGGACGACGCCGTGCGCGCCACCCTGAGCCTGATGGATGCGCCCGCCGAAAAGGTGAAACTCCGCACCAGCTACAACCTGGCCGGCATGAGTTTTACACCCGCCGAAATTGCCGCCGAAATTCAAAAGCACTATCCTGAGTTTCGCGTCAGTTATCAGCCCGATTTCCGGCAAGCCATAGCCGATTCCTGGCCCGAAAGCATTGACGATGCCGATGCCCGCAACGACTGGGGTTGGGCGCCGCAATTCGATCTCGCCTCCATGACTGCCGAGATGCTGTCTCGCCTCAAAGAAAAATATGCCCGCTAACCATGTCCTACGCCTTTTCGCTCCCCTTCCACATTTTCCGGCTCAAGTTTCCCAATAAACACGGCGATCATGTTTTGCGCCCCGTTGCAGACATTGGTTCTGTGAGCCTCGGAGAATCAAAACACCTTTTGACAGAGCGGTTTGCCGCCTCTTTTCAGCAGGAAGTATTGAACAAAGGCCGGGCCGGCGAATTGCTCGACATGAGTTTGTATCAGGATTTGAAGCATACCGCCATTGCCACGCCATTTGCAGGCTCGTCCGACGGCGTGTCTTATCCTGCTTTTGAGATGGAGTCGGATGCGTTCATCGGCGCCCGAAACGGCACCTGGTGGGGCATCGTTCCGGCATTGGGGGTAGAGGCCGCCGCCGACAGCGAAGAGCTGCTCCTGCAAAGTCTGGCCGACAACGTGCGCGTTTATTTTGTGCGTACCGGCAGGCTGCGCGCTGTGCAGGGCATCGTTTCGGCGCTGTGGTATGAGGAGGTTTCGTTGGAATCTTCCGACATTTCGCTGCTCTCGCTGGCCCCCTCCGAAGTGGAAAATCAGGAAACCAATGCCACCCGGCAACTGCTGAGCGACGCCGCCACGCCCTTGCCCGCCACGCGCAAAGAGTTGTTCGGTATGGAGTACGAATTGGAGCAGGTTTTGCGGGCTTTTCAAAACAATTTCGGGCGCTGTGTGCTGTTGACAGGACCTGGCGGTTGCGGCAAAAGCGCCATTGTAGCCGAAGCCGCCCGGCAATGGAAAACCAAGCATCGGGCCGGCCAGTTTTGGGAAACCACCGCTTCGAGGCTCATCAAAGAACTCACCCGCGATACCGGCTGGCAATACAACCTCTCTCACCTCTGCCGCGAACTGAATGCCAACGGCGACTGGCTGTATGTGCGCTCCCTGATGGAACTGTTTGAGGTGGGGCGCTATGTGGGCAACGAGGTGAGCATGGGCGAGTTCCTGCGCAACTACCTGAGCCGCGGCGAAATAGCGCTCATTGCAGAATGTACCCCGGAGGAGTTGCAGCGCATCGAACTCATCAGCCCCAATTTTTCCTCTTTTTTCAGCAAGGTGGAAGTCATTCCTCCCAAAGAAAAAGTGCTGGAAGGCATCATTCAGAACAGCGTGCAACAATTGTCCGCTGAGCGCAAAATTGAATTCGACAAAACCGCTGTGCGCGAGGCCATTGCCCTGCACGCCCGCTTCAACCCGTACTCCGGTATGCCCGGCAAAGTGATTCGTTTTTTGGAAGGCATCATCCGCGAACCCTTGCGAACCGGCAGTCAGACCAGCCAACGCCGCATCACCGGCAAGGATATTGTAGAGCGGTTTTGTGAAGAAAGCGGCATACCTGCCCTGCTGCTGAATGACGATCTGCCACTGGAACCCGATCAAATACTGGAACGCTTCAACAGCAATGTTTTCGGGCAACCGCACGCCGCCGCTGCCGTCACGGATATGTTGGTCAAACTAAAAACGCGCATCTCTAAAGAGCGCAAGCCCATCGCATCCATTTTGTTTGCAGGGCCTACCGGCGTTGGAAAAACGGAATTGGCCAAAGTGCTGGCCGAGCTTGTTTTCGGCGACCGCAACCGCATGATTCGTTTTGACATGAGCGAGTACTCCGGCCCGGATGCGGTGTTCCGGCTCACCGGCGCCGGCGATGCCGACGGATTGCTCACTTCCGCCGTGCGCAAGGAGCCTTTCTGCGTGCTGCTCTTCGACGAGATTGAAAAGGCATCGCCCGACTTCTACGACCTGCTTTTGCAAATATTGGACGAAGGCCGTTTGAGCGACAACAGCGGCAAATTGGTCAATTTTTGCAGCGCCATCATCATTATGACCTCCAACATCGGGGCGGCAGGAATGAAGTCGAAGCCCATCGGACTGAAGCCGGGCCGGTCGGCATCCAACGTGCGCGAGCATTATCAGGACGCCGTGAAAAAGTATTTCAGGCCGGAGCTTGTCAATCGCTTCGACGACATCATCCCTTTCAACGCATTGGACGAGGCCGCCATTCGATTCGTCGTGGAGCGGGAGTTGAAACTGTTGCTGCAACGAGAGGGCATCCGATACCGGCGCATGAACCTGCATATTGACGAGGGTGTCGCCGATTACTTAGGCCGCCGCGGGTTCGACCCCCAATACGGAGCGCGTTACCTGCAACGGGCCATGCGCGAAATGCTGCTGTTGCCCTTGTCGAAATCACTGGCGGAGCAAGACCCCACAGACCACCTCGAAGTATCTGTCTATATGGATGCTCAGGGCTACCGACCGGCGGTAAAGGTTGAATCGGACCCGCTTTCGCTGGAATTGCTCATTGAGGAATTGCACCACGCCAACATCACCAACCACACTTCTACCCTGCGAAGAACGATTTACGCGGTAGAGGACGGCTTTTTGTACCGGGAACTGCTCAGCAACTGGTCGCTGCTCGACGATGATCGCCGGAGCCACCCAACCGGATTTTGGAAAGACCATGAGCGCGTGCGGGAATACAACGCTTTGTCGAAGTTTACAGAGCGCATGAACGGCCTTAAAACCGAAATCGAAATGCTGGAAATGAACGCCTCCGTCAGCTTTCTGGGGCAGGCTTCCGACGATGTCAGGCTCCCCACCCAGCTCACCAACTGGACTTCAGAAGCGCAGGTGTTTAAAAAAGACCTCGTAGCCCACGTCAACCGCGAGTACAACTCCTGTGTGCTGGGTTTGTACGGTGTTGATCTGGAAAAAATTTACAACATGTACCGCGTCATTGTCCGCAGGCTCGGCATTCAGATGAGCGGAGTATGGCCCGTCTGGCACAGAAATTCCTACTATGAAGAATTGGTGTCCGACCCCGAAAACCCGGAGGTAAAAGTAAAACGCGAGGAATATTATTATACAGAAGAAGAGTGGTTTACAGGCACTTCCGGCGACTACCGCCAGCCTACAGCCGAAAAAAGCGGCGACAAATTGGTGGGTCTGGAGTTCAAAATTGACGGCCCTGTGGCCTACCTGCTGATGTCGGGCGAAAGCGGTTTTCAACATTGGCTGCTCCCCGGCCATACCGAACCGACGCCGTACTGGGTGCAGGTCATGCCCTTTGAACAGCACGCAACCCCGAAGCGCGTGCATCGTTTGGACTTCTTCACTGCCAAACCGAGGAGAATCATGGCTCCCGGAACGTACTCCGACAAAAACTACAATATTGAAGCGGCTACAGAAAGTGAGTTTTTGGATGCCGTCGCTCAACACTGTCAGGCATACATGATACAGGAAGTGAACCTGGCCGTGATGTAACAAATCCCTACCTTTGCGGCTCAATCATTTTTTCAGATGACACGCAAAGCCAAAGCCGCCGCCATAACAGCAATATTGGAACGTCTCTACCCGGAAACGCCCATTCCACTGCAACACGAAGACGCCTACACCCTGCTCGTGGCCGTACTGCTGTCTGCCCAATGCACCGACGAGCGCGTCAATAAAGTCACGCCGCATCTCTTCGCACTTGCCGACAATCCGCAGGAAATGAGCCAGTTACCGGTGCAAACCATCCACGACATCATACGGCCCTGCGGGCTGGCGCCGCGCAAATCGCAGGCCATTTCCGACCTGTCGAAAATCCTGATAGAACAGCACAATGGCCGGGTGCCCGACAACTTCGAGGCCTTAGAGGCGCTGCCGGGCGTGGGACACAAAACCGCCTCGGTGGTGATGTCGCAGGCATTCGGCGTGCCGGCTTTTCCGGTGGACACGCACATACATCGCTTAGCCTGGCGCTGGGGACTGAGCAGCGGCAAAAATGTGGAGCAAACCGAGGCCGATCTCAAGAAGCTTTTTCCAAAATCAAGCTGGAACAAACTGCACCTGCAAATCATTTTCTTCGGCAGGGAATACTGCCCGGCGCGCGGCCACGATCCGAATGTCTGCCCTGTTTGCAGCCTTTATGGAATCAAGGAACTCTTCAAGCCAAATCTATAATAACCATGTTCACAGGCATCATAGAAACCGCCGGGCGGGTAGTCGCCATGCAACAAGAAGGAAGCAACGTACATTTCACCATTGCTTCCGATATTTCTTCACAACTCAAAGTAGATCAAAGCCTTGCGCACAACGGCGTGTGCCTCACCGTCACCGCTTTGGGCGAGGGCACGCACACCGTCACCGCCATAGAAGAAACCCTGCAACGCAGCAACCTCGGCCGGCTCCGCCCCGGCGACGCCCTCAACCTCGAACGGGCCATGCGCTCCGACGGGCGTTTGGACGGCCACATTGTGCAGGGCCATGTGGACACGACCGGCATCTGCACCGGCGTGGAGGAACTGGAGGGCAGTTGGTACTTCCATTTCGAGTATGCGCCCAATCCCGATCATTTGTTGGTGGACAAAGGCTCGGTTTGCGTCAACGGCGTGAGCCTCACGGTGGTGAATCCTACCGAAAAAACCTTCTCGGTGGCCATCATTCCCTACACTTATGAGCACACCAATTTCAAGGCCATCCGCTCCGGCGATACGGTCAACTTAGAGTTCGATGTTATCGGCAAGTACATCGCCAGGTATGTGCGGCTGTATATGGGGTAATAAGGTACAACTCAGAGATTGGATTTGCGAGGCTGCCCGCATCAGTCCGGATGACCTTTTATAATCACTTTTTACCAATGAGGGTGTAGCCCAGCCCCAACTGGAAAGCCAAGTTGCGGCCTGTAGTTTCCAATGGCTCGCCGTTGACGTCGGTGAATTGCATATTGAGCAACGGGATGAGGCCGAACTGCACATTGCCGTGCAATGAGAAGCGACGAACAGCATACTTTAAGCCGCCGGTGAGGCCGAAATCAACATCATTGTATAAGAATTCTGCGGCCCAATCAGGCACCTTATTCCAGACGCCATCCCCCATATTATTATACGCTCGGAGAATATGACTCACATAAGCGCCGGTTTGAAGGGAAAAATCAGGCGTGAGATAAAAGCCTATTCTCGGATTCAACTCTATGGTTTGAAAGCGATCCATAGATGGTTCTGTAACGACTATTACCTCGCTTATTTGGAACTGTCGCTGCACAAAACTCACAGGAACAGATAGCTCTGCCTTGCCGGAAGCAATTGTAACAGCCGGTACCAAGCCAATGTGATAGCCGCCCTGAAATATTCGAGGTGTTGGCTCCTGTGAGGGGTCGAATAAAAAAGGGGCATTAGAGGACAGAATATACCTGCTTTGTTGTATGCCGCCCTGCAGGGCAAGGCTGAATTGTGCAGATAGGCTGCCGGAAAACATGGTTGCAAAGGCAAGGATCAGGAGCGGCTTTTTCATTGAGAAGTTTGTTTTGGTTCCCTCCGAGAACGAGCCTTGTAATGTATAGTATGCAGGAAGATAGTTAATTAACAAGGGGTCATTGCCCCGTTGCGCCAGGGATAGAAACGAAATGGCGGCGGTCATCGCAGAGCTAACAGCCTGATAACATGGGCAGAGCTGTTAGCTCTCTCCTCGAGCCGCCGCCATGCAGTGGATAGCCCGGCCACGCCCGCCCGATGGCTCCCTCCTTTGGAGGGTCGGGGAGGCAGGTAGAGGCGTGGGGCGCCCTGAAAATACCGCCTCACTTCCCCTTCACCGGAGGCAGCGCATATCGTTTGTTCCACCAATAGGAGACGGAACCGATGGCGAGGTTGAGCAGGCCGAGGAGGCTTTCGCGGGGCTTGTCGTAGAGCAGGAAGGCCAGCATCCAGACGCTGAAAAGGAGGAAGATGATTTGCGCCCAGGGGTAGAACGGGGAGGCAAAAGGCGGGCGACGACCTTTGTCTTTGCGACGCAGGAAGAACAACCCGGCCACTGCTGCGGTGGTGGAGAGGTGCAGCACGAAGCCGCTGTAAGTGAGTACTTGCTCGAAGGAGCCGCTGAGCAGCAGGAAAATGCTGACGGCGGCCTGAAACCAGATGGCATTGACGGGTACGCCGTGGCGGTTGTCGCGGGCCAAAAAATACCATACCGGATAGTCTTCGGCCATGGCGCGGCTCACGCGAGGACCCACCCATACCATAGCGCTGATGCTGGACACCAATAGCAGCCCGATGAGCAGGCTGACGGTTTGGCCGCCCGATGCACCGAACACCGAAACGGCGGCTATCTGGGCCACTTCTATTTTGCCGGCCAATGCCTCGCGGCCCGCCTGATAGAGGAAGCCCATTTGCAACAGCACATACAACACGCTGACCAACAATGCGCCACCCACCAAAGCGCGGGGCAGATTGCGGGCGGGTTGGCGTACCTCGCCGGTGATGTAGGCCGCCGCATTCCAGCCGGAATAGGCGTACACCACAAATACTAATGCGACGGCGTAGGGCACTGTGCCGAGTTCGAACAGCCAGGGGCCGCTCCATGCCAGGCCGTTGATCGGCGCCGAGTGGACGAAACAAGCCAGCGCCAGAAAGACCATCAAGGCCAGTTTGAGGATGGTGAAGATGTTTTGAAAACGGCTGCTCTGCTCGACATGGAACGAGTGTATGCCTGATACCAACACAATGATGGCCAGGGCAATCCAGCGGGCATCTGTGCCGACCACTTCGGAGAGGTAGGCGCCCATGGCCATGGCCGACAGCGCAATGGAGGCCGTAAAACCTACGGTGAGGGATATCCAGCCGGAGAGATAGCCGGCCAGCGGGTGGTAAATTTGGGAAAGGTAATAGTATTCGCCGCCCGAACGGGGCATGCGCGCGCCCAACTCGGCGTAGCTGACGGCGCCCAGCAGCGCAATAACGCCGCCGAAAACCCAGAGCGACAAAATAGCCCAGGTGCTGTGGATGTGCTGCAATTGCAAGCCCAGCGTGGTAAACGCGCCGGTGCCTACCATGTTGGCTACTACGATAGAGCCGGCGCTGACCCAGCCTATTTTGCGATGTGTTGTCGGGTGCATGTGGTACGGCGGGGATTACCCCCGGAGAGCATAAACGGCAGCTTGGTGATCAGATCGGGTGCAAGCACAAGGCTTTTAACGCCTGATTAACGTTGCGGTTTATCTCTTTTCCGGTTCCTCCGCATTTTGTGCTCCATGCAATTGCACCGGAGTGTGCTGTTTGCGGAGCCGCATGTTGAGGAATTCCACAAACAAAGAGAAGGAAATGGCAAAATACAGGTAGCCTTTGGGTACGGCGCCTACCTCGGAACCCGCGATGGACAAATGAGCTAGGTGCGCGCCCTCGGCAATGAGCATGAAGCCGATGAGAATGAGAAATGCCAGGCCCAGCATCTGAATGGTGGGGTGGCGATTGACGAAATTGCCCACCGGAACGGCAAAGAGCATCATGATGAGTACCGAAATGACAACGGCTATAATCATGACGACGAGTGCGCCTGTGAGGCCATTGGTCATGCCCACTGCGGTGAGGATGGAGTCGAATGAAAAGACGATATTGATGACGGTGATCTGCACAATGACGTTGCTCAGCGTCTTTTTCAATTTGCCGTCTTCGCTCTGTCCCTGCACGGTATCCGGGCCTTCGAGTTTGTGGCGAATTTCGGTGGTGCTTTTGTACAGGAGGAACAGGCCGCCGGCGATGAGGATGAGGCTTTGGCCCGAAAACCCTGCTTTGATCCAGTTTTGATCGAAGTGAATCCAGGGTTCTTCCATAGCGATGAGCCAGGAAACCCCGAACAGCAAAGCGATGCGCATCACCATGGCCAACAGCAAACCGATGTTGGCCGCCCGGGGCCGTTGGGCAGGGGGCAGTTTTTCGGAGGCGATGGAAATGAAGATGATGTTGTCAATACCGAGTACGATTTCAAGAAAAGTGAGGGTAAGCAAGCCCAGCCAGGTACCGGCGTCTCCCCAAAGCGGCATTTCAAATGTCATGGTTGTGTCGTTTTTTAGGGTGCAATGCTACGAAAAATGTATCATGTAGAGCAGGTTGTTTTTCATCCTGAGAAAAAATCAGTCCTTTGCAGCTTTAGCAGTTTATCGGCGGGCGGAATCAGGAATTGGAAATCAGGAATTGGAAATCAGGAATTGGAAATCAGGAATTGGAAATCAGGAATTGGAAATCAGGAATTGGAAATCAGGAATTGGAAATCAGAAATCCAGAATTCACCACAATACCATACATAATGAAAAACGCTCTTACTTTTCTTCTGCTCTTTCTAATAAGCGGCGCTCTTGCCGGCCAAAACGATGCCGCGGCGCTCCGCCAATTGCAGGTGGACGTCGTGTATCTGTCTTCCGACCTGCTGCAAGGCCGCGAGGCGGGTACGCCCGGCGAACGCATGGCCTCCGATTACATTGCAAGCCGTTTTGCTCAAATCGGGCTGAAACCCGCCGGACGCAACGGCACCTGGTTTTATCAGTTTGATTTCAAATACAATCCCAACCCGCACGCTGCCGGCGGAGAGGCCCGCAAAGGCATCAACGTGGCCGGATACATTGATAACAAGGCCCAAAGCACGGTCGTCATCGGCGCGCATTACGATCACCTGGGGCATGGCGCGTTTGGTTCGCGGCACAAAGGCGAGCCGGCCGTTCACAACGGCGCCGATGACAATGCCAGCGGCGTAGGCGGTTTGTTTCAATTGGCTCAGCACCTCAAAACCAGCAAAAAGGCGCGCAAAAACAACTACCTCTTTGTGGCTTTTTCTGCCGAAGAACTGGGCCTCATCGGTTCCAAAATATTCGCCTCCGACTCCCTGTTTTTTGATAAAAAACGCACCAATTACGTCCTCAACATGGACATGATCGGCCGCCTCAATGAAGAAAAGGTATTAGCCGTCAACGGCGCAGGCACTTCGCCGGCCTGGAAGCCCGCCCTTGAAACCGCAGCGCGCGGTACCGGCCTCACTGTAAAAACCACCGACTCCGGCATGGGCGCTTCCGATCATACTTCCTTTTATTTGCAGGATATTCCCGTGCTGCATTTCTTCAGCGGTCAGCACAGCGACTACCACACGCCCGCCGACGATTCAGAAAAGATCAACTACGAAGGTCTGTTGGGTATCACCAATCTGATGACGAACCTCATTGAGCAGTTGGACGGGCAGGGCAAATTGGCTTTCACCAAAACCAAAGACGAAGAGCAGGGCCGCCGCGCATCCTCTTTCAAAGTGAGCCTCGGCGTGATGCCCGACTATGTGTATGACGGCGAGGGTATGCGCGTGGACGGCGTCACCGACGGCAAACCGGCTCAGGCTGCCGGCGTACAGAAAGGCGATATCATCATCGGCATAGGCGATGTGCAGGTCAAAACCATACAGGATTACATGGGCGGCCTGTCCAAGTTCAATACAGGAGATGCTACTGTTTTGAAAATCAATCGAAACGGGCAGGTGCTGGAGTTGTCGGTTAAGTTTTAAGGGGCAATCCAATAATTCATCAAAAATGATACCTTTGCCCTGCAAGCGCCAAACAAACGGCGCAGCCATCTGCCGTACAACCAACTTTAATCTGTATTCATGAAAACAACCACCTACCTGCAACTATCCGTTATGATGTTCCTCGAATTTTTTATTTGGGGAGCCTGGTTCGTTACCCTCGGCACCTTTTTGGGAGCCAACCTCGGCGCTTCCGGCGCGCAAACCGCAGCCGCTTTTTCCACCCAATCCTTCGGCGCCATCATCGCCCCCTTCATCATCGGCCTCATTGCCGACAAATATTTCAACGCCGAACGCATCCTCGGCGTGCTGCACCTCTGCGGCGCCGGACTGATGTACCTCATGTATGGCAGCAGCGATTTCGGGGCGTTTTATCCCTACGTTTTTGCTTACATGGTACTTTACATGCCCACGCTGGCATTGGTCAACTCTGTGTCGTTCAATCAGATGAAAGACCCCGCCAAGGAGTTTTCCGTCATTCGCGTTTGGGGTACTGTGGGCTGGATTGCAGCAGGACTCATCATCAGCTACCTGTTTTTGTGGGATAGCCAGGACGGCATTTCACAGGGACTTTTGAAAAACACCTTCCTCATGGCCTCCATCGCATCGGCGGCATTGGGCATTTTCAGTTTCTTCCTGCCGGCCACGCCTCCCAAAGTGTCCAAAGGCGAAAAACTGAGCGTGAGCGAGATGCTGGGCTTGGATGCCCTGAAACTGCTGAAAGACCGCAACTACGCCGTCTTCTTTGTTTCCTCCATCCTGATCTGCATTCCGCTGGCCTTTTATTATCAAAATGCCAACCCGTTTTTGTCTGAAATCGGCATGAGCAATCCCACCGGCAAAATGACCATCGGGCAGGCGTCGGAAGTCATTTTTATGCTGCTTCTGCCTTTGTTTTTCAAGCGCTACGGCATCAAGAAGACGCTGCTGGTGGGCATGTTGGCCTGGGTACTTCGCTACGCGCTCTTTGCGTTCGGCGATGCGGGCAGCAATGCGTACATGCTCCTTTTGGGCATTGCGCTGCACGGTATTTGCTATGATTTCTTCTTCGTTTCCGGCCAGATTTATACCGATTCCAAAGCCGGCGAGAAATTCAAAAGCGCGGCGCAGGGCCTCATCACGTTGGCCACTTACGGCGTGGGCATGCTCATCGGATTCTGGGTAGCCGGCTTGGTATCAGACGCTTATGCGGTGGACGGCGGCCATGCCTGGAAAAACATCTGGCTCATTCCTTCGGCCATCGCCGGGGTGATTTTGCTGCTGTTTGCGGTAGCTTTCAGGGACAACAGCAAGACTGCCTGAGAAAATACGCTCCAATAAAAAAAGCCCGTTTCCCAACATTGAGAAACGGGCTTTTTTTGTACCCCTCACATCAAAACGAATACGTCAGCGCCAAACTCGGCAGAATCGGCAACTGATTGACTCGGTTGTTGGTGATGCGGTCCACGAAGAAGATATTCTCGCGGTTGTAGGCATTTGTCACGCTCAGGGTAGCATCTATTTTGCTGGTGCCGCCCAGTTCAAAGCGGCGCTTGAGCGAAATGTCCATTCTGTGGTAATAAGAAAGGCGTCCGTCGTTGCGCTTTTCAGACAGGATGGTACCCAGCGGAAAGTTGCCCGTCAGCACATCGGTGAGCAGCAAATCCTGGAAATTGACATTTTGGTAAAAACCCTGTGTGCGCGTGAAAGGGAATCCCGATCCAAGATTCCAGCGGAGGCCGGCTTCCCAAAGGCGCTTTTTGCCGAAGTTGTAGGTGGCTAGGAAATTGGCATTGTGGCGGCGGTCGAACACCGTGAAATACTGTTGCCGCCCGTCATCGCGATCCACATACGAAAGGGAGTAAGTAGCCCACAGGTAGAGGTCTTTCACCTCATGGCGCAGCGAAAAATCAATGCCGTAAGCCCGGCCTGTTTCGGTTTCAAAATCGGGATCGGCAGAAGACAGCTTGTTCCGGTTGATGCTGATGAGTTGTGTAAAGCCTTTGTAGTAAGGCTCCACATTGAGTTCTGTGTTTTTGCCAAGATCAATTTCCAGGCCCGCAATGGCATGGAAGGCATGTTGCAGGCGGTCGGCGGCGGGTTCGGTAGAGGCGGGTTTGAACAGGCTCCGTTCGGGGCCGGCGAGGAACCCGACGAACAGGTTGACCACATCCAACTCGTTGACCGTACTGATGAGGTTTTGCGAATACAGACCGCCGGCAAATTTGAACCGCAGCCCCTCGCTGATATTGATCTTGACGCCGAGGCGTGGTTCGATCTGCATGTCCGATTGGGAAGCGAAATACTGCATTCTCAGGCCCGGCTCGAAGACGATGTTGCCAAGCTGTTGTTTGAGTTTGATAAAACCTGCGATTTCAGTATTGAAATCTTTTTGTGCAAAACCGATATTGAGCGCATTGCGGAAAGCAAAGTCGGTGTTGAAACCCGTAAAATCAAACCCATAATTGACCTCTCCTTTGTCATGGAAGGAGGTAAAATTCATGTTCACCGTAAAAGTGTTGATGGCGCTGGTGCGGGGCCGTCCGTCGCTTTCTTTGAGTCCGATGAGATAGCCGCTGCCTGCTGCCAAACCCTCAATGAGGATGTTGGAATTGGGCGGAATGAGCGTAAAATTGGCGCCGCCGCCGGTATTGGTCCATTCCAGATCGGCTATGTTGGGCAGGCTGAAACGGTCTGTAAAATTGAAGCCGAAGAGGTGCAATTTGCTGCCGTTGTCGCCGATGAAAGAAAGTTTTCCGTACAAATCGGTGAAGCTGAAGGGCAGTCCTACGTCTTTTAATACGTCTGCCAGACTGGTGTCGCCGGCGGCGAAGGAGTAGAAACTGGTATCTGTGGCGTATTTGTACAGCACTTTGGAGGTTTGATCCAGATAGGAATGCTTGCCTGTGAGCAAAAACGAGGTGCTGCCGCCGCCGGTGTCTTTGAGTTTTTTGATGGGACCTTCCAGCAATACTTTACCCTGAAACGGGCTGGCCGAGACGATGCCGCCGAAATTTTTGCGGTTGCCCTCGCGGGTTTTGATGTCCACGATGGCCGATATGCGCCCGCCATGCTCGGCATTGAAACCGCCGGTGAGTACGTCCACACTGCGGATGGCCTCTGTTTCAAACACCGAGAAAAAGCCGATGGAGTGGAAGGGGTTGTAAATCGTCATACCGTCCAACAGGATGCGGTTTTGCACGGGCGCACCGCCCCGGATGTACAATTGGCCACCTTGGTCGCCGGAGGAAATGATCCCCGGCAGCACGGGCAGATATTGTGCAATATCGGGTTCGCCGCCGGTGGAGGGCAGGGATCGGATTTGTTTGGTAGTGACGGTGATTTTGGAAATCTGCACATCGGCGCGGGCCTGCTCCTTGCGGGCAGATATTTCGACCCCGCCCAATTCGATAGCGGCTGCGTTGAGGTAAATGCTTTTAAAAACAATACCGCCGGCTTTCACGCTGACGTCCACCACGACGCTGTCATACCCCACATAAGTAGCCACTAATTGGTAGCTGCCGGGCGGTACATTAGGGATGGCAAAAAAGCCTTCTACATCGGTATTGGCGCCGAGGCTGGTATTGAGCAGGCGCACGGTGCCGTAAATGATGGGTTCTCCGCTTTCTTTGTCGAATACATTGCCGCGTACAATGCCGTTTTGGGCGCTCAGCCAGCCGGCGAAAAGCAGGAGGCAACCCGGAAGTAAAAATTTCAGTTTCATTTTGTCGAGTGAGGCTTTGCCTGTATGCAAAAGCCGCGCAAAGGTAGCATTATTCAGCGTCAAAACAAGGGGCGCTTTGTCGGGTGGCTTGCAGGAGGGGAAACAGTGGGCGGTAGGCGGTGGCGGTGGGCGCGCTATGGCGCGAGGTGCTAAACGCGAGGAAACGCGAATTTTTTAACGCGAATTTCTGCGAAGGGCGCGAATTTTCGCGAATGCGAGGGCAAAACGTGAATTTTTCGCGAAACACGCGAATGAACGCGAAAGCGAGAGGAACCGCGACTTGTAGCCAGTAGCCAGCAGCCGTTCCAACCCAAAACCTCAGCCCAGCCACTCCGGCCGGCCGTTGATGCCCACATAAATGAGCGCAGCCACAATAGGCGCGGCCACCGAAACCGCCATGAGACCGAAGTACCAGCGCGGCACTTTGGAGGGTTCGATCCACTCTACAATGATGGAAATGAGGAAAATAAAAAGAAAAATGGCGCCGAATATGAGGCTGAAGAGGGAAGCGTTGTATTCGTTCCACAACCACAGCAGCATATACAGCGCCACCTGTGCCACCCCGATTTCGAGGATGAGCAGCTTTCGCATATTATTGGTTTACAAGCCTTTCAGTTCGCCCACCAATTTGCCGAGCGTGTCTTTGGCATCGCCGAAGAGCATCTTGTTGCGCGGGTGGAAGAAGAGCATATTATCAATACCGGCATAACCGGCGCGCATACTGCGTTTGAGCACAATGACGTGTTTGGCTTTCCAGACCTGCAACACGGGCATGCCGTAAATCGGACTGGAAGGATCGTCCTCGGCGGCGGGATTCACCACGTCGTTGGCGCCGATGATGACGGCGACATCGGCATTGGCAATGAAGTCGTTGGCTTCCTCCAGGTCGAGGAGTTTGGGATAAGGCACATCGGCTTCCGCCAATAGTACGTTCATGTGGCCCGGCATACGGCCTGCCACCGGGTGAATGGCGTATTTGACATCCACGCCATTTTTTTCCAATATTTCGTCCACTTCTTTCACCACTTTCTGGGCCTGCGCCACCGCCAAACCGTAGCCTGGCACAAACACCACCGACTGAGAATAAAACAGTTGGATGGCGGCGTCATTGAGGCTCACCTCGCGGATGACGAGATCGCCCTGTTGCGCTTTGGCCGGGCCGCTGCTGCCGCCAAAACCGCCCACCAGCACGTTGAGCAGCGAGCGGTTCATGGCATTACACATCAACAGAGTGAGGATGGTGCCCGATGCACCCACCAAAATACCGCCCACCAGCATGAAGTTATTGCCATAAATAAGGCCCGCCGCCGCCGCTGAAAGCCCGGAGAAGGAGTTCAACAGCGAGATCACTACCGGCATATCCGCGCCGCCGATGGGAATGACGAATGAAAAACCATACAGCAGAGAAAGTCCCATGAACAACATGGCAAGACCAAAACTGGCTTCGGGGCCTTGTATGAACAACCAAACACCCAGGGCTACAATGACAGCCAGCAGCAAGAGGTTGAAAATGTTGTGCTTAGGAAGCGTCAGTGCATTGTCATTGATCCATTCTTCCAATTTCCACCAAGCCAGCAAACTGCCCGTAAAGGCGATGCCGCCGATGAGCAGCGTGGCCAATGGAATGAGCAGTTGGCTGTCGCTCATAGGCCGCGAGCCGTCATAGTAGTGCGACATTTCTACGGTGGCAATCACCACTGCCGAAGCGCCGCCCAAACCATTGAGAATAGACACCATTTGCGGCATACCGGTCATTTTGACTTTGTAAGCCATGAAGAGTCCGAGGCCGCCGCCCAATACCAAACCGCCGGCAATGAGGGCAAAATTGTTGTCGCCGCGCTCCATTGGCGCCAGCAAAATGGCGATGATGGCGGCTGCCATACCCACTGCGGCTATGATGTTGCCCCTGCGGGCGGTGTCGGGCGAACTGAGCAGTTTGAGGCCCCAGACAAAACAGACAGAACCGATGAGGTATCCGAGTTGTGATATAAATTCGAGGTACATGGCTTACTTTTTCTTTTTCTTGAACATTTCCAGCATCCGGTCCGTAACGGCGAACCCACCCACGGCATTGATCATGCCCAAAACAATAGCCACCATGCCGAGGGCCATGGAAAGCACATCTTCTGATTCCGACTGCCGCACCAACAAAATACCGCCAATGACCACCACGCCGCTGATGGCGTTGGCGCCCGACATAAGCGGGGTGTGTAGTACAGTGGGCACTTTGGAAATCACCTCGAAGCCGAGAATGATCGTAAAGATCAGCAGATAAATGAGCAGGAGGTAATCCTGAAAAAATTGAATAAAACCATCCATATTACCGGTGTTTTATCGGTGAGTGAAGAGGATTCTTTATAGCGGGAGGCATCATGCGGTAAGGTACGCGCCGCGAATGATCTCGTTTTGAAGATCAATATTGAGTTCGCCTTTTTTTACAAATAACTTCATGAAATTCAGCAGGTTGTTGCCATACAGAAAGCTGGCGTCCTGCGGCATTTCAGAGGCGAGATCGGAATTGCCCACGATGGTGACGCCGTTGTGAACGATCACCTGGCGATCCTGCGTCAGTTCGCAGTTGCCGCCGGTAGAGGCTGCGAGGTCCACGACTACGGAGCCGCGTTTCATCTTTTCGACGGTTTCTTGGGTGAGCAAAATCGGCGCTTTGCGGCCACGCACCTGAGCCGTTGTGATGACGATGTCGGCTTTGGAAGCGCGGTCGGCTACTTCGGCGCGCTGGCGCTGGAGGAATTCCTCGCTTTGCTCCACAGCATAACCGCCGGCAGAAGATTCGTCCTTAGCGCCGGCCACTTCCACAAAACGAGCGCCCAAACTTTGCACCTCCTCTTTCACGGCAGCACGGGTATCGAAGACTTCCACGGTAGCACCCAAACGGCGGGCGGTGGCAATGGCCTGCAAACCTGCTACCCCGGCGCCCAAAATGAGCACTTTGGCAGGTTTGATACTACCGGCAGCGGTGATCATCATCGGCAGGTAGCGGGGCAAGCGGGATGCGGCATCCAAAACGGCTTTGTAGCCGGCAATGGAGGCCATAGAAGACAGCACGTCCATAGACTGAGCCAGCGTGGTGCGCGGAATGACGTCCATACCAAAAGCGCGCAGGTTCATGCCCTTGAGCTTGGGGGCCACTTTGTCGTCAATGAAAGATTGGAACTGAGAAATGACGAGGGTTTCGGGGCGCAACAGCGCCAGGTCTTCGTCGGATGGCGCGTTGATACACACCACAATATCGCTGTTTTGCAGTACTTCTTTGCGGGAGCAGACCGTAGCGTTGGCGGTATATTCTTCATCGGCGCAAGAGGCTTTTGCTCCGGCGTTTTGTTCGATGCAGATTTCCAGACCCAAGTCCTTGAATTTTCCGAGGAGTGTCGGCACGATGGCCACCCGGCTGTCATTTTGTTCTTTTAAAATTCCCAGTTTCATTGGCATTTTCGTTTACAGGGCGTGAAAATAGAACAAACGTTCGTAATCCAAAAAAAACTTTTGTCACCACCAGCGGTAAGTTTTGTCATCTGCTGCGCGAAAACCAGTAGGCGGTAGGCAGTGGGCGGTGTGCAGTTCTAAGCGTAGAGTGGGCGCGTGGTTGCAGCTTGAAGCCAGCCCGTTCCAACCCGGAACCCGGAACCAGTGGCCGCGCCGTAGCGCGGGGTAGGCAGTGCTAAGCGCGAGGGAAACGCGTCTTGCGGCTTGAAGCCAGTAGCCAGCAGCCACCCGTTCCAACCCGAAACCTTGAACCCAAAACATTTCACATTTAGTAGTGGGGCAAAAATAAA
>DDUV01000059.1:36112-65633 GCA_002344975.1 Saprospiraceae bacterium UBA2329 | reverse complement strand
TATTTTTTTATCGCCCCTTACTTCGTAGTTTTGCCGCAAATTTTCCAACCGCATGAACCTTCTGTTGCGCCAAGCTACCATCGTTGACCCCGCCTCGCCGCACAATGGCCACACAACAGACATCCACATTTTGGAAGGACGAATAGAGGCCATCGGCGAGCATTTACAGGCATCGGGCGCAGAAGTCATTGAAGGGAAAGGCGCCTGGTGCAGCCCCGGCTGGCTCGACTTCGGAACACAGGGCGGCGACCCCGGACTGGAGCACCGCGAAGACTTCAACAGCCTGAGTGAGGCAGCACTGGCAGGAGGTTATACCACATTGGTATGCGCCCCCAACACCGATCCGCCACTCCATTCCAAATCCGAAATCGCCTATTTAATGGCGCAAAACCGCCGCCTGCCGGTTCAGTTGCTGCCCCTCGGCGCTGCCTCCATGCACTGCCAGGGCAAAGACATCACCGAAATGCTGGATATGCGGGCAGCCGGCGCGGTAGCTTTCGGCGACGGCCATACTCCCATTGCCAACAGCGGCCTCATGCTCAGGGCTTTGCAGTACGCCACTGCCTTCGACGGCATCATCGTCAATCGCCCCTCCGATGCGGGCATAGCCGGCGGGGGGCAGTTGCACGAAGGCGCGATCAGTACCCGCTTGGGGTTGCGCGGCATCCCGGCTTTGGCCGAACAACTGATGACCGAGCGCGATCTGCACCTGCTGGAATACACGGGTTCGCGCCTGCATTTGTGGGGACTTTCCACACGAGGCGCTGTAGAAATGGTGCGGCGGGCCAAAAAAGCCGGCCTGCCCGTGACGGCCTCGGTAGCGGCGCTCAACCTGCTGTTTACCGACGAAGTACTCGGCGATTTTAATGAAAATTTCAAAGTGCTGCCTCCCCTCCGCAGCGAAGACGACCGCGAGGCGCTCCTCGAAGGTTTGGAAGACGGCACACTGGATTTTATTTTCAGCAATCACCTGCCATTAGACACCGAGGCCAAAGACCGCGAATTTCCTTACGCCGATTTCGGGGCCATCGGTTTGCAAACGGCCGCCGCCGCTTTGCACACGCATCTGGGCCTCCGTTTCAGCCCGCAACAATGGATAAAATGGTTGGCCCTCCGCCCGCGGGAGATTTTCGGGCTGCCTGCTCCTTCTGTTCAAGTGGGCGTTCAGGCCTGGCTCACGCTGTTCCAACCCAATGCCGAGTGGACATTCCAGCGCGAGCATATTTTGTCTAAATCGCACAATTCGCCGCTCATCGGCCAATCCTTCAAAGGGCGCGTTTGGGCGACGATTTCCGGCCCTCATTACAGAAAATTCGACGCTTTGTAGAAAGACGTTTGGTCGTTTAATACTTTCGCCTCATCTTCGGGATTGAATCAAAAACCACACTACCATGAGTACACTAGATGATCCTATTTACAACGCACAAAAGCCCGCTTCCAAATGGCCGCTCGCCCTTCGCTGGGGCCTTATAGGCGGCTTGGCCGGCATCGCCCTGCAAATGTTGTGGCAGGTGATGGGCTGGTCCGATTACTCCAGCAGTTTCAGTGCAGGCAATCTTGCCCTTATGCCGCTGGGCTGGGCGATAGGTATTGGAGCTACGGCGCTGGGCATCAAACAGTATCGCGACGATCACAACGGCGGATTCATCAGCTTTGGCGGCGGCTTTGGCATGGGCATGATGATTGCTTTAGTCATGGCTACGGTCGGCGCTATTTTTGTGGTGACCTACATGGGCGATGTCATGCAGGACGCCATGAGTACCGCCATGCAGGAACAGTTTGAAAGCCAGGGCCTGGACGATGAACAAATTGAAGAAGCCACCAAAATGGCCGGTATGTTCACCAGCACTCCCGTAATGGCAATATTCGGATTGATCGGCGGCTTGGTTTCCGGCCTCATTTACTCCCTTATCGCTTCTGCCATCATGAAACGCGACGCTCCGTCCACGTATTCCAACTAAATGAACGCCAACATTTTAAAACACGGATTGTATGCAGGAGCGGGTACCATAGCGTACCTGCTCCTGTTCTACTTTATAGACCCGAAGATGATGCTTAGCCCTTGGGTTTCCTGGAGTTCGCTCATCATCTATATTGTTGCAATGGTCAAGGCTGCGATGGTGGAGCGCGATGCCTCCGGCGGTGCATTTCCTTTCCGGGAAGCGCTGCGGCCGGCATTCGGTTCGTATGTCATTGCCAGCTTGGTTTATGTGGCGTTCAACTATGTGCTCTACAACTATGTGGATACCAATCTCGTTGAAATCCAGCGGGAAATGATGATTGAGCAATCCAAAGTGCTGGCTGAAAAATTAGGCAGCGAAGATATGCTGGAACAAATGGAAAACATCAGCGCAGACGACCTCCGCGTGGGATTCCGCAACTCGGCTGTGGGCTTTTTATGGAGCCTCATCGGCGGCTTTTTCCTCTCGGCCATCATTGCGCTGTTTATCAAAAGGGAGGCATAGCATAGTAGTTTAGTGAAGGGGTGACTCAATCAAGATCACAGCCTGTAGTCACCCCTTCACTCATCATAAAATCAATCCTTTTTCTTTTGGAAAACCAAACTCGTAGCTCGCGACTCGTAGCTCGCAGCTATAAAGAATGATAAAAATGGATGTATCCGTAATAGTGCCTTTGTTCAACGAAGAAGAATCCTTGCCCGAATTGGAAGCCTGGATTCGCAGGGTTTGCCTCGAAAATGCCCTGTCTTACGAAATTATTTTTGTGGACGACGGCAGCAAAGACCGCTCCTGGCAGGTCATCGAACAGCTATGCGCAGCGCAGCCCGATACCGTGCGGGGCATCAAATTCCGCCGCAACTACGGCAAATCCGCCGCCCTGCAAACCGGTTTTGAACAGGCCGCCGGCAACGTTGTCATCACCATGGATGCCGACCTGCAAGACAGCCCCGATGAAATTCCCGACCTGCATCGCATGATCACCGACGGCGGCTACGACCTCGTATCCGGCTGGAAACAAAAGCGTTACGACCCGATTTCCAAAACGCTGCCCTCCAAGTTTTTCAACTCCATTACCCGCTGGATCAGCAAAATAGAACTCCACGACTTCAACTGCGGCCTCAAAGCCTACCGCCTCGATGTGGTAAAAAGCATCGAAGTGTATGGCGAAATGCACCGCTATGTACCGCTGTTGGCCAAGTGGGCCGGTTTTTCCAACATCGGCGAAAAAGTGGTGCAGCATCAGGCCCGCAAATACGGCGTGACCAAGTTCGGTTTGGAGCGCTTCATCAATGGTTTTTTAGATTTACTTTCCATTACTTTCGTCGGCAAATTCGGCAAACGCCCCATGCACTTTTTCGGTACCTTGGGGATGTGTTGTATCGCTTTGGGCATCTTTATCCTGCTTTCCCTCAGCATCGCCAAGCTCGTTTATGACGCCTATCGCATTGCCGACAGGCCGCTGTTTCATTTCGGAATTCTCATCGTTATCATTGGTACACAGTTGTTTGTCACTGGTTTCCTAGCCGAGTTAGTCACTCGCAACGCGCCCGAACGCAACCAATACCTGATCGAAAAACGCATCGGAGAGCAGGAATGAAAAAGATTGTCATCATCTCGCCGGCTCATCCGCTGCGGGGGGGCATCGCGGCCTCTTCCGAACGGCTGGCACAGGAACTCATGCAGGAAGGCCACGAGGTGCGCATCGTTTCTTTTTCGATGCAATACCCCGAATTTTTGTTTCCCGGCAAAACGCAGTTCACCACCGATCCGCCTCCGCCCGGCCTGCACATTCGCCCGCTCATCCACTCCGTCAACCCGCTCAACTGGCTCCGCGTCGGCAATATGCTGGCCCGCGAACGCCCCGACATCGTGCTGGTGCGCTACTGGCTGCCCTTCATGGCGCCCTGCAAAGGCAGCATCCTGCGCCTCATTCGCCGCAACGGGCATACCAAAATCGTGGCCTTGGTGGACAACCTCGTGCCGCACGAACACCACCCCGGCGACCGCCTGCTCACCCGCTGGTTTACCCGCTCTGCCGATGCCTTCATCGCCATGTCGCGCTCGGTAGAATCGCAACTGCATGATTTTGAACCCGATAAACCAACGGCCTACATCCCGCACCCACTCTACGACAACTACGGAGCGCAGGCTTCCCGCCAGGAATCCATCGCCCGGCTCGGCCTGCCCCCGGCCAAAGGCTATCTGCTGTTTTTCGGCTTCATCCGCGATTATAAAGGTTTGGACCTGCTCCTGCGGGCCGCCGCACTGCCGGTTTTGGCCCATCTCGACCTCCACCTCATTGTAGCCGGAGAGTTTTACGGCAACGAAGACAAATACCGCGCGCTCATTGCCGAACTGGGCCTCGAAAACCGCCTCACCCTGCACTCCGATTACATTCCCGCAGCCGACGTACGCTACTATTTCGGCGCCGCCGACCTCGTGGTGCAGCCCTATCGCACGGCCACCCAAAGCGGCATTTCGCAATTGGCCTACCACTTTGAAAAACCGATGGTCGTCACCCATGTAGGCGGCCTCCCCGAAATCGTAGAGCATGGCGTTTCGGGCTATGTGGTGCCGGTGAATGAAAACGCCATCGCGGAAGCCATCGCCGATTATTTCAACCACCATCGGGCTGCAACGATGCTGCAGGCAGTGCGGGAAGCAAAAAAAAGATTCTCCTGGTCGGCCATGAGCGCCGCCCTGCTCCACCTGTACGAACAACTCAAACAACATGGCAAAAAGAACAACCAACAATAGAGAAAGCGCCGTTGAGCAACAGTATCTCAACAATCGCGTACAATGGCAGGCGGCCTTCATAGGCGGCATATTTCTGGCGCTGCTGCTCTCGGCGGCACTTTGGGGCTGGCCGCATATTTTCGGCCGGGAAACTTCCTTTTCGCGGTCAGTTCTGGCAGCCATAGAACTGTTTCTCATCTGGTTGGTCGTCACCAGCACCGTGCGCGCCATCCACCGCATCCGCCCCAAAATCGAACTCTGGCGGCTCTATCTGGCGGGCATCGTCACCTCGTTTACCGGCATCATCCTCAAAGAAATCGTGTGGAGCGGCAAGCGGTACGCACAGGAAGGCGGCGTAGCGTTCAGTTTCAAAAAGCTGCTTTTTTATCTCGCCGTGGCATTCATCGCTTCCTCCATCGCGCTCATTCGCCTCCGCGTGCGCGACCGAAAAACCGGCCAGATATTGGAAATCGCTTTCATCGGCGTGGTCATGTTTTTGTTTTTTCATTTTGTGAAGTAACGGCAGCTAAAGTACGGCGACTAAAGTCGCCGGTACCGCGTGCCGATATGCTAAAAAATAATACAGCGACTAAAGTCGCCGCTACCGTATGCCATCCACCATCAACTCCATCATACAAAACAGCATCGCAGCCAAACAGGCCATGCTTGCCGACGGGCTGCTGCTCAAAACGCTCGAATCGGCCGTACAGGCTTGCCTCGCCACCTATCGCCGCGACGGCAAAATCCTCCTCTGCGGCAACGGAGGCAGTGCCGCCGATGCCCAGCACATCGCCGCCGAGCTGTCGGGCCGATTTTACAAAGACCGCCCGCCCCTCTACGCAGAAGCGCTGCACGTCAACAGCTCTTACCTCACCGCTGTGGGCAACGACTACGGCTACGACGAGGTGTACGCCCGCATGGTGCGCGCTGCCGGCCGCCCCGGCGATGTGTTGGTGGCTATTTCTACCTCCGGCAATTCGCCCAACGTAGTGCGCGCCGCCCAAGCCGCCCGCGAAATCGGCATGTACGTCATCGGTATGACCGGCGCAGGCGGAGGTCAACTCGCCGCGCTGTCGCATCACCTGCTGGCCGCGCCCTCCAAGGACACGCCGCGCATTCAGGAATGCCATATCCTCATGGGGCATATTTTGTGCGAGTTGATTGAAAGGGAGTTGTTCCAGTAGGCGAGGGTTCGGTAGGCGGTCGGCGGTGTGCAGTCGGCGGTGCTAAGCGCGGGGGTTCGGTAGGCGGTATGCGGCGGGTTAGTGGTGAGTGCGTGAGGCGTGAGCAACACGGAACGCTGAACCTTAAACCCTAAACCTTGAACCCGGAACCGGTAGGCGGTACTCGATAGGCAGTGCTAAGCCGGGGGAACCTCGAACCTCGAAACGCGAATTTTTTTTGACGCTGATCTTTATGATTTTTATGATTGGCGCTGCTCGGAGAGGGGCATAACAATCATAATAATCTGCGTCTTTCAGCGTCGAAAACCCGGAACTTTAAACCCGAAACCGATCGGCGGTCGGCGGTGTGCGGTAGCCGCGCCGTGGCGCGGTAAGCGCGAGGGTTCGGTAGGCGGTAGGCGGCCTTCAGTGGGTGAGGGGTGAGTGCGTGAGGGGTGGGCAACTCGGAACCCGAAACCTTGAACCCGAAACCCGAAACCCAGAACTTTGACCCCGGAATCCGAAATCCGAAGTATCTTCGCCCTTCTAAAAAACACGACGTATGTTCAGATGGCTTTGCTCTTTTGTGTTCTATAAACTCATGGGTTGGCGCATGGAAGGCGCGTTCCCCTTCCACCTGCCCAAATTCGTCATTGCCGTAGTGCCGCATACCTCCAACTGGGATTTCCCCATCGGTATCATGGTGCGCTCCATTTTTCGACATTCCGACCTCAATTTTGTAGGCAAAGACGCTCTGTTTCGTCCTCCGCACGGTTGGTTCTTCAGATGGTTGGGCGGCTACCCGGTAGATCGCAGCAAGAGCAACAACTTCGTAGATTCGGTGGTGGACATTTTCAACCGCGAAAAGGAATTCCGCCTCACCTTAGCGCCGGAGGGCACCCGCAAAAAAGTGGACAAACTCAAAACCGGGTTTTATTACATCGCCGTGGGCGCCAAAGTACCCATCGTTTTGGTAAAATTCGACTACGGCAACAAATGCGTGGCCATCGCCGAGCCATTCTACCCCACCGGCGATGCCGAGGCCGATATGGAGTTCATTTCCAATCATTTCAGAGGCGTGCGGGGCTACCATCCGGAGCTTAGTTTCTGAGTTACCGGTGATCTTTAAAGTCATCAATTACCCGGCGCTCTTTTTTGGTAGGACGGCCGGCGCCTTTTTCGCGGTATTCAGCACCGGCCTTCCCCACAAACCAATCTTTGTATTTGTTCAGTTCTTCTGCCGGAGTGAGGTCTTCATAGCAAGCCTGCGCAATGGGCGCTCCCACGCGTTTTTCGATGAGATTCAGCACTTTGTATTGCATGTTGAACCCCTCTTTTTTCACTTCCACCTGATCGCCTACCTGAATGAGTTGAGATGATTTGGCACTGATGCCGTTCAACTTCACCTTACCCTCTTTGCAGGCGTCGGTGGCGATGGTACGCGACTTGAAAATGCGCACACTCCACAGCCATTTGTCTATTCTGACCTTTTCCATGATCTACTTTTTAGCAACGATGGCCAGCGTGATGCCCATTTCCGGGCGAATGAGGTCGTCGCCGAGCGAATCCTCACTGCGGTAAAACATGCCCCAGTCTTTGCGATTGATATAAAACTTGGGCGTCACGGCGCTGAACATGCCGTTGGCCGCGCTTACTTTGGCAGGAAAACTCACACTTTTGGTCGTTCCGCGCAAGGTCAGGTTGCCGGTTATATTGATACTGTCCGCCGTAATAGCCCGTGACTGCGTGATTTCAAAAACAGCCTGCGGATATTTGGCCGCGTCGAAAAAGTCGGCATTCAACAGGTGGCGGGTGAGCTTGGCATTGCCCATGTCGCCGGCGGGCATGTCTTCCACTTTGAGGGAAGTCATGTCAATGACAAATTTGCCGGCAACAGGCAGGTTGCCTTGCGCATTGACGACGCCCGAAGCGATGCGCAAAGAGCCATTGTGCGCCGATTGGCCGAGGCTCAGCCCTTCATAGCCTTCCCACAGCAGGGTGGAAGCAGCGGCATCCAGCGTGTAGGCATCTGTGCCGGCAATGGCAGCGGCATCAGGTGTGGCGGCGGCATCTCCGGTTTCGGCAGTGGGGCGTTTTTCGTTGTTGCAGGCCCAAGCCAATCCGGCGATGAGCAAAAGCGCAGTGATGTTTTTCATAAAGTCGGGTATTTGAAAGTTATTAGTTACAAACGCATCCAATAACTCCTTTGCGATGCTGTTTGTTTGAGGCTTCCCACAAAAACAAAAGCCGGCCCCTTGCGGAACCGGCTCCTGTTTGTTTATAGAACGTGGAAAGTTTTACGGACGCAAACCTTTCACAATGAACTTCTTGGTGAGGGCTTCCTGACCTTCCGTGCGGAGGGTGAGGAAATACACGCCTTCTGCGAAGTTGTCCAAGCGGATGTTTTCCACCGGATTTTGTACTTCGTTGAGGCGACGTACCATCACTGTCTGGCCCAATTGGTTCATGATTTGTACCGTCACATCTTTGCCCATAAATTCTTCACCCATCTTCACATTGATTTCCGATTGAGTCGGGTTGGGGAAGAGGCTGAACTCCAGCGGAGCAATGTCCAACTGTACGCCTCCCGCACCTACCAACGGAATAATGGTTGTCGGAATGCCGGAAATATTGCTGAAGCTGGCTGTAGCTACGGAGTTGACGTTGATGCCCTGCGTGAACAGACCCACTTCCAGACAATTGTTCATGGCCACTGTAACCGTAAATGCAGACTGCCAGTTTACGCCGTTGTGCGACTGGTAGCCGGTGAAGATATTGCCGTTGCGCACCAAACGCAGCCAGGTGTGCCCGATGGCCGGAACTTGTTGCGTGGAGCGTGGGCCGTTGGTAGTAGTGCGAACTTCGCGAGTGACATGCGTACTGAGCTGTGTTTTGATGGCCACCATTTTGGAGCCGGCAGCGATACTTTCGCGGAACATGATGCCTGCCCAGCCGCCGTTGGTGATGCTGTTGACCTTCACCGTCACGCTTTGGTTGCCGCAGAGGTTTTGGTGGATGAAGTTCATCTTATCGGCGCTCAGCGATGGAGAGAATCCATTGGAACCGACATCGAGCGTATTTTCGCATACGTTGTCAATGGCAGTGCCGGTAGCGCCGCCTACGCCGGTGGTCGTCCAGGGCGCGCCGATGGCCGGGCCGCAGAGGCAGGTCAGGCTCATGCTGAATGATCCGGTAGCACTGCCAAAGCCATTGACCAAAATGTAGTAATCCGTACCTAAGTTGGCATTGAACACCACCTGAGACTGAGTACCGCAGAAATCGTCGCTGCTTGTTAAGCAAGTCAGGCTTCCGCAGGTGCCGGTATAAACGTGCAATTTGGTATCATAAGACGAACCGCAAAGGCTGGCTGTAACCTGGGCGCCGTTGCCCACAAGTTTGTACCACACTCCGTTGCCGGGCGTGCCGCCACCGCCGACGGCGCAAGTGCCGACACCCGAATCAGAAGCAGCGCCTACCGTGCTGCCGCTGATGGTGCTGCCGCAAGTAACTACCTGAGCGCCGGAGCAGGCATCATTGGGCAGCGGCGCCGTGGTGAAGGTAGTGCTCACATAGCTGGTAGCCGAACCGCCGTCGCAAGCGCTGGTGCGCACACAGAAGCGGTAGGTCGTGTTGGGAATAAGACCGGTGAGGTTTACGGAAGTAGCAGCCGTGTTGGCGCCGGTACCGGTGGGGCAGCTTGCGCCGGTGCCTACCGTCCAGTCATAGCTGGTAGCGCCCGGTGCAGCCGCCCAGCTTACAGTGGCAGAAGTTGTGCCTACGCTGTTGGCAGAAGGCGTACCCGGAGCATTGCAGGGCGGTACCGGGCAGTCAATGCGGAAGGTATGGGTTGTTGTACTGGTGCTTTCCGGATCATACAAGATGTAATAGGCCGTGCCCGCAGTTAAAGGTCCGAAAGTGACGGAGCTGGCAGAGTTAAGGTCATCAATACAAGTCCAACCCGATGCATTGCAACCGCCGGAAGCTGTTTTGTAGAAATAATCAGCGTAAAGAGAATTGGTAGAAGTAATAACCAGCGTATGCATTCCCGAAATGGTTGGGGTAAAACTGTACACTTTTTCCTGCCCGGGGGTAGAAAAACCGCAAGCAGATACACTCCAGGCGCCAGACCCCGTGCTGGAAGCCGTAGTGGATTGGCCGCAAGTGAGGTTGGTAATGCTGGCGCAGGGGTCATAAGCCGGTGCGCTTCCGCAGGTCACAGACCTGGTGCGAGAAGACGTACTTTCACCGCAAGCCGAATTGGTATGCGTATAAAAACGAACCGTACCGGTAACCGTCGAAGTCCAGGTTACCGAACCTGTGCCGGTCGTATAAACAGGCGAACCCGTTGACCCGGCAATTGTAAGGTAGTCTGTGCCGATTGAACTGCTGAAAGTGTAAGCAGTACCTGAAGTGACGTTTACATTGGAGTATTCGCCGGCGTACCCAATTGATGTAATGGTGCCTGCGATACCGTTGCATACAGGCGTATAGGTAGAAGAAGGATACAAACCATAAGAAGCTGTAGTACATCCGCTGCCGCTGCCCGGAACCGTACAACTTCCATTAAGCGTCATACAAGTAGTATTGGAGGTACAGTTGTATTGATCCACTAATACGCGTACCGCACCGGTAAAGGTAGCTGTCCAGATCACTATTGATTGCGCATCGCAGCCGTCATCGTTGTAAGCTAAGTAAGACCCGCCTGCATCGTTGAAGAGCGTGATCTGCGTGTCAAAATCAGTATCTCCGCAGGTAGAGAACGTGTAGGTATTGCCCATCGTAACGTTTACCAGACGATATTCACCGCCATAGATGCAGGTAGTAAGCACTGTGGAACCTGCTCCGCAAGTAATCGTACTTGTTCCAAACTGGGTGTTGTCATTGCCGCACTGTGCAGCAGCCTGCCATGCTGCAGAAGATAGCAGCGCCAGAAAGGCCGTTAGAGTAAATCGAAAAAGTGTTTTC
The DNA here is from genome assembly GCA_002344975.1 of Saprospiraceae bacterium UBA2329. Classification (GTDB taxonomy): domain Bacteria; phylum Bacteroidota; class Bacteroidia; order Chitinophagales; family Saprospiraceae; genus UBA2329. Next base: position 54,808 of record DDUV01000059.1, on the reverse strand, counting down.
ATTTCATTAAAGTGTTAATAATGAGATAATAAGGATATGACGACTTCCAACTCCTTATGCGGCAAAACCGATGAAGAAGCAGTAGAAAATCCTGAAACAATGATTGGTAAGCAGAAAAATCTCTCGCGGAGGGTGAAAAGACAAGACAAATGTATGCTTTGTTAAATTAATGTCAAATTTTTTTGAATATTTTTTTCTACTTGATGATTTTATGCTGTCTCCGCATTGGGAGCGCCCACAACATTTCCCCAAGCCTCGACATCATTTGCATTTCATAAACTGTCCGAATACAAAAACAAAAGCCAGCCCCTTGCGGAACCGGCTCCTGTTTGTTTATAGAACGTGGAAAGTTTTACGGACGCAAACCTTTCACAATGAACTTCTTGGTGAGGACTTCCTGGCCTTCCGTACGGAGACTGAGGAAATATACGCCTTCTGCGAAGTTGTCCAAGCGGATGTTCTCCACCGGGTTTTGTACTTCGTTGAGGCGGCGTACCATCACTGTCTGGCCCAATTGGTTCATGATTTGTACCGTCACATCTTTGCCCATAAATTCTTCACCCATCTTCACATTGATTTCCGATTGAGTCGGGTTGGGGAAGAGGCTGAACTCCAGCGGAGCAACGTCCAACTGGACGCCTCCCGCACCTACCAACGGAATAATGGTTGTCGGAATGCCGGAAACATTGCTGAAGCTGGCGGTTGCCACAGAGTTGACATTGATGCCCTGTGTGAACAGACCCACTTCCAGACAACTGTTCATAGCCACTGTAACCGTAAATGCCGTCTGCCAAGTGACGCCGTTCTGAGACTGGAAGCCGGTGAAGATATTGCCGTTGCGCACCAAACGCAGCCAGGTATGGCCGATGGCGGGAATTTGCTGTGTAGAACGGATACCATTGGTGGTGGTGCGGGCATCGCGGGTGACATGCGTATTGAGCTGCGTTTTGATGGCTACCATTTTGGCGCCGGCAGCCGTGCTTTCGCGGAACATGATGCCAGCCCAGCCTCCGTTGGTGATGTTCTTCACTTTCACCGTCACGCTTTGGTTGCCGCAGAGGTTTTGGTGGATGAAGTTCATCATGTCGGCGCTCAGAGAAGGCGAGAAGCCATTAGAACCTACATCAAGCGTATTTTCGCACACATTGTCAATGGCAGAGCCGGTAGCGCCGCCTACGCCGGTAGTCGTCCAGGGCGCGCCGATCACCGGCCCGCAGAGGCAGGAGATGTTCATGGTGAACGCGCCGGTAGCTGAACTAAAACCGCTCACAAGAATATAATAGTCAACGCCTACGGTGGCATTAAAAACCACCTGAGACCCAGAACCGCAGAAGTCATCACTGCTGGTTACGCAGGTGAGGCTGCCGCAAGCGCCGCTGTAAACATGCAGTTTGGTATCATAAGAAGAGCCGCAAAGGCTGATGGTAGCCTGAGCGCCGTTGCCTACAAACTTGTACCACACGCCGTTGCCGGGCGTACCGCCGCTGCCGATGCCGCAAGAACCGACACCTGAATCGGAAGCAGCGCCTACTGTGCTGCCGGCCGTTGTAGTGCCGCAGGTTACGACCTGAGCGCCGGCGCAGTTGTCGTTGGGCAGCGGAGCCGTGGTAAAGGTAGTGGTCACATAGCTGCTGGACGAGCCGCCACCGCAAGCTTCTGTACGTACGCAGAAAGTGTAAGTAGTATTGGGTATCAGACCCGTGAGGTTGATGGAGGTACCCGAGGTAGTGATCGAGCCTGTACCGCAAACGTGGCCGGCCGTGCCAGCCGATATGCGGTAGCTGGTAGCGCCGGGAGCAGCAGCCCAGCTTACTGTGGCGGAAGTGGAGCCTACGCTGGAAGCAGAGGGTGCGCCGGGCGCTTCACAAGGCGGAGCAGGGGCCCAGGCACAAATGCTGAAGGTGCCCGGGTTGTCATTGCCGTACTCCCAAAAACGAACATAAACGGTAGAGCCGGGAGTAAGGCCGGAGCGATCAATGAAAGGCATGAGGCCATTGGCGCTGTCGTCGTCGTCGCACTCAATAAGTGTGAGGGTGCCGCAGTTACCGGAGTAGATGGCCATACCGCCATCGGTTACTACACCTGTATTGGTATCAAGAATGATGCGACCGGTAGAGGGCACTACTACACTGAACCATACATCGCCACCCGAATAGCTGGCGCAACCCGGAGCCGGAGGGCCTACCGAGCCGGTAGCACCCGAAGTCGTGTATTGTGTGAAAGAGCAGGAAGAACCCACTGTGAGCGCAATGGCTCCCGCGCACTCGTCATTGGCCGGTGGCGGTGGATTGGTACCAATACATACGTTGAACGTTGTCGTTTGACCGGTCGTAGAGGTGTAAGAATAAACTCTGAGGAGATATTCAGCACCCACCGTCAGCCCAGAGACAGTACTGGAGTTGGGATCGCTGCACAGCAAATTGGTACCTCCACAAGCGCTCAATACCTGGTGTGCCAAATCAGTTGTAGACCCCGTAACATTGAGCAGGTCAATCTTGTGACTGGTGGCAGTGGCCGTAAATTTGAACCATACATCATCGTCTTCCGTACCCGTACAGGTAGCATCGGCGGTGCCGGTAGCACTTGCAACGGTGCCTGGAGTTACTACACCACAGGAGAGATCGGCGTTGACCGTCAATTGAGTGGCATTTGCGCAGTCGTCGTTGGCCGGCGGCGGCGGCGGCGTTTTCAGGCAGATATTGAAAGAAGTAGAAGACCCAGTACCATAAGTGTGAACCCGAATGTAGTAAGTATTACCTACTACCAACCCCGTTGTAGTGCTGGTTTCGGGGTCGCTGCACTTGACACTGGTCAGCGAGCCACAAGAACCTGAAAAAATCTGGTGTACACGGTCGGTATTCCCTGAGATAGCGGTCAGTTCTACAATAATAGTAGTAGCAGGTGCTACAAAAGAGAACCAGACGTCATCGTCAGCACCTGAGCCTGCGCAGGCTGCCTGTGACTGTGTAGCACTGGCCGTATTTCCCATCAAAGTAGCACATGTTCCATTTGTTGGAATGGTGGGAAAAGCGATGGCGCCCGAGCAGTTGTCGTTGGCAGGCGGCGGGGGCGGTACTGTAAGATCAAGCGTGAATCCACCACAAGTAGGGTCCGGCCATGTATCCACAATAATGTAGTAGGTGCCGTCGCTCGGAAAGGTTACGTTGGCGCTGGCGCTTGTGCCGGAACTGGTAGCTACCCCGCCAATGCAGTTGCCCGTTGTAGGCGAGCAGGCACTGTGTACGGAAGCAATCTTCCAAGTGGCGGCGCCTCCCAAAGCCAATGTGTAAGTGACAGGAGCACCCGTGATGCTGATGGAGTAAACATAGTCTTCACCACCACCATAGTTCGTACTCACACAGGAAAAACCTGCCACATAATCGTTGCCTGTGCCGCAAGTGGTTTGTGCGCCACTGCTAAAAGGCACGCTTGGAATCACGGCAGGTGATGCGCAGGTGTTTTGGGAGAACCCCTGATATGTCCATAACAACATACCGAGGGCCAATCCCAGCCTTCCAGAAACTTTTAAAAGTGTTTTCATTTCATCAAAGTGTTAAAAATGAGAAAATAAGGTATAACGACTTCCGGCCCCCTCATGCGGCAACACCGATGAAAAAGCAGTAGAAAATCCAGAACTAATGATTTGGTAAGTAGTAATATCTCTCGCAGGGGGTGGAAAGACAGAGCAAATGTATGCTTTGTTAAATCAATGTCAAGTTTTTTTGAATATTTTTTTTCGATGGCTGCAATTTTTTGCTTTTGGCTGCCCGCTATGAGCAACAACGGTCGTTTCGCGTAAGCGAAAGGTAAGTTCAGCGCCAATAATGATCGAAGAAGTGGCGAATGAAGTATTTTTATAGATACTGCCTCTCGTGCGCCTCGCCGGCAACCGCCAACGGCGGTTGAATGTGAATAGCCCCGCGTCACGAAGTGAACGCGGGGTATGCGTATCACGGGAAGAAGAACCCCTGACAGGGGTTCAATGTCATTATTCACACCCGCTCATGGGACATTCAACCCCTGTCAGGGGTTGCCCTCATCGCGATTGCTACCTCACGTTCCTATTCCAACACCTCATCCTCCACCAGATACGGCATGGTGATGCGCAGTTTTGGCTCCATCTCCATCGCCCGTTGCGCAGTGTGCATGGCGCCCTCGTTGCGCGCCCAACTGCGCCGCGCTATGCCGTTGTTCACATCCCAGAACAACATGCTTTGCAGACGGCGCTCCGAATCCGCGCTGCCGTCCAACACCAGCCCGAATCCGCCGTTCATCACCTCGCCCCAGCCCACGCCGCCACCGTTGTGCAGGCTCACCCAGGTAGCTCCCCGGAAAGCGTCGCCGATGACATTGTGTACCGCCATATCCGCCGTGAAGCGCGACCCGTCGTAGATGTTGGCTGTTTCGCGGTAGGGAGAGTCGGTGCCGCTCACGTCGTGGTGGTCGCGGCCCAGTACCACCGGGCCTTGCAGCCGCCCCTCGGCAATGGCCTGATTGAAGGCCCGCGCTATACGGATGCGGCCCTCGGCGTCGGCGTACAGGATGCGCGATTTGCTGCCCACCACCGGCAGGTTCTCATCTGCCGATTGTATCCACAACAGGTTGTCGCGCAGTTGGCCCATGATCTCGTCGGGCGCTTCCTGCATCATTTCCTCTATCACTTCGGCGGCAATGCGGTCGCTCAGGTCCAAGTCCGATTTCAAACCCGATGTACACACCCAGCGGAAAGGCCCAAACCCGAAATCGAAGCACATCGGCCCCATGATGTCTTCCACATACGAGGGGTAGCGATACAGGCCCTCGGCTTCGTTTTTCCACACATCGGCGCCGGCATGGCCCGCCTCCAGCAGGAAGGCATTGCCGTAGTCCCAGAAGTACATGCCGCGCCCGGTCATGGTGTTCACGGCCTGCACATGGCGGCGCAGGGAGTCGCGCACGGCCTCCATGAAGGCCGGTTTGTCGCGTATCAACAGTTCTTTGGCCTGCTCAAAGGTGTAGCCCGCTGGGCAGTAGCCCATGTCGTCTATGTTGTGCAGCGAGGTTTGGTCCGACCCCAATTCCACCTGTACGCCGCGCTCTGCAAAGCGTTCCCACAGGTCCACGATGTTGCCGTGATACACCAAGGCTATGGCGGTTCCGCTGCGGCGGCTGTCCTCCATGCGGGTAATGAGTTGGTCCAAGTCGGTAAATACATTTTCCCGCAGGATGTACCCGTCGGTCACTCGCTGTTGCACTGCGTCGCCGTCCACTTCGGCTATCACGCCCACACAGCCTGCTATCACCGCCGCGCCGGCCTGTGCGCCCGACATACCGCCCAGCCCGGAGGTGACATACACCTTGCCGCGCAGACTGTCTTCGCCCAGTCCCAATTTGCGGCCCGCGTTCAGCAGCGTGATGGTGGTGCCGTGTACGATGCCCTGCGGCCCGATGTACATGTACGAGCCGGCGGTCATTTGGCCGTATTGCGTCACGCCCAGCGCATTATATTTGTTCCAGTCCTCTTTTTTCGAGTAGTTGGGTATCATCATGCCGTTGGTCACCACCACGCGGGGCGCCTGCGGCGAGGACGGAAACAAGCCCATCGGATGCCCGGAGTACATCACAAGCGTCTGTTCCTCTGTCATTTCGGCCAGGTATTGCATGGTCAGCAGGTATTGCGCCCAGTTCTGAAACACCGCGCCGTTGCCGCCGTAGGTGATGAGTTCGTGCGGGTGCTTGGCCACCTTGGGGTCCAGGTTGTTTTGTATCATCAGCATGATGGCCGCCGCCTGCTTGCATTGGTGCGGGTACTCGCCGATGGGGCGGGCGTACATCTCGTAGTCGGGCCGGAAGCGGTGCATGTATATGCGTCCATACTGCTCCAATTCCTGCGCAAATTCCTTCGCCAGCACGGCATGGTGGCGCGGATGAAAATACCGGAGCGCGTTGCGCAGGGCCAATTGTTTTTCTTTGGCCGTCAGCACACCTTCTATCACGCGGCGCGGCGCATGGCTCACCGTGGCGTCGTAGGGTTTTACGGGGGGCAGTTCGGCGGGTATTCCCTGCAAAATGGCTTGTTGAAAGGATGTATTGGTTGGCATTGGTTGTTAAGTAGTTGTTTGTAAAATGGTCGTTGGCTGTAAGCTACAAGCCGCAGGCTGCAAGCTTCAGGTTGCACGTTTTCATCTGAGAATATCCTATTTCTTTATGGCGGCTGCCCGCTCTACCGCGAGCGCTGTTGGCTTTATCCCTGTAATGACTCGCCAAAGCCAACAGCTCCGATCTTATGGCGGGCACCGGGTCCTCTGCTCTTACCGCTGCTCCGTAGCGCGGCGGTTTCAGACCCCGCGCTACGGAGCAGCGGTACCACGCCGGCCCCTGCCGCAATCCTGGCCCTCAACCTCTCACCTCCACCTCATTGATGACGTCTTCGCCCAACGCCTCGTTCATGTTGCGCATGATCTTGTCGCGACCGTAGCTCAATTCCTGCCGCAGTGCCGCCGAGGAGATGGACACGAAGAGTTTGTGCCGCCGCAGTTTGATCTCGGTAGTGTAGCCTGCTATCACCTGCCCCATCACCTGCGCCCAGACGTCGCGCACCCGCGTTTCGTCCAATTTGGATTTGAGGCGGTAGGCTTCCAGCATTTCCGAAAGCACCTCCTTCACGCTTTGTTCGTTTGTTTTTCTCATGCGATAGCGTTTTGCAGATGAGCGCTGCCGTTTTCAATGCGGTAGCGGCGGTAATCGGCGTCAAATTCCCGGATGATATTTTCCACCCGGTGCTCATCGGTGTCGGTGATGAATACCTGCCCGAAATCGCCGTGATGCAGCAGTTGCAGCAGGCTGCTCACCCGTTCGGCATCCAATTTATCAAAAATATCGTCGAGCAACAAAATCGGGCGCATGCTTTTCTGCTTTTCCAAAAAATCATACTGCGCCAGTTTCAGCGCCAGCACAAAGGACTTGAGTTGCCCCTGCGAGCCGAACCGCTTCACCGGCAGGTCGTGGATCAGCAGTTCCAGATCGTCCCGGTGTACGCCTTCGGTGGTGCGTTGCAAAATGCGGTCTTTTTCAATGCTTTGCGTCAGCAGTTCCTCCAGTGGGCGCTGCTCCAGTGCTGAGCGGTAGCTGCACGATACGGTTTCCCGGCTGCCGCAAATCTTGTTGTAAGTGGCCTGCATGATGGGCGCAAATTCGGCCACAAACTCCCGCCGCTTTTGGTGAATGTAGCGGCCCGCCGGCGCCAATTGCGCATCATACACACTGATGAGCGCTTGGTCGAAACGGCGTTGCTCGGCCAATTGCTTGAGGGCGGCGTTGCGCTGTTGCAGCACCTGATTGTAGGTCATCAGTTGCCGCAGGTACAGCGGATCGGTTTGCGAAAGCGTGTTGTCTATAAACCTCCGGCGCTCCTCGCTGCCCTCGGTAATCATCTGCGTGTCGTCCGGCCCGATGAACACCACCGGAAACAGGCCGATGTGTTCGCTCAGCGTAGAGTAAGCAACATCGTTGTTTTCCAGCACTTTGCGCTTTCGGGGTTGCACTTTGGCCACTATTTTTACCGGCTTTTGCTGCCATCGGAAATGCCCCTCCAAGCGAAAGAAGTCTTCGCCCTGCCGGCACAAATGCGCATCGGCGAGGCCAAACCGGCTCTTGCTGAGGCACAGGTAATACACGGCGTCCAAGAGGTTGGTTTTTCCCATGCCGTTCAGCCCGGTAAAACAATTGAGCCGCTCAGACAACTCCAGCGTTTGCCCTGCGTAATTCTTGAATTGAGTGAGTATGAGCTTTTCTAAATGCAAATCCGTCGGCTTGTTGAAACGTTGCAAAGGTAGCCCGTTTGGACAAAAATGGAAGAAAAAGAGAAAACAGGAAACAAATAACTGGAACAAAGTGTTCTTGACTAAATTTGTCAAGAAAAAAATAAAAACATGAACACATTGGCTCAACTCCTCAAAAACGCCCGCCAGAAATCCGGCCTCAAACTCCGGGAAGCCGCCGCCATCGCTCAAATGGACGCTGCGCTGCTCAGTAAATTCGAGAATGGCCAACGCCTGCCGCCCGAAGATCAGGCGCCCGCATTGGCCAAAGCCTACCATTTAGACGAGGCAAGCCTCCGCCGCAGCATCCTCGCCGAGAAAGTAGCCGTACTGCTGCAATACGAAACGGGTGTACACGAACTGCTCATGGTAGCCGAAAGTCGCATCGAATACCTCCGCAGTGAGCGCAGCCTCATACTGCCCGAAATACCCGGCGTACTGATGGATAAACTCATCGCCATTGATGCGTTGAAAACAACATGGCAGGCTTGCAAGCCAATGAATAAAAGCCAGTTGGAGCGCATGAGGCAGTATTTTCATACAGAATACACCTTCGAAAGCAACCGCATAGAAGGCAATACCCTCACACTTCAGGAAACCTCATTGGTCATCAACGAAGGACTCACCATCAGCGGCAAAACCATGCGCGAGCATCTGGAGGCCGTCAACCATGCCGATGCAGTAGCCTTCATCACCGAATTGGCCACCCAACAAGCCGACCTCGACCGCCGCACCCTGCTCGATTTACACAACCTCATCCTCCGGGGCGTGGACTCCGAAAACGCAGGGCGCTACCGCTCGGTGCCGGTGCGCATCGGCGGCAGTCGCCACGAGCCGCCACAGCCTTACTTGTTGGACAAACTGATGGAGGACTACTTCATTCACTACCGGCAGCAGCGGGATACATTGCACCCTGTTTTGCTCGCTGCCGACATGCACGAACGCCTTGTGAGCATTCACCCGTTCATTGACGGCAACGGCCGTACCTCGCGCTTGGTGATGAACCTCATTCTGCTGCGCAACGGCTACACTATTGCCAACCTCAAAGGCGATCCAAACTCACGGCTGGCGTACTACCGCGCTTTGGAGAAAGTGCAGGCCGACAATGAGCCGGAGCACTTTTATACCCTCGTAGCCGATGCGGTAGAAACCTCGCTGAAAGCGCACATCGAGCTGGCGGGGTGAAGTGTCGCCGGCTCCTTTTTCAAAATAACCTGTACCTTTGGCGGCGCTTATCACAATGGGGGCTTGGCGGACACGTTTCGCGAATGCTCGCAGTTGGCCATCGGCACAACTTGTCCCGATGACGAAGGAATCGGGATTAGCATATTATCAAATCAGCACATTGACTTATGAGCAAAATAACCATAGAAATCTGGTCGGATGTGATGTGTCCGTTCTGTTACATCGGCAAGCGGCAGTTGGAACGCGCACTGCGGGAGTTTCCACAAGGCGAAGCGGTTGAAGTAATCTGGAAGAGTTTTCAACTTCAACCTAATCTGCAAACCGACCCCTCCAAAAGCGTGCTGCAATCGTTGGCCGAAAGCAAGGGCTGGAGCAGGGAGCAAACCCTCTCTGCCATGGCGCATGTAACCGAGATGGCCGCTGCCGAGGGTCTGCATTACGATTTTGAGCGGGCTGTGGTGGCCAATTCGTTCGATGCGCACCGACTGACGCATCTGGCGAAAGCGCATGGACTGCAAAACGCCGTGGAAGAAGGGCTTTTTGCGGCTTATTTCTGCGAGGGCAAAAACACAGCCGATGCGGAAGTGCTGCGCTCCATCGGCCTGTCGGCGGGCTTGCCGCCTGATGCAGTGGATGCTTTGCTGGCGGGAGATGCGTATGCAGAAGAGGTGCGCCACGATGTTTACGAAGCCCGGCAGGTGGGCGTAAGCGGGGTGCCGTTTTTTGTATTCAATGATCGTCTGGCGGTGTCCGGGGCGAGGGGCAGCGAGGTGTTTTTGCAGGTGCTGGGGGAGGTGGCTAAGAATTGAATAATCAATTACTTGAATCAACAAAGACCTGAAAAAATGCTCACCTCCATCCATCCCAAATTGCCGATGCGTAACAAAGCCGTCACGCGGGATTTTTACCTCAACAAATTAGGATTTGAAGAATTCGGCGCGGCCGATTACGCGGGTTATCTGATGCTCCAAAAAGATCAGGTGCAGATACATTTTTTTGAGTTTAAAGAACTCAATCCGTCAGAAAACTACGGACAGGTGTATATCCGAACCAACGATATAGACCAAATGTACGCATTGGCTGAACGAAACGCCGTCGTGCATCCGAATGGCCGCTTGGCAACAAAACCCTGGGGCCAAAAGGAGTTTTCAGTCCTCGATCCCGATCACAATTTGTTGACCTTCGGGGAAGATGCGTAGTGCCGCTCCCGTTGAAACAAAAACAGCGGAAAGGTAAACGCAAACGCAATGAGAAAAGTAGCGATGATGTAGAGCCACAAGTGTTTCATTTTGAGCCTCCTGTGCTCTACGATCATCCAGATGATGGCAGCATTGCCGCCGATCAGAAAATCATAAGTGAGGCTGGAGGCCATCGGGGTATCTGTGTTCTGCCGGAAAAACTCCGCCACGGTAAAAGCTACCGGACTGTACAGCAAATGCTGCAAATTGAAATACCAGGGCACGATCAGCCCGGCTATGGCCAAGAGCAGATAAATCCACATCAGTGGGGTGAATGCCCGTATTGTCATACTTTCTGATTTTAGAATGCTTTTCAAAACCCATTTTGAATAGAAATGGCAGAAAGCGTGTTTTGTTTGCATGGCTGCCGGTTCTCCCCAACCGGGGAGTTAGTGGGGCGAGCGCAGGGCAAACAAAACCGCTCGCGCGAAGTTCTACTTCGTGCTCCGCTCGCGCGAAGTTCTACTTCGCGTGCTATCTAAACCCCGCATTGATCCCCTCCAGTACGGCCCCGCCCGGACACAATTCGCTCTCGTTCATGCTGTTGAGTGGCTTTTTGGCGGTTTTCATCAGGTCGTGCAGGTTGCGGGTATTCATGTCCAAATAGAGCAGACCAGTGGGAATATCGCCGGCGGATTTGGCCGTTTGCAGCAGGTCAATCACCGATTTGCGGTCGGTGGGGTCCCAGCCGGCTGCGAGTTTGTGCAGATGCAAGAGAGAGCCGTCGTGCAGGGGCGCCAGTACGGATTTGCCCTCTTCATAGTCAATCGTGATTTCCGAGTGTATCGGCACGAAATCCAGTTCCGAAGTGGCGTCAATGTGTTCGCGGACATAATCATAAGATTTGGTAGAACCCTTGTTGTTGTTGAAGGTCACGCAGGGCGAGATCACGTCCAAAAACGCAAAGCCCGGATGCGACATGGCGGCCTTGATGAGCGGCACGAGCTGGTGTTTGTCGCCGGAAAAGCTGCGGGCCACGAAGGTAGCGCCCAGTTCGATGGCAAGACTGCACAGGTCTATGCCCTGAAAGGGGTTTTCGCTGCCCTCTTTGTTGATGGACCCCACATCGGCGGTGGCGGAATCCTGGCCTTTGGTGAGGCCGTAGCAGCCGTTGTTCATCACGATATAGACCATGTTGAGGTTGCGCCGCACAGCGTGTACAAACTGCCCCATGCCGATGGAGGCCGTATCGCCGTCGCCGGAAACGCCGAGGTAGATCAGGTCGCGGTTGGCCATGTACGCGCCGGTGGCGACGGAGGGCATGCGCCCGTGTACGGAGTTGAAACCGTGGGAGTTGTTGAGAAAATAGGCCGGCGTTTTGCTCGAACAGCCGATGCCGGATATTTTGGCCAATTTGTGCGGCTCCAGATCAATTTCATAACAGGCTTGCACAATGGCGGCGCTGATGGAGTCGTGGCCGCAGCCGGCACAGAGCGTGGAGATGCTGCCTTCGTAGTCGGCCTTGGTGTAGCCTACCTTGTTTTTCGGCAGTGCCGGATGGTGGAATTGTGGTTTTATGAAGGACATGTTGTGTGTTTTTTTTAGATGGATGATTTTTGTGTGAGCTTCAACCACGCTCGAGGCGTGGTGCAAGCCTCAAGCTGTGTTTTGCTAAGGTGATGCTTGTTCGTTCATTTGGGTGAGGGTGTTTTGGAGGAAGGCTTCGGGGTCTTCGCCCCAGGCGGCTATAACTTGCATGGTTGCCTGAAGGTAGTTCTGCACCGAAGGCAAGTGTTCCACAACAGGCAATCCCGTCCTTAACGCTTCTGTACAATATGCCAAGGACTTTTCCCGGTCTGGTAGGGACTGCAAATAAAAAATAGCTATATTGACGGTAGTCATGGCGACATCAGGCAAATAGGTCTGCGGGTTCTCTTCGGCCAGCGCTCTTCGTATTTGCAAGGCTTCTTCGTGTTTTGCCTGCGCCTCTCCAAATTCATTTTTATTCTTGTGTAAATTAGCCAAATTGTTTAAGGTCATGGCGACATCGGGCAAATACGTCCGCGGGTTCTCTTCGGCCAGCGCTCTTCTTATCTGCAAGGCTTCTTCGTATTTCGCCAGCGCCTCCCCAAATTCATTTTTAGCCTGTTGTAAAGCGGCCAAATTGTTTAATACCATGGCGACATCGGGCAAATACGTCCGCGGGTTCTCTTCGGCCAGCGCTCTATAAATCTGCAAGGCTTCTTCGTATTTTGCCTGCGCCTCCCCGAATTCATTTTTAGCCGAATGTAAATTAGCCAAATTGTTTAAGGTCATGGCGACATCCGGCAAATACGTCCGTGGGTTCTCTTCTGCCAGCGCTCTATAAATCTGCAAGGCTTCTTCGTATTTCGCCAGCGCCTCCCCAAATTCATTTTTAGCCTTTTGTAAAGCGGCCAAATTGTTTAATACCATGGCGACATCGGGCAAATACGTCCGCGGGTTCTCTTCGGCCAGCGCTCTATAAATCTGCAAGGCTTCTTCGTATTTCGCCAGCGCCTCCCCAAATTCATTTTTATCCGAATGTAAAACCGCCAAATTGTTTAAGGTAGTAGCCACATTGGGCAAATACGTCCGCGGGTTCTCTTCGGCCAGCGCTCTTCTTATCTGCAAGGCTTCTTCGTATTTTGCCTGCGCCTCCCCGAATTCATTTTTAGCCGAATGTAAATTAGCCAAATTGTTTAAGGTCATGGCGACATCGGGCAAATACGTCCGCGGGTTCTCTTCGGCCAGCGCTCTTCTTATCTGCAAGGCTTCTTCGTATTTCGCCAGCGCCTCCCCAAATTCATTTTTAGCCTTTTGTAAATTAGCCAAATTGTTTAAGGTCATGGCGACATCGGGCAAATACGTCCGTGGGTTCTCTTCGGCCAGCGCTTTATACATCTGCAAGGCTTCTTCGTACAGGGGCTGTGCCTGCATCAACACATTGTGCTCCTGTAAAAAATGGGCAAAAGCAAACACATTCTCCGCATTTCGCTCTGCCCGCAGGGACTGCTCAAAGTGCGCTGTCGTTTTTTCAAAACGACCGGGCAGTTCGTAATCCGTAGCGGTGAGGCGTGCGAGTATGAGGTATTCGTTGGCTTTGTCGCTCAAATGTTGTTGGTTTTCAGCCGTTTTTTGGTTCAAACGCCCTTTTTCATGTAGCAAAGCGTCCAATTCAATGCCCATCGTTTCGACTTCGGCGTCCAGCACAGCACGAGCTTCGGAAAACTCGCCCTGCTCGAAATGGGCTTTCGCCCGGCGCAATCGCTCGGTATTGAGCGGGATGCGCTGGAAGTCTTCGGCCAATTTCAAAACTTCCCTCCGGAGCGAGTCCAATTCCTGCTGCTTTTGGCTGCGCTTGGCGTCTATTTCCAGCAATTCCATCTGGAAATCCATGTCGTCAGGGGCTTTTTCTATTCGCTTTCGGGTGCGTTCAAAGCGGGTGTTCAGCTCGGCTATCTCCGCTTCTATGGCTTTGTATTGGGCAGCTTCTTTGAGGTTGATGATGGTATCGCCCACAACGACGTTGCCCTGAGCATCAATGTGCCCGGTCACGATATTTTTGCTGTGGGAAATCTCGCTCATCTTGTATCAAGAGTTGTTGTCGCCAATAATCACATTCCCGGTCGTCGAGATATTGCCGGTCACTACGTTTTTGCTGTGTACGATGGAGATGGTTTGCCCGGCGGCAGCTTTGGCCTGTATGGTTTCGTACATGGTCTGGAGCAACGCCTCTGCGGAAGGGTCTTTTTTCAACGCTTTGGCGAGGGTGTTTTCCACCGCATCGGTATTGAGTTTCTCTTCCGGGTCTTTTTGCAGGTCTTCGATGACTTCTTTGGGTTGGCCCTCGTCGGTCAGAAAAAGCGGGCGCACCCACTGAACGGCCGCGTCGGTGAAGTCACTGAAAAAATCCTGCACAGAGCGCTGGTCTTTCAGCGTTTGCGCTAAGTAGCCGGCCACCGCGCCGACCATTTTGGATGTGGTTACAGGTTCCATTTGTTGTTGTTTTGTACTTTTTCCGCCGTCATCTTGCGTTTTCAGGTGACATACTACCTCGCTCGCCCGCTTGCTGAGTCAGTTCACAGCACAATTTGACAAATCTTCAAGATTTGTCAAATTTCCCGCTCGCCTGGCCCACTCGCAGTTCGCAGCTATCTGCTCACCTCTGCCTCCCCTACCCTCTCCAGCACCTGCTTCAAAATCGAATCTGCCGTGATGGGCATACCATCGAAGTTTTGGATGGGCACGAGCTTTTTGGGCGCCGTTTCCAACTCGTTCACCAAGAGCGTGCGGAATTGCTTATCGCGGTTTTGTTCGATTACAAACACCAGCTTGTGTTCATCGAGGAAAGCCTCCACCGTTTCGTTGAAGGGGAAAGCCCGCACGCGCAGTCCGTCCATCGCAATGCCTTGTTGTTCCAGCAGGTCAATGGCCTCCACCGCAGCGTGGTGCGAAGTGCCGATCCAGATCATGCCCAGCGCGTGCCCCCGCGAGCGGTACACCTCCGGCTTGGGAACCAAAGTAGAGGCCGTTTTCCACTTCTTATCCAAACGCCTGATGGAGTGCTCGTAGGCGGCTGCATCCTCCGTGTAGCGGGCGTACTCGTCGCGGGAGGTGCCGCGCGTGGTGAAAGCGCCTTTGGTAGGATGCGTGCCCGGAATGGTGCGGTAAGGGATGCCGTCGCCGTCCACATCCAAGTAGCGGCCAAAGTCCTTTATTTCATCTAACTGTTGAGCATTCAGCACTTTGCCCCGGTCGTACTTCCTGTTGTCGTCCCATTTCAGCGGCGGCGAGAGGTGGAAATTCATGCCCAGATCGAGGTCGGTCATTACCAGAATGGGCGTTTGCAGGCGGTCGGCGAGGTCGAGCGCATCGGCGGCCATCTCGAAGCACTCTGCCGGGTTGGCGGGGAAGAGCAAAACGTGTTTGGTATCGCCGTGCGAAGCGTAGGCCGAGGAGAGGAGGTCGGCCTGCTGGGTGCGCGTGGGCATCCCCGTGGAAGGCCCGCCGCGCTGCACGTTGACGAGTACGGCGGGGATTTCGGCATAGTAGGCCAATCCCAGAAACTCGCTCATCAACGACACGCCCGGACCGCTGGTAGCCGTGAATGCCCGCGAGCCGTTCCAGGCCGCTCCGATGACCATGCCGATGGCGGCCAATTCATCTTCTGCTTGCACAATGGCGTAGCGTTTTTCGCCGGTTTCGGGGTCCACCCGGTAGCGTTTGGCGTAGGTTTCAAAGGCTTTGGCCACCGAGGTAGAAGGCGTGATGGGGTACCAGGCCACCACCGAAGCGCCGCCGTACAGAGCGCCCAATCCGGTAGCCGTGTTGCCGTCTATCATGATGCTGTCGCCGTTTTTGTCCATGCGTTGCACGCGAACGGGCAGCGGGTACTCGTAGTGCGCCTTGACGTAATTGCGCCCCAGATCAATTGCCTGAAAGTTCGGTTCGATGAGCTTTTCATGCTTTTTGAACTGATCGCGGATGATGCCTTGCACCACCTCCAATTCGATGTCGAGCAATTCTATCAGCGCACCGATATAGACCATGTTTTTAAACAACTGCTGCTGGCGCGGCTCGTTGTAATGGTCCATGCACAACTGCATCATGGGCACGCCGATGAAGTGGATGTCTTCCCGGTGAAATTCGGGGTGCAGCGGTTTGGTGCTGTCGTAAATCAGGTAGCCGCCGGAACGCACCGCAGCAATGTCTTTTTTGAAACTCTGCGGATTGACGGCTACCACAATGTCCACTTCTTCCCGCCGGCCGAGGTAGCCGTCGGCGCTCACGCGCACATCAAACCAGGTAGGCAGGCCCTGAATGTTGGAAGGGAAAATGTTTTTGGCCACCACCGGAATCCCCATACGGAAAACGGCTTTGGAAAACATATCGTTGGCACTGGCAGACCCTGTGCCATTGACGTTCGCAAAACGAATTACGAAGTCATTTATCTTCACTTTGCTCATAGGATTTTTGTCGCTTTGGTCACACCATAAAAGTACTTCTGCATGTCCCAGGCCGCTGTCGGGCAGCGCTCGGCGCACAAACCGCAGTGCAGGCACACGTCCTCGTCTTTGATCATCACGCGGCCCGTGGCAGGCAGCGCTCCCGACACATACAGGTCTTGCGATTTGTTCAGGGCCGGCATGTTGAGGCTGCTGCGGAGTTCGTCCTCATCTTCGCTATTGGCCGTGAAGGTGATGCAGGTGGTGGGACAGATGTCCACGCAGGCGTCGCACTCGATGCAGCGGGAGGTATAAAACACCGTTTGAATATCGCAGTTGAGGCAGCGCTGTGCTTCCCGGAAGGCGGTTTTTACGTCGAAGCCGAGTTCCACTTCGATTTTGCGGTTGCTCAGTGCCAGCGTTTTTTCTTCGTGCGGCACGGCGTAGCGGTCGTCGTTCACCACCGCGCTGTCGTACATCCATTCGTGGATGCCCATTTTCTGGCGCACGAGGTTGGTGGTAGGAGCGGGCCGGTCGGTGAGCAGGTCTTTGCCGTTGCAAAACAGATCCATGGAAATGGCCGCCTGATGACCGTGCGCTACGGCGGTGATGACGTTCTCAGGCCCGAAGGCTGCGTCGCCGCCGAAGAACACTTTGGGCAGCGTGGACTGGAAGGTTTTTTTGTCCAAAACCGGCAAATCCCATCGCCCGAATTCGATGCCGAGGTCGCGCTCGATCCAGGGGAAGGCATTGTCCTGTCCCACGGCGATGATGACGTCGTCAGCCTCCATCAGCACATCGGGTTCGCCGGTGGGCACGAGGTTGCGTCGGCCTTTGTCGTCGTATTCGACGCGCACTTTTTCAAAAACGATGCCCGTAAGGCGGCCGTCTTTGACCACAAATTCCTTGGGCGGCATGTTGTTGTAAATCGGAATGTCCTCGCGCTGAGCATCTTGGATTTCCCAGGGCGATGCCTTCATGGTATTGAACGGGCTGCGCACCACCACCGTCACCTGTTCGCCGCCGAGGCGACGGGCCGTGCGGCAGCAGTCCATGGCCGTGTTGCCGCCGCCAAGGATGACCACTTTTTTGCCGATGCTGTGCCTGTGCTCGAAGGCTACATTGGCCAAAAACTCAATGCCGATGTGGATGTTTTTGGCGCCTTCTTCGCGGCCCGGCAGTTCGAGGTCGCGGCCCTTGGGAGCGCCGGTTCCCACAAAAACAGCGTCGTAGCCCTTGTCCAGTACCTCGCGCATGCTCGACACATAGTGGTTGAAATGCGTATGAATGCCCATCGAGAGGATGTAGCCGGTTTCTTCGTCGAGCACCGATTCGGGCAGCCGGAAGGCAGGAATCTGCGTACGCATCATGCCGCCGGCCTTGTTCCACTCGTCGTACAAGTGGATTTCGTAGCCCAACGGCGCCAGGTCTCTGGCCACGGTGAGCGAGGCCGGACCACCGCCGATGAGGGCTATTTTTTTGCCGTTGCCCTGTGCCGGCGCAGTGGGCATGAGGTGTTTCACCTCGCCTTTGTTGTCGGCAGCTACGCGTTTGAGACGGCATATTGCCACCGGTTCTTCCTCCTGTTCGATGCGTCCTCGGCGGCAGGCAGGTTCGCAAGGGCGGTCGCAGGTGCGGCCCAGAATGCCGGGAAACACGTTGGATTCCCAGTTGACCATGTAGGCTTCCGTGTATTTTTCGGCAGCAATCAGGCGGATGTATTCGGGTACCGGAGTGTGAGCGGGACAGGCATATTGGCAGTCCACCACTTTATGAAAATACTCCGGGTCTTGAATGTTGGTTGGTTCCACTAAACGCAGTTTGTTTGACTGAAAATGATTTGTGCTTTCTGGCTGTAAACATAGCAATAGGCGCAAGAAACGCAAATGACAGGCATTGAAAATTACAAAAAAGTTTTCCTTTGCAGAATTATTTAGATCAATTCCTAATTGCCATGACCTTGCCGATGACTCCTTTTCCTGAATTGCGCACTACCCGCCTGTGCTTGCGCGAAATCAGCATGGCCGACGCGCCTGATTTGTTCGCCCTCCGCAGCAGCCCGGAAATGATGCGCTTTGTGCCCCGGCCTGTGCATACCCGCATGGAAGAGACGGAGGAATTGCTATCCAAAGTACTGCAAGGTCAACAGGAGGGGCAGTCCATTCTGTGGTGTATATGCCTGCCGGATGCGCCCAAATTACTGGGTACCATCGGGTTGTGGAACTGGGACCAGGACAACCACCGCGCGGAGATCGGCTATATTTTACACTCTGATTGCCGGGGACGCGGTTTCATGCCGGAGGCGGTGGAGGCAGCAACGGAGTTTGGCTTTCGCCAGATGGGGCTGCACTCCATTGAGGCGATTGTCAATCCTGAAAATACAGCTTCGGCGCGGGTGCTGCTCAAATGCGGATATGTGCAGGAGGCGCACTTCCGGGAAAATTGTTTTTTTAATGGAAAGTACCTGGATTCATTGGTTTTATGCAAAGTGGCATCGGGTGTGGCATGGGGTTCTCGGTAGGCGGTTTTCAGGGGTGAGTGTGTGAGGGGTGAGTGTGTGAGGGGTGA
>DDUV01000059.1:0-35838 GCA_002344975.1 Saprospiraceae bacterium UBA2329 | reverse complement strand
GGTGAGTGTGTGAGGGGTGAGCAACCCGAAACATTGAACAAAGCCCGTTCCTGCCGGAACGCCAAAATTTTTAACGCGAATCTTGGCGAAGGGCGCGAATTTCCGCGAATGCGAGGGAACGCGACTTGCAGCTTGCGGCCTGCATCAACCCGTTCCAACCCGAAACCTTGAACGCGGAACCCACCTTTGCCAAAGCTACGGCGGATGAAACCCGAAACCATGAACCCTCCCCCGTTCCTACCTGCCTCTCGGTATCGTATAAATCTCCTCCTGCCGCCCGTCCATAAAGCGGAAACCCTTCCCATCGTAGAAGCCGTCTTCTTCGAGCATGATGCGAATGGTCTTATTCCATTCCGGTATGAGAGCCGAGACGTTCAATTCTATGGAAAAAGCCGTATTGGGGTAAAGCGGGTAATCGCCGGTGCCGGGTACGTTTTTCTGGTTGTCCCACATGCCGATGGCCGGACCCGCCGCATGGCCATGAAAACCAATGGGATGTGAATAAATGCTGCCCTCGATGCCCTCTGCTTTGGCCTGCGCCAATGCCCGCGCCAACATCTCGTTGCCGGTGCGGCCTGTACTGAATTGCTGCACCAGAATGTCTTGCAGGCGATTGCCCTGCCGGAATGCCTTTTTGAGCGCTTCCGGCACTTCCGTCTCGCCCGGACGCAGCACATAAGCGTGCTGTTGCATATCGGTGTTCAGGCGCAGATAGGTGATGCCGAAGTCCACATGCAGCAAGTCGCCGGGCAGGATTACCTGGCCTTGCGGGCGCTTGCTGAAGGTACGCAGGTGGTCGAAATTAGCAGGATCGGCGCGCTGCACGTCCACCGTAGGGTGAAACCAGGTGTCCAAACCCAATGCGCGCACCCGGTTGCGATACCACCACACCACGTCGTCTGTGGTGGTCACGCCGGGTTGTATGGCAAGCTCTGACAAACCCTCCTGCACAATGAGATGCGATATGCGACAGATTTGCTCGTACAGGGCCATTTCTTTTTCGCTGCGGGTTTCGAGCCAGGCAATGGCCAATTTCTCTGCCGACACGACACGGCTCTTGTACGCAGCGGGCAGTTTCTGCATCAGCAATTGGTACTCGGTATGCACCAGTCCATCGGCCAGTCCGTAGGTATCCGAGGTATTGATGCCTATTTTTTTAGGATTGCGCGCTTTGATCATTTCTACCAGCGCCTCCCATTGATCGGGATACACATTGAGGTCCCACTCGGCTTTCAGTAGGCCCACGTCGTAGCGGGCAATGGCCGATTTTTCCAATTCCTGTCCCGGTCCGCGATCAAAAAAGACCATTACCGTGCGGCGGCGCGCAGAGAGCCACTCGGCGGGCAACATGGTTTTCATCACGGGGTCTTCGTTGTACTCCCGCGATATGAGCACCCACATATCTATGCCCTCGCGGCGCATGAGTTGCGGCAAAAGGTTGTTGAACCGGTCTTCCAATACCTCGTTGACGACACGGGCGCGAACCTGTTCGTCGAGGATGCCGGGCATGGGCGCCTGAGCAGAAAGTTTGCCCCAAATGAAGACCGTACAAAAGGCGACGGTTGTCAAAAATCGGAATGAACGCATGGCCAATGTGATGATTGTTTGCGCGAAGATAAAGAGCTTCGGCAACTACCGGATTGATATTCCAAAGTATTGACTTACTTTTGCATCCATACTAAACAAAACGCCAATGAAGCAGATATTGACTATTTTAATGGCCGCAGCCGCCTTCCTGTCTTTTGGCCAAAGCAATCAGGCTGATTTTGAAAACCTCGTACAGCTTGGCGAGTTCTATTCCAAAAACATTGATTGCACCGGCGATGATTTTATCCAAACCGTTGACCGGCTGAGAACCCGAAATCTCAATCACATCGTTGACGCTTTGATTGCAGTGGGCAAGGCCGATCAAAAACTCCTGTCGAAAGAATTTCTTTCGAAGCCTTCAGATCAAGAACTGAAATACTGGTATGTGCTGAGGGAAATTCATTATAACCTTCAGCCTGATAACGCAAATCCCAAAACGAGTGTGGAAGTGGCCAGACAGACGCTGGAGGATGATATTGACCATCGCTGGTTGTTGGACAATTATTACTACCGAATAAATATAGGTGTGGCTAAAATGTTCAATGACAAAGACTTGAGCAAAACAGACATCCGACTTGATGAGTATGGATTAAAAACAGACACAGAAAAAGCGACGCTGTTCTTCTCGACTTCCAACGCGCTTATCCAAAGGTTTCAGGTACTTAAGATGATAAAAAATTATGACCAATTGCTCGAGTATGTAGCCCGTATGCCGACCTTTAACGGGAGGCCTTATTATGAATACACTGCTTTTGGTTTTGAGGACTTTGAGTGGATCGGCTACAATAAAACCGAATCTTACAAGACGAGGCATCTTGGAAGTCTTTATTCAGCATTGGCCGGGCACATGTCTGCATTGGCGGAAAAAGGCAAAAACGAGGAGCTGCGTGATTTATATTTCAATTCCATTTTATCAATGCCTGAATATTTCAAGTACTCGGGAGGTTTGGAAAAAAACTTGCAGGAACTGTACAAAGAATTGAAGACGCCTGCCCAACCGGCCGGCATTTCGATGCTCGGACTCAAAATCGGAGACAGCCCCAAGACAGTAGAGCAAATCAAGCTTAAAGTGGATGCGCGGGAGAAGAATATGATAAAATTTAAAACCTCCGACGGCAACGACTTCTCCGTCACCGTACAAAAGGGAAAAATCGTTTATATGGAAAATGACTGGCTTCAAAACCCCAAAGCAACACAGCCGCTTTATTCCGATTTTCGATTCGGTCACACCACGCTTCGAGAGATAAGAGCGCGGTTTGGCACCAATGGTTTTGTACACCAAAACCGAAGGTCGTTCACGACTGATAAGCATTTGATTGAGTTCAATTGCTTCGAGTTTGATTCGCCCAACAACGAAATTTTAGTGATAGCTACCAAAATACCTCTGTCGGCCAACGTCACAAAAAACAATATCTCCGACAATCTCAAACTTGACGCAATCATCATTGCGGACAAAAATTACCTCGATGAAATATGGGGTAAGCAAAAAGCCTACGACAAAAATTACAAAAAGATAAAGCCGTGACAGAGCGGGCAACAACAAGTTTCATTTAGTTGATCCTCTTGGAAGCAGAGCGAAAAAGCCAGGCAGCGAACAAGAAGTTGCCGCCTGACCCTGACCGGAGTTTATTTCTTAGCCAATTGATCCAACACATATTGCAGTGCCTGTGCGCTTTTCACTTCAATATTGGGCTTTACGCCAACGAGATCGAGGCGCTCGCCGGTGGGCGTGTAATAATCTGCATTGGGAATGATGGCCACAAATCCGCTGCGCACAGGGTAAGAATCGGCGCTCAACATCTGGCCGGCCGTCGGTTCGCCCACGACGGTAGCTCTGCCGGTGTGTTTCAGATTCCAGGTCAGCGGTTCGCAGGCGCTGGCAGAGCCGCGATCCGTGAGCACGAACAATTGGCCGTCGAAGCGCTGCTTGCCGGGGCGGGCTTTGAGCACCACAAAACCTTGATCGTCCAACTCTTGTGCAAAAGAATTCACATCTGCTTTGGTAAATGCAGGCATGGTTTCCAACTGCTGTGCGGTGGGCGGCGCAGGGTTTTCGCGGAACCAACGCTGCGTGAGATATACGCCGGTGGGAGTTTCCTCAATAGTAAGATAGCCGGCCAGCGTAATGCCTCCTTCGAGCGAGCCGCCGCCGTTGCCCCTCAAGTCCACGATCAGATTTTTATAGCCTTTTTGGAGTACGATCTGCATGGCGCTGTCCATTTCAGAGGCAGTACAGGAAAACGATTTGACCCGCAGCACAACGGTTTCCGGGGTTTGTTCTTCGAGCGTAATTTGGTTGGGGCGCGGCGCAAACGGCAGACGCATGCGGCCTTTGATGCTTTCTACCCGATAGAAGCCTTTGTGGGAAAACTTGAGGTCTTTGGAGTAGTTGTGAAAAGCAGCAATGAGTTCCAGATCATCCTGCGCTTTATTGGAAAAGCGGCGCATTTTGGCTTCAAATTCCTTCCACTCTTTGCTTTGAAGCGCCCGGGCATCATAGATGTTTTCACCAAAAACCTCCATCAGCGAATGGGTGATCGCCACATAGTCGTCTATACGATAGCTCGTTGTGGTGCGAAAACCATCCACACTTCCCAAGACTCTGTCGGTACCTGCCTGAAAAACGCCTGCCCGGATAGAATCGCCCGAAATACGGCCTTTGATGTCCATCGAAGACATGGGCGTATGCAACACGCCGGTAAACACCATATCGGCGCCCTCCATGCGGTAGCGGCCATTTTCCAATCGGGTCAAAGCGCCGGTGCGGAGCATGGCGTTGGATTTCGACTTGAAGATTTTACCGGCAGTGGCTTTGAACCCTCCCACTAAATTTCTGACGCCTTTGCGATGCGACAAAGCCTGAAATGTGCTGTCGGATTCCACTTTCCAATCCAAATGGAGGCGCATTTCGCCAAAGCTGCGGTGCCGGAGTGTGACTTGCCAGGCGCCATTGACAGATTGGGCGGCAGATTGAGCCATTGAAGGGAAGCAAGCAGCTACAAAAACAGCAGCAAGAGCGAAGAACAAAAATTTGGAGAGCGTCATAATCAATTGTTTTTCAGATGAAAGTAAATGTGATTGAATGCGACAAAGATATACCGGCCTTTTCCCCGATGTCAAGAGCGACGGAGCGGGATAAGGAATTGCAGGGCTGAAACAAGGAGCGCATAAGGGCTTTTTTTCCTGAAATACGGATAGGACGGCGTGAAATACGGGTGAAAGTTTTCTACTTTCGGGGCCGCAAATGGAAGATATGGATACAAACACTACGGCTGCTGCACAAAAGATAAGAGTGGATTTCAGGGTGGGCCGGGGATGGGCTTGGTTGGTTTACACCCTCATCGGCATATTGTTGTACCAGCTTTTTACTTTGCAGCGGCCGGGCTTCGGCGAGTTTCGGCTGCTGTTGGAAGGGCGCATATTCGAGTGGTTGCGCTCGCTGTTGTTGTACTATTTTGTTTTTGAACTGCTTTCTGTGTTCATCTTTTTGCGCCTGACACTATTGTATTTTTCACTGGGACGGTTGGATGAAGTGGCCTTGTCGTTCAAAGGTTGGTTGCTGCATCAGTTGCGTTTTCTGCCTTTGGTCTTGACGGCCATTTTGGTCTTCGGCCCTATCACCAACGGGCTGCGGTATTTGGTGGTGTTTTACCCCGACTATGTGTGGGGCGATTATTTCCCGGAGTATTTTTTCACTGCCAGGATGTATGTGAATTACCTGCTGCCATACCTCGTTTTCGGGTATTTGATCCTGAATTTCAACCTGTTTCTCAATTATAACGAATGGAACAAAGAGCGCTTTTCGCGACTGTCGGAGGCACTGCAAACGCCGGAAGCCCCCAAATACCTGCAATATGTGCAAGCCGGAGACGATGAGGGCACCCTCCTGCTGCCGGTAGATCAGGTGTGGTGGTTTGAGGTGGAAGGCAAGAACTATATGGCTGTAACAAATGGAAAAACTTATGGTATCGGACTGACGATCAGCGAATTGGAAGAACAACTCGACCCGGAATTGTTTTTCAGGGTAAACCGGGCAGTGCTGGTGCAATTGCGTTTTGTAAAAAATTACTCCTATTGGGAAAACGACAAATACATCCTGCGCATGAACGACGACAAAACGGAGTTTGTGATGCAAAGAACGAGACTCAAAACGCTGAAAGAGCGCCTGAATCCCGGCAAATAGTTACAAATAATCAAACATTTGTTTGCAGCGCATAGTCTGCAAATGCCTCTGTATTGCCCGTATTTTTCTGGTCAAAGGCATCCACCGCCTGCTGATTGCTCATAAAGAAATTGCCACCCCCGATTTTGTCTGTCAGGTGCGCTTTGGCCATCGCATCGCGAACCGGGCCTTTCACACTCACAAAATAGACGGCAATATTCATGCGGCGGTATTGCTCTATTACTTCCTCCAGGGCATGTACACCCGAACTGTCTAAGTTATTGATGCTCTCTGCATTGAGCACAATGGCGCGCAGGGCTTCGCCTTTTTGCGACACCAAATTGTCTATCGAATCCTTGAAATGGTTCACATTGGCAAAATACAACTGCGCATCAAAACGGACGATGAGGATGTCGGGGCGTTGAATCAGGTTGGAAAAACGCTCCACATTTCTGTAAAAATCCGAATCGGGTACGCGCCCCAACACCGCGATGTGTGGCCGCGTAGTGCGGAAAATGACCAAGGCCAGCGACAAAATAACGCCCAGCCCGATGCCCTGCTCAATGCCGATGAACAAAGTGGCGACGAACGTAATCAGCCATAAAGTAAAATCGCTGCGATTGCTGTGCCACAAGTGCCGCGCCTCTTTGTAATCAATCAGTCCGTACACCGCCACCATGATGACGGCGGCCAGCACGGCATTGGGCAAGAACTCGAACAGAGGAGTAAGAAACAACAACGTGACAATCACCAATGCCGCACTGAAAATGCCGGCCAGCCCTGTGCGCGCTCCGGCCTGATCGTTGACCGCCGTGCGCGAGAAGCCGCCCGTAACCGGGAAGGATTGCAAAAACGCCCCGCCGATGTTGGCCGCACCCAGTGCAATCAACTCCTGATTGGCGTCGAGTTTGTAATTCCTGTGCCGCGACTGCATGGCTTTGGCTACGGCGATGCTCTCCATAAACGCCACCAAAGAAATGGCCATAGCAATGGGCAACAGCGATTGAATGGTGGCCCAGTCCAACCGGGGCAAGCCCAATGCAGGCAGACCGCCGGGTACTTTGCCTACTATTTTTACACCTTGTTCGTGCAGGCCCAGCCCCCACACCAAGAGGATGCCGGCAGCCACCGCGAGCAAAGAACCGGGGAAGGATTTTTTCCATTTTTTGACCACCTGAATAAGTACAATGGCACCCACGCCGATGCCGAGCGTCAGCAGCTTGGTTTCGCCGATGTGCTGCCAGGCGCCGTGCAGTATTTCGTGGAGATGCTCGCCCTTCGGCATGTTGATGCCCAGCAGATGTTTGAGTTGGCTCAGCCCGATGACAATGGCCGCCGCCGAGGTGAACCCGCTGATGACCGGGTGCGAAAGAAAATTGACCATAAATCCCAGCCGGAAAACGCCCAGCAATAACTGAATCACGCCCACCATCAGTGCCAGAGTAATGACTAAGCTGATGTAATTTTCAGAGCCTGCCTCCGCCATAGCGCCCACGCCGGCTGCGGTGAGCAGGGAGATCATGGCTACCGGACCAACAGCCAATTGCCGCGAGGTGCCCAGCATAGAGTACAAAATGATAGGTATGGTGGCGGCGTACAGGCCGTAAATGGGCGGCATGCCGGCAATCATTGCATAAGCCATGCCCTGCGGGATGAGCATAACGCCTACCGTGAGGCCGGCGCTGAGATCGCCGCGCAGATTGCTTTTATCATATCCGGGAAGCCAGGAAAGAATGGGCAGAAGTTGTTTGAGTTGCATGGATGCGCCAATTGTTGTTCTCAATAAAATCGGGGCAAAGGTATCCCGCAGCACAGGCAATCTATCGTGATGTTGGTCACATTTCAGCGGGTACTGTACTATACTTATTGATATACAATCAAATAGCTTCAAATTTGCCAACGAATCTTGCCCGCGCACCTGTCTTTAAAAAAAACAAAGATTATGAAAACATGGATGCTTATCAGCCTTTTGGGCCTGATGCCGTTGGCGTTGAATGCACAAACATTTACGGAAGAAATCAACCTGCCATGCGGAGACACTTCGGTCATCGGTAGTTTGGGGTATCCTACCTGGAACCCGCCGCAAATTGTGAAGCGCGCCTCTTACGGCCACTCCTCTTTATTGGGCGATTTTATCGAGGCCAATATCTTGCAATACATTGCGCCGCCTTGTTTCACAGGCCGTGACACCGTCGTCATACAATGCGCCAGAGCCACCCAAATCACCTGTGATACAGGTATTTATATTTTCAATATCGGTTGCGAAGAAAGCATTTCCACCGTATATTCTTTTGAGGTGGACTGCTTGGATTCCATTTACGTCAACAATCTCAGCGGCTGGTCCGCGCCGGCCATCCTGGATTCAGCGCAGTTTGGCCGCTCTTATATCGTGCTGGAGCCAACCGACGGCGCAGGGGTATTTTATCAGCCTCAGCCGGGTTATGAGGGTTTGGATTTTGTAAAAGTAACGAGAGCTTTTGCCCCCAATCAGGACACCCTGCTCTATCTTTTCAGGGTGTATTGCGGGCTTGTTTCTAAAACGACGACTTCGGATGCAATCCAACCGCTCGCATGGCCCAATCCGGTCACCGATTACTTGTTCTTAAAAGATGTAGATATGGCGCCCACATCCCTCCGGCTGTGGAATTTGCAAGGACAGGCATTCAATGCACATTGGAACAACCTCCGAAACGCACTGCAAACGGCTATGCTCCCGCCCGGCATCTATTTCCTCACGGGATACACCACCGATTCCATACCCGTTCAGGTTCGTTTTGTAAAAATGTGAAAGCCCAGCGGGTTTGGGGTTCCGGGTTTTATCCACCGAACCACGCCACAGGCGTGGGAAGGTGGGTTCAAGGTTTTGGGTTCAAGGTTTTGGGGGTAGTGAAGGGGTGACTCGGCAAGTTTCAGCCCCGTTAGTCACCCCTTCACTAAGCAGGGCACTCACCCCTCACTTCTCACACACTCACCCCTCACCCCTGAAAACCGCCTACCGAAAACCGCCTACTTCAACCTCCCGTACATCAGCCCGTCCAAAAAACGTCCGTTTTTGAAATACTTTTTGCGCAAGCGCCCTTCGTACTCAAAACCAGTTTTTTCCAGCACCCTGGCCGAGGCAGGATTGATGTCGAACACAGCCGCCTCTATGCGCACCAAAGGCGAATGTTCAAACCAGTACCGGCAAAAGAAATCTACCACCGAAGTCATTACCCCTTTGCCGCGATAAGGCGCCGCCAGCCAATAGCCGATTTCATCCCAATGATTTTCTTCTCCTTTGTGCATACTTCTCCCAATACCGCCGATGAGCCGACCTTCTGCATTACGGATGGCCCAGTTGGGACGGCAGGCATGCTTCTCCTCCATTTTTCGGGTAAGTTCCAGCCACTCGTCAGCCTCTTTTTCCCCGTAAGGGAAAGGCATGTGCAGCGTATATTGATGAACAATTTCGTCCTGAAGCCAGTGTATCAGGTCGCTTTTATCGCTTTCGCGAAAGGCAGAAAGGTGTAATTGATCAGAAACGAATAAAAAGTCGGGAGCCATGATGTATCTTTTTTGCAAATTTGCATTATGAAAGTGAAACAGCCGAGAAACAAGGAAAAATTCCGGAGCTGATGTTTTCGAACCTACAAATTAGCCATACTACAGATAAGGCGGTTCAGGGCAGCAGCGACCGAACTGTTTCCGCTGAGGCCATGCACGCCGAATGGTTGGAAGTGCAGGCGGCTCAGCGCGATCCTGTCATGTTTCGTTCCTTGTACGAGCGTTACTACGAGCCTGTGTTCAGGTATTTGTACAACCGCTCTCAAGACGAAGACTTGGCCGCTGATTTGTGCGCTCAGGTGTTTCTCAAAGCCCTGCAAAGGCTGGGCGATTACACGTTTCAGGGAGTGCCTTTTTCGGCCTGGCTCTATCGAATAGCAGCCAACGAAATAGCAGGGCACTACCGACAGGCACAAAAAACGCGCATCGTCAGCGTAGAGGAAGGCGGGCTGCATGCCTTGGTGGACGAGATTGAGGAAGACCACTCGGAGGCCCGGCGCACCCTTTTGCTCACCGCCATGCAGTCGCTCAAAGAAGCGGACTTAGCCATGATCGAGATGCGCTTCTTCGAACAACGGTCTTTTAAAGAAATAGCTGATATTCTGGGCATTACAGAGAGCAATGCCAAAGTGAAAACATACCGGATTTTGGAACGAATGAAAGGGGTAATGATTAATAACCAAACGGCTTCCGGGCTTTGAAGCTGCCATAAGAAATGCGTATGAAGAACGAGTACGACTTTCGCACCACTCCCCGCCCTTTGTCGAGCGAAGACATCGCCCGACATAAGGATTTTGACGCTCTGCTGCGCCAACACCGCTCCGGCAAGCGTCGCACCGGCATTGTCCAGATGCGCCGCCTCATGTACACCGGCGCTGCACTGGCTGCTGCGGCGGTGGCTTTATTGCTCATTTTCAGAACGCCCGGAACCACCTCAGACGCCCGCCGACAAACCGCTGCATGGGAAAAGCAGCTCATCACGCCGCCGCCACTGCCCCAGATTGAACTTCCGTACCAAACACACATACTGCCCTCCGCACAAGTTACAAGCCTCGAAGGCAACCCGCACATCACCGTCCCCGCAGATGCTTTTATTGACCAAAGCGGTCGGCCCGTTTCCGGCGATGTGGAATTGCGTTTCCGCAAATTGGATGATTTCGTTGATTTCTTTCTCGCAGGCATCAAACTGACACAGGATTCGGGCAATGTAAAACGCCAGTTGGAATCGGCCGGCATGGTAGAAATTTATGCCGAACAAAACGGCCAACGCGTATTTCTGGCGCCCGGCAAAATCGTTCAGCTTTCTTTTGAATCCCAAATCGAACTCGTTTCCAACGGCAAAATGCCCGCCTTTTACGAATACTTTCTGGATGCCGACAAAAATGCCTGGATGAATCAGGGACTCAGTCGCACGGAAGTCATCGGGCAGGGCGACCTGAACCCCTCCGACCCGCTTTACGAAGAAAAGCAAGCACTCTACGATGCGCTGGTCCGCATGGATGACCGTGCAGCAAAGTCGAAAGAACAATGGTTGGCCGGCAATCCGGCGCCCACAGTGCCCGCCAAACCCCAAAAGAGCAACCCGGACCAGCCCACCATCGAGCTGGACTTCTTAGCCAATGCCGTGCCGCAAACCGCCGACGGGCAAAAAGCAAAATTGTATCAGGGCGCCATCTGGCAAATTTCGCCGCGCAGCCCCGCCTACGATCAGCGCGCTTTCGGCGTCACCTGGCAATCGGCCAAACTCACGCAAATCGCAGATTCAGAGGATTATGAATTGCTGCTTAGCCACGGCGCTACCTCGCTCCAACTCATCGTCAATCCGGTGCTCACCGGCAGCGCTTACGACCAGGCCCTGAGCCAATGGCGCAGCGCTTATGCCGACTACGAGCGCGCATTGGCCGACTGGAAAAAGCGCTCTACGGAGGCATTGGCAGAAATAGACCGCCAGGCAGAAAAAGACAAAACTACAGCCATTAAAACCCGGGAAAAAGAATGGGCCGACGCAGGCACAACGGGCGCCAAGCTCCTGATGAAACTGCGCCACGAAATGACCATTGACCGCTTGGGGCTGTGGGCGATTGCACAACCGCTGCCGACTACTCCTACCATCGCAGCAGGCCGCATCACCGACCAATTCGGCAATGCCTACGAGCAGCGGGTAGCCTATGTGGTACACCCTGGCCATAACACCCTCCATCAGGTCATGATTTCCGGCAAAAGCCGCATCCCCATTGCGCCGGGCAGCACGCTTTGGGCCGTTCACCCCAACGGAAAAATAGCCGTTTTGCGCCCCAGCGACCTCCAACAGGCCGCTTCTAATGTGACTTCCAACAAATTGGTATTGGACCTCAAGGAGCCTGCTCCTGCCTCGAAGGAAGAACTTAGAAAGATATTGCAGCTTTGAGGTGATGTTGTGTTGAACGAGAGATGTTTCAGTACTTCCAAACACAAGACAAAGTAGTACTCAAATGGTGGCTGACAGGTGATGACAAATTTTCATTTCACCTCTCTACATAGTATTATTTCACCAAAATCACCAACAAAATGACTGTAATACACACCAACACACTGCTCAAAGTGCTGGCATGCGTCGCATTTTCATGCTGTCTGATTTCCAATACATGGAGCCAGGCGGTTGTATTGCCCGAAGGCGGCGTCAACCACAAAAGCTGGGCCGGGCGCCGCATCAACGTTACAGATGTGGAAATCCGCTGGAATGCCCCTGCCGTGAGAGGCCGGGAAGGCCAAATATGGGGCACGCCCATTGCCCACTACGGTTATTCGATTTTGGGGTACGGTTCTAATGTTGAGTCGCCCTGGCGCGCAGGCGCCAATGAAAGCACGACCATTTCCTTCTCCACAGATGTGCTTATTGAAGGTAAGCCCCTGGCCGCCGGTCAATATGGCTTCTTCATCGCCCTTTACCCGGATTCCTGTGTCCTGATTTTTTCTAAAAACACGACAGGCTGGGGCAGCTATTTTTATCAGGCAGATGCAGACGTGTTGCGAGTAGTTGTGCGCCAACAAAAGGACATCCCCCAAAGCCGGGAGCGATTGGAATATACATTTTCAGACCAAACCGACCGTTCGGTAGTTGTAGCTTTGGAATGGGAGCGTTGGCGCATTCCCTTCAAGGTGGAGGTTGACCACATACAAACGGGGCTGGCTTCTATACAACGCCAGATGCGCGGCGCTTTGGGCTTCGACCCGCCGAGCTTGCAGGCGGCGGCGCAGTGGTGCCTCATCAACGACGTCAACACAGAGGAAGCGCTCGTTTGGATTCATACGGCCACCGATCCTAATTTGGGCGGTCTGGCCACTTTTGCAGTTCTTTCCACCAAAGCGGGATTGCTGCGCAAAGTGGGGCGCATTCAGGAAGCAGACGCAGCGATGGAAAAAGCCCTGGCTAACGCTACGCTGCTTGAAATGCACGGCTATGGGCGGCAACTGATCGGCCAGAAAAAATATCAGGAGGCCTTTGCGGTTTTTGAGAAAAACTTCAAAAAGCATGGAGATGCCTGGCCTACCCATGTGGGCATGATGCGCGCCTATTCTGCTGTCGGCGATCTGAAAAACGCGCTGAAGCACGCCAAAATCGCACTCTCTCAGGCACCCGACGACCTCAATAAAAGATCGCTGGAAGGCATGATTAAAACTTTGGAGGCGGGGAAATCGCTGTAGTAAAACGAAAATAGATTTACATTTTCTTAAGGCCAAAGAATTAGATAAGACGCTTAAAATGAAGCTTTTACTTATCTAATCCTTTGGCTAAAATGTAAATATGTTTTTTTATAAATACAGGACCCTGAGTCGGTAGGCAGTAGGTGCGCCATCGCGCTGAAACCGGAGGTTATGCACAAAACCTGGCGGCGCAAGGCTTAGAAAAACTACTAAAGCCTGATGGAGGACGACTGACTTGAAAAAAACTATAAAAAAACCGGCATCCCGGAGCCGTTACACCCCGAAATGCCGGAATCTTGAACGCGGAACCAGTCGGCGGCTTGCAGCTTGCAGCCAGCAGCTTGTAGCCGTTTCAACCTTGCCTCCCCCGCTCCTACTTGATATAAAACGTCTCCTCTGCAGGTCGCAAAGCGCGCTTCATCCACAGCGGGCGGCGCAGCCCGTCAGGACCGGGCGCCGGGCGCGTCATAGCCTGCCACTTTTTGTACACCTCGAAAGATTTGTTGGTATCCACAAAAATATCGCCGTAGGTGTCCTCCGGATGCGCCTTTTCCAGGCGTACTTTCTGGTGCCAGCAGTGCATACCACTGATGGGGTCGGGATGCACCGCGTGCGTGATGTTTTGGTGTACCCCGCCGTCGCTCCAGAAGATGCGGGCGCTGTCTGGGTCGCTGCTCTTGAAAGGCTTGATGTGATCCATCGTGCGCATGCGCCAGCCGCCCTTG
Organism: Saprospiraceae bacterium UBA2329; assembly: GCA_002344975.1. Taxonomy (GTDB): domain Bacteria; phylum Bacteroidota; class Bacteroidia; order Chitinophagales; family Saprospiraceae; genus UBA2329. Next base: position 22,137 of record DDUV01000059.1, on the reverse strand, counting down.
CCGTCGTTTTCGATGGCGACGGTATTGGTAGCCCAGCGGTTGCCCGGCACGTCTTGCGGCCTGCGCCAGCGGCCCAGGTGATGCGAGCAGGCCACCACACCGGGTTTCATGCCTTCGGTAACCCACACCTTGTCCACAAAATATCCGATCTCTGTGTTCACGCGCAGCAGATCGCCGGTTTGTACGCCCAGCCGCTCTGCGTCGGAGGTGTGCATCCAGATCGGGTTGCGGTTGGAGATTTCGTACAGCCATTTGGCGTTGCCGGAACGCGAGTGAATGAGCGTGGGCAATCGGAAGGTGGGCACCAATGGATACTCGTTTTTCGAGCGGTCCATCTGCTCCTCGTGGATATGGCTCTTGATGTAAGTAGGAATGGTGTATTCCGGCCATTTCCAGTCGGCCATCGTTTGCGAGTAGAACTCATTTTTTCTCGACGGCGTGGGGAAGCCTACCACCGGTTTGCCACCCGACATGATGCCCAGCGCTTTGCCGTTTTTGGTGATGACGCCCGTTTTTTCGTCCACCACAGCGCCTTCCATTTGTTCCGGCTTGAGCGCTTCAAGGTGTTTGCTCAAGGACGTTTCCTCTACCGTGTAGGCGCCGTATCGCTTCATGTATTCCAATGCCGTAAGTCCTTCTTTAGCAGCCGTTTCGGACAAGCCTTTGGTATGCTCGAAGACGTATTGGTAATACTCGTCAATGTTGATTTTTTCGCCCGGCCGGTAGGGCGACAGGAAGTGCTTTCGGATGCCGAGGCTGCCGTCGGGGTCCATGCGCCAGGAGAGTTCTATCCAAAATTCGTCTTCTTCCCACACTTCGCCGGGATTGGCCTCGTAGGTGAAGGTGACGGGCTTGCCCATGCGGCGGGCGGCCTCGCGCAATACGGGTTGCCGGAAGGCGATCCAGACGCCGGCGTGCGTTTCGTAAGTATTGAGGTCGTGGCGCTCAGAGGCCAGACCCATCGGCAGCACATAGTCGGCATAGTAGGCCGTCTCGTTCCAGGTGGGCGTGAGAGCGATGTGCAGGCCGAATTTTTCTTCATCGCAGAGGGCTTCAATCCACGAAAACCCATCGGGATACGTCCACACCGGATTGAACACGCGGGTGAAATACACGTCCATTTTGCCCCGGTTTTCTTTGAGCATGTGCGGCAGCAGGAAGCTCATTTCGAAGAAAGCCAGCGGGTACTCGTTGGGGAAGTGCAGTTCGTTCCAGAACTTCTGTGCCGGCGGGGAATCGAAGAATTTCGGGTGGTACTTGTTCCAGGTATTGGGGGCCGTACCGCCTTCGGTGCCTACGCTGCCGGTGATGACGTTGAGGAAATGCAGGGCGCGGGCTACGGCCCAACCGCCGAGGTTGCCGCTGGCTGCACTGCGCCAGTTGTGAGTTGACAAACGCGTGCCGGCCTTGCCGATGCCTTTGGCCACTTCGCGGATCATTTCGGCCGTGACGCCGCTTTCCTGCTCTGCAAATTCAGGCGTATATTCGGCGTATTCTTCCACAACGGAAGCGATGAACTGCTCGAAAGTGCGCGGTTTGTCGGGGTGTTTGGCGGCGAGATATTCGTCCCAGTTCACCCAGTTTTCCATGTAATCGCGGTTGTACATGCCTTCTTCCAGCAGGATTTTGGCAATGGCCAACAGCACGGCGGCCTCGGTACCGGGATAGCTCGGCATCCAGTAGTCGGCCATGCTGGCGGTATTGCTGAGGCGTGGATCGAGGACGGCGAGTTTGGCGCCTTTCATTTTGCCCTCAATGATGCGCTGGGCGTGCGGATTGAAGTAGTGGCCGCTCTCCAAGTGTGCGCTGATGAGGAGGATGAAATCCGCGTTGGCATGATCGGGAGACGGGCGGTCGTGGCCGTACCAGAGGGCATAGCCGAAACGGGCGCCGGAGGAGCAGATATTGGTGTGGCTATTGTGGCCGTCCACGTTCCAGGCTTGCAACACGCGATCCATGTAGCCTTCGTGGCCGGGGCGACCGACGTGGTAGGCGATTTCGTTGTTGCGCCCCTCGCGGAGGGCTTTGTTGAGCCTGCCGGCAATGTCGTCAAGCACTTGATCCCAGGTCACGCGCTCCCACTTGCCTTCGCCGCGCTTGCCCACGCGCTTGAGCGGGTACAGGATGCGGTCGGGGTCGGTAAGTTGGTTGACGGTGGCCGGGCCTTTGGCACAGTTGCGGCCCCGGCTGGCGGGGTGGTAAGGATTGCCCTCAAACTTCTGCACCTGCATGGTCTCCTTGTCAATATACGCCGTGAGACCACATGCCGACTCGCAGTTGAAGCAAGTGGTGGGCACAATGGTGTAATTGCGCTTTTTGATTCTGGGCCAGGACTTTGCGTCGTTTTCGGTCCAGTTGTCCCATTGTTCCATCGGCGGGAACTTGTGCAGTTCGCTGCCCGGCGCGAGGCGATCAACGGGCGTTTCGCCTTCCTTGTGGAGGTTGGGAATGATGCGCAGTTTTTCTGCGATCTGCTCTATTAATGTGTGCTTTTTCATTTTAGATTTTTCTTTTTTGGTTATACCAACTGCACCCGTTGCGGCGCTTCCACCCAGATTTTTTCGGTCACATACATGCCGATCATTACCAAAGCAGAAGCGGCGGCGCTCATCATGGCGTCCTTACCAAGCAGCAGCAGGGCCAGCGGCAACACATTGCCTACCAGCACCGCGCCGATCCAGAACATATTGCGGTAGCGGCCTTTGAGAATCATCTTCACCGTCAGTTTGGCTTCCTGTGTGGGGTGCGTAGTCACGAACTCCAGCACCATCAGCGCCATATTGACCACCAAGCCGATGATGAGCGTGTTGCGCAGATAGTCGGTCCACACGATGCCTTCATTGGTAATTAAATTCACGATGAGGAACACCGCCGCGCCGGCCATAAAACTGTGTACCAACATGTGCAGCGCCAGCGAAGGACTTTGCCAGAAATCGCGGCCCTTGGCCTGCGCAAACAGGAAGGCCGTATAAACCGCCGTCATGGTGGCTGCCGCCAAAGTGACCGCATACAGCACCGGAGTGTAGCCGCCTTTGAGGTCGAAGAACATCAGGGCTGCCAGCAGGGCCAGCAGGCCGCCGAACACAGAAATGGTATATCCGCCGCGCACCAACCAGCTCTTCCACTGCGGGCGCAACAACACGTTGAGGAAGCGATCAGGACGGTCTAAGTCCTTGACCAACAAGGCTCCCGTAGCCATCAGAAAAAACAGGCCCAAGCCCAGCGCCCACCAGAAAGTCGTATCGCTCACAGACGAAAGCCGGAACAAAGAACCCATCAACGCCACCAAAACAGCGCCCGCAGAAACGGCCTTCGTGACCACATACGCCGACACTTCCCAGCCCCAGAGGATGCCTTTCACCGGCGCATCATATACGCGGCGGGGTTGGCCCATGAGCAGGTCAATGGATTTGGCGGGCGTGCCTTTGGCCAGATCGCCGGCAGCTACGGCACTGCCGTTTTTGTCGAGCAGGGCATTCACTAAGTTGCCTTCCGAAAAGGCCAATTTTTCCGTTTTTTGTGCAAAGTGGCCCACGCCGTGCGACTGCTCGTTCCAGAAATAATCGCTCTGGCGCTCGGTGGCTACCGGATTGAGCGAAGCCTCGTCGCCATTGATATAGAACAAGTTCGGCACAGTGCCTTTGGCGGCTTTGCGCACGCTCACCTGCTCGCGGCCCAGCATCACGGAAATCTCGGAATTCGGGTCGTCCATATCGCCGGAAATGATGGCGTGTTCGGGGCACACGTTCACGCAGGCCGGTTCGAGGCCCACATCTATGCGGTGCGCACAGTAGTTGCACTTGGCCGCCGTGTGTGTTTCGGGGTCAATGTACAGCGCGTCGTAGGGACAGGCCTGCATACAGGATTTGCACCCGATGCAGCGGTTTTTGTCAAAATCCACGATGCCGTCATCCCGAAAATAAAGCGCCTCCACAGGGCAAATTTCTACGCAAGGCGCATCCGTACAGTGATTGCAGCGCATCACCGAAAAGAGCCGGCGCGTGTGTGGAAACTCGCCTTTTTCTACCTGTTTTACCCAGGTTCTAAAGACGCCCACCGGCACATCGTGCTCTGATTTACAGGCAGTTGTACAAGCATGGCAGCCTATACACTTCCGGTTGTCAATGATAAATCCAAACTTCATACACTCTGGTTTTAATAAAATTGGCGGCTAAATGTATGAAGGGTTTTTCATATTTATAGACTTGCGGAATTTTTTTTGTTGATTTAGTACTCCGGGGTTGATTCAAATGTCTGAAAAAGAGATTAGACGTATTATTTTATAGTGAACCACTCCCTGCACAGGCTCAACGCATCGTGCGAATCACGCGTTTTTTTTGTATAACCTGCTGAATGGGAACCCCTTCCATGCGAGATTCCAGCCAGGAAAGGATGTCGAGATACATGAATGGCCGCCGCTCAATGGGGTCGTTCATCAACAAAGACAACTTGGTATGCAGCGTTTCAAACTCGCTTCTGAGGCCCTCGGTCGGACGGCCGTGCACCCGGCGAATGAAGCGCAGAATCTCCAACTGCACCGCCTGTAAATTCTCGATGTGCAGCAAAAAGCGATACACCGATTTGGCCAAATGCTCCACCAATTCTATATGCCCCAGCTCATAATGCGCGATGAGGTGCAGGATGCGCGCAAAACAGTGGATGTCGTTGCGGTAGTCGGTCGTTTTTTGTTGTATGATTTTGTTCAAAAAATCAATGGCGCCGTTTTGGTCGCCGTTGCCGAAACAGAGACAGGCCAATCGGTAGTGAAATTGCAGGATGCGGTTTTGGTCCCAATTGTAGGGATTGCGCTCAATGAGTTCGTTCATTTCGGGGACGATGTGAACGCCCCTCTCGTAATCGCCCCGCAGGTAGTGCAGGTTGATGAGGTGGATGTAGCGGTAGAGGGTATAAAGCCCTTCCAGATTTTTGTTTTGCCCCACTCCCACACGCTCTGGGAAGGTTTCCAACTGCTCCCAAACGGCCTCAAATCTCACATCGTAGAGACTGTTGAACAAAGCGCTGAGGAGGTTGTGTATGCCCTTGAGGTACATGGCCGGATGCAGTGCCGACATGGCCGGCGAGGCTTCAAACAGTTCTGTCCATTTTTGCGCATAGCGATAGCAGGCCGGAAACTCCTGACAAATATGGTGCAGCCAAACATGCGCCTGACAGTAATAAATGCGGCCCAGAAAGTCGAGTTCCTGAAATGTTTCAACCGGCATTCGCTCCCGAAAAAAAGCCTTGACACGCTCGTGGTCTTCGCGGTTGCGGGCAAAACCGAGCTGAAGGTACAGGCCGTACATTTCGAGCGAGAGATTGGAAAAACCATGCGTGACGGCAATTTCGCGGGTCAGTTCGGCGCTCTGCCGGCTCAGTTCGCGGGCACGGCCTTCAATGCTGCGAGTGATGTACTGCCCTTCGATGTGCTTTTCAAACTCTATGATTTCCAATGCAATAGACTTAAACTGCCCGCCGGTTGCCCGGTCTTTGGCTTTCGCCAGAATATCCAAGGCCGGCCTGTACAAGCCCTTGTCGTACAGCACCCTGGCATAGTCTATGTTTTCGCGCAAAGCGATGTCTTCATTGCGGTTCTTGGAGAGCAGGCGCAGGCTGGTGAGCAATTGCCGGTAAAGGTGGGCTTTGAGATTGGGGAGTTGCTCTTTTTTGAGGGCCGGGATTTTTTTCAAAACAGCGGCCTCATCGTAATCTCTTTTTTTCTCCAAAACGTCAAACAATTGCACAAACAACAGTCCATCAGCACTTTGATGGCGGCGGGCAAAAATTCTGAAATGCCGCTTTTCGGCCTGCGTGAGGCTGCGAATGAGCTGCATTAAGTCGTCTGTTTTTTGTTTGGGCATGTCTAATTGGAAAGGTAATCGGCCAATACTGCCTGCATTAATCGTTGGACTCGCCATCGGGCAAAAATATCGCTGAATCCCGGTTGGCCAAAACGCCCCGCTCCCGCGCCATGTCGAACATCAATTGCACGGCGGCGCGTCCTTTTGTTCCAAGATTTCGGGTGAACTCATTGACATACAAGCCAATATGTTGAAACATCACCGCCTCGTCCATTTCCTGTGCATGAGCGCGCACATACGGCAGCGTTTGTTGCGGGTGATCGAGTGCGTAGGCCACACTGCGGGCCAGCACCCGGTTGAAACGCAGTTGCAGTTCGGGCGGCAGGTCTCGTCGGATGACAATGCCTCCCAATGGAATGGGCATTCCAGTGCGGCCTTCCCAAAACTCGCCCAGATCGGCGATTTTACAAAGCCCTTTTTGCTCATAAGTGAAGCGGTTTTCATGGATAATCAGCCCCGCATCCACCGAGCCGTCCAGCACCGCCTCCTCAATATCGGAAAAAACCATTTCTACCTTGTCGGCGGCATCGGGCCAGGCCAAGCTGAGCAGAAAATTGGCGGTCGTAAACCTCCCCGGAATGGCTATTTTCGCCGAGTTGATTTCCTCGTCCGACAGCGGTCGGCGGGCAATGAGCAGCGGACCGCAATTATTGCCCAAAGCACTGCCTGCATCCAACAGTACATAGCGCTCCAACAAGTGTGCGAAGGCGTGATAACTGAGTTTGGTCACATCCAACTGCCCTTCAAAAGCCATGCGGTTGAGCGCTTCCACATCGGCCAGAACGATGTCGAATTCCAGCCCTTCGGTGTCAATTTTACCGTGCGCCAAAGCGTCAAAAATAAAGGTGTCGTTGGGACAAGGCGAATAGCCGATGGATAATTTCATACCTTTGTGCAATGAATTTTCAAGTACTCTACGAAGACAACCACCTCATCGCAGTCAACAAGCCGGCGGGCGTGCTGGTTCAAGGCGATGAAACCGGCGATACGCCCCTGAGCGAATTGGTGAAACGCTACATCAAGATGCAATACGACAAACCCGGCGAGGTGTTTCTCGGCGTCATTCACCGCATTGACCGGCCCGTGAGCGGCGTGGTGGTCTTTGCCCGCACCAGCAAGGCGCTGGAGCGCATGAACAAGCTCTTTCACGACCGGACCATTGACAAAACTTATTGGGCCGTGACCGCCAAACGCCCCGATCCGCTGAAAGATCATCTGGTGCATTATTTGGTAAAAGACCCCGCCAAAAACATCACCAAAGCCCTCGACCAGCCCAGCAATCGCAACAAAGATGCCAAAAAAGCGGAGTTGGACTACGAATTAATCATGCAGGTGGGCGACAACTGCCTGCTGGAGGTGCATCCCATCACCGGCAGATCGCACCAGATCAGGGCGCAATTGGCCAAAATCGGCTGCCCCATTCGCGGCGATGTGAAATACGGGTTTCCGGCGCTCCATCCCGGAGGCTCCATTTTGCTGCACTGCCGCTCGCTGAGCTTTGAGCATCCTGTAAAAAAAGAGCAGGTAACCATCACCGCAGAACCGCCCGACGATCAGATTTGGAGGTTGTTCGAGAAGTAGAAGCAGCATTTTTGAAGCCAACGGGGCCGATCTCCTTCCTCTGCTGTAAAAAAATGCTCGTAGAGCCGCCATCTTATTTGGTCTATACTTTGCGGTTGCAGGAAACTATTATCTTTGCTGATTCTTATAATATTTCCGTACAGAATCGGGACGCACTGATCTTATGCTGAAAAATCTCAAATCTTTGTTCATCGTCGAAGAAGAAGCTTCGAAAAAGCCTTCCTCATCGGCGCCTGCACAGGCACAGCCTGAAAAAACCGCCACGCAGGCACATACCATCCATCAGTCTGAACAAGGTCAGCCGGGACAAGTGAACGACAAGTTCATGGACATCCTTTTCCAGGCGATGGAGAACAACAACCCGGACGGCTTCGATTACATGGAATTCCGCCAGAGCATCAACTCTCTCAAAAAGATGCCCATGGACGATAAAACCCGCTTCCAGTCGGCCTTCGCTATGGCGCAAACACTGGGCGCCACACCCGCCGGCCTGCTCGATTCGGCCATGCACTACATCGCCGTACTGAAACGGGAAGAGCAGCAGTTTGAACAGGCTTTGGCAGCTCAAAAAACCAAGCAGATCGGCAGCAAAGAGCAGGAAATCGGCAAATTGGAGCAGGATATTCAGGCCAAAGCCGAACAAATCAAGCGCCTTACGGCAGAAATCGAAGCGCATCAGCAGCAATTGCAGCAGCTCCGTCAAGACATCTCCGAAGCCTCCGTCAAGGTGGAAAGCACCAAAAATGACTTCATCGCGTCTTACAACGCGCTGGTGGAGCAGATTCAATCCGACGTTGAAAACATGAAACAATACTTGAAATGAGCCGAATTTCTCAAAAAAGTTTCCTCCTCTTCGCACTTGCACTGCTGTTGCTGGGTACCGTGTGGTTCGTCACCTCGTTTCCCTGGGGCACGATTTTCTTCAATACAATAACATTGGTGATTGCAGTATTGGCGGTCATAGTATATTTCGGCGTCATCGTTTTTATCCTCCGCCGCTTGTTTCGCAAAAATTCCTAATTGATATAAATAACTCTCAAACAAAATGAATCCATCTTCCATGCAAGACATGAAACCCAAATCATTCTGGAAGCGGCCTGAAGGCGTCACTGGTATGATCTTCCTTGCAGCCTTGGCAGCCGGCGGGACGTATGCGTTAGCAGCCATAAATTGGGCTTATATTTTTTCCCAAACGCTTTATCTCGCAGGCTTTTTGGCCGTTTTGGGCGCCGTAGTATATATGGTGCTCGATCCCAAAATGCGCAACTTGGTCTGGTACATGTACAAGAGCGTCATGCGGGCTGTCACGGGTTGGTTTGTACAAATTGACCCCGTGGGCGTACTGAAATCTTATGTGGAAAGCCTTCAGGACAACCTGCGCAAGATGAACAAGCAGATCAGCCAGTTGCGCGGTCAGATGCACAAGTTGCAGGAAATCATCCACAACAACAAAAAGCAGATCGAGAGCAACCTCCAATTGGCCAGCAAAGCCCGCGAGACCAACAAGCAAAACGTGATGATCCTCAAGTCGCGCCAAGCCGGCCGACTCAGCGAATCCAACCTCAAATTGGAAGACCTCTATCGCAAGATGGAAATCCTCTACCGGGTACTCACCAAAATGTACGAAAACTCGCAGGTGCTGATGGAAGACATTCAGGATCAGGTGATGGTGAAGGAACAGGAGCGCAAAGCCATTCACGCCAGCTACGGCGCCATGAAATCGGCGATGAGCATCATGTCCGGCGACCCCGACAAACGCGCCATGTTCGATATGGCGATGGAATCCATTGCAGAAGACGTGGCCGGCAAAGTGGGCGAAATGGAGCAGTTTATGGAAATGTCGTCCAGCTTTATGAACTCCATTGACCTGCAAAACGGCATTTTTGAAGAAGAAGGCTTGAAAATGCTGGAAAAGTGGGAATCGGAAGGCGTCTCGCTCATCCTCGGCAAAGAAAAAGACTCGCTGCTGTTGCAAGCCAACAACCCCAACGAAGTGCTCGATCTCAACGTGCCCATCAAGCAGGCGGTGCGCGAACCGGGCCACAGAAATCAATACGATTCACTTTTTGATTAACCTCAAACAACTCGCATCATCATGGCACAGAAACTCACCACTTTTTCCAAATTCCTCATCGTCGCGCTGGTCGTCGGAGGCGCTGCTTTCGCTGTGAAATACCTCCAGAGCAAAGGCATCATCGGCAATGAATCGAGTAGCGATACCGGTAAAAAAACCGAGCGCAACGAAACCAATTCCAAATACAAAAACGACGATGTTGTCAAAGTCGGCGTCGTTACCTGGGGCGGTTATGCCGGCGGTCAGTATTTCAACGAAGGTTTTGAGGCCGGCGAAAAATCCCGCTTCACCAAAGAGTACGGCATCCCTGTGGAATTTCAGGTTTTAGACGACTTTGAAGCCTCCCGCAATGCTTTCCGCTCCGATGAAGTCAACCTGCTATGGACTACCGCTGACGCATTTCCCACCGAGGCGGGCGGGCTTTCCGACTACGATCCGGTCATTGTTTTTCAGGCCGACTGGTCGCGGGGCGGCGATGCATGCGTCGTTCGGCGCGGCATTACCAAAGTGTCTGATCTGAAAGGCAAAAAAATTGCCGTAGCGGAAATGACGCCCTCTCACTCGTTCCTCCTTTGGTTGCTCGATGCGGGCGGTATTTCTGCCAAAGATGTGGAAATCGTTCCGCAGGCCAGCGCCATTGACGCCGCCGAGGTGTTCAAAAGCCAAAAAGTGGACGCTGCCGTTGTGTGGAGTCCCGACGATATTTTGTGTACCAAAGCCGTGCCGGGTTCCAGAATTTTGGAAAGCACCCGCTCGGCCACCAACATCATCGCCGACGTGTTCATCGCCAAGCGCGCCTGGGCCGAAGCCAATCGCGACAAGCTGCAAAAGCTTTACGAAGGCTGGATGATCGGCGCGGCGGAAATCAACTCCGACCCGGCCGCCAAGCGCAAAGCCGCCGAAATCCTGGCGCGTGAATTTACCGACCGGGGCACCCCGCTCTCGAACGAAGAATCCATGCAAATGCTCGACAACGTGCGCCTGTGTACGCATGGCGACAACCGCAATTTCTTTGGTCTGAACAGCGATTACAAAGGCGTGAACGGCAACGCGCTCTACTCGCGCATGTCCGGCACCTATTCCAGCTTGGGCTATATGGAGGCTTCCTCGGTTCCCAACTGGCGCAGAGTGGCGTTCCCGTCTTTGGTGACGTCTGCCAACCTGAGCGGTACGGAACACAATGCCGAAGGCCAAAAACAGTTCACCAAAGTGACCACCGATGAGGGCAAGGACCGCGAGGCATTTGCCAGCAAGCAGGTGTCCATCAGTTTCCGCAGCGGCGAGTTTCAATTGGATGAAAACGCCAAATACATCATTGACAAGGAGTTTGTGGAAATTGCCAAGGCGTTCGGCAGTGCGCGCATCCGCATCGAAGGCAACACGGACAATGTGGGCAGCCGCGAGAGCAATGTGGCGCTTTCGCAAAAGCGGGCGCAGTCGGTGGCCAACTATTTGGTGCGCGAGCATGGCATGTCGTCCAACCGCTTCATTGTGGTGGGCAACGGCCCCGACAAACCGGTAGCCCCCAATACCACCGACGACGGTCGCTCGAAGAACCGCCGCACGGATTTTGAGTTGGTTAAAGATTAATCACCACCTCCGCTATCCGCCGCGCAGCCCGTCCATCGCCAAAGGGATTCTCAGGAGTCTCTTTGGCGATGTTGTTTTCGGCCTGTTGGACGGCCTCTTGCAGGTTGCCGGTCAGTGGGTCGCAGAGGATGCCGCCGCCCGATTCGATCAGTTCCGTGCGTTCGGTATGGCTGCGCAACACCACCACCGGTTTACCCAGCGTGGGCGCTTCTTCCTGTATGCCGCCACTGTCGGTGATGATGAGGGAAGAGCCGTCCAAGAGTTGTAAAAAGCGCAGATAATCGAGCGGCGGGTGCAGGCGAATGCAGGCATGGCCTTCCAAAATGGGCCGCACCCGGGCCTGTACGGCGGGGTTGGGATGCAGCACAAAATCCAATTCAAAGCGCTCATTTTGAAGCAATTCAAGCAAATCCCGGCAGATTTTTTCTAAAAAAGGTTGATTTTCCCGCCGGTGCAACGTCGCCGTTATTTTGATTTTATTGGAATCAACTGCCGAGGCCGTACCGCCTTTTCTGATCTTTTCCAGCGCAATATGCAGCGCGTCAATGCCCGTATTGCCGCAGACCCAAATCCGGTCGGGTGAGATGCCCTCCGACAACAGGTTCTGCCGGGCCGATTCGGTGGGCGCAAAATGCCATGCCGCCAAACGGGCGATCTGTATGCGGTGCATCTCTTCCGGAAACGGGCTTTCCAAAGAACCGCTGCGCAAACCGGCCTCCACATGTCCCACCGGAATGCCGCTGTAAAACGCCGCCCATGCGCCCGCAAAAGCCGTGCTTGTATCGCCTTGCACCAGCACCATATCGGGTTGGAACTGCCCGATCAGCGCGTGACAGGCCGACAGCAGGCGCGTGTGCAGTTCGATCAGATGAGCAGAGGCTTGCCAGGGGATTTCTGCGTCTAAGTGAATCCCAAACAGCGCAAGCGCTTCCCGCACCGTATCTTTGTGCTGCCCGCTGCCCGCCGCCCATACTTCACAGTGCTGTGGGCGGCTGCGCAGTTCCCGTATCAGCGGCGCCATTTTGATGGCCTCCGGGCGGGTGCCGATGAGGAGGAGGATTTTTTTAATCTGCATACATCTTGAATGAAAAAAATTGCCATTGTTCACAAAGGTAAGGCGTACATCCCGGAGGCAAGGGTTTATCAGGACTTATTGTCGCAGTATGGGTTTCAAGTTGCATATTGCCGAACAAATGAGGAATTGGCCGCCGAAAATTATGATGTCGAATGGCATATCATGGGCGCCGATCTTCCATCTTTTTCAAAGAAAGACAGGTTTGTGATTCACGAATATCTATCGCTTTCGGTTCCCCCAATGGCGCGCTTGAAAAACCAGATGAAAAAGCTGCTCAACAGACGCCCCAACCTCAGAATTTTCAACGGGGCTGCCATTCAGTCCGAACTTGATTTTCAGGATGAAGTACGGCATATTATCAGAAATCCGGGGCTGAGCAAAGACTTCTTCGTAGATGGGCAAAGTGAAAAAGCACACGATTTTGTTTATCTCGGCGCCATGGACCGCCGCAGAAACATTCCTGTATTCTTCGATTGGGTTTGCAGGCAATTGCCCGGCAGTTCCATCCTTGCCATCGGCACGCCGCCGCCCGTCGCGGATTTGTCAAAAAGATACCCCAATATCCATTTTGTCGGACAAGTATCTCATAATGAAATACCTGCACTCCTCCGGACTGCCGAATGCGGCCTCAATCTGATGCCGGATTTGTATCCGTATCACCTACAACCCTCTTACAAACTGATCGAATACTGCGCCGCAGGATTGAAGGTAATTACAACGGATTATCTCTGGGCGAATCAGTTTGAAGAACAACATCAGGCGCGATTTTTCAAACTCAATCGCAGGTTTGACAATCTTCATTTAGAAGCGTTATCTCGTTTCCCTTTTGTCACCCCGGATGTTTCTCAGCTAACCTGGGAGCATAGTTTTCGGCAATCCGGGCTGTTGGATTTACTCTTATCTATCCATTAATGCCGCCTCATACCTCCCTGCCACGGCCGCTACCCCCACGCTTTCTACCTCCTCATCGCCCGGAAGATCGCCTTTCGGCAGATGCAGCAAAAAACCGCTCAACCGACTAACCGCTTCCGGCAACTCCACATCCGGCGGAATGTGCAGCAAGGCAGCGCGCACGCCGGCAAATTCTGTAAAAGTATCTGACACACAGGCAGCTATGTTCACAACAGGCAGGCCGCTGAAGAGGTATTCCGGGGCTTTGCTCGGCAGGTGGTAATCGGTCGAATTGCCGATGTGCAGCAGCGCGTCCATCTGTTGCATGGCGGCGGCGGCATCTTCCCGGCTCAGCAAACCGTGCAGCCGGATATGGGGCGACAGGCTGTGAAAGCGTTCAAACATGGCCGTAAATTCCGGTTCCAGATACCCGAAAAAATGCACGCTCAAGCTTTGCGAAAGCGCCCCTCCTGACTGACCGACCGCAATTTCCAGCATTTCCAAAAAGCGCTGCGGCGTTCGGATTTTGTGATAAAACGAGCCAAAGTAGCCCAACCTGATCTCTCCCGGCAGGCGCGGCGGCAAACTGTAATCGGACGGAACCGCCGGATCATACAGCGGGGGAATAACGCTCATTTTGTGCGCATCCTCCTGAAATACAGCGGCATACCTCCGCAGTACTGCCGGATTGGTGACGGCCACCGCATCCGCTGAGCGAAACGCAAGAGCCTCCGCCCGGTGGTTCCGTCGGCGGTACAGTGCAAAATTGTTGTTGGGAAACTCCTCCGCGATGCTGAACGGGTCTTCGATGTCCATCAGCCAACGCAGTTGCGGAAAACGTTTTTTGCAGGCCAGCGCCACCCAATGGCAGGTGAACGGCGTGCCCACACTGATGAGGGCGTCAAAATCATGTTGCTGTAACAATTGCACGGCTCTGCGCCGCGCCGGCAGGTACCACAGGCAACTTCCATCGGGCCAGTAGAGCTTTCGCCAAGTCAGGTTCAGCAGCGTTTCCAGCACGCTTCTCCCCCACCCTGCTCTACCGGCGCCTGTGCCCGGTTCGCTGCGCCGATGTTTGGTTTTCAACAGATTATAAGTCCAATCCATGAGCGTAGCCTGCCCGGCGCGATGCACTTGTACGCCCTGAATCGTTTCTTCGCGAGGTCGTTGGCTGTGTTCGGCACAAAGCAAATGCACCTCATGGCCGGCAGCAACCCAATGACCTGCAATGGCCGCCCAGCGGAAGACGTTGGGATTGGCCGCCGGGTGGTATTGGGTGGTGAGGAGGAGGATGCGCATGGCTTCCTTACTGGAAAATCACCTTTACAGGAACCTGCCGACCGCTTTGCTGAATCAATAAAAAGTAGGTTCCCGCAGGCAAACTGCCACCATCCCATTCATATCCATTCAGCTCTTGATCAGCAACATACACGATTCTTCTTCCGTGAATATCCCACACCGACAAAGAACCTGCGAGCGACGGCGCCGTAGAACTGATCGTGATTTTTCGCTCAAAAGCAGGATTGGGAAATACCCGAATGTCATCCTCCGTTGGCTTTCCAGTCAATAATTCAAGTGCAGGCCGATGCAGGCAAAAATTATCGAACCAGACGATTTCCGATCCATAAATGAACTCCAAAGTAACCTGAACACGCGTTACATGTTGCATCAAAGCGGCCCAATCTCCGCTGAGCATCGTCCAATCGGCTTCGTTCAAAGCGAAACTGAGTCGCTGCCATTGGCCTATCGCCGATAGCAAATCCGACGGCCAGGCGTTGATCTGCGCGCTCCCGCCCGGACCGCTCAACAACAGTACAGGGTAACCGCTCAACAAGGTGTCGGCGGGGTTCGACGGCTCAATTTTGATGTCAAATTGGACAAAACCCCGCTCGTTCCACAGACTCCAATCGCCATGAAAAACCGGCGGGGCAATGCCCGCAGAAACCGGCCCCAAACGATCTGTGATGCGAATGAAATTGGAATTTTCGCCCTCGGCAGGAACCAACTGTCGCTGCAACATGCCGCTGAACTGCCAGCCGGCGTATCCCTCGCTCATATCAAAAGAGGTACACAGTGTGGTGTCACCCGAAATAATGCCGGCCAGAGCAGTGCTTTGACAACATATTGCAAAAACAATGGTGGGCAGGACTCGAATCATAGCGATGTGTTTTTTTGATAACAGTATCGTTTGGGAACAGTTGCATTGGTCAGATAACGAAACAGGGCTGAATTTCATCTTTGAATCCCTACCTTTGCCCGCAAAACCACGCTATGCGCACACTATCGGCAATCATATTTTTCTGGATCGGCCTCGTTGGCGCCACCGCCCAGGACGGCGCCCGCAACAAAGGCAATGCCGCGCTTTTCCACATTTCGTACGCATTTCAGTTGCCCGCCGGCGACCTCTCCGAACGCTACGGCTCGAACACCAACGTGGGCATTGCCGCCGAATGGATGACCGATAAAACCAACCTCATCTTTGGCCTGGAATCGGGCTATATCTTTGGCAATCAGGTAAAAACAGACGTATTGGCCGGACTGCGCACTGCCGAAGGTTTCATCGTGGGCAACGACCGGGGCATCGCCGACATCCCGCTTAAACAACGCGGCTACTACATCGGAGGCATGGCCGGCAAACTGTTTCCCATGTCCGCCAAAGAAACGCGCTCCGGCCTCCGGCTCACGCTGGGCGCAGGTTTGTTGCAACATAAAATCCGCATACAGGACGACCCCGAACGCGGCGTGGCCGCCTTGGCCGGCGATTATAAAAAAGGATACGACCGGCTCAGCAACGGGCTGGCTTTCAACGCTTTTGCAGGCTATCAAATGCTGAGCAACGACGGGCGCATCAACTTTTTCATCGGACTGGAAGCCTGCTACGGCATGGTGCAAAACCGCCGCAGTTTCAACTACGACACCCGCACGCAAGATACCCGCCGCTACAACGATGCGCTCATCGGACTGCGCGCCGGCTGGACGCTCCCTTTTTACGTCGGCAAGGCTTCCGGCGAAATATTTTATTGACCCGCCATGTTGCTGCTTTGGCTATACGATGCCGGCATTGCCCTGTATGTGGCCGCCCTGCGCATCGCTGCTGTATTTCACCCCAAAGCCCGCAAATGGGTGCAGGGGCGAACCGCCTGGGAAGCTCGTCTCAAAAGTGAAATTGCTGAAAAATTCAGTCCCGGCAAGCCCCGGCTCTGGATGCACTGCGCGTCTCTGGGTGAGTTCGAGCAGGGCCGCCCGGTGCTGGAAGCCTGGCGAAAAGAACACTCGGACACTCAGATTTTGCTCACTTTTTTCTCTCCCTCCGGCTACGAAATCCGCAAAGACTACCCCGGCGCCGACATCGTGGCTTACCTGCCCACCGATACGCCCCGCGCCGCCCGTCGTTTTGTGGAGTTGGTACAACCCGATTGGGTCATTTTTGTCAAATACGAGTTTTGGCTGCGCACTTTGTTTGCCCTCTTCCGGCGCAACATTCCCGTGCTGCTCATCTCTGCCGTTTTCCGACCCGGACAGATTTTTTTCAAAGGGTACGGCAGCCTCTGGAAAAAGGCCTTGTCGGAATTTCGGCACATCTTCGTGCAGGATGCCGCTTCCATGGAATTGTTACAACGACATGGCATTCAGCGGTGTAGCATCGCAGGAGATACCCGCGTGGACCGGGTTGTGAGCATTGCCGAAGAAGGCCGGGAGATAGAAATCGTGAAGCATTTTACCGCCGGACATAAGGTCTTCATTGCCGGCAGCACCTGGCCACCCGATGAGGAATTGCTGGCCGTTTTGTTGCGGGAAAATCTCTTGCCCGGCTGGAAATTCATCATCGCGCCGCACCAGATTTCGGAGTCCAATCTCCGGCGCATGGAGGCGTTGCTGCCCGCAGAATCGGTGCGGTTTTCAGCCATCAACCCTGCGCAACCCCTTCCACAGGCGGTTTTACTCATTGACAACATCGGGATGCTCAACGCCCTGTATCGCTACGGCGACCTCGCCTACATCGGCGGCGGATTCGGCGCGGGCATTCACAACACGCTGGAACCCATGGCATTCGGGCTGCCGGTCATCTTTGGTCCGAAATACAAAAAATTCAGGGAAGCCGTAGAAATGGTACAAACCGGCGGCGCTGTGTCGGTGAACAACGCGGAGGACTTTTGCCGGGCCATCGTTCATTTTGCCGAGGAAAACCATCGCAGGCAGGCACGCCAGGCAGCCTTGCAATATCTGCGCGACAATGCCGGCGCTACGCAGAAGATTTTAGGCCGGCCGGGATTGTAGCATTCACGCCGGCTCCAAAAACTGCATCTCGTACAGCCTGCGGTAAGCGCCGTCCTCGTTTTGGAGTAACTCATCGTGCGAGCCGAACTCCTCCACCTGCCCTTTGTCCAACACCAGCACCTTGTCGGCATGGCGGATGGTGCTGAGGCGGTGCGCAATGATGATGGACGTGCGTTTGGCAATCAGCGTTTCGATGGCAAACTGAATGACCGACTCCGTTTCGGGGTCAATGGAAGAAGTGGCCTCGTCGAGGATGAGAATGTCGGGATCGAAAACCAAAGCGCGCACAAAGGAGATGAGTTGGCGCTGCCCCATGCTCAGCGTAGCCCCGCGCTCCATGACCTGATACTCGTAGCCGCCGGGCATTTTTTCAATAAACTCATGAGCGCCGATCATTTGTGCCGCCTCGATGACCCGTTCGCGCGAGATGGACGCATCGCGCAGGGTAATATTTTCCATCACCGTGCCGGAAAAGAGGAACACGTCTTGCAGCACCAGCGCAATGCGGCGGCGGTAGGCGTGCAACTCGTAGTCGCGGATGTCGTGGCCGTCCACCTTGATATGGCCCTGCTGAATGTCGTAAAACCTCGTGAGCAAGCTCATGGTAGTGGTTTTGCCGGAGCCGGTGCTGCCCACAATGGCGAGGGTTTGGCCTGCAGAGATGTGGAAATTGACATCCTTCAGTACAAAATCCTCGTCGTTGTAAGCAAAAGACACATCCTCGAAAGTCAGATCACCCCTGAAACGTTCGGGTTTCAGCTTGCCCGTATTGGCAATAAACTCCTTGCGGTCGAGCAGGGCAAACACGCGCTCGGAAGCCACCAGCCCCATTTGCAGCGTATTGAACTTGTCGGCCAACATTCGGATGGGCCGGAACAACATATTGATATAAATAGGAAAAGCTACCAGCGCGCCCAGCGTCACCTCATTGCTCAGCACGCGGCCGGCGCCCCACCACACCATGAGGCCCAGCGAGGCAGCGGCAATGATTTCCACCACCGGAAAGAAGACCGCATAGTACAGAATGGCGTCGAGATTGGCCTTGGTATATTCGCGATTGATGGCGCGAAAACGTTGGGCTTCCTGCTCTTCTGCATTGAAAATCTGCACGATTCGCATGCCCGTAATGCGTTCCTGCATGAAGGCGTTCATTTTGGAAATCTGATTGCGCACCACCTGAAAGGAAGCCTTTACTTTTTCTTTAAAAACATAAGCCGCCGCCACCAGAAACGGCAGCGTAATCATACACACCAAGGTGAGTTTCCAACTGGTGTAAAACATGACGCCCAGCACCGCGATGAGCGAGAGCAGATCGGCGATGATGGTGATGATGCCTTCTGAAAAAACGGAGTTAATGGCTTCTATGTCGTTGATGGTGCGGGTGGTAGAAGTGCCGATGGGCGTGCGGTCGAAGTAGCTGAGCCGGAGGTTGGTAATGTGTTGAAAAACGCGCACCCGCAGATCGCGCACAACGCCCTGCCCCAGCCACGAAGTACCGTATTGGAACACATATTGCAGCCCCGCCTCCACAATGAGCAACACGATGAGGAAGATGGCAATTTGAGTGAGTTGGCCTACTTTGTCCGGGGCGATGTACTCGTCCACCATCACCTTGATGAGGTAAGGCCGCAGTACCGACAGGGGCGCCAGTAGGAGGGCCAGCAGCGTGGTGGCGGCAAAAAGCGCGGCATAAGGCTTAGCCAATGCCAATACGCGACCCAGCAGGGGCATTTTCCTTGTGGGCGCTGTGTTGTCTGCCATAGTTTTCGGAAAGTTTTTTGGGGAAACACCCGATGGCGGCATTAGTTTAATGCGGATGTTGCGGGCGCGACAGATGGCACGAATGGAGGCCGCACTGTTGAAAAGATGTATTTCCTTTGTACCGTCAGGCAATAATGCCGGGCAAAACACCCAAAACCAAATTTGTAATGAACACCCAAAACATCCTTTCCTGGCTGCTCCGCGTGGCCGCCGCCGCCATTTTGTTGCAAACCCTGTACTTCAAATTCACCGCGCACCCGCAATCGGTAGAACTGTTCAGCCTGCTCGGCGTAGAACCCTGGGGCAGAATCGGCACCGGAATCATTGAGCTGATAACCGGCATTTTGTTGCTCATACCGACTACCGCATTTGTGGGGGCATTCCTCGGCATCGGACTGATGAGCGGCGCCATTTTGTCTCACCTCGTCTTCATCGGCATCGAATCGCATGGCGACGGAGGGCTGTTGTTCGGCCTCGCCATAGCCGTATTTGTGATGTGCGCGGCCATTATGTGGCTGCATCGCGGGCAGGGCGCGGCGCTGTACCTATGGGTACGGAACAAGTGATGGAGAAGCTTTTTTGAGCTGATGTTTTTAGAAAAAAGTAGCTTTGTCCGACTTTTTGCGGCCCGTACCGGCAGTGAAAATGACATGCTCACATTTCTTAAAAATACTCGTTATGAGCAGCTTATCACAAAATATCCGTTGCCTGGTGTTCCTTTTCCTGATGGCGGCCTGCCTGATTCCGGCCATGACATCGGCGCAGCAAAAAGTACTCATCATCGGCATTGACGGCTGCCGGCACGACGCGCTCCGGGCCGCTTACACCCCGCAGC
This sequence comes from Saprospiraceae bacterium UBA2329, assembly GCA_002344975.1. Lineage (GTDB taxonomy): Bacteria > Bacteroidota > Bacteroidia > Chitinophagales > Saprospiraceae > UBA2329. The sequence goes on along the minus strand of DDUV01000059.1, from coordinate 2,194 downwards.
TCGATTCGCTCATCGCCGAGTCTGTTTACAGCTACGATGCCCTTACCGAAGAACCCACCTGGAGCGGCGTGGGATGGTCGGCTATGCTCACGGGCGTGTGGCGCAACAAACACGGCGTGACGGACAACAGCTTTACTGGTAACCATTTTGCTGATTATCCGCATTTTATGAAACGGGTAGAAGCGTTCGATCCCAGTCTGTTTACGGTTTCCATCAGCCATTGGGCGCCCATCAATACCCAAATTGTGGGCGGCGGCGGAATTGACCTCATCCTGAGTCCTCCCACCGATTCCTTGGTGAGCGTTGCAGCAGTGGATGTATTGCGCAACCAAAATCCGGATGTCATTTTTCTGCAATTTGACGACGTGGACCACGCCGGCCACGCAAGCGGTTTTTCCATGAATGTGCCCGCCTACATGGCCGCCATTGAAGCCGTGGACCGTTTTGTGGGCTACATCATGGCTGCTTTGAAATCGCGGCCGAATTATGCCGGGGAAGATTGGCTCATCATCGGGAGTACCGATCACGGCGGTATCGGCACTTCGCATGGAGGGGCTTCTTTTGTGGAACGCAACATCTTTTACTTCGCCTCCAAGGCAGGCAGAACAGCAACAGAAATGGCCAAAACTGCCGTCCTTACCAATTCCAACTGCATGCCCGACACCCTGGGGCTGCGCATGGCGGGCGCTACGGATTATGCAAGTGTGCCCAATAACGCCTTGTTTCAATTTGGAACCTCTCAGGATTTTACCATCGAGCTCCGCATCAAAACCGCCGGCTGGACAGGCGATCCTTCTTTTGTCGGCAACAAAAACTGGAACAGCGGCAGCAATAAAGGTTTCGTCATTTCCTCCCCGCTCAACAACCAAAACATCTGGAAAGTCAACATCGGCGACGGCAGCAATCGGGCCGATGTGAACGGCAGCGCCATTGCCGACAACCGCTGGCACCATCTGGCCGCCGTGTTTGACCGCGACGGACTGCTCCGCCTTTTTAAAGACGGCATGCCCGACGGCAGCACCAATATGGCTCATGTTTCAGGCAATATCAACAACACCCTGGCCCTCGGCATAGGGCAAGATGGCACCCTCGGCTACGGATCGGCCATGAACGGCATCATCAGCGAGGTGCGCATCTGGAAAACCGCCGTCAACGAGGCTACCCTGGCCGCCTGGCAATGTACGCCCATCCATAGCTCGCATCCCAACTACGCCGATTTGGCAGGCTACTGGCGCATCAACGAGGGCAACGGCCAACAACTTGCCGACAGCGGCCCCAACGGATGGCACGCTTTGTACCACGGAAACGCTGCCGACTGGGAGCCGGTGAATCTGCCCGACACGACCTATGATTTCAGCAACACGCCTCGAATTGTAGATGTGGCAACCACCGCACTGGCCCATCTGTGCGTGCCGGTACAGGAGGCCTGGGAATTGGACGGCCGCGTTGTCGGGGTAGAAATTCCACAGCCACACATCAGCGGCAGCCCCCTCGCCTGCGAGCATACACAGGAAATGTATTCATTGACAACCAACGGTTTACAACCCATTCGCTGGTCGGTAACCAATGGCGTCATTTTGAGCGGCGCAGACTCCTCTGCCGTACTCGTGCAATGGAACACCGCTGGCGCCGGAAGTCTTACCGCAGAGCAATGCAATGTGCAGGCGGTATTTCCCGTCACGGTGGATGTGTGTTCGGCAAGCAGCGAAATGCAGCCGCCGGCTCCCTATTCTTTGTATCCCAATCCTACGCAGGGCCTCTTCACAGTGAGCGCTGCCGAAGCGGCCTCCATCCGGCGCGTGGGCGTACGCGATGCGCTGGGCCGGGAGTTGCTTGTGGCGCAGCCTGTGTCGGGGCAGGTGCTGATAGACTTGTCGAAATATGCCAAAGGCTTGTACTGGGTGCTCATTGACGACCATGACGCCCGCCTGACTCCATTGAAATTGGTGCTGCATTAAACTACCAGTCTTTCGCTGATTTCGGCGGCGCCGCCCCCGCTCTCCGCAGGCGCTGCTGTACTTTTTGCTCCTCGCGGGCCATAATCTGGAGGAGTTGGTCGGTTTCCGCGTTTCGGGTTCCGGGTTTCGGGTTCGACGTTCCGGGTTGGGACTGCCCACCGCCCACCGCCGACTGCTCACCGCCAACCGCCGACCGCCCACCGCCGACCGCCGACTGCTCACCGCCCACCGCCGAC
>DDUV01000096.1 GCA_002344975.1 Saprospiraceae bacterium UBA2329 | reverse complement strand
GTTGCCGTTGCCGCTGATGTCGTTGTCGTTGTTCACCACATCGTCGTCGCGGATGGCATTCGGATCAGAATCCACGTCTATCTGATCGTCGCCGTTTTCGTCGGTGAAGTCAGAAATTTCTGCGAAGTTGCGAACCCGGTCCATTGCAGGCAACGGATCATTCAAGGTCAGATATACGCTGACTTCCACGAAGTTGCCCGGCAATAAGCCGCCCGCAGGAATATCGCCTGCCGCCACACTCAAGGTGCGTTGGATGACATTGTAGTTCACTGCGTTGGGCGCAAACGACCAGTTCTGGTTGCCGTTGATGCCTGGTTCAAAGAACAGTACGTTCAACGGCAGGTAATCGCTGATCAGAATGTTGTCCGCAGGAATCTGACCTTGGTTCACCACCCGGATGCGATAGTGAATCGTATCGCCGGGTTGTACGTTGAGAGACTGGCCGGCAGCCAATATCTTGATCAAGGCTAAGTCGAAAGGCTTGACAGTGATGTCCACATAGTCAAAGTCGTCATCATCCTCGCCCGGATTGTTTCCGTTACCGCCGGTTTCGTTGTCGGCAGTAGTCGTATCATCATTCGGATTGGTGTCGTATTGCGAATCCACATCTTGTTGCGGATCGCCGTTCTCATCCGTGCCGCCGCTGATTTCCGCAGCGTTGCGCACCGTCACACCCGCAGGCAGCGGATCGTTGAGCGTCAGATACAAGCTCACTTCCACCTGCTGGCCCGGAGCCAGACCACCGGCCGGCAGATCGCCGTCGGCTATTGTGAGTGTACGTTGCAGCAAGCCGCCGTTCACCGCCCATCTTACGTTGCCCGCAATGCCCGTTTCGTAGGTCATGTTGGCAGGCACATAGTCTGTGATCAAAATGTTGTCGGCAGGTATCTGTCCTTGATTGATTACGCGGATGCGATAGTGGATCGTGTCGCCGGGCTGTACGCTGGGCGATTGATTGGCCGCCAGAATCTTAATCAAAGCCAGGTCGTAAGGTTTGACAATGATATCTGCATAGTCTAAGTCGTCGTCATCTTCACCCGGATTGTTGCCGTTACCGCCGGTTTCGTTGTCGGCAGTAGTCGTGTCATCATTCGGATTGGTGTCGTACTGCGAATCTACATCTTGTTGCGGATCGCCGTTTTCATCTGTACCTCCGCTTATTTCTGCGGTGTTACGCACCGTCATACTGGCAGGTAAAGGACTGTTTAAGGTCAGGTACAAGCTCACTTCCACAGACTGACCCGGAGCCAGACCACCGGCAGACAAATCGCCGTCGGCTATTGTGAGCGTACGTTGCAGCAAGCCGCCGTTCACCGCCCATCTTACGTTGCCCGCAATACCCGTTTCGTAGGTCATGTTGGCAGGCACATAGTCTGTGATCAAAATGTTATTCGCCGGAATCGTACCCTGATTGACCACCCGGATGCGATAGTGGATCGTATCGCCGGGTTGTACGTTGAGCGGCTGGTTGTTGGCCAGCAACTTGATCAAGGCCAGGTCGTAGGTCAGCGTGGTGACAGAGGCGATGTCATGATGGTCGTCATCTTCGCCCTGAGCAGAGCCATTGCCGTTCACAGCGTTGTCTTGCAGCAAGGTATTGTTATTCGGATCATCGTCATACTGAGAATCCACGTCCACCATAGGTGTTCCGTCAGGATTGGTTGCCTCAGTGATTTCTGCAAAGTTATCCACCTGTAAGCCGGCCGGAAGCGGGCTGTTCAGTGTCAGATAAACGCTTATTTCAGTTGAATCGGCCGGCGCCAGGCCACCCACAGGCAAACTTCCGTTGGCAACAGAAAGCGTGCGTTGAATGAGACCCGGAGCAGCCAAAGTCCATGCGGCATTGCCGGTAATAGCAGCTTCAAAGGCCATTTGTGCAGGCACATGGTCGCTGATAAGAATGTTATCGGCATAGACTCTGCCCTGATTGATCACCCGAATGCGATAGTGAATGGTATCGCCGGGGCGTACCTGAGCCGGCTGGCCCGGAGCCAGAATCTTGATCAAAGCCAAGTCGAAGGCTCCTACAAAACCTGCGTCAATGGTAGGAATGGTGTCGCCGCTCATCACCGGGAAGACAGGCGTCATGCCTGCCATGGCAGGGTCGGCATTGTTGTCCAAAGCGGGGTCTCCGCCCTGATTGACGAGTGTAGGTGTAAAGCCCGTCGGTGTGGTGAAAGTGATTTTGTACTCGCCCGGAGGAAGGTCTCCAAACATGTACATGCCGGTAGCATCGGTAACCGTGGTGAGGTTCACCGGATTGCCGGCGCCGTCAAAACCTTGCAGCACGACTACCACGCCGGACATTACCGGTTCGTTGGGGTCTTGAATGCCGTCAAAATCCTGATCTTCCCACACAAAGTCCCCTACTTTAGCCGGAACATAGTACCCTGCGTCAAATGTCGGAATCGTGTCGCCGCTCTGGAGGGTAAACACCGGAGTCATCCCCATGTTGGCGGGGTCGGCATCACTGTCTTGCGCGTCATCATTTCCTTCGTTGGGATGCGTCAGCACCAAGGTGCTTCCGGCAGGTGCGCTGAAAGTGATTTTGTACTCGCCGGGTATCAGGTCTCCAAACATATACATGCCCGTTGCGTCGGTCTGTATAGTAATATTGACCGGATTGCCTTGGCCGTCTGTGCCGGTGAGGGTTACGTCAGCATTCTCAATACCCGGTTCGTTGGGGTCCTGAATGCCGTTTCCGTTGAGGTCTTCCCAAACGAAATCACCGACTTTAGCCCTGATGAAAAGGCCGGCATCGAGTGTAGGATCATGGTCGCCGCTCTCTAATGTAGTGACATGCGTCATCAGCATCACAGGATCGGCGTCGCTGTCTTGTGCGTCGTTGGTGCCTGCATTTTGAGCAGTCAAAGTATATCTGACCGGATCAGGATTGATGAACATGACTTTGTAGTCTCCCGGCACCAGGTTGCTGAAAGTATAGAAGCCATTGGCATCCGTAAACTGATTGACAATAGGATTGCCAAGCGCATTGGTAGTCACGGGGGAGCCGTTGGCATTCTGCAGTTTTACTTCTACTCCTGCGATACCAGGTTCGCCTGGGTCTTGTACGCCGTTGGCGTTGAGGTCCAGCCATACCAGATCGCCCAATGAAGTGGGCAGATAGTAGCCCGCGTCGTAGGTCAGATTGACCTCACCGCTTTCGAGTACTTCAAATATGGTCATACCGTTCATGGCAGGGTTGGCGTCACTGTCTAATGCGTCGTCGCCACCCTGATCTAAACCGGTAGATATATAGCTGCTGCCCACAGGCGCAGTAAATGTGAGTTTGTAAGACCCCGGTACTAAGCTATCGAACAGATATTCCCCGTTCACATCGGTGAGCAATGTTTCAGAAACAGGATTGCCCAAGCCGTCAGTGCCTGTAAGAACTACCGTAAACCCTTGCAAACCAGGCTCTCCCGGCTCTTGTACGCCATTGAAATTGAGGTCATGCCATACATAATTGCCGATAGCAGCAGGAATATAATAGCCTGCATCGAAAGTGGGAATGGTATCGCCACTCTGCACGGTGAAAGGCAGGGTCATGCCGCCCATATCGGGATCGGCATTGCTGTCTATGGTATCATCGCCCCCCACATTATCGTCTGTAGGCACATATCCACCGGCAGGAGTTACAAAAGTGATCTTGTAAGTTCCCGGCGCCAGATCGCCGAACATGTACATGCCGGTGCCGTCGGTTGCCGTAGTCGTATTGACTGGGTTGCCTAAGCCATCTACACCTTCCAAAATAACGGCCGTGTTGCCGATACCTGGTTCGTTGCCATCCTGCAGACCGTTGCCGTTGATGTCGTGCCAGACAAAATCTCCCACTTTTGCGGGGCGATAATAGCCGAAGTCGTAGGTAAGGTCATTGGCCGGATCGGGATAGCTTGGGTCGTTGGGTACGTCACCTGTGCCGTTCTCTCCCGTTATGAGGTTGATGGAAGCAGGAATGATAAATGTAGTGCCGGTAGAAATGTTGGAATCAAATATCGGGTTTCCGCCCTGCAAAGTACCGGTGGGTACATAGTTGGGGGCAATGGAAGAAACAGATACCCGATAAGTTCCCGGAATCAGGCCGGTAAACATATACATACCCGGCACGCCGCCCATAGTGGAGGTGGTAGTGTTGTACACGATGTTGTCGGCTGTGGTAGCAACCAAACCGTCCGGGCCGGCCCAGATAAGCTCCATACCTATGCCGTTGAGACCTGCTGATGCCGGTTCATCTTGAATGCCGTTGCCGTTGAGGTCTTCCCAAACCAAGTTGCCCACTTTGGCCAAAGGCACTTTGTGGTCTTCAATTTCCCCGATGGGAGGCGTACTGCCCGGAGGTGTTCCCGATGTTAAACCGCCGGCAGGGCTTAAGCGCCAGCGCGTCATGGCCTGTGCGCTGGTAAAGGAGGCATTGGCAGGCACATTGAAGCAGAACAGTTGGTTGCTGACGCCGCCATTTGGAATAATGGCGCCGGAGGGTGCGAAGTCACCGGTATTGAGTTGTTCGCCTGCATCAAACTGCCCGTTGCCGTTCCAGTCAACCCATGCCTGAAGTATGGCAGAAGCGCCGGTAGTATTGTGTGCAGTAATCCATACGCAAGACTGAGCGCCGGGTACCATAGGAGTAAATCGGATACCGTCTTCGTCGTCGCCATTCTGGCAAGTACCCATAGCGGCAGCGCCGGAGGTGAAGTCGTCGCCGCCGGTCATGGCGCCGGCCATAGCTTCAGGTTGGCCGTCGGCCTCAATATCCACACAAGAGCCGAGATACAAATTCGGAGAAATAACGTGTACCGGACCTTGAGCAGCGATGGTGGTTCCATAAGAGTTGGGAAGGTCGCCATAATCAAATCCTACATAGCCAAAGTCGAATGTGAGATTGTTCTGAGCGTCCGGAAAATCAGGGTCGTTGGGCACGTCTCCGGTACCGTTCTCATTGAGGGGCAACGAGATAGGGTTAGGAATTGTCACCGTTACGCCCGCGGGATTATTGGAATCCGTTACAGGGTTGCCTACATTTATCAATGTTGGTATGGCTCCGCCGGGACTTGACGGAATGCTTACCCGATAGGTGCCGGGCAAAAGGCCGATAAACATATACATACCCGGTACGCCGCCCATAGTGGAGGTCACCGTGGTATAAGTGCGGTTGTCGTTGGTTGTATTGATGTCTGCATCCGGGCCGGCCCAAACCAACTGCACGGTAGCTCCATCAATACCTGCATCAACGGGTTCGTTTTGCTGCCCGTCATAGTTGTAATCTCTCCATACCAAGTTGCCGATTTTTGCCAGCGGGAGCTTGTAATCTTCTACTTCGCCGTCTATGCCGCCTCCATTAGGGCTTAAACCTCCATTGGGAGAGATGCGGAAACGAGAGAAGAGAGCGCCGCCCTGGAAGGTAGCATCCACAGGCACTGTGAAACAAATTTGAATATTGTTCAATCCGCCAACCGGCACAACAGCTCCTGCGGGAGCAAAACCGCCGGTGGTCAGTTGTTCATTGGCATCAAAAGTACCGTTGCCGTTCCAGTCCATCCAGCCTTGCAGAATAACGGGCGCACCGGTCATGTTCATGGCTGTTACCGTAACACAAGCCTGTGCACCAGGTACTATCGGCGTGGAAAACGTGATGCCGTCTTCGTCATCGCCATTGCCCGGACAATCGCCAATACTACCAGGTCCGGCATTGTTGTCGTCGCCGCCGGTCATAAAGCCGGCCATAGCTTCCGGTTGACCGTTGATTTCGCCGTCCACGCAGCCACCAAGTTTGATAGCTGTATTGATATAGTGCCAGGGGCCGTTTTGAGCTACACTGGTACCGTAAGTATCAGGCAAATCGCCATAATCAGTGGGTACGAAGCCAAAATCGTAAGTGTGGTTGTTTTCACCGCTTGAACCGGTGGTCACATTAATTTCCACATTGCCGCCCGGTTGTTCGAGGCCATCGCTGTCGCTATGATCTCCAAGCCCCACACCGTTCTGATCAACATCTGCCACCAGAAAGCGGAACAGCGGCTGGCCTGCATTGAACTGCGTGGCCGGAATGCATACCACATAATCCGTAAATGGTTGCAATCCGGGCTGAGCACCCGCTACATCAGGGTTGCCGTCGGGCACATTGGCGAGGTTAAAAACATAATTGCCGGTAGCGCTGGTACTGGTAGTAGCCAACACCGCTCCGGCGGGAGATTTCAGCAAAACCGTAACACCGGCTAAGCCCGGCTCGTTGGCATCCTGTATGCCGTCGCGGTCCAAATCGGCCCATACCCGGTTGCCTATTTCAATAGGCGCCGGATCGCCGGAAAGTTCTACGTCGCCCAACGCATTCGCTTTACTGGGCGTGGCTTCGTTTATAGTGCCTGGATTAAGGGTAAATCTGTCGTCGGTTATTTCATACGCAGATCCCGTTACCTGGGCGCCTGTCACGTTGTTCAGCCTGATGGTACCGCCCGAACGTATATTGACCGGATCGAGCCATACAGCCAATACCTGATTGGAGCCGGGTAAAATAGCAAGTGGGCCTTGTACCGATTCGGGGTGAAAAAGGTTGTCGTTGTAGTAGTCTGCCGTTCCGGGCCGGGTCACAATTTGATATACACAACCATTGGGTGTTTCCACAAATTGGGCGCGCAAGAGTTCGCCGGCAGTAGAGTACTCGTAGTCCACCAAATTGCCGTTGAAGTCATTGTTATTGATCGCGTATATATGACCTTTTCTGTCTAATATACCGACAAGCATATTACCCTCATCATCGAATTCTATATCGGCAATCACAGGCTCGGCTACCTCCCTTTCTGTACCGGAGAAGTAACGGCTGGCGAATCCTTGCCGGTATCCCCAGGGTATCCACGAGCGCTCCCGACCGTAGCCGAAGCCAAAGTCCAACCTGACGGTAAAAGTGCTGCTGTTTGTGTTTAATTCATAAACATATCCTCGCAACTGCGTACCCAACTGGCTGTTGCCCGAACCGTTTACAGGGCTTACCACGTTTCCGTTGATGTCCTGGCCGGAAAGAACCACACCAAAATACAATTTGCCTCTGTAAGACTTAAGGCCCCAGGGACGGTGCTCGCCCTGTTGGGCATTGGTCGCAGGATTGGGTACTGCCCAGCTCCGCACACGGGTGGGCACATCTGCCAAAGTAGGCGCCTGAGGGTTGGATGGGGTCACCAAATCAATTTCGTAGATTCTACGGTCATATAAATTCATGACATAGAGATAGCGTCCGTCATCCGAAATATCAATATCGCCTAAAGACACTTTGCCTACCTGATCCCCGGCAGCATAGTCGGTACTGGGCGTGTGTTTGTTGGCCGGAAGCCCTCTTTCCAGATTGGTACCCACATAATCACTTACGGGGCTTGTGTTGTTCATCGGGTTGGGGGGATGAGGGCCTGCGCCCTGCGTGGGTATCCCGATGGCATCGAGATTCAAAAACTGAGTTACCTTGTTAGGATTGGCAGTATAAGGATCCACCAAATAAATACCGCCAGGCCCCATTGGCCCCATAGCGGAGTGCCGGCGAAGGTTGGCAGATGCAAAAACTTTTTGAGCCTGCCGGGAAAATGCAACCCCGTACAAAGAGCCTGTTTCGGCCGCCGTACCTATTTTTATAGGCCCCGGCACACCTGGCGTGCCACCTGTGTTGCCCGCCGGAATACCACTCCACGAAAACTTCGTTTGCACCAGCGCAGGCTCGTTATCTACGTTTCCGCCCTGGCCCGGGCTGCCGAATACATAACAAGGCAAAAACACATCAGGGTCTTGGTTCGTTACTACCTGTCCCGGGTAATTCAATGCAAAACGAAGGTTGTTTTGCTGCCCCGTGATGAACTGAATGCTCGAACCATAAGAATTCGCATTGTAGCCCGTAAAATCCACCAAATCCTCCAGCCCGCATCGAAATGAAGTGGGAATGGTAAACTCTATCCGCAGTCGTTCACCCGGATTGGCTGCTCGTCCCGATTGGAGATTAGAGACAAAGTTGAAGTCCCCACTGGCATTGGTGATGGCCGTGCCAATCAATTGGTCCTTGGCCGGAGGCGTGGCATTGGCATAAAGCCGTACTTCTACGCCTTCTACGCCTGGCTCTGCACCGGTTTGAAGTCCGTTTCCATCAAAATCCCGGAATGCCCTGCCTGATTGCGCAGATAGAGGTATGAACCCCATGCACAACATGCACATGACCATTCCAAGGCCCTTGTAAATGTGAAATTTGCCCATGTTATTATGAATTTTGTTTTTAAAAAGAATTTCAACTACATGACTCTCAATAAATTGAACCCTTTCAATCACAGCGCTCAAGACGAACTTCAGCAGTGTTAAAATGCTTCGTTGCCCCAGTAACCGGGCTTGGGGTGGCTTATCCTCAAACAGCGTTGAAGGCGGGCTGCCTTTATCTGCATCGGGTTTGTGCCTGACCGTGATAAAATGGTTTTTCATAAGAGAGATTTTATAATTTGTTTTGTAAATCAGCACTTTATAAATCAAAATCGGGAAGCCATGCACCCTTACTTCGAAGGGATATTTGACTCTCATAGCTTCATGCCGGGCAATAAACAGGCTGGCCGCAGGCATGTCGTTTCAAGCCCTCAGCCAAAAATTTTGTCGGTTAATGTATGGTCTCGTGGTCGTCCTTGCCGTGGCTTTTGCCTTTTTTCCAAATAGCTCAAGCCCTCGTCTATCTACTCCACAGATTGGCGCTGTTTGTATCACCTGTAAGTGGTCAGTACACACAGCTTCTCCAACACAATGGCAAAGGTCTATCGTTTAAGGAAAGGAATTCGGACAAACAGCGCAAAAAAGCATCATCATAAAACAGCAGCTTTGCATAAAAAATAAATACTAAAACTCTGTTTTTCAAATATTTAATCCTTCAAGTTTTTAACGCCTATTCTCCAATTCAATGTGTAAAAACCTGACCCATTTTTCATACACCAACCAGATGTTCCGGTATACATTATTAGGCCGAAAGATGATATTGATGGTAGAAGTATGTAGGCGACGCAACGTTTACAGCTGAATGTCGGGGTTGCACCGTCCAAAAACTGATAAAAATCAAGCCCCGTGTCTTCATTTCATATTCAATAATTATTAAATTTGATTATTTTCATTCAATATATATATTTGATTATAAGTATTTTAAATATTAAACATGAAGACAACTCATATTTACGGCACCATCCCAAAGCCTGAAAACTGTCCTTGAAGCCCTCGTAACGCGCATGCTACCTTTACATCCGGAAATCAAAAACAGAAACACTATGATCACACGAAAAAACAATCCGATCAACATCGGACAAACCGAGGCTCCCCCTTTCCCGGACAAAGCTCGTATGCGCTTTGCTCCTGTCATCACCATTGATCTGGTGGGGGTGTAGCCCAAATCCACACGCATACTTTTCATAAGAACCGGCTACTATATCAGGCTCGAAAGGCCTCACGTATAGTGTTTCATTTGAGCAGGCAGGGGTTGCGCGCAAGGTGCGCCTCTGCTTTTTGCTTTTATGAGCTTGTGCGATGCCTCTCAAAACCTCTGCCTGTAATGCTTGATACAAATTGGCTAAAACAGAAAAAAGAGACTTTATTCTAATGTACTTAATTAATTGTAAATCAATTATTTAAATAAAAAAATTATCTACAATTGTCGTTTTTAGAGCCATTTTTTCTGCGTTCAACAGTCATTTTTTACCGCTTCATAAGGCCATTACTTTGCAGTAACAAATCATAACAGCCATGTCTATCACAAATCTTAGCCGCCGTAGCGCAAGCGCTGCTGCGAAAGCCACCTCTTTGTCTCCTGCCAACACTCGTTCTTCCAATAAAGTGATCATTATTGATATTACCGGAGCATAAGAATACGCTCCGGTTTATCAATCAATTGATCAAAAACCGCTACTTTTGTATCCGGCGCCAAGCACGGCCCACTCCACGTTTCAAAAAGTAGCGTATGTATGCCATCCTGGAATTAACGGGAATCGTAACGCCTCAAAAGCTCAAAGCAGCAGGGGTATGGGACGTATTGCGATCCAGGCATGCGCGTGAAATGGACCTTTACCAACTGGTGGTCAATGCAGGGGTACGCAATGATGATGATGCCGTCAACCTGCTTTTTCCCAAAGGTCAGGATGCTTCTGCTTACCCCGAGCTAAAAACCAAGCTTCAAGAACTATTGCTCAGTCAATTGCTGACCATAGACCTTAATACTCCAGGCAATAACAACCGGCAACGCGCCTACTTCGAATGTTACAAAAAGTGGGGGCAAATCAAACTCTTGATGGGCAGAAATGCTTGGGCCAATACCACCGGAATGGCAGAGGAAACACTCAAAAAAGCCCGAAAATTTGAATTTACAGACATAGTAGTTGATCTGGCCCGAACGCTCAGGTTGTATTTTGGCTCCATTGCGGGCGTGCTGAAAAAATACGAAGAATACAGCCAACTGGCAGCGGTATGGGAGGATGCCTTCCATTTTGAAAACCTCGCTGAAGCGTTATACACAGATTTGGTGGTCCGTTTTGTCAATAACAAAGCTCCTCAGCAAGATGTGCATAACCATGCTCAGGCATGTTTTGAACAACTACGCCCCGCATTGGAACGCCACCAGACTTATCGTCTGCATCTCAGCGGTCGCCTCATTGAGAACCTCATTTATACCAGCATTAACGACTACCGCAAAACCATAGAGGTGTGCGAAAAAGCGGTGAACTTCTTCGAAGCCAAGGATTACCCTACCAAAATACCGCTTCAGATATTCCTCTATCAGGAAATGGTATGTTACGTCCAGCTCAAGGACTTTGATCGAGGCCGGCTGGCTGCCGACAAGGGGCTTTCATTGTTGAATGAAGGGTCTTTCAACTGGTTTAAATATCAGGAGTTGCTCATTTTTCTCAGCTTGCATACCCGTCAATATCAGGAATCTTATAAGATTTTCAAGCAGACTACCGGCCACCGCCGCTTCGGCGCCCTTCCCAGAGCGATCGGAGAGACCTGGCGCATCATGGAGGCATATCTGTTTTACTTAGTCGAGTTGGGAAAAATCATCCCGGCAGAGGATGATACTGTTTTTTCAAAGTTCAGAATGGCCCGTTTTATCAATGAAATGCCTCTTTTTTCAAGAGACAAGCGTGGCATGAACATCCCCATTTTGATCTTCCAAATTTTATCTCTGATCTACAACAAGCGCTATGATGCTGCCATTGACCGCATGGAGGCCATCGAAAAATACTGCTCCCGGTATTTAAGGCGAGACGATACTTTCCGCAGCAACTGTTTCATCAAAATGCTGCTCGTCATTCCGGCGCAGGGCTTCCACAAATCCGCTGTGCTGCGCCATGCCGAAAAGTACCACAAAATGCTGCTCTCTATGCCTATAGATATGGCCAACCAATCGCACGATGTAGAAATCATCCCCTACGAAGACCTCTGGGAAATGGCCCTGGAGTCTCTGCAAAATAAAACGCACAAGAAAAAGTGATGCCGGCTTTGGTTCGCGCTCAATGGGCTTGGCTCGCGCATCCTCCTCAGCCCAGCAGCCTGTCCAATTCCACATGTTGCTGAAACAACTCCACCGCCCGCTCAGCTTTCCACAAGGTGCGGGTATTGATCTTGACCTCAATTTTTCCAATCTTGAGCGCCGCCCCATAAGTATCCAATGTGGTGGCAATGACGGGAATGCGATGCGCCTCCACATAATCTTTACAGGTAAAGTCGTCTAAAAATTCGGGTACAAAATCGCCCTCTCCGTTGACAATAATACCCGCCAGCGGACTACCTTCCATGCCCTTTTGCCGGGCCACTTCTTCTATGATTTCTATGGTGTGATCGAGGCGGCGGAAGTTGACGACCACCAAGAGGTTGTGAAACCCGCCAAACTCCCGGCGTTCTACCAAAGACCCGGAAATGATGTGCTCTATGCGGTTGTCCAAGCGCTCTTCGTGAAAAACCACCTTGCCTTTGACGGCTTGCAAAATGGTTTCCATGATGGGAAAGGTAAGGGTTTTATCAAAGGGCAACACGCCAAGCAGAGGGATGCCGTAACGGTCTAATTTTTTACCCACATAGTGCCGCACCTGCTCCATTTTGTCGGGCAATACTTTATTGACGATGACGCCGAGAATGGGCAGTTTTTGCTCCCGAAACAAAGCCAGATTGACATTCAGCTCGTCAATGGTGCTGCCTATGCCGCCCTCTACTACCATCACCACACCGGCGCCGGTGAGCGCAGCCACGTCGGCATTGCTCAGGTCAATAACGCTGCCGACTCCCGGATGGCCGGTGCCCTCCATGACTACGATATCGTGTACAGAATCTAAGCTGTTGGCGGCATGCAGGACGCGCTCGGCAAATTGGTACTCGCCGGGGTTTTCTATAAAAGACTTGGTGAGACCGCTGCCCACGATGACCGGACTGTGCAGGGCCGGATCGAGAATAAAACCCATAATGGTGGAAAACAGCAAGGCGTCTTTGTCCACCTTCAGGTCGCCGAGGTCAACAAACTCCTGGCCTACCGGTTTGCAGTAGCCCACGTTCAGGCCCCGGCGGCGCAGCGCAGCCGTAAGCCCCAGCGTGCAGGTGGTTTTTCCTACATGCTGACTGGTGGCGGCCATATAAATGCGTTTCATCATAGTGCGGCATTGTGCTGAGAGAAGCGCTAAAATTAGGCATTTCGGGAATGATAAACGAAATTTGCGGCAAAAATGCAGATTTGATGAAAATACATAAGGAAGGTTATGCCTCGTTGGCTGTTGTTTTTGCTGTGGGATTGGCGTTGTCGGGGCTGTCGTACTGGATGATTCCCTCGCTGTTCGGAGTTGCAATTATTGTCTCTATACTCCTGTTTATCATTGTTTTACAATTCTTCAGACATCCTGAACGCAGTATTTGTGAAGCCGACAAATGTTGCGTTTATGCACCCGCCGACGGCAGAATCGTGGTGGTAGAAGAAACGGAGGAACCGGAATATTTTAAAGATCGCCGGCTCATGATCTCCGTCTTCATGTCGCCCGTCAATGTGCACGTCAACCGCAGCCCTATACCCGGACAGGTGCGATACAGCCAATATCATCCCGGCAAATATTTGGTGGCCTGGCATCCCAAATCCTCCACCGAGAACGAACGCCACACTTCGGTCATCGGCAATGAACATGGCGATATTTTGCTGCGACAAATAGCCGGCGCATTGGCCCGGCGGATATGCAACTACCTCACGCCCGGCCAAACCATCGAACAGGGCGCTGAAATGGGCTTCATTAAGTTCGGCTCGCGGGTGGACATTTTCCTGCCGTTGAACACCGAAATCAAGGTCAAAATCGGAGACGTGGTGAGGGCCAATCGCAGCGTCATTGCCCAAATGCCGGGCCGTTAACCGGTTTGCGTGCCACAAACTGCACCACAGAAGACAAGCCATTGTGGTACAATCCTTCGGAAAGCTCGGTTTCCACTTGTCGGGATTCCAGTATATCATAATGCCCAAAGGCTGCTTCCAATTCTGCCGCATCGTACAGCAAATCAGCCTCGCGCGGGCCGCCTGCTTTTCCGTCTGCGTTGTAGCTCAAATGGTCTTTGCTGAACGCCTCCAGCAACAACACGCCGCCGGGCTTCAGCAGCCGGTCCCATACCTGATGGCAATGCGCGCGGAATGAAGAGGGGAAATGTGCAAAAATGATGGCGATGGCATCAAAAGCAGCCGGTTCGTAATCCAACTCCCGCACATCAGCAACGGCGTATTGCAACTGCACCCCTTGTTCCTGGGCCAACTGCAATGCCTTCATCCGGGCAGATTCACTGTAATCAAAAGCGTGCGCCTCCCAACCCAATCGCGCCGCAAAAACGGCGTTGCGCCCTTCTCCCTCGGCGGGAAAAAGGATGCGGCCCGCCGGAAAATCAGGCAGCCGGGAAGCGAGAAAAACATTGGGCGCCTTTCCGTAGGCGTACTCGGGCGCTGCGTAGCGCTCGTTCCAGAATGATTGCATGATGTGGTATTTTACGAACCTATCAAAAACACCGCAGGACGTTTGTGCAAATCGGGCGGCGGCGTTTCGCGCCATTCCGACACCGGCAGGCGACGCACATATTGTTCCGGCAGCGTCAGATCGCAGGCAATGCCGAATAAGGTTCCCGCGCTCAGGGTTTTCAAGGCTGTTTCAATGACCTGCCCGTTGCGGTAGGGCGCTTCTATGAACAGTTGGGTTTGATGCAAGCGCAAGGCGCTCTGCTCCAATCTTTTGAGGTCGCGTTCCAGCTCCGGGCGCTTGGCCGACAGGTAGCCGTGAAAGCAAAACGACTGCCCGTTCATACCCGATGCCATCAACGCCAGTACGATGCTCGAAGGCCCCGCCAAGGGCACCACCTGTATGCCGTGCAAGTGCGCCCGTTTTACCACCTCCGCTCCAGGGTCGGCGATGCCGGGGCAGCCCGCTTCCGACAACAAGCCCACATCGTGGCCTGCGCGCAGGGGCGCCAGCAATGCTTCCCAGTCTTCGGTGGCGGAGTTTTGCGCTAATTCTACGATGTGCAATTCCTGCAAGGCGCGCGGCGGATGGGTGGCTTTGATGTAGTGGCGCGCTGTTTTGGCCCGCTCCACAATGAAGTATTCCAACCTGTGCAACACGGCTATGGCCGCTGCGGGTATGGAATCCAGCCCGGACTCGCCCAGCGGCGCGGGGATGAGATAGAGGGCGCCGGGCGGCGTGGTGTTGTTCAGCGGCATGGCGCAAAGATAGGCGGGTGAGATGGATTTTTTGCGCGAGGGATGTGTTTTCCTACGCCGGCACGAGGTTCATACTGAAATTGAGCTGATTACAAGCGGGTGGAACCCGCACGATAGTTCACACGAGGTAGAACCTCGCGCGGGCTATTTTTGCTCTTTTTGCCCATCGCGGCACAACGAAAAAAGGACGCCACCCTCCGGCAACGCCCTTCCTTCGCTGGCGCGAGATTCCATCTCGTGCCAATATTCGGCGGGTTCTACCCGCACTGTCAAAACCTAAAAACTCATTTCCCCAAAGCCCGGCGCATGGTTTCGCCGATTTCAGCGGGAGTACGCACCACATGGATGCCACACTCCTCCATGATCTTCATTTTAGCTTCGGCGGTGTCGTCTGCGCCGCCGATGATGGCGCCGGCGTGGCCCATGGTGCGGCCTTTGGGCGCCGTTTGGCCGGCAATAAAACCTACCACCGGTTTGGTGCCGAAGTCGCGGATGTAGCGGGCGGCGTCGGCTTCCATGCTGCCGCCGATCTCGCCGATCATGATGATGCCCTCCGTTTCGGGGTCATTCATCAGCAGTTCCACCGCTTCTTTGGTGGTGGTGCCCACGATGGGGTCGCCGCCGATACCGATGCAGGTGGACTGGCCCATGCCGGCTTTCGTCACTTGGTCCACTGCCTCGTAAGTGAGGGTGCCGGAACGCGAAACGATGCCGATGTTGCCCTTGCGGTGAATGAAGCCCGGCATGATGCCGCATTTGGCCTCGTCGGGCGTGATGACGCCGGGGCAGTTGGGTCCGATGAGGCGGCAGTCTTTGCCGGAGATGTAGGCTTTCACCTTCACCATGTCCTGCACGGGGATGCCCTCGGTGATGCAGATGATGACTTTGATGCCTGCCTCGGCGGCCTCCATGATGGCGTCGGCAGCGAATGCCGGCGGCACGAAGATGACCGATGTGTCGGCGCCGGCCTGCTGAACGGCATCGTAAACGGAGTTGAATACCGGCTTGTCCAAGTGGGTTTCGCCGCCTTTGCCGGGCGTGACGCCGCCTACTACGTTGGTACCGTATTCAATCATTTGGGATGCGTGGAAAGTACCTTCTTTGCCGGTGAATCCCTGGACGATGATTTTTGAATTTTTATTGACTAATACAGACATGGTTGTTATTTTAAAGCAGTTTTTCGTTGTCGTTGGTCTGCCGCGTGAGGGGGTGAAGGGAGGCGACGACCGGAACACCCGACGGCCCAGCCCGATGGCTCCCTCTTTGGAGGGTCGGGGAGGCGCTTGAGGGGCCGGCACGCCCTATTCTATTCCTCTACAATGATGAACACATCCTCGTCGGCGCGTTTCATTTTGTAGTGTTCGCGGGCGTAGCGCTCCTTATTTTCGTTGAACGAAGCCCGGTTGGCCTCCGCCTCGTCAATTTTTTCGCGATAAAACGCTTTGTCCTGTTCGAGTTTGTTCACCGTGCGCTGTAGCTTATACTGCGTGATCAGGTCGTGTTTGTCCACGAAAATGAGCAGGCCGAAAAAGACGGCGAGGATCAGGAAGTACTTGTTGCGAAGCTGATGCGGCAGCAAGTCGGTGAGCGGTTTGAACAGATTGGAAAACATAAGCAGCGTTTTATTTGACAAACATACGAATTACAATAAAGATTTGCCCGGATACACCGCGTCGTCACCCAATTCTTCCTCTATGCGGAGCAACTGGTTGTACTTGGCAATCCGATCTGAGCGGGAAGCCGAGCCGGTTTTGATCTGGCCGGTGTTGAGACCCACAGCCAAATCGGCGATGGTGGTGTCTTCGGTTTCGCCCGAACGGTGGCTCATCACGCTGGTGTAAGCGTTGCGGGTAGCCATGCTCACGGTTTCGATGGTTTCGGTGAGCGAGCCGATCTGGTTGACTTTCACGAGGATGGAGTTGGCCACATTGGCTTCGATGCCGCGCTGCAGGCGCTTGGTGTTGGTCACAAAGAGGTCGTCGCCTACGAGCTGCACGCGACTGCCGATTTCGGCGGTCAGTTTGCCCCAGGAAGCCCAGTCGTCTTCGGCGAGGCCGTCTTCGAGCGAGAAGATCGGGTAGCGGCTGCACCAGTCTTTCCAATAAGCCACCATTTGGTCGCCGGTGAGTTTTTCGCCGCTGGACTTGCGGAGGTGATACACCTGTTCTTCTTCGTTGTAAAACTCGGAAGCGGCGGGGTCCAGCGCGATCATGATGTCCTCGCCCGGACGGTAGCCTGCTGCTTCAATAGCCTGGAGCACGATCTGGATGGCCTCTTCGTTCGATTTGATGTTGGGAGCAAATCCTCCCTCGTCGCCTACGTTGGTAGAGTAGCCTTTGCCTTTCAGCACGCTCTTGAGGTTATGAAACACCTCCACGCCCATGCGCAGGCCCTGCGAGAAGCTCTCGGCGCCGATGGGCATAATCATAAACTCCTGAAAGTCAATACCATTATCGGCATGAGAACCTCCATTGAGGATGTTCATCATCGGTACGGGCAAAACGTGCGCATTGACGCCGCCCACATAGCGATACAGCGACATGCCGGCCTCTTCGGCGGCGGCTTTGGCTACGGCCAATGAAACGCCGAGGATGGCATTGGCGCCGAGTTTGGCTTTATTCGGGGTGCCGTCGAGGTCGAGCATGGTATTGTCAATGTAACGCTGCTCGAACACATCGGTGCCGATGAGTTCTTCCCGAATGATTTCTTCCACATTGTGAACGGCGCGGAGCACGCCCTTGCCCATGTAGCGTTCTTTGTCGCCATCGCGAAGTTCTACCGCTTCGTGCGAGCCGGTGGACGCGCCGGAAGGCACGGCTGCGCGGCCAAAGAAACCGTCCTCGGTCAATACTTCCACTTCGATGGTGGGGTTGCCGCGGGAGTCGAGGATTTCGCGGGCGATGATGTCTGCAATTGCACTCATGTTATTTATTTTTTCAGTTGGCTAATGATTGTGGTGGCAAAAATAGAAGGAAAGCCCCTGCGGCCATATTAAATCTGCATGAAACGGATAAAATCATCGAACAGGTAGCGGGCGTCGTGCGGGCCGGGCGAGGCTTCGGGGTGGTATTGCACCGAAAAAGCTCGTTTGCCCTTCACGCGCATGCCTTCGATGGTGTCGTCGTTCAGGTTGACGTGCGTTACCTCCACGCGGTCGGCGGCAGCGGCAATAGCATCTTTGCTAACGCCGAAACCATGATTTTGGCTGGTGATTTCACTCCTGCCGGTAATCAGATTTTTCACCGGATGATTGATGCCCCGGTGGCCGTGGTGCATTTTGTGCGTGGGAATGTCCATAGCCAGCGCCAGTATCTGATGCCCCAGACATATACCAAACAAGGGCAGGTCTTCGGCCAGGATGGATTTGGCAGTTTGCACGGCGTAATCCATCGGAGCGGGGTCGCCCGGACCATTGGACAGAAAATAACCATTTGGTTTCCAATCCTTTACCTGACCCAACGGCGTCTTGGCGGGAAACACTTGCAGGTAGCAGTCGCGCTCGGCGAAGCATTGCAAAATGTTGCGCTTGACGCCATAATCATATACAGCCACCCGGAAACGCGCATCGGGGTTGCCCACGAAATACGGTTCGGGCGTACTCACGGCAGAGGCCAATTCCAGTCCGTCCATATTCGGCACGGCGGCCAAGCGGCGGCGCAGTTCCTCCACATCGGTGATTTCGGAGGAAACGATGGCATTCATGGCGCCTTTGCTGCGAATATGCCGCACGATGGCGCGGGTATCCACGTCGGAAATGGCCACCAAACCCTGCGCTTCAAAATACTTCTGGATGGACTCGTCGGCCTGCGTGCGCGAGTACGGCTCGCTGAAATTTTTGCAGATCAGCCCGGCAATTTTAATCGTTGCCGACTCCGTTTCCGTTGCTTTGATGCCGTAATTGCCGATGTGGGCATTGGTCGTGACCATCAACTGGCCGAAGTAGGAGGGGTCGGTAAAAATTTCCTGATAGCCGGTCATCCCGGTATTGAAGCAGATTTCGCCTGTGGTGGTGCCGACAGCGCCGGCGGCTTTGCCCCGAAAGAGCGTGCCGTCTGCCAACAACAACAGGGCCTGCCTTGATTCTGATTCCAGCATGGACGTGCGGTGTGTTTCAAAATTGACGCGGCAAAGATAGCGAAAAGCAGTCATTAGGGGAATAAAATCCGCAAACGAAACTTAATTTTGCTGTGCGATGTTCGGAGGGGGCTTGTAAAGACGGAGCGGTAGGCGGTGTGTAGTGGGCAGTAGGCAGTGCAATTTGGAACCCGGAATCAGAAATCAAACAACGTCATGGCAGAGAAGAAGCCAAAAACCATAGAAATCGTGAATCGCAGGGCGCGTTACGAATATGAATTCCTCGACGTATTCGAGGCGGGCATCGTATTGCAGGGCACCGAGATCAAATCCATTCGCAAGGGCAACGCCAACCTCTCGGATGCTTACTGCTGGTTTCAACCCGACGGCCTGTATGTGCGCAGCATGTTCATTGCCGAGTACGAAAACGGCACTTATGCCAATCACGAAACCCGCCGGGTTCGCAAGCTGCTGCTGCGAAAACCCGAACTGCGCAAATTGGAACGGCGCGTCAAAGAGCGCGGCCTCACCATTGTGCCCTACAAGCTCTATCTCTCAGATCGCGGCTTGGCCAAGCTCGAAATCGCGCTGGCACAAGGCAAAAAGACCCACGACAAACGCGAATCCATCAAAGAAAAAGACAACAAGCGAGAATTGGACCGCATGAAGAAAATACCCAAATAACACTCCCCTACCCTGCCAAATTGACACAACGACACCCCGGTTTTGCCGTATCAATGAATTGGCACGCAGATTGCCCGTTGGAGAGCGATTCGTTTAACCAACCATTCATCTGCATATTATGGCAAAAGAAATCCATTTCGACCTCGGCGCCCGCGAACAACTCAAGGCGGGTATTGACAAATTGGCAAACGCCGTCAAAATCACCCTGGGACCGAAAGGCCGCAACGTCATCCTCCAAAAAAGCTTCGGATCGCCGCACGTCACCAAAGACGGCGTCACCGTAGCCAAGGATATCCAACTGCAAGACCCGGTGGAAAACCTCGGCGCGCAGATCATCCGCGAAGTGGCTTCCAAAACTTCCGACCTTGCCGGCGACGGCACCACCACAGCCACCGTACTGGCTCAATACATGGTAGAACACGGCCTCAAAAACGTGACCGCCGGCGCCAATCCGATGGACCTCAAGCGCGGCATGGATAAAGCCGTCAAAGCCCTCGTGGCACACATCAAATCGCAGTCGGAAGACATCAGCCACGACTTCGACCGCATCCGGCAGGTAGCCACCATCTCGGCCAACAACGACCGCAGCATCGGCGACATGATTGCCGACGCCATGCAGCGCGTGACCAAAGACGGCGTCATCACCGTAGAGGAGGCCAAAGGCATGGAAACGTATGTGGAAGAAGTGAGCGGGATGCAGTTCGACCGCGGCTACCTCTCTCCATATTTTATTACCAATACCGAGCGCCTCATCACCGAGTACGACAGCCCGCTCATTTTGCTCACCGAGGGCAAAATTTCCAACATCCGCGAGTTCCTGCCCATTTTGGAAAAAGCAGCCTCTACCGGCCGGGCCTTGTTGGTCATCGCCGAAGACGTGGACAGTCAGCCGCTGGGCGTATTGGTAGTCAACCGTTTGCGCGGTTCGCTCCGCATTGTGGCCGTTAAAGCCCCGGGCTTCGGAGATCGCCGCAAAGCCATGCTCGAAGACATCGCAGCCCTCACCGGCGCCACCGTCATCAGCGAAGAAAAAGGTTACAAACTCGAAAATACAGAGTTGGAGCACCTCGGCAGCGCTGAAAAAATCATCGTGGACAAAGACAACACCACCATCGTGAACGGCAGCGGCGATCCCGAAATGGTGAAAGCCCGCATCAAGCAGATCAAACAGCAAATTGAAAGCACCACTTCGTCCTACGACAAGGAAAAATTGCAGGAACGCTTGGCCAAACTCTCCGGCGGCGTGGCCGTGCTGCATGTCGGCGCTGCTACCGAAACCGAAATGAAGGAGAAAAAAGACCGCGTGGACGACGCGCTGCATGCCACCCGCGCTGCCCTCGAAGAAGGCATCGTCACCGGCGGCGGCGTAGCCCTCATTCGCGCAGGTGAAGCCCTCAACGATCTCAAAGGTCTCAACGAGGACGAAACCACAGGCATCGAGATCATTCGCAAAGCCATTGAGTATCCGCTGCGCATCATCGTTACCAATGCCGGCATGGAAGGCTCTGTGGTGGTGCATAAAGTACGCGAAGGCCAGGGTGCTTTCGGGTTCAATGCGCTCACCGATGTGTATGAAGACCTCAAGGCTGCCGGCGTAGTGGACCCCGCCAAGGTAGTGCGCGTAGCCCTCGAAAACGCGTCCTCTATTGCAGGCATGGTGCTCACCACGGAGGTCGTCATCCACGAAAAGCCGAAGAAAGAAGCCGCCAGCGGCCACGATCACGGCATGGAAGACTACGGCTGAGAAAAAATATCAAAAAATAAACGGTAAGGCGTTGGAAATTTGATCTGACGCTTTACCTTTGCAGTCCGAAACAAAAAAGGAGAAACTTTATGCTTATTGTTGATGTAAAAAGCGGTGACAACATTGATCAGGCGCTGAAGAAACTGAAAAGAAAATTTCAAAATGCAGGTGTTCTGCGCGAACTGCGCCGTCGCCGTGAATTCGTGAAGCCTTCTGTGAAGCGCCGCAACGAAATCATCAAGGCCGTTTATATCCAGCAGAAAAAACGCGACGAAGGCGAAATCGGATAATCCGTTCGCTTACATCATACTTTGTTTTTATCAGGCTTGGCGCATCTATCAGGATTGCGCCAAGCCTTTGTTGTTTCGAGTATTGTAGAAAACACATTCAGCCTCCATGCAAAAATCAGAGCATCTGCCGAAAATCAATGACGAAGACTTGAAAGAGATTAAAACATTACTCGCTCAATATTTCATGGACAAGGCTTCCGACCTGGCCGATGAAATCTGGGAACAAAAAGGTCTCAGCGAGGAGGCGATTCTCGGCGAACACCGCCGTACTCAGATGCGTAAATGAACCTAATCATTGCTGATCAATCAGATAACCGCCACTTTATCATGGAAAAATCATTGACCATTCTTTTGACTTCGCTGCTGATTTGGAGTTGCAATACCAGACAATCAGACACTTCGGCGGATTCCTCCGAAACGAGTATAAGTGTGCCTCCCACCAATTTTACCAATGATTATTTAGAACGGCTGAACTGGTTGTCCCAACCTCGGTCGGCAACTGTCAAAGAAGGTATTCTGGCTGTTACCGTTGATAAAAGCACCGACTTTTTCAACAATCCGGAAGACGGCGCCATATCCACAACAGCTCCATTGTTGTACGAAAAGATTGAAGGTGATTTTGTGGTCAAAGCGTTGGTAAGACCTGATTTTGAAGAGGTGTGGAACGCCGTGTCGTTGATGGTTTACATGGACAGCCTCCATTGGATAAAGTTTGCATTTGAAAACTCGGATGCTACCGGCCCCAGCGTCGTCACTGTTGTAACAAAAGGGGTATCGGACGATGCCAACGGCGCCATCATGAGCGGGCAAAAAGAGGTTTGGCTCAAACTGATTCGCAAAAACAACAATTACTCCATGCTTTGGTCTCTGGATGATAAAGAATACAAAATGGCACGATTAACCTCCATGCCTGCTGCGGATGCTGTAAAAGTTGGGATAGAAGCACAATGCCCGGTTGGAGAATCTGCCACTCATGAAATTCTATACTACCACTCAGAGAGGAAAACCGTGCAGGATTTGAGAAAAGGTGAATGAGTAAAAATCCTCGCACATGACAGAGAAGGAGAAAATGTTGAATGGTCAATACTACCGTTCGAGAGACCCCGAACTGTTGGAAATGTACCACAGAGCCAGAAAACTATTGAACACATATAATCTACTGGACTCCAAAAACCTACAAGACAGAGAGCATATTCTTACAGAACTATTGGGCAGCAAGGGCCTGGGCGTATGGATTGAGGCGCCCTTTTTCTGCGATTATGGCGTCAATATTTTCATTGGCGATCATACTTTTATCAACACCAACTGTATGTTTTTGGACGACAACAAAATCACCATAGGAAAAAATGCGCTGATAGCGCCGTATGTACAAATCTATACAGCAACACACCCATTGAGTGCTTCCGAAAGAATTGTTGAAAACGAGGCCGAAGTGTATTACCTGACGCGCTCAGAACCTGTAACCATCGGAGATTGTGTTTGGATAGGAGGGAATTCAGTCATATTTCCCGGAGTGACCATAGGAAACAATGTAACAATAGGTGCAGGAAGCGTCGTCACCAAAGATGTTCCAAACGACGTGCTGGCTTACGGAAATCCATGTAAAGTTATCAAGCACCTTTAGCACTGCCGGCGAAACCGGAGGCTCCACTTCGCTCATTGACACGAAATGGAGCCTCGCGGCGCTGCTCAATTCACAAACAAACGCTGCCCCGGAATGATCGCCTCACCCGGTTGGAGGTTGTTGAGGCGGCGCAGATTCTCTGTCGTCGTATTGTAGCGGCGGGCAATGTCGAACAAGGTTTCGTCTTTGCCTACCAGGTGCGTAGCGCGTTTTCCGGCGGGCGTGCTGTTGGCATCGTAGCTGCTCGGCACGGCGGTTTCATTGCCTTGCATGCGAGCGGAAAGTCCTGAACTGAGGCGGCCTCCTGAAGTTTCGTAGGGCGCGGGCATGTTGGCCGGCGGAGTGTATGTAGCCGTTGTGGAAGCAGCCGTTTTCCAGGAGGAGGAGGTCAGTTCTGTTTCCGTGGCAGAAGCGGCGACGGTACTCACCGAGCGAATTTTGCCTGCGCCGGTATTTTCGGCAGGCACGGCAGGAGTTCGGGGCGTCAGCACGTTTTCATAAGCAGATTGTTTGGGCTGCTGCGGAGTTACAGTGCCGATGGTTTGCGCTTCACAGTCTGTTGTTTTGAGCACCTGACCCACTCTGGCCGGCTCGTTGTCGCTCAAACCATTGAAATGCCGGAAGCGATACTCCGTGTAGCCGTATTTCATGGCAATGGCCGCGACGGTTTCGCCGGGTTGCACCGTGTGCGTGCCGGTAGATGCCTGCCATGCCGGCAAGACTTTGACGGTTTTGGGCGTGAGTTGCTCCGCAGAATAACTCGGCGGCGCAGCCTGTTGAGCAGTACCTGCTGCCACCCGCAATTTCTGACAAGGATAAATGGTATTGGTAGCGCTCACGCCGTTCCACTCGCGCAGTTGAGCCACGCTGATGCCGTAGGCCTGAGAAATGCGGTAGAGGTTGTCGCCTTTTTGTACAACGTGGAAGCCATTTCCGGAGGCCTCTGCGCAGGGCGAAGCAGGTGCGGGCTGAACGGCAATTGGCTGTGTGGAAGGCTGATCGTAGGAAGGCGGCACGGTATTGTCGGCGGGTACGGGCGTGTCGCCGCTGCGGGGCGTCAGTTGTTGTTGGTTGGAAGCGACAGGCGATCCGCTCGTCACCGGTACCGGGCGCTCACCGCGGCATACGATGCGCAGGTATTCCGACACCGGGCGGTCGTTTACTTTATCCAAACGCAGTACATTGCGCATGGCCTCTTCGATATTGGGACCGCTGCGTTCTTCCACCAGACCTATTTCAGGAGCGATGACGAGGCTGCTGAAAGCACCTGAGCCAGAAGTACTCGTTACGCTGAAAATATATTCGCCGGTGCAGGCATTTTCGATGCGGCCTTCAAAGAGCACGGCGTTGACGGCTTTGTTCAGCGAAATGTTTTCACCGATGATGCCGGCATTGGTTTGAAAGGAAAATTGCGCTTTGGGCGATTGATAGACCATCAGATCGGGCGAGTTGCCGAAATGCGTAGCGTAAGCCACTTTGGTAATGTGATAGCGGCCGTCGCCGGAAGGGCGCACCATATACACTTCACTGAGGCGCTGATTGACGGCCTGCACAAAGCGCTGATCAAAAATGGTGTTGCCGCAATGCAGGGTCTGGGGCGGCAGCAGAGCCTCCGGATTGGGGTTTTCGGTGCCGACCACCAAGCCGATTTTTTCAGAGGTGGAGGTGTTGATCTGGTATGCAATGAATTTCCCACCGGCGGCGTCGGAGTATTCCATGCGGTCCATGCAGGCCCCGTCGAAGTAAACGTACAGCGTGCCGGTAGCGAAGGCCGACAGGGAAGTCAGCGCAAAAAAAGCGATCGTTGCAGCAGTTTTTAGGAATTGTGTCATGGTTTTATTGTTGATTTGAAAGCGTAAGGTACGAATAATCAGCATTTTACGCAAGTTGTTTTTTGGCTGTTTTTCGCAAATAACTGAAAATCAATTGCATTTGTTTTGCAACAAACGTATTTCCAACAAAAAAATTACGAAAAAGCGAACTCCGGAGGCACTTAAAAGTCGGGCGAGGTCTTACTTCTTTCCCGCGCGTTGCTGCCTGATTTGCTGTATAATGGGCGTTTTTTCCAAGCGACTGTTGACCCAGTAAAGGGCGAGTTCGTCCAAACCCATAGAGACCTTGCCTGCGCCGCCGGTGCGAAGCTCGGTGAGGTACCCGCGCCATTCCGAGAGCAATTTTTTCTCCTCAGCGGGAAGCGCCTGCGACAATTTTTTGGCGTGGTTGAGCATGGCGTATTCAAAGCTATTTTGCTTATCCGCCCCTATTTTGACAAGGTAGCGTGCGGTGGCGCGCAACACGGGGTCTGTCTGATCCACATCGCCGATGCCCAAAACCGCCATGAGCTGCAAAATCCAGGCGCCGGTGCGAATGTCGGCTCGCGCACCCGACTTGTCGCGAATGAGTTTTTGTGCCCAATTGATACATGCCTTGAACCGCCCCTGCACAAACAACAAAATGGAGACATTGACAATCAGGGCATTGCGCGTTCCTACTTTGATTTCGTACTTGTCTAAGCCGCGCTCCATTTCCGTTACAAAACGATCTACACCCTCCGAGACACCCATGTTGATAAAGTACATGAGCCGGTAAACAGCCGATTTTTGAAACAATAAACTCTTGGCGTGCAGACTTTCCGGCTCCTCCCGCTCTAAGCGATCCAGCACGGCGGGGATGCGCTCGTATTGTTCACGCACAGAGTAAGCGTGCAACAAATTGGACACATCAATAATGTAGAGGTAAAAATCCTCTTTTTTGTTGGCAGGGCGTTCGTCCCACCAATCCACCACCTTGCTGTAATACTGAAACACCTCTTCAAACTCTCCCAATAACTGGTGGTACATGGCCATGCACAGGAGGTAGCGCCAGTATGCTTTGGGATGTTCCGGGCCGGGCGGCGATTGTTCAAAAACAGCCATGCGGGATCGAAGGGCGGCACGGTCGTAGGCGCTTTTTAGCTGGAAATTTTGCAAAATTTCTACGAACAGTTCATCGGCGGTATCCATGTGATTCAACTCTAAAGAAAGGGCCGACAAGTGGTCGTTTTTCTCCTGAATGAGGCTTTTTAGCTCTTCCTGATAGGCTTTGCGGCGCAGGCTCTTGGTGAGATGCCGTTGTTGGATATTGAGTTCCAACAGAGCAAGCCGGTCGTCGAGGTCACGGGCCAATTGTGCGGCTTCATCAAGGCGGCGCTCCGATTGCTCCGGCAGGCCGCGCTCATAGAGGAAGCGGGCGTCGAGCATGCGTTCTTTTACGCGGGCCGAAAGGGAGCGGGCGCTGTGGTAGTCGCGCATACTGCGGAGGATGGCTTCGTAGAGGTAAGCTTTGTCGGAGGGCAGGTTGGCCCCGAACTGCTCCCGGAGGCTTGCTTCGTCGTAGTCGTCCTGCTCGTTCATAGCCTGAAACAACTCCATGTACTTGCTGTCCTTTCTACCGGCCTTTTGGGCATCGAGACTGAAATAGCGTTTCTCCGATTTAGAGAGCGCTTTGATGAGTTGAAAAAGGTCTTCTTTGTTTTTCATTTCCTACTACCGGAGGCGCCATTCCCCCTTCTATTTGTTATCAAATTCCTAAAAAAATAAAAAAAATTCAGTTTTAGAAACCCCAATTAGACAGAGTAGAAAGCAAAGGTAATTTTTTTATTAAAAAACTGAATAACAGTATTTTAATTTCAATGTAACACAATGGCTTTTTGTTAAAAATACAACTTTAGGAACCCAAACTAAAGACACTCTCTTGTTTTCGCAGGGCTGTGGAGCGGTATAAATTTGTACCCGTAATCGAAAGGATTGCAGCACAACATTGAAAATCTGGTTTTTTTCTGTCTATCTGTCCTTTTATTTCAAGACTCAATTTGCCGAAATCGGGTGGTCTTACAAGGCTGCCCGATTTTCCATCCTGGAAAAAGACGGAAGCCCTCATATTATGAGAAAAAACACTAGTTCATAGGGCAATTCGGAGCGCTCTGCCGCCATCAAAAGCGGCAGAGCTTTTGCCCTGAGCAAGTACGACACACACGCCCTCTGCGGGCGAAGCATCAACGGAAGACAGGGTGTTTGAATGGGCGGGGCGCTCGCTGCGCAATAGCAGGGAGCTGCCTCCAAGCCCGAACCAACTACGGTTTTCATGTTGATTTTCATTCGGAGATAAGTAGATAGTTGCTATTATTCCGGGCCGGGTGGCGGTAAAAGAATCGCCTCCCGGTTTACTTTCCTCCCGGAGCAATTGTCGAAAAAAGATATTATGATTTGTTGTTAGCGCGCACCTCAAAAACCCATTACTGTCTGTTTCACTAATTCGAGGCCGGTCTCAAGTACCGGCCTTTTTTTTTGCCCTGCACGCTACAAATACGCTTACTTTGCAAAGTCCAAGTAAGTAATTATGGCTGCACGTTCCCTCTTCTTTCATCTCTTCCTTTTCTTGTCGCTGATCGCCATGAGCCATTCTGCCGGCGCAACGACGCTCGACTCTTTGCCCCGGCCCTGTTCCGATCGGCGCTGGTCGGATGCCGAGGCCAAAGCGCTCCGGAGTGCCGTACCCGATTCCTTACAGCGCGATACCGCATTGACTTTTCAACTGTTGGCCAAAAAAGCCTGGGAGTTCAATGCCTGGGATTGCGCCGCCGCTCTGATGGAGGAGGCTCGGCGGGCTTATATTTTGAATAGAAATTACAACGCCGCCGCGGAAGTCCAGCTTCAAGTGGCCGACCAGCTTGTGCAACGACAACAAACCTCACAGGCCATAGACGAACTCCGGCGCGCGCTCCAACTACCCGCGCTGAATCCGCGAACAATAGGGAGACTACAGCAGGCGCTCATGAACGCATGGCTGCTGCGCGAGAACGAAAGCAATGCGCTGATTCACGGGCGATTGGCTGCACAGTTTTTCCAAATTTGCGGAGCTGATTGCCATACACAGGCCGCCGAGGTGCTGATGACCAACGCCTTTGTACAAATTCACAAAGGCAACCTGCCCGATGCCCGCAAACTGCTGGAAGAAGCGCAAGCATTGCTGCGCCAGTCGAATACAGAAGAGCGCAGCCAAACCTGGATTTCGCTGCACCTGCTGTGGGGCGACCTCTATGCCGCATGGAACGAAAATGAGGAGGCTCTGCGCCGCTACCACCGCGCCCTCATGGCTGCCATGCCGGGGCTGAGCAATAAAGACTACCGCGTACAGCCGGATACCATATTGCCGCACGAACAGCCGGCTTTGGCCAAAATATTAGCGGGAAAAGCCGACGCTTTCAGAGCGTTGCACCGGAAAACCAAACGCACCGAACACCTCGCCCGCGCCTCCGCCTGCTATCGCCTCAGCCAACAAGCGGAGGCCCTGCTCCGGGCGCCCGCCGGAGAGCCGCTGCACCCTTTTTTCAGGTTCGACACCCGCACCCGCAATCAGGACGCCATTGAAACCGCGCTGGAACTGGCCCGCCTGCAAACTTCCATCGCATCCGCAGAGCCGGCTTTTGCTGCCGCCGAACACGAAAAAGAGCAATTGCTCAAAAAATACCTGCCCACGCGCATGGCCAATTCCGTATCGCTTGCCGACATGCAATTGGCCTTACCGGGAAATGATATTGCCCTCATCGAATATGTGACGGGTGCACAACGGCTCTTTGTTTTTGTCATCACCAAAACCCGATACGAGGCCATTTCGCTGCCGCTCGACTTCCCCTTGGAAAACTGGATAGCCCAATGGCGCAGAGAGGTGGAGGCGTATCAAAAACCCGGCGCCTCCCGCGAGGCTTTGTGCAGGTCGTACGGCGCGCAGGCATTCCGGCTCTACGAAAAGCTGATCCGCCCGGTGGAAAAAGCCGTTTCGCTGCCGCAGCGATTGGTCATCATTCCATCGGCTGAATTGAGTTGGATTCCTTTCGAGGCACTACTCACCGAAGCGGCGCCCGCCGGCTGCAATTACAAAAACTACCCTTTTTTGATGCGTCGGTACAGCATCAGCTACGGTATTTCGGCCACCTTGCAGCAGGAGTTGATGCAGCGGCCACAGGTACGGGGCGGTTATCTGGGACTGGCGCCGGTGTGGCCGGAACGGCAAGAATCGGAGCGCTCGCTGGCATTGGTGCAACAAACTACGGAACGAATGCGCGGCAAAGCCCTGCTGCGCGATGAGGCCCGCCGGGAGGCACTGTCGGGCAAGTCCCTGCGCAAAAGCATTGTACACCTCAGCGCACCGGCCCAAAGCCTGCTGCCGTCCGCCGCTTTCGTACTTCTGTCGGACGGGCAGGGCGGCACAGATACCCTGCATGCCGCCGAGGTGCAGGCATTGAGAATGGAGGCCGATTTAGTCGTTCTGGACCAGCATTTCAGCAGTGCGCCGGGCATGGAGGCCATCGCCTGGCAGGCAGGGAGCTGGCTGCATACGGGGGCGCGCAGCGTGCTGATGCCGGTGTGGACGCCGTTGGGCGGTGCACATGCCAAGGTACAGGAGTTGTTTTTTGAGAATCTCCAGGACGAGCAGCCAAAAGATGTGGCGCTGCAAAACGCCAAATTGCAATACCTCCAACAGGCAGATTCTACGTCCGCACACCCCGCTTACTGGGCGGCCTGGGCACTGCTGGGAGATGCAGGCGCGCAAACGCAGGAATCCGGCACGGTGATGAAATATTTGGCAGGATTGTTGGCGGTGCTTGTGCTGGCGGGGGCGGCACTGTGGCTGCTGATAAGGAGCAGTCACCGTAGTTCAGGGTTCGGATAAGATCGCCCACGGTGAAGGTTTTTACACCTGCCGTGATCCAGGAACAATTGCCGGCCTTGACCAAGGGTTCTGCGGATGCCTCAAATTTTAACAATTGTTTTACCACCTGATGATTACTTTTGCAGGCAAAACCTTCAAAACATGAACCGTACCCTTTTCATCCTGTTGCTGACTGCAACCACTCTTGCCGCCAACGCGCAAACCCTCAAGCCCTGGAAACTCAACCTTCCCGCCGGGCAAACCTACAATGTGACCAACACCCTGAAAAATAACATTGAGCAGCAGGTGATGGGCCAACAGATGAATGTAACCAGTAATGTCGTAGCCCAAATGGCCTTCTCCGTACAATCGGCCGGCGCCGAAGGTTTCCGGGTGGAACAGACCAACACCGGTATGAAAATGGAGACAGCCGGAATGGGACAGAGCACTACGTTTGACTCCAACAACCCCAGTGACATGGCCGGGCCGATCGGGATGCAGCTCAAAGGGATAATCGGCGCCACCATGGAGGCCGTCATTGCCCCCGACGGCGCCATCAGCATCCTGAAAGGCATCGAAATGCCGGAAGGCTTCAGTTTCGGCGCCGGCATGGGTGATTCCGCCGCGTTGGCTGCCTATTTTGTGAACCCGCCCGCGAACCCCCTCCGGCCCGGAGATACCTGGACGGAAAATTCAGATACAGATGGTATGAATACGCAGGCGACCTATACCTACCGCAAATCGAAAAAAGGACGAGCATATTTAGATTATGAGATGAAAATGGCAATTGTCCGCACGATTACCAACAGCGGTATGGAAATAGAGGCCAATATTCAAACCGAAGGCAAAGGCAGCTTAGTCCTGGAATTAGCCACCGGCCTCGTGCTGGAACGCCGCTACGAAGGCTCGCTCTCTGGCGTCAGCAAAGCCATGGGCATGGAAATACCTCAGAAAGGCGCCCAAAAAACAGAGACGATTTTGGTCAAGAAATAAGGAACGGGGTCCGAATAACCTGTCTCCGGTTTTGAAAACATGCAGCATGGACTCTGTTCCGCGGAGAGGTATTGCTCCGGGGGAGCGGCAGGTCTTACAATTTTCTATTCAAAGCAGGTTCTATACCCGATGAAAAATGGTTTTCGAAAAAATCTAAACCATTTTTCATCGGGATAACTGATAGCCAGTGGTTTGCAAAAATCTAAATTCGCAAACCACTGGCTATCGAGTATAAAAGCAAACATTTCAGATCATGCCGCTCAAAAATCTTTTCTTCACGGCGCTGTTCTCACTCGCCTTTTTCACTGCTTTTTCACAAGACCTTTTTCCCGACCGTTGCCTCGGACAATGGCAGGGCACCATGCACATTTATTTCGCAGGCCAATTGCGCGACAGCGTGCCGATTCGGTTTACCGTAACGCCCATTGATTCCATTTCTTGGACCTGGCGCACGGAGTACCTGTCGAAAAAACTGCCCATGACAAAAGATTATGTATTGAGAATCAAAGACAAACAACGCCAGATGTATGTCACCGACGAGGGCGACGGCATTGAACTAAGCGATTATTTGTTCGGCAACAAGCTCTACTCCATTTTTGAAACCGAGGGCATCCTGCTGACGGCAAGCTATGAACTGCGCGACGGGGAACTGATCTTCGAAGTCACTTCGGGCAAAAGGGCCGAAAACTCAACTACCGGAGTGCAAAGCCATCCCGTGAGCAGCGTGCAACGGGCGGTGCTGAAGCGGGGGTGAAGGGGTTTCGGGTTCAAGGTTCCGGGTTGCATCCGCCGTAGCCTTGGCGAAGGTGGGTTCCGTGTTCAAGGTTTCAGGTTTCGGGTTGCATCCGCCGTAGCCTTGGCGAAGGCGGGTTCAAGGTTTCGGGTTTCCTCGCTCTGAGCACCGAGAACCGCACACCGCCTACCGAACACTCACACTTAGCACCCCGCGCCACGGCGCGGCCACCGCCTACCGCCTACTGATTCCGCGTTCTTTTTTTGAAAAATTACTAACTTTGAGAATCGTACCGCAGCATTGAAAAAAAATGAGTTCGGTGGGTACATGTTTTTACTTCACAACACATACAGGCACATGAAATCCGTACAGAATGATGAAAACGCCATAGCCGATATAGTGGCCGGAGGAAGCCGGCGAACGAAGGCGCTGCAATTGATCTATCAAAACAGGGCCCTGCGGGATATGGTGAACGCTTTTGTAAGAAACAATAAGGGCAATGAAACCGATGCGCAGGATGTGTTTCACGATGCCATGATTATCCTGGACCAGAATGTGCGCAACGGGAAGTTCAGAGGAGAGGCGCCGCTCAACGGGTACATGTACTCCATCTGCCGCTTTGTGTGGATGAACAGAATGCGCAAACAATCGCACACGGTGCTGCCCGAAACCATGCCACCCGACGAAGGCGCCGAACCGGCAGATGCAGCAGATATGAGGCTCTTGGATGAGGAGCGCCGCGATGTGCTGGGGCAATTGCTCAATACCATCGGCGAGCGCTGCCGCAAAATTCTGGAACTGTGGAAGCTCTCCTATTCGATGGAAGAAATTGCAGAACAATTGGGCTTTTCCAGTGCGGATATGGCCCGAAAAGCAAAATACCGCTGCCATGTATCGCTGCTGGAACAGGTGAAAAACAATCCAAAATGGGGCGATATGTTGCGTTGATCGCATACTTCGCCAACCACTAAAAAAGACGCATTATGAATCTGGAAACTTACATAGAAAAAATAGACGCCTACCAAGAGGGAGCGCTCTCCGAGACCGAACGCAACGCCTTCGAATCGGAACTGGCATCCGACGCCGAACTGAAAGCCGCTTACGATCTCTATCTCAATGGCAATGAGGCCATTGAGTGGCAGATTGGCGAAAGCCTGCGCGAGCAAATGCAGGTGTGGGCGCAGGAAGAGAAAACCGCCGGTACAGCCCCCAAAAGCGGCAAGGTAGTCGCCTTTCGGCAGATACGCTGGGCGGCTGCGGCAGCGCTGGTTGTGCTGTTGGGCTTGTGGTTCGTTTTTGATCGCTCCGGCAGCCCCGATAATGCAGCGCTGTTTGCCTCCTACTATCAGGCGCCCGACGCTGCGGGTCTGCGCGGACAGGAAGGCTCCGACAGCCCGCTGAAAGTTGGACTGCAATTGCTGGAAGAGGGAAAGGGAGACGCCGCTCGCGCACATTTTGAGCAATTGCTGGCCACCTCGCCCAATAATCTGGAATATCGGTACTATCTGGGGCATGCGGCCATGTTGCAAAAAGACTGGGCTTCCGCCGAACAGGCTTTCTCTGCTGCCGAAACTGCCGGTACTTCAAGCCTGGCCCACAAAGCCGCCTGGAACAAGGCGCTGGCACTGCTGGCCGCCAACCGCATAGACGATCTGAAAGCTCAATTGGAGGCCATTCGCAAAGATAAAGATCACGGGTTTTATACCCAGGCCGGGGACTTGTTGAAAAAAATGTAAACCCTACTGCTCAGCCTTCCGGAAACAGGCTGTCCACCTCGGTTTCCAGCTCACGGAGGCGCTCCCGGCACAGTCGGATCAACGCTGCTGCATGGCGGGCGCGTTCGGCCAGTTCGTCCATACTTACATTGCCCTCCTGTAATTGCTGCACGATATTTTGAAGTTCCAGCACGGCTGATTCGTAAGAAAACGGAGCTTTTTTCATGGTTCTGTTGATGTTGCAATGTGGCGGCCGATGCTGCCGTCGGCAAAGATGGTTTCTATGTGGTCGCCGGGTTGAATCTCGGCGGCAGAGCGCAGGCGGCGGCCGTCTTTGAGCGTGATGGTGAAACCCCGTTCGAGGGTAGCCTGCGGATGCAATTGCACGCTGAGCTGGTTCATTTGGTCCAAAGTTTTACCGGCAGACTGGAGCGCATTGCGCATTTCGCGGCGCGTATCGCGGTGCAGCAGGGCCAATTGTTGGTTTTGTTGTAGCAGGTATTGTGTACTGTGGCGTTGTACTGCAAGCGCGATTTGTTCTACTGAAAGGCGTTGTGCTGCCATGCGCTGTCGGGCTGATGTTTGCAGGTCTTGGGCGAGTTGGAGGAGCCGACTTTCAAAACCGAGGTGCCTGCGAATGAGGAAATCGGCAACGGCGGTGGGCGTTTTGAGAGCCAATTGGGCGCAAGTATCTGCCAGAGATTCGTTCACATCGTGGCCGATGCCGGTAAAAACGGGCAGCGGGTGCAGGGCAATGGCGCGGCAGATGTCGTAGCCGTCGAATGCGCCGAGATCGAGCCGGGCGCCGCCCCCGCGAATGATGACGGTACAATCGAAACGATGCGCCTGCCGGGCAATGCGTTCGAGGCTGCGGCTCATTTCCATCTCAGCATTTTGTCCCTGCACTGCCGCCGGAAACAATTCGCAGTGGTATCGGTAGCCATAAGGATTGCCGCGCAGGTGTTCTATAAAATCCTGATAACCCGCGCCTTGCTGAGAACTGACAACGGCTATCCGCTGCAATACCTCCCCTGTCGGCAAGGCAGCGTTGCGCTCAGTGAGTTGTTCAGCGCGCAGGCGTTCCAGCGTTTGGCGACGCTGCAATTCGAGTTGCCCGATGGTGTACGCCGGGTCAATATCTTCGACGACCAATTTCAGTCCGAAGCGTTCGTGGTGCTCAATGCGGGCTTTGATGCGAAGTTGTCGGCCCGGCGCCAGCAGTTCCTGAAGCAACGCAGCGCTGATTTTGCGACCAATAGCGGCGAGATGGTTCTGCCAGATAACGGCTTGGGCGGTGGCAACAGGTTCGGCGGAGTTTTCCTCTTTTTGTACCAAAGACAAATAACTGTGTCCCCTTGACTGCCCCAGTTCGGCAATTTCCGCTTCCACCCACACAGCATCGGGCAGGTTCAGCGCCAGCACCCGGCGGATGAATTCCTGCAATTGAAACAGTGTGATGGTTGTTGGATCGGCCATGCCGCAAAGGTAGGGGATTTTGGGTTCAATGTTTTGGGTTTGAGGTTTCGGGGTTCATCCGCCGTACCACGCCTGTGGCGTGGGAAAGCGGGTTCGAGGTTTCGGAGGTAGTGAAGGGGTGACGAGTGCAAGTTTCAGTCCCGCAGTCACCCCTTCACTAAACTGGGCAACAAAACAAAAAAATCCTGCCGGCTCCGATGG
>DDUV01000062.1:191913-192893 GCA_002344975.1 Saprospiraceae bacterium UBA2329 | reverse complement strand
GGCCAACAGCGCGTGCAGCGTGCCGTCGGGTCGGCGCACTTCGAGCCGCCATTCAGGGTTGGGGTCAACAAAAAAGTAGCGCAGGCGCAGCACATCGCCGGCTGTAGCGGCAAGGTATTTACCTTCGATGGCGGCGCTGTAATAGTAACTGTCGGAACTGCTCTCATTGCACGAGACCTGGGAGGCGCAGGTGGTTTTGTTCAGAATCTGAAACGCGTAGTTGTAGTTGTGCGTGCTATTGGCCTCGTCTCCATCCTCGTCGTAGAGGTAGAAGAACCAGTTGCCGCCGACGGGCAAGAGCATGGTGGCATCTATCAATCCGCTGCCGTTTTGGGCCAACAGCGCGTGCAGCGTGCCGTCGGGTCGGCGCACTTCGAGCCGCCATTCAGGGTTGGGGTCAACAAAAAAGTAGCGCAGGCGCAGAACATCGCCGGCCGAGGCTACAAGGTATTTACCTTCGATGGCGGCGCTGTAAAAGTAGCTGCCGGAACTACTGGCACTGCACGAGACCTGTGAGGAGCAGGTGGTTTTGTTCAGGATCTGAAACGCGTAGTTGTAGTTGTGGGTGGTATTGGCCTCGTCTCCATCCTCGTCGTATAGGTAGAAGAACCAGTTGCCGGCGGCGGGCAAGAGCATGGTGGTATCTATCAATCCGCTGCCGTTTTTGGCCAATAGCGCGTGCAGCGTACCATCGGGTCGGCGCACTTCGAGCCGCCATTCAGGGTTGGGGTCATTGAAATAAAAGCGCAGGCGCAGCACATCGCCGGCCGAGGCTACAAGGTATTTACCTTCGATGGCGGCGCTGTAAAAGTAGCTGCCGGAACTACTGGCACTGCACGAAACTAAAGAGGCGCAGGTGGTTTTGTTCAGAATCTGAAACGCGTAGTTGTAGTTGTGCGTGGTATTGGCCTCGTCTCCATCCTCGTCGTAGAGGTAGAAGAACCAGTTGCCGCCGACGGGCAAGAGCATGGTGGTATCTA
>DDUV01000062.1:0-191520 GCA_002344975.1 Saprospiraceae bacterium UBA2329 | reverse complement strand
ATGGCGGCGCTGTAATAGTAACTGCCGGAACTACTGGCACTGCACGAGACCTGGGAGGCGCAGGTGGTTTTGTTCAGAATCTGAAACGCGTAGTTGTAGTTGTGCGTAGTATTGGCCTCGTCTCCATCCTCGTCGTATAGGTAAAAAAACCAGTTGCCGGCGGCGGGCAAGAGCATGGTGGTATCTATCAATCCGCTGCCGTTTTTGGCCAATAGCGCGTGCAGCGTACCGTCGGGTCGGCGCACTTCGAGCCGCCATTCAGGGTTGGGGTCATTGAAATAAAAGCGCAGGCGCAGCACATCGCCGGCTGTAGCGGCAAGGTATTTACCTTCGATAGCGGCGCTGTAATAGTAACTGCCGGAACTACTGGCACTGCACGAGACCTGTGAGGCGCAGGTGGTTTTGTTCATAATCTGAAACGCGTAGTTGTAGTTGTGCGTAGTATTGGCCTCGTCTCCATCCTCGTCGTATAGGTAAAAAAACCAGTTGCCGGCGGCGGGCAAGAGCATGGTGGTATCTATCAATCCGCTGCCGTTTTTGGCCAACAGCGCGTGCAGCGTACCATCGGGTCGGCGCACTTCGAGCCGCCATTCAGGGTTGGGGTCATTGAAATAAAAGCGCAGGCGCAGCACATCGCCGGCCGAGGCTACAAGGTATTTACCTTCGATGGCGGCGCTGTAAAAGTAGCTGCCGGAACTACTGGCACTGCACGAAACTAAAGAGGCGCAGGTGGTTTTGTTCAGCCCCTGTACCGAGATGTTATAGGTTCCGGTGGTATTGGATTCTGCATCAGATACCAAGATTCGATACTGGCCATTCCCCGCCCCAAGCGTGAGTTCCTGAATGTCAACCAATCCATTGTTGGCAAAAAAGACCCCCAGCGAAACACTGTTGTCGGGGCTTCTTACCTCTATCCTCAGGTTGAGGCCGGCAACGAAAGAATAGGCTCGTATGCGCACCCGGTCGTTGTTGTTGGCAGAGAGGAGGAAAGTGTTGACCGGGCTGGAGTTCGTCAGGTTGGCGGAGGTGGACTGAGAGCAGGAAATCGTGCTTTGGGCATACAGCACCATCGAAAACAGGGAAAAGGCAAATGCGAAGAGTACCCTGGCCGAAAGAGAAAGCGGATGATTTTTCATGGCGAGATGTTTTGATGTTATTTATATGGCAGGAGGTATGGCATATCAGCGTCCGAGGTAAAAAATGAGGTTGATGCCGGCTACGCCTTTATTGCCGAAAAAGATGTCTCTTTGGCTGATTTCGTCGTCGCCGCTCTCCGTGATGGTGATGGTTTCCGAGCCTGTAGGGCTTGGTTTGCTTCTGGTGGTTGTTTTCATTTTTATTTTGCCGCTGACATTCACCAACGAGGCGCCGATGGAATACTCCAGCCCCAGAGCTAATCTATTGGAAACGAAGTAGTTGATTCCGGCGATGCCATTAATTCCGAAGCCAAGGCCGCCGGGTAGTTCTCTCAGGATTTCACGTTTGAAGAAGGTGCCGTTGCTGTTGATGGTTTCGTCTATTTCAGTAATATGGCGCTTACCCACAAAAACCAGCGGTAAAGCAAGGCCGAGATAAGGGTCAAGCCGGCGAGTCCCATTGAAATGCCATTCCATTGCCGGGGAAATGCTAAAAGAAGAAAGGGTTTCAGCATCTTCATTATATTGATGTCCACCATTGCTGAATACATCTTTCAACGAGGTTTTTTCTTTGTACAGCGCTATTCCCGCATCAACCCTGAAAACGGCAGATGGGCGAAGGGCGTATCTCAGTTGCAAGCTCAGCGAGTCGAAGTTGTTGTTCCAAATAAGCCCTTGCAGTCCTTCTGCCCGAATACCAAAGCCCCATTCCCCATTTTCAGGTTTCAGGGAGGGCAGGGTATCGCTCTGCCACAACTCCGGGATGCCCCGGCTCCATTCGGGAGTATCCGCGTTGTTGGATGAGTTGCAATTCGGGAGGGCATTTGCGGATAATGTGAAGACCAAGAACAGCGTGGTAAAAAGGAAATACATTGAATTTTTCATGGCATGTTTTTTTAAATCAGTTTGAAAAGATGGTGAAATGGACAGGCAAAGCAGCAGCGGGCCGGCCTGTGAAGTGTATCTCGCAGGCAGGAAGAAATGAGTGCGTTTGGGTCAAGGCGAAAGCCCTTGGAAACGGGAACAGGTAGTTTACTGCTTGGGCAGGTTCATGGCGAGCGCCCAATAGCTCGTTTGAATACAGTCTTGCATTACGCCGGGCATGAGCAAGCCGCCGCTGCATTTGGGCGCGTCTTTATGAAACCAGATGCGCTTGCCGGTTTGCACATCAAATAAGGCTGCGGCTATTTCCAACTGTACTTTTTTCCCAATATCCACTTGTTTGTGAGAGCCGTAGATAATAGGCAACAGCACCCATCTGTGCTGACCGGGGTTTAGCCTTTTGATCCAACTTGGGTCAAGTTCTTCAAGGTCTTCTTCGGCGATGTTGTCAACAAGTGCCCGATTTTCTATATATACGGATGCATATCGAGCTCTTGTCAGCGCATTTCTAAAAGGTCTTACCCTCCATTGGTCCACCTTGCTGATCTCCAGACTTTTGTCGGTACGCATATCTGCTACCGGCAAAACGGCGATGGTGTCTATCTTGACCGAGTGGAAGCTTGAATCCAAAAACAGAGGCTTTGCTGCCGGAATGCAGGAGCCGACGAGTGCAAGTCCAAACAGGACAACGCTGTATCTCAGAAGTTGTACTAAGTTGTTTTTCATGGCTATTTTGTTTTGATGTTTGAAAAAATCGTCTCGAATACTTCCGCCCAACGAGGCTTTGCTACATCTGGAATGCCCTTGGTTTCAAGCTCATTTTTCCAGAGTACGCTTGCGGAAGCCGTATCAATCAAGGCCGTTTTTATCCGGGTTGTGTGCGTTTGCGGGTGTACTACCAGGGATATATATAATGGATTGGCGCCTTCCCACTCCGCATCGTCGCCCACTTTCACTCTGATGTCGGCAACCATTATCAACCGGCACCCTGCATCTGCAAAATTGCTTTTCAACTCCGAAGCCGTTTTTTCGTCCTGTAAAGCCCGTACCAAAGCATAGCCTTGGGCAAGCAGGCGTTGCTGCCCTCCTATGAACAGGCTGTCTGGCCCGGCACAGAGCGGCAACTGTTGTTGTAGCAGCAAGGCCTCCAATCGGCGGTCAAAAAAGGCGGCAACAGCTTCGCCGTTATAGCGCTCTTTGGGCAGCAGTGCATCGGTATTTAAGTCCATGTATCGAATACTCGCCGGAGCAATAGCAATGGTCAGTTCACGGCTTAACTCGAAAGGAGTCGGATTGGATATTGACATTTTCTGAGCGCAGAGCATACCGGCTGCCGACAGGCAAATACAGGCGGAAAAAAGTAGCTTTTTCATCGTTGACGGTATTGTAATATGAAGCATTATTCCGGACAGGTTTGTGTGCTTGTCGTTGCGCACCTGTGTACAAATGTGAGATTGGTTCGGAAGGGCAGACAACTCAATCCACAACAGCAGTCAGAGTCTTCAAAACAGGGCTTGCAAAATTTCTGTGAGCCTGGCGGGAAGTCCTTTTCTTCAAAGCAGCCGAAAGACGCAGTCAGTATCCACAGGAAAAGGAAGAGGTGGAAGATGGATTTCTTTTTCATGGCAAGTCTGTTTTGTTTGATTTGCCTGTTAATGAATGCAGGGGAGGCGGGGTAAACAAAAAAGTCTGTTTTTTTTAAAAATTTCTTTTGTGAACGCCATCACAAACTGAGCTGTTAAAAATCATTCATCTTTGCGATGCCATTTTTACATGGCCGTTTTGAACACCACACCAATCTAAAATCAAAGTATTGACCATGAAAGTTGAACAAATCTATACCGGATGTCTGGCGGAAGCAGCCTACTACATCGAGAGCGACGGCGAGGCTGTCATCATTGACCCCCTGCGCGAGACCCAGCCTTATATGGAGAAATTGGAAAAAGAAGGCGCTACGCTGAAGTATATCTTCGAGACGCACTTCCATGCCGATTTTGTGTCGGGGCACTTAGACCTGGCCAAAAAGACCGGCGCTGCCATCGTATATGGTCCCGGCGCCGCCACCGAATTTGACAAGCACGAGGCCCAAGACGGCGAGGAACTGAAAGTAGGACGTCTTACGTTCAAAATTTTGCACACCCCCGGCCACACGCCCGAATCCACCACTTTTCTACTGAAGGATGAAAATGGGAAGGATTACGCCATCTTCACCGGCGATACGCTCTTCATCGGCGACGTAGGCCGACCCGACCTGGCTCAGAAGGCCGGCTCCGTTACAAAAGAAGACCTGGCCGGGTGGCTGTACGACAGCCTCCGCAACAAGATCATGACTTTGGCAGATGATGTCATTGTGTATCCTGCTCACGGCGCCGGTTCGGCCTGCGGCAAAAACATGAGCAGCGACACCTGGGATACCTTGGGCCATCAGAAGGAAACCAACTATGCCCTGCGCGCCGATATGACCAAAGATGAGTTCATTGCCGAGGTGACAGCAGGTTTGGCGCCGCCGCCGCAATATTTTGCAAAAAATGCCATGCTCAATAAAAAGGGCTACGGCAGTTTCGATGCGGTGCTCAAACGCGGCGCAGTACCACTCAGCCCGGCCGAGATCGAATTGCTCACGGAGAGCGAGGGCGCGCTCATATTGGATACCCGCCATGAAGATGTTTTCCGGGAGGGTTTCATCCCCGGTTCCATATTTATAGGGATTGACGGCGCCTTTGCGCCCTGGGTCGGCGCTTTGATTGTGGATTTGCATCAGCCCATCGTACTCCTTACCCCCGAAGGTCGGGAGGAAGAGGTGGTCACCCGCCTGGCTCGCGTGGGTTACGATAATACGCTTGGCTATCTGAAAGGCGGTATTGAAGCCTGGACTGCCACGGGACGCGCAGTGGACACCATAGAGTCGGTTACTGCCGATGAACTCGCGCTTCGCCTCAAGGTTGGCGTTGTTGACAATTACTTAGATGTGCGCAAGCCCTCCGAGTACTTGTCTCATCATGCCCTCAGCGCCCAAAATTTCCCATTGGACTACATCAACAACAACATGTACAAATTGGACGCACGCCAAAAGTACTATGTACAGTGCCTCGGAGGGTATCGCTCCATGATTATGGCTTCGATCCTCAAAGCGCGTGGCTTCCAGAATGTCGTTGATGTTTACGGTGGCTGGCGGGCGGTGGAAGAGTCGCAGGTGCCGAAAACAGATTTTGTTTGTCCTACTACCATTCCACAAGAGATCATAGACGACGCCATGGCGGCTGCTTATTGATGTGAACGCGGCGTATTGATTGTCAAGGCATTCAATACGCCGTTTACTTTTGGTTTGCTACCGCTGGATTGCAAAAATGCCCACACCGTATTTTTTGAGACATTTTTTTGTGCAAAAAACTTGCATTTCAGAATAAAGAGGCTTAACTTTGTATCGTTAAATGTTGATACATCAATTTTAACCAACATCAAAACAGAAATTTTTGCCCACACGAAAAAAAGCAGGAGGCCTCAAAAAAAATCAGCGAAAAGCTTGACATTTATCAAAGGCCGCTTATCTTTGCATCGTGATTGCAAAAAACAGCAACTGAAAGATCATCTTGATGATCGGAAGTTTTAAAAAATAAAAATGTAAAGAGTTTCGACTCTGAAAGATCTATAACTGGGGTTTAGTTTTTTTCCGAAAAGTGCAAAGCCGCCCGGCTTTCGCACTTTTCATTTTTAGGACGTTTCATATCCCGTTTTTCCATGCAAATAGCTCTGATTTTTAGCCTGATGGCCTTGTTTGCTGCCATGGTAGTGCTCAATTTCTATTTCAGAATTCGGGTGCTGAGAACTTACCAGCGCTTGGCTCGGCAGAACGTCCGCTTTGGCGCGGCGCACTTTTTCAATGCCCGCCGCTTAGAGGAAGAAATCCTGCCCTTGTATCCTGAAGCTAAAACCGATATTCTCAACTTTGTGAAATACATTCGCTTTTCGGTGCGCATGGCTTCGGTGCTCATTGCACTGATTACCCTGTTGGGCGGTGTGCTGATGTATTATCGTTGAGATTCAGTTTGTTCGCCCTGCTTATATTCCCTGATTCATTGTTTCCGTCGCGGGTACGACCAACCAGCTCTGTAAGAATACCACAAAGTAAAGACCCGCGTTGGTATTTGGGTGTAACCATTTTGGCTTACCTTTACCGGGTAAAACAGACGTTATGTTAAAAATCGGGGTTTTCGGCGCCGGGTATCTGGGCAAAATTCACCTCAAATGTATCGGTTTGGCATCGGACGTATGGGAGTTGGCTGGTTTTTACGACCCCGACGAC
The DNA here is from genome assembly GCA_002344975.1 of Saprospiraceae bacterium UBA2329. Lineage (GTDB taxonomy): Bacteria > Bacteroidota > Bacteroidia > Chitinophagales > Saprospiraceae > UBA2329. The sequence goes on along the minus strand of DDUV01000062.1, from coordinate 185,199 downwards.
GCAACAGCTCTTCAAGCACAGGAAACTTACGGCGCACATCGCTTTGAAACCATAGAGGCATTGCTGGATGCGGTGGATGTGGTGGACATCGTGACGCCCACGCCCACTCATTTTGCTTTGGCGAAAGCCGCCATTGCCAAAGGACGCCATATTTTTATAGAAAAACCGCTGACCCACACTTTGGCAGAAGCGGAAGAATTGGTTCGCCTGAGCCAGGCGGCAGGGCTGAAGGTACAGGTGGGGCATGTAGAGCGTTTCAATCCGGCATTGCTGGCTTTGGGAGACGTGCCATTGCATCCCATGTTTATTGAGGCCCATCGTTTGGCGCAGTTCAATCCGCGCGGCGCTGATGTGTCGGTAGTGTTGGACCTGATGATCCATGATATTGACATCATTCTCAGCTTGGTACAAGCGCCGGTAACAGCCGTGAGTGCGGGCGGAGTAGCCGTGGTGAGCGATACGCCCGACATAGCCAACGCACGCATAGAGTTTGGCAACGGCTGCGTGGCCAATCTCACAGCCAGCCGCATATCTTTGAAACAAATGAGAAAGGTACGGCTCTTCCAGCGCGATGCCTACATCAGCCTTGATTTGTTGGAAAAACAAGCACAAGTTATCCAACTCCGCGATAAAGACGACGCCTCGCCGGCACAGGGCATTCCTGTGATGGAAATGCCGACAGCCACAGGTACAAAGGTGGTGCATATACAAACGCCCCCCATTGAACCAGTGAACGCCATCAAGTTGGAACTCGAAAGTTTTGCAGAGAGCATCCTGCAACAGAGCCGCCCCAAAGTGAGCATTGAAGACGGGTACGATGCGCTCCGCTTGGCCTGGCGCATCATTGCCGATATGGAGCGAAGGCAGGCAGCGGCAGGATTAAATATTGATAAATCGGGAGGCGATATCAGAATTACTTCCTGATCTGGTTTTCATAACACAAATCGCAGTATGAGGTTTTTTTTGCAAACAAGTTTGCTGATATGGGGACTGGCCACTCTTACAGGGTGCGATCTCATCAATCCGGAAGAGCCGATTCCCGGATACGTTTCCATAGAGCCTTTTCAGATCACTACGACGGCCAACCAGGGCAGCGCTTCGTCCAAGATCAGCGAGGTGTGGGTATCTGCCGGCAACGATTTTTTAGGCGCCTATCGGTTTGGCACAGCTTTCCCCGTTTTGGGAACAGGCCCTCAACCTTTGACTTTGCAGGCAGGCATCAAAGACAACGGTATTGGAGAACTGCCCGAAATTTATCCATTTTACGCTCCGGTGACGGTAACCGTGAATCTGGGCGCCAATGAAACGCAGATCATTCGTCCAATGACGAGCTATCTGCCCGAAACGAAGTTTGCCTTCATTGAAAATTTTGAAGGGCCACAACACATTTTTCGCACGGTACGCACTGGAACTACAGCGCAGGCAGTACAAAGGAGTGCCGAAATGCCTTTTGAAGGCGAGGCTTCCGGTGTGTTTGTGCTGGACTCGATGAATACGGTGGCCGAAGTGGTGGCGCTCCCGCTGCTGAGCGGGCTGAACAGTAGCTCTCCCTATGTGTATCTGGAGATGAATTACAAATCGGATGTGGATGTACTGGTGGGCCTGGTAGGCTTTGAAACAGGAGGCCCCATCGCCGGCACTACCTTGTATGAGTCCGGGTTCAGGGCCAGAGCAGACTGGAACAAAATTTATTTCAATCTCAGCCAGACGATATTCAATAGCCGCTTTCCGCAATATCAAATCGTTTTGCAGGCGGCCATTCCCGTGCAAAACGGCGTGCCGGAGAAAAAAGTGGCCAAAGTGTGGATTGACAATGTGAAACTGGTGCATTTTTGACAAGGAGGTAAAGCGATTGCCTGAGAGAAGGAGGACTCCGAAAGCCAACCCTTCGTTCAGCAAGGCAAAACCGAGCTTCCGCACCGCAACTATCTCGCCCGCGTATGATGGGACAACGACATGATATGACACGCAAACGACAACGGCACACCTTGATGTACCAGGCTGCCGACTTTGTGACCGCCATGCTGTCATGGGCTTGCTTCTTTATGTATCGCAAACATTTGGAGGGCGCTTCTTTAGGAACGGCTACCCTGAATGACCCCAATTTCCTGTACGGCATCCTCATCATTCCATTGGGCTGGCTGCTGTTTTACGGTATTTTCGATCAGTACAACGACATCTACCGAATGTCAAGGCTCGCGACGCTTACCCGTACGCTTTTTCTCAGTTTTTTTGGGGTTTTGTTTTTGTTCTTTACCCTCATTTTAGACGATTTCGTTACCAACTATACTACCTACTACAACTCATTTTTTACCCTTTTTCTGCTGCATTTCAGCCTCACAGGCACGGTGCGTATGATCCTGCTCACGCGCGCCAGCCGCCGTCTCAAGTCGGGTGAAATCACTTACAACACACTCCTCATCGGAGGCAATCAAAATGCACTTGACCTCTTTGAAGACATTACCGGAAGGGAAAAAGGATTAGGCTACAAATTCATCGGATTCATTGATACCAACGGCAAAAGCAAAAACGAGCTGGCAAGTTGTCTGCCTCGGCTGGGCCGCATCGAAGACTTGCCGCGGATCATCCCGGAGCATAACGTAGAGGAAGTCATTATCGCCATAGAGACCTCGGAGCACAACCGGCTCAGTGAAATCCTCAACATCCTCTTTGATTTTGACGAGCGCATTTTGGTAAAAATCATTCCCGACATGTACGACATTCTGTTGGGAACGGTGAAAATGAACCACTTGTACGGCGCCGTACTCATCGAGATCAAGCGCGGACTGATGGCTCGCTGGCAGCGTCTTATCAAGCGCCTGATTGACGTGGCGGCCTCATCTGTGTTTTTGCTCTTACTCTCTCCGCTCTACCTCTACATTGCCCTGCGGGTGCGCTGGTCTTCGCCCGGCCCTATTTTTTTCAAACAGGAACGCGTGGGCATCAACGGAAAGCCTTTCCTGATTTTCAAATTCCGCTCCATGTCATTGGACGCCGAAGCCGAGGGGCCGAGGCTGTCTCACGACGGCGACCCGCGCTGCACGCCCTGGGGCGCCGTGATGCGCAAATGGAGATTAGACGAACTGCCGCAATTTTTCAATGTACTCATCGGCGATATGTCGCTGGTGGGGCCGCGCCCCGAACGCCAATATTACATTGATCTGATTTTGCAAAAAGCACCGCATTACAAGCATTTGCTCAAGGTGCGCCCCGGCATCACCTCCTGGGGCATGGTGAAATACGGCTACGCATCGAACGTGGACCAAATGGTGCAGCGCATGAAATTCGACATTCTCTACATCGAAAACATGTCGCTGGCACTCGATTTCAAGATCATGTTTTACACCTTGCTGGTGTTGTTGCAGGGTAAAGGGAAGTAATAGCTCAGAATGTCAGCATCGTTCCAAAAGCCACGAGCTGCGAGCCACGAGCTTGATAACTTAATGAAAAAGAATCATTGTCCATTTAGGTAAATTCCAAAATGTACTTTGAAGAAGAATTTTATTTCAATTTTGGAGAAATAAGCTCGTAGCTCGAAGCTAACAGCTTGAAGCTGTATAAATAACCATATTATATGAAAAGAATATTGATTGACATGGACGAGGTCATCGCCGACGTCTATCCCAAGTTTTTGGACATTTTTGAACGCGAGTTCGGTCGCCGCCCCGACCGGATGGAGTTTTGGGGCAAAAAGATTTACGAATTGCCGGGCGCAGATCGCGTTCGGGGGTATTTACACGACAAAGGCTTTTTCTCCGATTTACCTGTAATGCCGGGCAGCCAGGAGGTCATTCGGGAGTTGATGGACCATTACGAAGTATTCATCAATTCGGCGGCTATGGAATTCAGGCACTCGCTGACCGAGAAGTACGACTGGCTGGAGGAGCATTTTTCTTTTATCCCCTGGAAGAACGTCATTTTTTGTGGCGACAAACGCGCACTTCGCGGCGATTACATGATAGACGACCACGTCAAAAACCTGCGCTCGTTTGAGGGCACTCCGCTTTTGTTCACGGCTTCGCACAATGCCTTAGAGACCGATTTCATACGCGTGAACAACTGGGAAGAAGTGCGGGCGTTTTTCCGGGGGCAGCGAGAGGGGGCCTAAGTAGTTGGGTTTCGCGCAAGTTTTTTCTTTTCGTATCTTTGCCCATATTCCATTACCGCGCTATGAAAAATTTACCCATCGGCATACAGACTTTCCGCAAGATCAGAGAGGACGACTGCCTCTATGTGGACAAGACCCGGCATATATACCAGCTTATTTCCTCGGGGCAATACTTTTTCCTCTCTCGCCCGCGGCGTTTCGGCAAGTCGCTCACGCTGTCCACCATTCGGGAAATTTACAGTGGCAGCCGGGACTTGTTTGAGGGGCTTTGGATTGAAAATCAATGGAATTGGACGAAAGTACACCCCGTAGTGCATATTCAGTTCAACGAGATCGGGTACAATACGGGCGGTTTGGAGTCTGCTTTGCACAAAACATTAGAGGAGCAGGCGGCGATGTATGGCCTTTCGCTCAAGGAGGCGACCTACGACCAGAAGTTCAGGGAGTTGATACGCGAACTGTCCGAAAAAAAAGGCAAAGTCGTATTGCTCATAGACGAGTACGACAAGCCACTGATTGATTATTTAGAAAAAGACCAGTTGCCCACCGCCTTTGAGCATCAGCGCATTTTGAAGAGTTTTTACAGCATCATCAAAAGCGCCGACCCGTATCTGGAGTTTTTGCTCATTACCGGCGTGTCGAAATTCAGCAAGGTCAGTATTTTCAGCGATCTCAACAATTTAAACGACATCACGCTCAACCCGCGCCATGCCACTCTGACGGGTTATACGCAGCCGGAATTGGAAAATACTTTTCAGGAGTGGCTGCAATACACCTTGGAGGAAATGCCGGGCGTTACGACGGAAGAGTTGCTGGCTCAAATCAAGACATGGTACGACGGCTACACCTGGAACGGACGAGACCATGTATATAACCCCTTTTCGGTGCTCAACTTCTTTGCGTCCGGGTCTTTTCAAGACTACTGGTTCAAAACCGGTACGCCGACGTTCCTTATTCAGAAAATCAAAGAATCGGGTTATTTTAATCTTAATGACCTGAAAGTCAGTGGTCTGATTTTTGAAAGTTATTCTTTAGACAACCTCGAAACGCGTTCTCTGCTCTTCCAAACCGGCTACCTGACCATCAAAAATATAGACCATATTCGCGGTATTTATACCCTTGACTACCCCAACCGGGAAGTGGAGCAAGCCCTGACCGGGCATCTGCTATCGGTACTACTTCATCGCGCCGCGCCGGAAACGGTAGTTCCTGTACAGCAATTGGAGGAGGCTTTTTTCGCCAATGACATTGCGCGGGTAGTCACCGTCATCAACTCCATGCTCAAAGGAGTACCCAGCCATTTGTTGGATGAAAAAGGCGAGCATTTTTATCATGCCTTGGTACACTTGCATTTTCGCTACCTCGGCCTGTTCATTCAAAGCGAGGTGCATACCTCCGACGGCAGAATGGATGCTGTGGTGCAAACCCCCACGCATATTTATTTGCTGGAGTTCAAAATAGACCAGAGCGCTGAGGCAGCCCTCTCGCAAATTCGGCGCAAGGACTATGCCGCTGCCCTACGATTAGAAAATAAACCCGTAATTGGTATAGGCATCAATTTCGATAGTGTGAAAAAGGCCGTGTCGGATTGGGCGGAAGAAGAGGTTTAACTTACTTTCATTCGTTAGGACACCTCCTCAAAATTGCCGGTGTTCAGGTTTTTGCGCACATGATCCCACTCGAAATAGCGCCCGTTCATCACCACATACACGCCCGGCGGCAGTGTTTGCGCAAAAGCCAGCGCGCTGCCGAGATTGAAAAAACCGTCGGAAGAAGTGCCGAAAGCGTAAGGAATCATGGCCCCGGTGAGTACAATGGTTTTGTCTTCGATGCCCGCCTGAGCCAGGTGCCGGGCAGTTTCCACCATGCGATCGGTGCCGTGCGTGAGGATGATGCGTTGGTGCGTGCAGCGGCGGCAATTGTGGATGATGATGTCGCGGTCGGCGTCGGTCATTTCCAAGCTGTCCACCATCATGAGCGTTTTGACATCCACCTCTACGGTGCAACGCCCACGGGAAAACATCTCCGGCAGGTGGGTGTCTTTGAAAAAGAGCGCTCCGTTAATATAGTTGTACTCTTTGTCAAAAGTACCGCCGGTTACAAAAACTTGTATCATGATACTTTATACAGTTTCGACAGGAGAGCGGTTGACCCGCAGGCAGCGATCTTCTACCACATAAGTTTTGGACCACTCATCGTGCCAGCCGCCGGGTTCTTTGAACAAAAACGACAGCGCATCAAAAGGCACTACGCGGCTCAGCGATCTGACCAAAATGGTGGAAAGTTCCGGCTGGTAGCCCTCGTGCGTAACGACCCGCGTTTTGGTGACGTATTTGCCGAGTGATTTGCCTTGCAGAAAGCTCTCCATGAGGGTGTAATAAATGAGCGCAGAGATGGCTCCAATGATCCAATTGCCTAATTTACTATCTTCAAAGACCTCTACAAGGCCGCTGAAAATAAAAAAAGCACTCATCATGCCTGTCATGGCCACCTGATCGAGCAGGTAGTTGACAAAGCGTTGGCCTTTGGAAGCGTGAGCGGGTTTCCACTCCTGGTCTTCAAACAAAGGTTCGTCCAGAATCAGATCATCTTCTTGCATAAGGTTTTGATTTTAAAAAGGTTATCTGATGAAAAAAATACTGTCGCTCAATCCCGTGTTCAACTTTGCCTCACTCACCCGCATCAACATGGGCGGCTGCTGTTCGCCGGCAAAAGTCGTCAAAATTTCAAAAGGAAGCAAAATACCCTGCTGCTCCCGGTAATCGGAGTAGTTATTCACCACCCTCATGCCGGCCTCGATGGTCACCGAACGCAACTTCAGCGCCGTCTCCACATCGTAATACTCTGAACAGGCGTACCCTTTTTGCGTCACTACATCCACGCGCCAGGCTTTTCGGCCATTTATATCCTCCAAGCCTCCAAACGACAAAGAACCGCTGCGAAGGTACTCGATTTCCGGGAACAGCCAAGCCTGCCGTTGGATGGAAGCCGTTGCCTGATCGTCCAATGCTTGTTTTTCGCCCATCGCATACACCGAGGCCTGCGCTCCGTCGAAGGCAATCTTTGTCAGCACGTTGCCCTGCACCGAGGAGACGACAAGCGCCTTGCCGGGGCCCTTTTTTTGTATCGTCATTTTCACTTCCTGCCCTTGCACCTGCGCGCTCATGTGCAGCGTCAGGTCGGAAATGGAGGCCAAGCGTTCCTGCCCGCCTACGGCCTGTATGTACCCCTCAATGATGCCCTTTGCGTCTAAGCCCTCCGGCATCAGGAGGTTGTTGTCGTCTATGGGGGTACCGTACACATCATAAAAAACTACCCTGCCGTCTCCATCGAAACGGGTGAGGGCGGCGGCGTCTTCCCGTTGGCCTGCCACCAGGATGTGCGCCTGTTCTTCGGGCAGGTATTTTCGGGCGGCGGCATGGAGTTGCTGCGGCGTTGTTTTAGAAATCTGCTCCCTCCAACGATGAAAAAAATCTGCCGGAAGGCGATACCGCGCCACGTCTATGGCGAAACGACTGACGCGGAATGGCCGTCCCCAAGTCCATTTCCAAGTATCGTGTAGCAGTTGTCTGGCTCGCTCCATCTCAGTTTCAGAAAGCGGTTCGCGGCGCAAGACTTCTATTTCGTTCAAAAGCAGGCCTACGAGGCTGTCGCTATGCCGGGAGGGGACTTTGGCCGCTGCTACGAAGAGCGCCATTTCTCGGTCGGGTGTGATACCGAATTGAAAATCGGTGGCAAACTTTCCGGCCTTGTCGTTGAGACGCTGGAGCAGAACGGTATTGAGCAGCAAGGTTTTCCAAAAATCGGGATCGCCGGGCCGGAGTTGCACGGGGTACGCCATGCGGACGGCGGCAGTATCGGCATCGGGGAGCGCAACGTAGGCTATTTGTGTGGAGCGGGGTAGGGGAGGCAGCTCGAAAGACTGGGTGAGAATGCCGCCCTGTTGCCAATTGGAAAAATGTGACTCCACTAATTTCCGGGCATCGGGCAGCCGAACATCGCCCATGATGACCAAACAGGACATTTCGGGGCGATAAAAAGCGTGGTAGTATGTGCGGCAGTGCTTCAGCTCTATGTTGCGGATGGTTTGCGGCGTGGGCAATTCTCCGTAAGGGTGTGTTTTTCCGAAGGCGAGCACGGCGGCCACATTGGCGGCTACGGTGGCGGGTGTGTTTATTTCAGTGTTCAGTTTGGCGAGACGACGGATTTTAAGTTGTTCAAAATCAACAGGATCAAAGGCGGGCCGCAGCACCATGTCGGCCATAAACGCCATCATCTGTTCCCGATACCGGGCTTGGCAAACTGCCATGATGCCATCGGGGCCGGCAGTAAACAGAGCGCCCCAGTGGGCAACCTGCTCGTCCCACATTGCTTTGGACGCCGGCCCTATGGCCTGCATGACGGCGGTGAGTTCCTCGTATCCGACTAAGTTTTCTTCGGGGGCTACGGGCAGTTGGGTGAAAAAGTGAAAGTGCAGATCGGGCAGCTTTTTGTTTTGTACCACCATGACTCTGAGGCCATTGTCCAAGCGGAATTCCTGAAAAGGCGGCTGTTGTTTCCGGGTAGCCGGCTGCGCGGAAAGGAGCAGCGGGAGGAGGGAGAGGAGGAGGAGGTATTTCATGTTGAGGTAGCGTGACGGTTGAAATTTTGATAAAACTCCGAAATTTTCCGGTATAGCTGTATCATAACTACGGTCTGTATTCGGTAAAAGTACCTCAACTGGAGAGATGCAAGGTGAGCGAGGCCGACTTTCACTCTTTTGGCTTTCTTATTCTGAGTTGATGGGGTTCCAATATCCACAGGCAGCCCGTGGGGGAAGATGATTCAAAAAGTTGGAGGAGTATCTCCAGCATTTGTTTCATGACTTCCAGCGTGATGATCTGGTTCGTGCGAATAACAACAATTCCTTGAGTTGATTCAGCGGGAAAGCGGAGTATATTGGCGAAATCTAAGTCAAATGTTATCAGGCAGCGATTTTCCTGCCTGCAAACCTCATATATATCTGAATCTGGAGCACCTGATAGTTGTTCGTCTAAGACTGATTCGGCATCGTAGTTGTGTGCCTTGAATAATTCAGTTAATGAGGGACTGAAATTTTCGTCAAGTTTAAACCTAAGCATATCAAGCCGCAGCGATGTCAATGGCTACGAAATGTTCGTGCGACATGGCCGCGCCATAAGCGATGCAAGCCAGCACGTCTTCTCGTTGCAATTGGGGGTAATGTTGCAAAATCTCCTCAATTCCAGTACCTGTTGCCAAAAAATCCAAGATCAAAGACACCCAAATACGAGTGCCCTTGATGCAGGGTTTGCCGAAACACACCTGCGGATTGACGGATATTCTCTCTAAAAGCGGATTCATGTCGGATGAATTTACACCTATTGTACATTTGCAAAGTAAAAATGGTTGCCCTGCCCCGCTTCAATTCGCCATCTCCGACAAAAACTTGATGCGCACCAACCGGATTTCCTCCATCGTCACCTCGTCTTCGCGCAGGTCTTTGTAGGCCGCTTTGATGTCGTCGGTATCGGATTGCATGAAGTAATCGTAGATGTCTTCCCGCACGGCTTCGTCCAAGGCGTCTTCCAGATAGTAGTCAATATTGACCTTGGTACCCGACTCCACGATGGCGTCGAGTTCGTCCATCAGTTCGTCCATGTTCAGGCCGGTAGCGCGGGCCACGTCGTCGAGGCTGATTTTGCGGTCTATGTTTTGAATGATGTTGACTTTGGCCTTCGATTTATTGGCCATTTGTTTGACCACCACCTCGCTGGGCCGCTCTATCTCGTTCTCCTCCACATACTTGCGAATCAGTTCTACAAAAGCTTTGCCGTAGCGCGTAGCCTTGCCGATGCTCACGCCGCTCACCTTGGCCATGTCTTCCATCGAGACCGGGTACTGAATGGCCATGTCTTCGAGCGAGGGGTCCTGGAAGATGACGTAAGGCGGCACGTTGAGGCGTTTGGCCTCGCGGCGGCGCAGGTCTTTGAGCATGTTGAACAGCCCCTCGTCGAGTACGCTGGTGCGTCCTGCCGGCTCGTCGCTTTCGGGCAGCTCTTTGTCGTAGTCGTGGTTGAGCGGAATCTGGAAAGGCTGCGGGTTTTTAATAAAATGATGGCCTTTTTCGGTCATTTTCAGCAGGCCGTAGCTTTCGATGTCTTTGTTGATGAAGCCGTTGAGCATGGCCTGGCGCAGCACCGAACTCCAGAAGTTGTCATCATGGTCTTTGCCGGCGCCAAAGAGTTCTTTTTTATCAAACCCAAAGTCCTTGATTTCCTTGGTTTCGTGTCCGATCACAAAGTCAATGATGGGCTTGATGGCGAAGTTTTCGTCCAATTCCTTCACCGAACGCAGGGCCATCACCATTTCTTTTTTCACCTCGATGCGGGCCTTGGGGTGGCGGCAGTTGTCGCACATGTCGTTGCATTGCGCGTCGTCGTATTCCTCGCCGAAGTAGTGCAGCAGGAATCGGCGGCGGCAGGCGGTGGTTTCGGAGTAGGCCATGACTTCCTGCATGAGTTGAGCGCCCATTTCGCGTTCGGCAACGGGCTTGTCGCGCAGAAATTTTTCGAGTTTGAGGATGTCTTTGTAAGCATAAAACGCGATGCAGCGCCCTTCGAGTCCGTCGCGGCCGGCGCGGCCCGTTTCCTGATAGTAATTTTCGATGCTTTTGGGAATATCGAAGTGGATGACGAAGCGCACGTCCGGCTTGTCAATGCCCATGCCGAAGGCGATGGTGGCCACGATGACGTCAATTTCCTCCATCAGGAAGTCGTCCTGCGTTTGGGTGCGGGTTTTGGCGTCGAGGCCGGCGTGATAGGGCGCGGCTTTTATGCCATTGACCACCAATGTTTTAGCAATGTCTTCGGCTGCTTTTCGGCTTTGAACATAAATGATGCCCGACTGCCCCGGCATGGTTTTGATGACCTGCACAATCTGTTTGAGGGTCTGTTCGGGTTTGCCCTTGGGCCGCACTTCGTAGTACAGGTTTTCGCGGTTGAACGAAGAAATGAAGGTGTTGTGCGTCCTCATATTGAGGTTCTTCACGATGTCGGACTGCACCTTCGGGGTGGCGGTGGCGGTGAGCGCTATGATGGGGATTTCTTTGCCGATGGCGTCGAGCATGGAGCGGATGCGGCGGTATTCCGGCCTGAAATCGTGGCCCCATTCGGAGATACAGTGCGCTTCGTCCACGGCCACAAAGCTGACATCCACCTGTTGGAAAAACTCAATATTTTCGTCTTTGGTGAGGGTTTCGGGCGCTATGAAGAGCAGCTTGGTTTTGCCGTCGCTGATGTCTTGTTTTACCAATTTCATCTGGGCTTTGGTCAGCGAGGAGTTGAGGAAGTGCGCCACGTCGTCGCTTTGGCTGTAGCCCCGTATGGAGTCCACCTGATTTTTCATCAGCGCGATGAGCGGCGAGATGATGATGGCGGTGCCGTCGAGCATCAGGGCGGGCAACTGGTAGCAAAGCGATTTTCCGCCGCCGGTGGGCATAATGACAAACGTATCTTCACCGCGAAGAAGGCTTTCGATAATCTGCTCCTGCATGCCTTTGAAGTTGTCGAAGCCGAAATACCGCTGCAAAGCGTCGTGCAATGTTAATTCATTGGTCAGTGTCATGGTTCTTCTATCTGTTTTGATATGTTCCGTTTGGCAGTTCCCTGCGAAAAAAAAATAAGCGCACCCGGATTTGCCCGCCGATGTGGAATAGCCGACATTTGCGGGCCGGAATCAGGGTTTGAAAATACGATAATTTTGAATTTTCATATCCCTTGCGACCTATTTTTTTATCAACTTGGAAGCAGGTCGCCCGAAAAGCGGCCAAAGATAACCAAAAATGGCCAAACTGCACACCCGTATTGAAGAAATTGCCAGGCGGACGATTTCCATAGAAATTGAGACGCTGCAACAGTTGTTGCCCTCGGTGGATGAAGATTTTGTAGCTGCCGTCGAGGCTGTTTTTGCATCGCGGGGGCGGCTCATCGTCACCGGCATCGGCAAGAGCGCCATCGTAGCGCAAAAAATAGTGGCCACCCTCAACTCCACAGGCACGCCGGCCATTTTCATGCACGGCGCCGACGCCATCCACGGCGATCTGGGGATGATGCTGCCCGACGACGTGGTGCTTTGCCTCTCGAAAAGCGGCGAAACCCCCGAAATCAAAGCGCTGGTGCCTTTGGTCAAACGCCGCGGCAACCTCCTGCTCGGCATGACGGCCCAACGGCATTCCTTTCTGGGCCAACAATCGCAATATGTGCTGCACACGCCCGTCTCGCGCGAAGCCGATCCCAACAACCTGGCGCCCACCGCCAGCACCACCGCTCAAATGGCGCTGGGCGACGCTCTGGCCACCGCACTGCTGGCTCTGCGCGGCTTCAGCCCCGACGACTTCGCCTTGTTCCACCCCGGCGGCGCGCTGGGCAAACAACTCTACCTGCGCATGAGCGATCTCTACCCTGCCAACGAAAAACCCGCCGTCAGACCCGCTGACTCCATCCGCGCCGTCATCATCGAAATGACCTCCAAACGCCTCGGCGCCACTGCCGTCACCGACGAAAACGACCAATTGCTGGGCATCATCACCGACGGCGACCTGCGCCGCATGATCGAACGCAGCACCAACGGCCTCGACCACATACTGGCTGCCGACATCATGACGCCTTCGCCCATCTCGGTTTCCCCCGATATGCAGGCTACCGAGGCTTTCGAGTTGATGCGCCTGCGCAGTATCACTCAGCTGATCGTAGCCGAAAACAAGCGCTACCTCGGCATGGTGCATCTGCACGATTTGATTCGGGAGGGGTTGATTTAAGATTCTAACCTCAACAGCGCCTCATAAGCATCGCCCTCCAAGCCCAGCAATCGGGCGAAAGCCGGCTCCGTTTTGACGCCCTGCTGTTTGAGTTCAATGATTTGCTGCCGGAATTCCGGGCCGCGTTCTTCCAGGAGCCGCGCCTCAATGAGCAAATGGCGATAGGCGTTTTGAAGCCGGGAGGGCTGGTCTTGGCCGAAAATTTCTATCATAAAACCCTCTTTTTCAAAGGAACACACCACAGAAGTACGGCCTCCGATGACTTTACAGTGCAATCGAAAGTGTTGCTCCGTACCGAAAAGACTCCGCAAAACGGATTCAAAGTGCGGGACATCGGGGCAATGGCAGATGATGTCTAAGTCGCTGTCGGGCGTGTCTATTCCAATGGGAATCGTACCGGTGAGAAGCGGGTCGAAAAGGGCTAATTTTTCAAAAATACAATGCCGGGTAAGCAATTCCCATACGCGGCGCTGCTTGTCGGAGCCTTGTTGCAGATAGGCAATGTCGTCAAAGCAATACATATAAACACGAAAGGCGAGGGTATCAGATGATGACGCCCTCGCCTGCTAAAGGGTGATTGAGAACCCCGTTTTGGCTGGTTTACTGAGTAAGCAGTTGCTCGCTGGCAGCGGCTCCATCGCCTACGAGCACAGCAGCAACGAGGCACAATACCAGCAATGCTGCGGCGAGGCCCCAGGTTGCTTTTTCAATAAAATCGCTGGATTTGGCAGCACCAAACATCTGGTTGGCCTGCGCGCCGCCGAACGTAGAGTCCACGCCCCCGCCTTTGGGGTTTTGGATCAACACGGCGATCATGAGCAAAATGCCTATAAATGCGATGAAAACAGTCAGGATGGACATATCAGATACCTTTTATTTTTTCAAATTTTCGATTCGGGCCGCAAAGTACGCGCTTTTCTCTGGAAAAAGCAAGCGCAATCTTTCATACATTTCTATGGCCTTGTCGGCGTGCCCCTGCCGGGCCAGCAAAATGGCCAGTGTTTCGGAGGCTACGCTTTGATTTTCTTCCACACTTTTGTGAGCCAATTCATTCACGTCGGGCGCATCAGGCTGAATGACAGGAGCTTCCAGAATAGTTGGAACTCCCGTTTCGATGGTTTCAGTGCGCGTGCTTTCTTCGTTCAACGCCGAAACCGGCACGGAATGATGCAGGAAAGTTTGCCGGCGGCTCCAGGTGCGGAAAGCATCTTTTTGCAAAGGCTGCGGCACATCGCCCGGCAGGTCGTCGGTAGTATGGCCAGCGGGCATGCGGCGTTTGGGGCGCGGCACCGGCGACGGAGCGGGTATGGCTTCGGGGGCGGCGGCCTGATCGGGACGGTCGTCGGCAGCCGCGCTGTGGCGCGGGGGGCGCAGCGCAGACGGGCTGAGTTCCACAGCGTTGGGTTCTTTTCTTACGGCCAATTGCTGCTCAATTTCCGCCACGGGTTTCAGTTCAAAAACCTCCTCCTGAACGGCGGCCAATGCTGCATCCAACTCCTCCAAACGGCTGCGCAGGTAGCGGCGGTCAACGCTGTGAGCGGCGGTGCGGCTCAGATCGGCGGCGTAATCCTTGTGACCCGAAAGCCTGCTTTTGAACAGCAACAACTGGTGTACATGCGGGCAAAAGGGGTACTCCAATGCCAGAGTTTTCAACTCCTGATACGAAACCCGCTGCAAGTCTTGCGGCTGCCGGAGAAACTGCAAAAGATTGTCTGCTGTCATGATTGTTGACTTTAAGGTGGACAAAGGTACAAAAAAGCGAGCGCTTACGCCGGTTTTTCTATTTTTGCCCCGCTACAAAAGTAAAAGGACAGCCATGCAAAAAATGCTCTATGTTTATTCCCTTGCCGTCACCCTGCTGTTGGCGGCGGTCTTGTTGGTGGCCTATTCCGGCGGTGAAAATGCTCCGGACGGCGTAAAAAAATTGGTCAGCGCTTTCAAAGAACTGCCCCAAAACATACAGCCGGTTTCATTGGACCGAGATTTCGATTTTGCCGGCGAAGCCCTGCCGATGAACAACTTCGACGTGCGCGAACGCTTGGATCGCGAACTGACCGTCAATGCCTATACGCACGGCACTACACTGCTGAATATCAAGGCAATGTACCGTTACTTCCCCATGTTTGAAAGGGTGCTGAAAGAAAACGGCATTCCCGACGATTTTAAATATACCGCTGTGGCGGAAAGCAACCTCCGCAACGCCGTCTCTCCTGCCGGCGCGCGCGGCATCTGGCAGTTCATGGCGCCCACCGCCCAACAATACGGACTGGAAGTGAACGACGAAGTGGACGAGCGCTACCATCCCGAAAAAGCTACCGCAGCGGCCTGCAAACTGCTACGCGACTACCACCGCCAATTCGGCAACTGGACCCTGACCGCCGCCGCCTACAACATCGGCGGGCCACGCCTCGGCCGCGAAAAAGAAGCCCAACGCGGCAAAACTTTCTACGACCTCCAGCTCAACGAAGAAACCAGCCGCTATGTGTTCCGCCTCGTGGCCATCAAGGAAATATTGGCCAATCCGCAGGCTTTCGGTTTTGTGTTGGAAGAAAAAGACAAGTACTCGCCGCTCGACGAATACAAAGTGGTGGATGTGAAAGGCCCGGTGGCTCACTGGCCCGATTTCGCGCAGGAACAGGGCATCTCGTACCGCATGTTGCGCCTCTACAACCCCTGGATCATCGCTCCGAAACTGACCAATAAGGCCGGGAAGACTTATGAGGTGAGGATTCCGAAGTAAAGGGATTGCCAATATGTACATCAAACTCCGCTACCGGGGCAGGCTCAGGCAGCCCTCAGAAGTATATCAACTGATTCAGGAAGTGCAGGACATCTGCACAGCCAATGCCTGGAATTACAAAGTGTGGGATGAAGACTGGTCCCTGCCTTCCACATTAGATATGGCTTTCACTGGAACGGCCATGAACTTTACCGGCAATGCTCCACTCAAGGGCATCACGCTCAACATCGGCGACACAGAGACGGCATGGCTTACGTTCCAGCCCGACGGCACGCTCCAGTCTTTTTTTACACTCGTCAATCCGCTATTTATCGGAAACGATGAAGACTTCCCCTGGCAGCGCGTCAAAACCGGCAACGATGGCCCCGAAACACATATCGCACTGTGCAAACTTTTCCATTATTTGGCCGACAAATACTTTTTGGTCTTTGAAGTACAGGACGAGTCGGGTTATTGGGGCAGCGGCAACGAAGAGCAATTCAGCTCATGGCTTCAGGATACAGAAATTGCTACCCGCCAACTGACCGAAGAGCTGGAACTGATTCGCACCAATACCGCCTGGAGCGAAGCAGAACGCGAGGAGGCCGCCAAACGCCTCGTGGCGGATATGCGCGAGCGCTTGAAGGCCGGCGGGGCAGGCTGAGGTGATTTTTATTTCATTGTCCGGAGCCTCAAAAAAATACATGCGTACCGAGGCCCCTCTCCATTAGCAAGATAAACTGCGCACCGCGCAAGGCGCGGGCAGCAGATTACTTATGATAAACTGCCGCAGACAGATTTGCCCTCTCCATTAGCGATGAACTGCGAAGCAGATTACTTATGATAAACCGCCTTCGGCAGATTTTTCCCTATCTTCGCCCCATGAAACTACCGTACGGACAGAGCAACTTCCTCAATGTGGCCACCGAGTTTTACTATGTGGACCGCACGCAGTACATCGAAACGTTGGAGCAACAAGCTAATCGCTACCTCTTTTTCCTGCGGCCCCGCAAATTCGGCAAGAGCCTCTTCATTTCCATGCTGGAGTACTACTACGGATTACAGCACAAAGATGATTTCGGCCGCATTTTCGGCAAGTATTACATTGGCCAACATCCCACGCCGCTGGCGAACAGTTATTTGGTACTGACATTAGATTTCAGCGGGATATCTACCGATAACCGGGAACTGGTGCTTGACGGCTTTAATCTGGCGGTAAAAACAGGGGTAGAGCGCTTTATGGTCAATTACGGCAAGGGACAAATCACTGCCGAAGATCGCCGACAGGTAGAGGAAGAGAATTTGCCGGCAGATATTATCCAGCGCTGTTTCAACTTCGCTTACCGCCTTTGGCCCGACCGTAAGCTCCTCATCCTCATAGACGAATACGACCACTTTGCCAACGAACTGATTGCCTTTCATCTGGAGGATTTTAAAGAAATTGTGGGACGCAACGGCTTCGTACGCAAGTTTTTTGAGACTATTAAAAAAGAAAGTCGCAACGGTTTGGTAGAGCGCATGTTTGCCACAGGCGTAAGCCCAATTACTTTGGACAGCCTCACCAGCGGGTTTAATATTGCTGAAAAAATAGGGACGGAGTTGGAACTCCACAACATGATGGGATTCACAGAGGAGGAAGCCGTGGATTTGCTGGCATTTGCCGGAGTGTCGCAATCTGAAATATCCGCTATGATCGCCGACCTCCGCAACTGGTACGACGGCTACCTCTTCCACCCCGACGCCGAAACGCACCTGTACAATCCCAACATGCTCATTTACTTTGCCAACGCCTGGCAACGCCACAAAAAATACCCCGAAAAACTCTTGGACGACAACATCGCCAGCGACTACGGCAAAATCCGGCGTCTGCTGGGCGTGGGCGGCGAGGAAATGAGCCTCTCCATTCTGGAAGACGCATTAGAAAAAGACTTCGTGCGGGCCAACCTGACGGGCATGTTCAGCTTCGACCGGGATTGGGTGCGAGACGATTATACCAGCCTGCTTTTTTACCTCGGCGTGCTGACGGTGCGCAATCGGGCGGGTTCGTTTTGGAATTTTACCATTCCCAATTTTGTCATTAAAGGGCTGTATTACAGCTACTTTTTGGATACACTGCGCCGCCGGGCCGAACTGAAAGAGACGGTTTTCACCGACATCAACGACGCGTTTTACACACTGAGCATGGACAACGAATTGCAGCCCATGATCGAAATTGTGGAGCGCATTCTCTCCCGGCTGTCGGGCCGCGATGTGCAGCACTTCAGCGAAAGCCACCTGCAAGTCATCTGGGCGGCGCTGCTCAATACCTCACAAGCGTATTTGGTAAGAACCGAACACGAAACCGAGCGCCGTTTCGTGGACATACTGTGTGCCAAGTTGCCGCAGATTCCGGTGAACTGGAGTTTTGCTTTTGAACTGAAATATCTGAAAAAATCAGAGTCTAAACAACTCACCGCCAAGGCCGAAGAAGCGCGCGCGCAATTGGAAGCCTACCTGCAAACCGACGACCTGCGTCGCATCCCGAATCTGGCGGCGTATGCGATTGTGTTTGTGGGGCCGAAGGCGAAGTCGGTGCAGCGGGTACAGTGAGGCCGATAAACTGCGCAGCAGATTACTTATGATAAACCGCCTTCGGCAGATTTTCCTTACCTTTCGGCCATGATGGACACGAAATACCCACACCTCCTGCAGCCCTTGGATTTGGGCTTCACCCAACTGCCCAACCGGGTACTGATGGGGTCTATGCACACCGGATTGGAAGAAAGCCCCGGCGGTATGGAAAAAATGGCCGCTTTTTACGCCGAACGCGCCGCCGGCGGCGTCGGACTCATCGTCACGGGAGGCATTGCGCCCAACCGCGCCGGCTGGGTGGCGCCCTTTGCCGGCAAACTGACAACCCGCGCCGAAGCCCGGCATCACGCCGTCATTCCCAAAGCCGTACATGCCAAGGGCGGCAAAATCTGTATGCAAATTCTGCACGCGGGCCGCTACGGCTACCATCCGCTTTGCGTGGCGCCCAGCGGCATCCAGTCGCCCATTTCGCCGTTCAAACCCTGGACGCTGACAGCAAGCGGCGTGGAGCGGCAAATCCGCCATTTTGTGCGTTGCGCCCTGCTAGCTCAGGAGGCCGGCTACGACGGTGTCGAAATCATGGGGTCGGAAGGCTATCTCATCAACCAGTTCATTGCTGCGCGCACCAACCACCGCACCGACCGCTGGGGCGGGCCGTTTGAAAATCGCATCCGCTTTGCGGTAGAGATTGTGCGGCGCACCCGCGAGGCCGTAGGGACTAATTTCATCATCATTTTCCGCCTGTCCATGCTTGATCTGGTGGACGAGGGCAGCACCTGGGAAGAGGTGGAATTGCTGGCCCGCGAGATCGAAGCGGCCGGCGCCAGCATCATCAACACCGGCATCGGCTGGCACGAAGCCCGCATTCCCACCATCGCCATGATGGTGCCGCGCGGCGGCTTCAGTTGGGTCACGCAGCGCCTCATGGGCAAGGTCAACATTCCGCTCATCACCTCCAACCGCATCAACACGCCCGAAACTGCCGAGCACATTCTGACCTCCGGTCATGCCGATATGGTGTCTATGGCGCGCCCGTTTTTGGCCGATCCTGAATTTGTAAAAAAAGCCGCCCAAAGTCGCGCCGACGAGATCAACACCTGCATTGCCTGCAATCAGGCTTGTCTGGATCACACCTTCAAGCGCAAAACGGCTTCCTGCCTCGTCAATCCGCGCGCCTGCAACGAAACCACACTCAACTACCTCCCTACTACCCAACGCAAACGCATCGGCGTGGTGGGCGCGGGTCCTGCCGGATTGGCCTTCAGTACCATCGCTGCGGGACGCGGCCACGAGGTGCATTTGTTTGATAACGAGGCTGATATAGGCGGGCAATTCAACATGGCGCGGCGCATTCCCGGCAAGGAAGAGTTCAACGAAACGCTGCGGTATTTCAGAAAACAAATAGAACTGACCGGCGTGCAACTGCACCTGCAAACCCGCTTCGATGCGGAAATGCACCGCCAATATCAATTCGACGAGTTGGTGCTGGCCACCGGTATCAGTCCCCGAAAGCTGAACATCGAAGGCATCGGGCATCCTAAAGTGCTGAGTTATATAGACGTGCTGAAACACCGCCGCGAAGTGGGCCGCCGGGTAGCCATCATCGGGGCGGGCGGCATCGGCTACGACGTGGCTTCTTACCTGTTGCACGAGCACAGTGAGACCTCGCAAAGCGCCGAACTTTTTATGCAATACTGGGGCGTGGACATGCAGTATGCCGAACGCGGCGCGCTGACTAAACCAGCGCCCACCAAGCCGGAGCGGGAGATTTTCCTGCTTCAGCGCTCGGCAGGCAAGCCCGGCGAGAAGCTCGGCAAAACCACCGGTTGGATTCACCGCAGCGACCTCAAACGCCACAAAGTGCAGTCTATCAGTGAGGTACAATACGTTAAAGTGGACGATGCCGGCTTGCACATCACCGTCAAAGGGCAGCCGCGCCTGCTCGAAGTGGACCACGTCATCGTCTGCGCCGGACAGGAACCGCTGCGGGAATTGCAACTGCCCTTAGAAAGTGCCGGAGTGAAAGTACACCTCATCGGAGGAGCGCTCGAAGCCGGAGAGTTGGATGCCAAACGCGCCATAGATCAGGCGGCAAGGCTTGCGGCGGGGGTGTAGGAGCGGGAGTTGGACGGCGTTCAGAGGCGCTTTCGTCTATAAAAAAGCCGTCCGATCTGCTGTACTCCGCCACTTTTGAATCGCAGTCTGAGGTGTACAAAATCTCCAACCATGATCGAACAACCAAGATAAACTGCGCAGCAGATCACTCCGAAGGAGATAAACTGCGCAGCAAATTATTACTTACCAAAACCATATTCACCATGTCAACCTTGCTCATTATTGTAGGAATCCTCCTCCTCGCAGCGTTTCTCCTGGCAGGAACTTACAACAAACTCGTTCGCTTGCGCAACGGCGCCGAAGAAGCCTTCAAATCCATAGACGTTTTTACCAAACAACGCTATGACCTCATTCCCAACTTAGTGAACACCATCAAAGGCTACACCCAGTACGAAAGCAGCACCTTAGAGAAAATTGTGACCCTCCGCAACTCGGCCATGAGTGCCGGCGGGAAAGACGGCGGCGCGGCCGATTCTGCCCTCTCCGGCGCGCTCAAATCGGTCTTTGCCCTGTCTGAAAATTACCCTGATCTCAAGGCCAACCAGGAGTTTTTGAACCTCCAAAACAAGCTCAGCGAACTGGAGGAATCCATTCAACGCGCCCGCCGCTACTACAACGCCTCCGCTCGCGACATGAACAACGCCGTGGAAACCTTTCCCAATAATCTCATTGCCAATGCTTTTGGATTCCGGGCGCTTGATTACTTCGAGGTGGCGCAGGAGGAAACCAAAAATGTCAACGTCCAATTCTGATGCCGATGAGACTGCGCAACTGCTTGCTCATAGCGGCCCTGTGTCTGCTCGTTTTGCCGGCCAAGGCAGAGTTCTTCAACATCGTCAACTACGATGTCAATGTGAAACTCAGCTCCGAGGGTTACGCCGATTTCGAAGAGGTCATTGAGGTGGAATTTACCACTTCGCGCCACGGTATTTTTCGCCAGATTCCGCTCCGTAGCGAGATCAACGGCAAAATGGTGACCCGCATCATCCGCGACATTGAGGTGGACGGATTCAAGTTTACCACCTCCAAAGAAAACGGAAATCTCATTCTCAAAATCGGTCACAAAGACATCTGGGTGGAAGGCCGCCAAACCTATCGCATCCGCTACCGGGTGCTCAATCCGCTCAATTTTTTTGAAGAACACGCCGAGTTTTATTGGGATTTGCTGGGTATTTCCTGGCCCGTCGTCACCCGAAAATTTTCGTTCAGCATTGAACTGCCCGGCGGCATCCGCCTTGCCAAAAACGATGTGCAATACTATACGGGATACAACGGCGCTCAGGGCCAAGATGCCGTAGTGGACGTTTCGGCCAATTACATATCGGGCCAGACCAACCGGGAGTTTTCGGCAGGCGAGGCCGTGACCGTCGCCGTGAAATTGCCGCGCCATGCCTTTAAAAAAATGGACGATTGGACAGCTTTCCGCTTGCAACACAGCCTGCTGCTCGTTCCTTTCTTTTTCCTCGCGGCAGCCTGGGCGGCGCTTCGCAGGGCGCGCAACCGCAAGGAAACCATCATGGTGGAATACTTTCCGCCTGAAGGCGTATCTCCTGCAATCGTGGGCGGCTTCGTGGACCACAGCGTGGATCAAAGCGACGTGCTTTGCCTCATCCCGCACTTGGCCAATCAGGGCTACCTGCGCCTGGAAATGGAAGAAAAGAGCGGCCTTTTTGGAAAAGATAAAATCACTTTTTACAAACTCAAAGAAGCCGGCGACGAACTGTTTGCCTTTGAAAAAAAGTTCTTCAATGCCCTCTTTTCCACCGGCGATGTGGTATATCTGGAAAGTTTGAAAGACAAATTTTACATGCACATCTCTGCGGTACAGACCGAGGTAAAAAGCTGGATCAAAGCACAGGGCTGGTACCAAGCCGATCAGGAAAAGCTCGGCTGCGGCGTGGGTGTTGCCGGTGCGGCGGCCATGGCCTGGGGCTTGTATGCCGTTTTTGCCCGCCAGAATTTAGATGGTATTGCGCTCATCATTACGGGTATTGTACTGTTCATTTTTGCCACGCAGTTCAACAAACGCACGCCTGCCGGCAATGAATCGTATCGCCGCATGGAGGGTTTTCGCCTGTTTGTAAAAAAGGCAGAACGGCCTGTCATCGAGCGCCTTATGCAGGAAGACCCACTCTATTACGACAAAACCATGCCCTTCGCTCTGGCGTTCGGCTATCTCAAACAGTGGAACGCGCACTTCGACGGGCTGCTTTCCCAACCGCCCTCCTGGTACGGTGGTTCTGGTGTTTACGGCCATAATGCGACCAACTCCTGGACGAACTTCTCGGAGAGCTTCCCCAAAGAAGTCAACCAGATCGGCTCGGTGTTCAGCAGCAGTCCGAGCAGCAGTTCTTCCGGCGGTGGCGGCGGCAGCAGTGGCGGCGGCAGCGGCGGCGGCGGCGGCGGGAGTTGGTAGTCAGTATTTCGGGTGGGAACGGCTACTGGCTGCTGGCTATAAGCTGCTGGCTATTGGCTGCTGGCTATTGGCTGCTGGCCTCAAGCTGCAAGCCGCGTTTTCCTCGCGTTCGCGGGATTTCGCGTGTTTCGCGTTGATTCGCGTTCAGAGTTTCAGGTTTCAGGTTCCGGGTTTTGGGTTCAAGGTTCCGCGTTCCCTCGCGCTGAGTACTGCCCACCGAAGGCTGCCTACCGCCTACCGTCGGGTTTAAAGAGCAGATAAACTGCGCAGCAGATTACGGCGAAGCCGATAAACTGCCAAAGGCAGATTTTCCCTCTCCGTTGGCCGATAAACTGCCGAAGGCAGATGACAACCATCCAAAATATTTCACATGGACATCCTCCACTCCGCCTACAATCCCGAACACTTCCGGGAGCAAGGCCACGCCCTCATCAACCTGCTGGCCGACTACCTGACCGACGCCCAAAGCAGCCGACCCTCGCTGCCCGTCATCCCCTGGCGGGCGCCCGACGAACAATACGAGCACTGGAAAAACTTCCTCGCAGTACCCGGCAGCACAGAAGATTTTTTTCATAAAATATTGAAAGACAGCATCCACCTGCACCAGCCGCGCTTCATGGGGCATCAGGTGTGCCCGCCCGCGCCGCTTTCCGCTTTGGCAGGATTGCTGGGCGGACTGCTCAACAACGGCATGGCGGTGTACGAAATGGGCGGCCCGGCAACGGCCATCGAGCGGCTGCTCATTGAAAAAACAGCGCAAGTATTAGGCTTCGATGCCCGGCAGGCCGGCGGATTCCTCACTTCGGGCGGCACATTAGCTAATCTCACCGCACTCTTAGCGGCCCGCAGTCGCTACGCCGGCGCGCATGTCTGGAAAGACGGCCACCAAAAACCGCTGGCGCTGATGGTCTCCGCCGAGGCGCATTATTGTGTGGACCGGGCCGCGCGCATCATGGGCTGGGGCGATGCAGGCATCATCAAAGTGCCGGTCAATGAGCGCTTCCAGATGCGGACGGATTTGCTCGAAATGCTTTACCGGCAAGCCCTTGAGCAGGGCGTGGAGGTCATTGCCGTAGTGGGCAGCGCCTGTTCTACCTCCACCGGTTCCTTCGACGACTTGGCCGCCATCGGCAGGTTTTGCCACAGTCGGAATCTCTGGTTTCATGTGGACGGCGCACATGGCGCGGCACTGGCTTTCAGCAGGCAGCACCGCGCCGTATTGGCCGGCATCGAAACCGCCGACAGCGTGGCCCTCGATTACCACAAAATGCTGATGACGCCCGCCCTCACCACCGCTGTTGTGTTCCGACAGGACGCCGACAGCTACGGCACGTTCAGTCAGCAGGCGCAGTATCTTTTTGGCGAAACCGAGCGCGAATGGTACAACGTGGCCAAGCGCAGTTTTGAGTGTACCAAGTTGATGATGAGCATCAAAGCGTACAGTTTGCTCTACACTTACGGCGAAACCCTTTTTGAAAACTATGTGGATCAGGTGATGGAAAACGGGCGCATTTTTGCCGCCATGATTGAGGCGCAGCCACAGTGGGAATTGGCCGTGCAGCCGCAGTGCAACATCGTTTGTTTCCGCCATGCACCGCCCGGTCTCTCTGCCGAAGCGACTGACGAGCACAACCTCCGCATTCGCCGCCGCATCCTCGAAGACGGGCGTTTTTACATCGTCCAAACCGCCATCAACGGGCATACCTGGCTGCGGGTGACGCTGACAAATCCGTTTACTTCGGCAGTGGAAATGGAGGATTTGCTGGGATTTTGTGAGAAAATTTAGTATCAATACCCATACCTTTTCTTCCACCGCGCCGCCAAAAACTGCCTGATTTTTTCCTCCGAGGCGTTGGACTGTGGACTGAAAAGCGTTTTGCCGGAAATCTCCTCCGGCAGAAATTCCTGTTCTACAAAATTGCCGGGGTAGTCGTGGGCGTAGAGGTAGTTTTTGCCGTAGTCCAATTTTTTCATCAGATGAGTGGGCGCATTGCGCAAATGCAGGGGCACCGGCAAGTGGCCGCTGCGTCGCACTTCTTCCTGCGCCGCTCCGATGGCAGCGTAAGCCGAATTGCTCTTGGGCGAAGTGGCGAGATAAATCACCGCCTCGGACAGAATGATGCGCGCTTCGGGCAGCCCTACCGCCTGCACGGCTTGCAGCGTGGTGGTGGCCATGAGGAGTGCATTGGGATTGGCCAGTCCGATGTCTTCTGCAGCGGCAATGATCATACGCCTGGCTATGAATTTTACATCCTCGCCGCCCTCTATCATGCGGGCCAGCCAATAGACCGCCGCGTTGGGGTCGCTGCCGCGAATGGACTTGATGAAGGCCGAAGCCACGTCGTAGTGGTGCTCGCCGCCTTTGTCGTACATCACCAAGTTTTCCTGTATGAGCTGCGCCACCAATGAATCGGTGATGAGCATCGGCTCTTCGCCGGTTTGGAAATGGCAGACGAGTTCCAGTACGTTGTAGAGTTTGCGGGCATCGCCGCCGCTGAAGCGCAGCAGAGCATCGTATTCTTCTACGGTGATGGGCTTAGTTTTCAGCACCTCGTCTTTTTCCAAAGCCTGGTCAACGAGATGAATGAGGTCTTCTTTGCCTAAAGGTTGCAAAACATACACCTGGCAGCGCGACAACAGGGCCGGAATGACTTCAAATGAGGGGTTTTCCGTGGTGGCTCCAATCAGCGTCACCACGCCTTCCTCCACTGCGCCGAGGAGGGAGTCTTGCTGCGATTTGCTGAATCGGTGAATTTCATCAATGAACAGCAGCGGCGAGGGGCGGTCGAAAAAACGCTGCCCTTTGGCTTTCTCAATGGCATCGCGCACGTCCTTGACACCTGCGTGAACAGCACTCAACGTAAAAAAAGGCCGGTCCAATTGATGCGCCACAATGCGGGCCAGCGTGGTTTTGCCTACGCCCGGCGGCCCCCACAGGATGAAAGAAGGCAGGCGGTTGGTTTCGATGGATTTTCTCAGCACAGCGCCCGGTCCCACCAAGTGTTGCTGCCCCAGATAGTCGTCCAGCGTGAGCGGACGCATGCGCTCGGCCAATGGTTTCATGCTTTTACAGTCTTTATCAAGCCTTTCGGCAAGGCTGTAAAAGTAAACATTTTACCTACATTTTGGTGAAATACAACTGCCGCACCTCATTTTGCAGATTGCTGTCGGTTGCGCCTGAGGGCTGTGCCAGCACCATTTCGTCGGCTTCGATGTATTTGATTTCGGCCTGCACGGCTGCTTTGCCGGAAAAGTGGAACGAGATGTAGCGTCCGTCCTCGGTCAATTGCCATTCTCCCGATTCTTCCCAGCGAGCAGCGCCTCTTTGTACGCTGCGCGTGAGGGCGCCGTTGTCGGCAAAGCGGTAAGTGATGACGGCAAAATCGGCATTATCGGGAGCCGCATTTTCTTCGCGGGCGGCCTGCGGCAGTTCGTCGGCATTTATAGTGACCTGCCATTTGCCCTCCAACATCTTATGTACGGCGCCTTGCGGCATGTTTCCGGTGTCGGCAGTGGCTTGAATTTGGGTGGTTGCGAAAAACGACAACAAAAGTACCAATGGCAAAAAAGACGTTTTCATAACAATGATTTTGAATCAGGTGTAAAATTACGCAAGATTTCCGATTATCATTCGGTTTTTCTATCCTGCTTCCAATACAATGACAATGTTATGACGAAAAGGTTGCAGCGTGTATCCGCTCGTAGAAGTATGCTTGTAATTTACCGACCAGCCTTGACTGCCTGATACACTAATACCCGAAATTTGGTGGCCAGCTCGCCGTAAGAGTGCGGATATTTTTGTGTAAAAAACATGGCTACGATGCCCTCCTGAGGGTCGGCCCAATAGGTGGTGGCAAAAGCGCCGCCCCAATCGAAGGTGCCGACAGATGGCGGAACGCGGGCTGCTTCTGCTTCGGTGGTGAGGCCGAAACCGAGGCCGAATTTCTTGACGGCGCCGATGTACTTGTCGCCGATCTGATTGCTGGTCATCATGCGCACGGAGGCCGGGCTGAGAATGTGGACGCCGTTGTAAGTACCGCCATTGAGCAGCATTTGTAAAAAAACGGCATAGTCGTAGGCAGTGGAAGACAGCCCTGCGCCGCCGGAGAAAAATTTGCCCTGCAATTTGGGAAAATCAGGATCGAGCGTGCTATTGGGGAACAGAACGGCCTTCTTTTCCTTGTTTTCGGTATGCAATTTTGTGAGCCGGGCATGTTTGTCGGCAGGCAGATAAAACCAGGTGTCGTTCATGCCCAAGGGTTGGAAGATGCGGCGGCGAAAGAATTCATCAAGCGGCATACCGCTCAGCACCTCTACCAAATAGCCCAGCACGTCGGTATTGAGGCCGTACGTCCATTTCTCGCCCGGCTGATGAAACAGGGGCAGAGCACCGAGTCTTCGCATGGCCTCGCCGAGATTTTGATCGGGCGTGCCGATCCCCGACGGAATATTGTTTTTGGCATAAATGGCATTGGCTTCCGGCGTGCCGATGCCTGCGTAGCCGATGCCGGAAGTGTGCGTGAGCAGATCGCGGATGGTGATTTCGCGCTTGGCCGGCACGGTGGTATAGGTGGTGTCGGCTGCATCGTATTGCGATATGACCTGGGGCTTGGCAAACTCAGGGATGTATTTGGAAACGGGGTCGTCCAACAAAAAGCGCCCTTCTTCATACAACATCATCACGGCTACGCTGGTAATGGCTTTGGTTTGAGAAGCAATGCGAAAAATATCGTCTCTTTGGAGCGGGCGGCGGCTTTCGATGTCGGCAAAACCAAAGGCTTTGTAATAAACGATTTTGCCGTGCCGCGCCACCAAGGCCACGCCGCCGGGAATGTAGCTGCTGTCCACATACGATTGCACCACCTGGCCTATGCGGTCGAGGCGTTCGGTGCTCATGCCTGCTTTTTCAGGTTTGGTTTCGGCGAGTTTTTGTGCAAAACTGAACTGAAAAGCGAGTAAAAAAGCGATGGTCAAAAAGAAAAACTGCTTCATGGCGTTAATGATGGTGAAGTGATGGCCGTAAAGATACAATTCCGTCGGCTTGCGCTCAACGCAGTACCGCTTTTTGTTGTTGATAGACTGCAACACCAGAACTGCGCCCGCCAAAAAGGCCGGCATCAAGGTCTTGTTATGATTCCAATAAACTCATTTTGAAATGATTCGCTCTTTATTCATCATAACTTTTCTGCTTTTCGTTGGCTATACTTACGCCCAACCAACCGGAAAAGTAACCCTCAACGGCAAACCCTATCCTTTCATCATTGACGATTGCGGCGACACGCTCATCGTGGCCAATCTGGAGGATATTTCGGTTTCTTCACCGCGTATGTTCGACAATGAGGACGAGGCCAAAAAATACCGCCGCTACCGCCGCTATGCCGCCGATGTGTATCCGTATGCGGTGGAGGCCATCAAAGTTTTTCACGAGGTGCAGGACGCTACCGAAGACATGCGCCGGGGCAAGGCCAAACGCTACGCCAAGCATCTCTACAAAGACATGAAAGACAATTTTGAAGACCCGCTGAAAAACCTGACCAAAACGCAGGGAATGATCCTCATCAAAATGGTAGAACGCGAATTGAAAACGCCTACCTATTTTATTATCAAAGACTTGCGAGGAAATTGGACAGCCGGCTACTGGGGAACTGTCGGCAAAATGTTTGGCCACAATCTCAAAGAAGGCTACATACCCGGCAAAGATCGCATCCTGGACATGGTGCTGGACGACTTCAACGTGTCTTACAAAATGCCTTCCAAATAGTCTTGCCTTACCAACCAACTTAACCATAAAACCAAGGTCATGCCTCCAATTGTGAACGAAAAACGCCAGTATCCCATTGGCCGTTTCACTTTCAATCCCATTTTCTCTCCCTCCGAATTAGCCGCGCACATCGAACGCATCCGCACCCTGCCTATCCGTCTCAACGAAGTGCTGAGTCAAATGGACGCCTCCAACTGGGATACGCCCTACAGACCCGGCGGATGGACGGCCCGGCAGGTGGTGCATCATATTGCCGACAGCCATATCAACGCATTTGTGCGCTTCAAGCTCGCTCTCACAGAAACAACGCCTGCCATCAAGCCGTATCTGGAGGAGCAGTGGGCCGAACTGCCCGACTCGCGCCAACTTCCGCCACAGGTATCAGCACAACTCATTGCCGCCCTGCACGAGCGCTGGACCGTCTTGTTGCAATCCATGCAGCCGTCCGACTGGAAAAAAACACTCTATCACCCTGAGCGTCAACGAGAAGTGTCTCTTTGGGAAATGGTTTCTCTCTATGCCTGGCACGGCGATCACCACCTGGCTCATGTGGTACTGGCTACCCGCACGGAAGGCTGAGTTTACCTCACATGCATAACCTGCGAGCTTTCCAGAATGGGCTTGCGCTGGTACTTGAGGAAGAGTTGCATGGTAGCCAGCACGTCTTTTTCGCAATATAAAGAGATGCGGTCCACGTCCTGCTCTTCCCAATATACGGAGCCGACCATGCTGCCGTCTATATCGTCTTTGGGCGATGGAAAACCCAGCAGCGCGGAGAGCAATTTGACGGAAGTGAAACTCTTGTTGTCGCCAAATTTCCACAACTCCATCGTATCCAGCAGATGTTTGGTTTCCCAGGGTTTTTTGCCCCAAAGCTGGAGCGGCGCGGGCATGGGCAAGCCATTTACCACCAATCGCCGGCAGATGTAGGGAATGTCGAATTCGCGGATATTGTGGCCGCACAGATACTTGTTGTTGGTGTCGTTGTAAGATTTTTCGAGCAGCTCGGTGAACTGTTTTAAAATGGCAGCTTCGTCATGGCCTGCAAAGGACTTGAGCCGCACTTTGATTTCTTCGCCGTCATGGAAAGCAAAACCCACAGAAATACAGATAATCTTTCCGAATTCAGCATAAATGGCGGCCCTGCGCCGGTAGGCAATGTCGGCTTCTTCCTCCGTGAGCTCATCCTCCGGTTTTCGCAAAATACCGGCAGTTTTGTGAAACCAAAGCTCCTGAAAGTTTTCGTCCAAATCCTCGTAAGAGGCCGTAGCCGAAACGGTTTCGATGTCTAAAAATAAGACGTTGGCAATGTCAATGCGTTCTATCATAATGTGAGGTTGAATGGAAGTATAAATGTACGGCAATTCCGAAAAAGTAAGCCCCAAAGTTAAGATACGCATCAAAAAAAGTACTTTTGCAGCGCCTTCGGGGGCAATTTTCGCAGTTCCGGGGGCGTTCCGTATGCGTTTTTTAACAAATAAAATTCCAACGCCATGATTCCTCCTACCTCTTCTTCTACACCGGGCGCTCCGATGGGCAGCTCCGGTCCCGATAACTCCCGTCAACGTCTGATTGCCGTCACCGCGGTCATCATCGTTGCCTTACTGGGCGTCATTGCCTTTTTGCTTGTCAACAAATTTAAGCAAGATCGTCAGTCAACAGAACTCACCACCCAACTGAGCGAATCTGAAACACTGAAAGCCGAATTGGAAAAGCAGTACTATGACGCTCTTTCTCAATTGGAAGAAATGAAAGGCTCCAACTCCGAACTCAATGCCCGTATCGAAAGCCAAATGGAAGAGTTGTCTTCTCAAAAAGCGAAAATTGACCAGTTACTCGCCGGCAAAGGCAGCTTGGACAAGGCGCGTTCTGAGATCAAAAAACTCAACGGGCAGGTAGAACAATACCTCGCCGAAATCAACCAGTTGCGCCAGGAGAATCTGGCCTTGGGTGACCAAAACAGGCAGTTGTCTGAAGAAAAACAAACTCTGACCGGCGATCTGGAAGCCCAACGCGCCTCCAATCAGGAATTGGCTTCCGCCAAAGAAGCGCTGGCTGGTGAAAAAGCCCGCGTAGAACAGGAGCGCACCGTATTGGCCAAAAAGGTGGACCGCGCCTCCATGATCGCCGTGCAGGGCGTAGAAGTTACGGGCCTGAAAACCAGAGACGGCGGCAAGTCGGTGAAGAAAAACTATGCCGACAACATTGATCAATTGCAAGTGTGCTTCAATACCACTGCCAACGATGTGGCCGAAAACGGCAAGGAAACCTACTACATCCGCATCATCAGCCCGCTGGGCGAGACGCTGGCGGTAGAGGGGCTGGGTTCCGGCGCTTTCACGGCTGCCGACAACGATCAGATTCGCTACACGATGAGCAAAGAGTTCAATTACAGTGGTACGCCTCAGAAGATGTGCTCGGTGTGGTCGCCGGGGCAGGCCTTCAGCAAAGGCAAATACGAAGTGGAAGTGTACAACAAAGGCTACTTGGCCGGCAAAGGCTCGGTGGTGCTGAAATAAATCAGTAGGGCATACAAGCGCAGCGCAGTCTCGATGACCACGCCGAGGCGTGAGGAGAGCAGCCCGGGAAGCCGCTTCGGAAGATTTTTCGAGGCGGCTTTTTTATTGCTGCCAATACACACCTTCAAACACCTCCACCGCCGGTCCGCAGAGCCACACATCGCTGAATCCCTCGTCCTGCGCCTGAAACTTCACTTCCAAACGCCCCCCCTTCGTGATGATGGGAACGGAGACTGCTCCTTTTTGCTGCATTTTCAGGCTGTATGCCAATGCCGAAGCCGTCACGCCTGTGCCGCAGGACAGCGTTTCCGCCTCCACGCCACGCTCGTAAGTCAGTACCAGCAAGCCCTCTGCGGTTTCTTCTACAAAATTGACATTGATGCCCTCGGCGACAAAGCGCTCCGAGTACCGCACCGCGCGCCCTTCGGCATTGACATCTAAGTGCCGGGCATCTTCCACGAATCGCACATAATGCGGCGAACCTGTATTGAGACAAAAAAAGCCGGCCCCTTTTTCTATCTCCCGAACATCGCCGAGGCGCAGCTCTACCCAGTCCGGGCGTACAATCACGGCGTCGTGCGGACCATCAATGGCGATGAAGTGACAACGGTTTTCATTCAAGAAACCCAGCGACGCAGCAAAGGCCGCCAGACAACGCCCGCCGTTGCCGCACATGGTGCTTTCGCGCCCGTCGCTGTTGAAATACACCATTTCAAAATCGTATCCGGGATGGTTTTGCAGCAACATCAGCCCGTCGGCGCCGATGCCGAAGCGCCGGTCGCACATCCGTTGTATTAACTCCGTGTCGAAGCGCCCGATGAAGGTTTCCGCCCGATTATCAACAATGACAAAATCGTTGCCGGCGCCCTGGTATTTTTTGAAAGGAATGGAGCGCTTCATTGGCCAGTGCTTGTGGTGTCAATGGTGGTGGGAGCAGGATCGGTATTTTTGAAAACATCGCCCAGCGGTACGCCGAGGTAGCAGGCGCGGGCGCCGATCAGTAGGGCGAACAGGAGGATGACGGCCAGCCCAAAGAGCGGAAATTTCGGCCCCCAGATGTTGCTGCCGGGGGCGGGCGGCTGTTGATCGGCGCCTTGCGGCGCATGGGTGATCTCGTTGTTCATGATGCTTTTTAAATATTTGAACGACAAAGCTAAGTACAAAGTGACGATTGGGCGCCGTCTTGGCTTAGTGAAGGGGTGACTACAAGAGATTTTCGGGCGAAAGTCACCCCTTCACTACACTACCATCATCAGCACATTTAACTACCTTTGCCAGATGCAAAAGGACAGAAAAGAAAAAAATTTCATCCGCCGCCCCATCTATCCGGGTGGCCCCAAAGCCATGCAGGAGTTTTTGCGCCAAAACTTGCGCTATCCGGCAGAGGCATTCAAAAAAGGCATTGAAGGCACCGTCTCCATTCGCTATGAGATTGATTATAAAGGCAATGTGACCGATGTGGAGGTTCTGACCAGCGTGGGTCATGGCTGTGACGAGGAAGCCGTTCGCTTAGCAAAGTTGCTTAAATTTGATGTGCCGCCCATCCGCAAACTGAAAGTCACCTTTCACAACACGCTGAAGGTGCATTTCAGGATTCAGAAAAATGTGGCCGCGGCAGAACCGGCGCCGGTTGTTACCGCCCCGTCGCCGCAGGTGGTGTACAATTATGTATCTGCGCCGCCCGAACCACAGAAAGATACAACAGAACAAAAGCCGGCGACAGGAGGCTATTCATTTACCATTACCATCCAATGACATCCTTTCATTCAGCCTAAAAATATGCTTGCCATGAAGCAGTTTTTTATCACTTCTGCATGTTGCTTTGGAATTGTTATCTCCCTTCATGCTCAAATTCTTTATCAGGATGCAGCCGCAGCCAGAGGCATTCAGCATATTTACAACTCAACAACGCCCGGTTGCGGTGTGAGCTGCGTTGACTTCAATAACGACGGACTGGACGACATTACATTAGGTTCTGAGTCTGGGCAACCTATTCGCTTTTATTTGAATATGGGTGGGCAGTTCACGCTTTTGCAACCCTTAGTACCTCATCTCGACGAGGTAAAACAATTGCTGTGGGTAGATTTTGATAATGATGCCGATAAAGACTTGTTTGTTTGCAATTACGAAGGCGTCAATCGTTTGTACCGAAACACGGGCAATCTGACTTTTGAAGATATTACTCTATCGGCAGGACTGCCCTTGGACGCTTTTCATACTTTTGGAGCTGTGTGGGGAGACTATGATCGGGATGGTTTACTCGACTTGTATTACAATGAACGAAAATTGCAGCTATCGGGGTTGCCCAATGAAAACAGACTTTTTCGGAACAACGGCAACGGCACTTTTACAGAGGTGACCCCTCAGGCGCAAGCCGCCGATAGTGGCAAGACGCCTTTTTGCTCGGCTTTTCTGGATTACAACAATGATAAATGGCCCGATATTTATACTGCTCAAGACCGCCTGAGAATCAATTCGCTGTTGCGCAATAACGGCAACGGCACATTCTCCAATGTCAGTGTGGCTACAAATACGAACCTCGCCATGAACGCCATGTGCGTTGCGGTGGGAGATTACGACAACAATGGTTGGCTGGATATTTATATTTCCAATACGGAAGAAGGCAACGCTTTGCTGCGAAATTCAGGCCCGGACGACGACGGGCAGGTGGTGTTTGAAGAAGTAGCAGCTTCTGCCGGAGTCGCTTTCAACAGCATCGGCTGGGGTTCCGTTTTTTTGGATGCCGACAACGACGGCGACCTCGACCTGTATGTGAGTGGAATGCTGGCCGGGGCCGATGTCATATCCAGCGCTTTTTATGAAAACATGGGCAATGGTTCTTTTTTGCAACCGAATGCGGGGTTTGTGGGCGATACGGTGACCAGTTTCAGCAATGCGACCGGCGATTTTGACAACAACGGCTACCCCGACATTATGGTGGCCAATACGGCGCCTTTTGCATCTCAACTGTGGCTTCATCAGGGAACAACATCCAATAACTGGCTCAAAATCAAACTGCAAGGCATTCTTAGCAACCGGGACGGCATCGGCGCGAAAATAGAAATTTATACCGGCAGCCATTACCAAATGCGATACACGCACTGTGGGATTGGCTTTTTGGGGCAAAATTCCGATACGGAAATCATCGGCATCGGCAGCGCTACACAGGCAGATTCTATACTCATTACCTGGCCGACCGGGCATATTGATCGGCTGTTGAATGTAGTTTCCGGTCAAAAATTAGTTGTGGTGGAAGGCTCTACTACCGGCGGCGACATTTTCGTTGATCCTGAAATCATCTCTCATACCTCCGACTTGCCCGCGGATCAACCCCAAGCCGCTCATCTGTTTCCCAACCCCGCTACCGATGAATTGCATGTACAACTCATCGGCAACGATATTCGGTTTTGGTCGGTATTGGATACTTACGGGAGGGTGCTTATGAGCGACCGTATTCGCGCTGCCGAATGGAACATCGCCGTCCAGCATCTATCTTCCGGCCTGTACTTCATTCTATTTCTACAGGAAGACGGCCAGGTGATTATGCAAAAATGGATAAAACGTTGATATCTGCTTTGGGAATCAACTTCATCTCATTTCATCGCCGGACAACGAACCGGGCGGTGTTCCCTCTGCTGTCTGAAAGATAATATACTCCTGAAGGCCAATCTGTTACAGATAGTCGCGTCGGTGTATTCCCCACCGGCTTCGTCTTATGTTGGAGGCGGCCCATAGCATCAAAAAACTCCAGAAAGGCGGGCGCATCTCCGTTCCATTCTATCCATAATTCGTCGCCGGCCGGATTGGGGTAAAGTTTCCAATCAGGCATTTCAGTATCGGTTTCTCCTATGCTGGAAATCAGGGAACAGAACGTAGTATCAGGATTTAGTTCGATATAACCTTTGGGCGACAGGTCTTTACCCTCCAAGCCTGGATAACTTTCAGGGTAGCGCTCCATCCTGAAAGTCAGATTATTGGTAGCCGTACTTCCCTGCGCAATGGGGACACCCCCGACCAAGGGAGTAATATATTCCCATACAATGTCCAACTCCTCATTCAGTTCGAATGCGTACCCCTGGCGTCCCGAGCACAATAATATGTTGCCATTGGGTTGCAAACGTATGCTTGAAGTGCCGTCGGAATACATTCGGGTGGGCACAGGATGCGTGACGGTCTGATCGGATTGAACGGGCAACCATCTTCCCTCTGCCATAGGGTATGACCAAGTAAGCGTGTCGAACGCCGGGTTGAAAATTTCAGCAGAGGAAAAATTGGGGCCTACCTGATTGTTAAAAGCCACCAATTTGCCGTAATGTGGATGCGAAGCGTCAAGGAAATCGTCGGCCCAGTGAATATCATGAGGATAAAACAATCGTTGATGTGTTGAGTCTCCAGCTCCGTAAACAGAGGGGTTCCCCCAACGATATAATAAATCGCCTCCCCGTCCGCTTCTGCCTCCGGTGTGGCCCGCTGCTTCTTCTGTGGTAGTGCTGTGGTCAATGATCCAAATTTCATTAAAAGTGGGCACACTCAAGGCTATCTGATCCAGCACCGGGTTGTAGTCAATAGCATTGGAGTGCATCCAGTCGGGATTGCCGCCGTTGTCGTCGTAGTTCAAATCTACCAGTTCCGGATGTGCTGCCACCGAGCCAAAATTATCTTTAGTAGGGTCAAAATCCTGAATGAGATGATCCCAAACATGCCATTCCCACACGATATTGTTGGTGGCAGGGTTGATCTCGAATATATAATCGGGCCAGAATTTATGCTGTGGCATGAGTGCCGGATTACGTCCTGCTTGTACTGCCTCTTCAAAGGTTTTCAGTTCCCAGGCAATCATCAGTATGTTCCCGTTGGGCATCGGGGCAATGTCGTGGTGCAAACGCCGCAGTGTGTCGTTGAGCGTAAAACTCCACAAAGTATCATTGTCCCAGTTTCTGATTTCCACATATTCGCCGCCGCCGCCCGCCCAGATCGGGTCGTTCACCGAGGCAAAATACCGGCTGGCGATCACAATGTTGCCATCCGGCAATAAATAAGCCGTATTGCCCGGCCTTCTCACTGATGGGCTGTTCCAGCGATGAACAATCTGACCGCAGTTATTGAGCAAATAGACATGCGGCTGATTATGTGGAAAAATCAGGTTATAACCCGGAGAAGGCTCCCCTGCGGTGAAAGAAGTCAAACCGGTCGTGGGTTGTGCTGCCGGCTCAGATACCGTGCAAAAAAGCACAACGCTCAATAAAAGGAGACGTAGAGTTGAACGCATGAGAAACTTAAAATTCAAAGATGATAAAGAAATAAGGCGGAGATTCGCCCGCAAGGTAGTCTCAAAAAACAAGAACCTGCCCCGTACCTCCCAATAAATGATCTGAAAAAAATATGAGCCACCCAGGGCAATCCCAAGTGACTCATATTCAAGACTAAAGATGATTTTAGCCCTTTTTCAGCGGCGGCCAGTTGGTGCCGTCTGTACGTGTCAGAGTGGTTACGCCACCTTCTGCATAGCTATTTTCCCAGTCAATGATGAGGTTGGGCCCATCAACGGTCACTGAGTTGTACCAGTAGTCTTCGCCCCAGCGGCTCAAACCGATAGGACGAAGGCCGTAGCAGTTTTCAACGATCTGGAGATTGCCGCCGGGAAGCGTACTGCCGGCGCCGTAGCAGGCAGCATAAGCGCCAAACGAGAAGTCGGCCGCATCCGGATCGCTCGGAGCGTCCGGGCTCACAACGTTGAAAACACCGGAAACACTGGTAGCCACCAAGCGGGTAGTACCCGTTTGAGTAGTACCGCACCAGCCTACAGTGGAGTAGTTGTAAGTACCCGCCAGAGCCGCAGGCGTGCATTTCAGGTCGGCACGGAACTGGAAGAAAGCGTTGAACGCCGGCTGACCTTCGAGAAGGTCGTTGGTATTGACCGACGTAAATACTTTACCATCTGTACGACGCAGGGTAGCGTTAAAAATGAACGAGTCTCCGCCATTGACGTCATTAGCAGAGAACCCAAACAGGTTGAGAACGTCTTGCAAGGGAATCTCAATCGTCGTTGACGGCAGCCCCGTGTCAGGGTTGGTAACGAACTGAGAAGCATTCACGGTGCGGATCGTTTGCGCCGGGCGGTTGTTGGCGCCGTTGTTGGTGCGGTCAATATAGCTGACGGCCCAAGAATAAGACTCTACGTTTTTGCCCTGATTTTCATCATAAAATTCAACCTTGAAGGTGATTTTAGAAGTGGCAATGTTTGTGATAAAATATTCGCCTGTAAACGACAATCGCCGGGGAAAAGAACCGTATTGGAGGTCCTCAAACTCAGGGAAAGCGCGCTCCTGTTCGCAGGAAAAGGCCAGGAACAGCAAAGACAGGCTGAAAAATGAAATCAATATTTTTTTCATTGCATTCGCATTTTTTAGTTTGCGGTGAGAACACGCGCCGAAGCGAATGGTTCTCACCGAAAAAATTGAATTACTTGATAAAGCCGGCAGCATTGGTATCCCAGAACACCTGTTGAGCCAGGTTGCGCTGATCGGCATTGGCGTTCAGGTTGGCATAGTTGGCCGGATACCACAGCAGGCGTGGGAACGTACCTGCATCTGCCTGCAAAGTAGGTTGCATACCGGCAGGTTTGCCCGTGCGGCGATAGTTGTTGTACGCTTCCAGGCCATTGCCCCACAATGCCAAGTGGTATTCCTTGATGATGACGTTGAGTTTGGCGTCGGTAGTAGCAGCAGCGTCGTAGTCGGCCAACACTTCAGCTACATAAGCATCAATTTGAGCAGTAGAAGGCACATAAGCGCTGGTTGCATCGGCTGCGCCAAATGCCATTACCTTGGAGATAGACTTGCGAACGCCGCTTTCAAGCAAACTACGCGGATCGCCGGCTACGCCCGACATGGTCAGCGCAGCCTCTGCTTTCAGGAAGTCCACCCAGGAAGACATCATAATGGGCTGGATGCCTGCGCCTTTGAGGCCGTCAACACCCAAGCGTTGCACATGCGCGCAGTTGTTGGCATCAAACTTGCCTCCCGCAGGATAAACGCCAATAGCTGTACGCTTCTGGTTGTCTGGCGGAATACCGGATGCATCGCCATGATCGCGGCCCCAGTAGCCCAGATATTGATTGTTGGCGCCCGAGAACATCAGACCTGCCGTACAGAACGGGTAACCGTCCGCCCAATGGAAAGGATAAGGCTGCGTGCGGCAACCCAGGGTGAAGAGGTCTTCTTCTCTTTCATCGCAATCCTGGCGGTAGAAATAGTAGCGCAGACGCGGGTCTTCCGTTGTTTTATCGGCAAAGAACAACCACATGTAATAGTTAGAGAGATAAGCACCGGCAGCCGATTCATAAGCTCCGCTATAGGCCGGATGACGAGAATCCGGGTTGGAGCGGTTGTTGCTGTATTTGAATTGGAAATCCTCGTCCGCTGAATTAATCAGGTCGCCTTCGGCCAGCAATGCATTAACAACGGTTGCAGAACCGCCCGACAAGCGGGTCATGACGTGGTAACGCAGTTGCAGGGTTTTGCCCAACTTGATCCAACGAGCCACGTTTTTGTTATAGTACAGGTCGTTTACCGGCGAGCCAACAGGCGTTTTCAAGTTGTCAATACCTTGTGCCAATACGGCCGCGGCAGCTTCATAAACGGCCTTGTCGTCATCAGCCTTGGGGCTGGGATTGCTCGCGCCGCCCAGAGCTTCTGAATAAGGAATATCACCGAACAAGTCTACCAAAGTCATATAAACATAAGCTTTCAGGATTTTGGCGATGCCGGCATGCACCGTACTGCCTTTTTCCGTAGCCGATGAAATGACCAATTCGATGTCCGGCAATAAATTTGCATAAGCCAGTTCCCATATATAGTCAAAAGACTGCGGCTGATCTTGGCTGTTGTACTGATAACCTCCCGTCATGGCCAGCATTCTGGTATATGGAGCGGTCTGCGCATGCGCTTCGTAAACAAAACTCTTGAAATCGAGCATGACCCGGTTGAATACCAGATCTAACTCTGCGTTTTCAGGAGTCACGGCGTTGGGGTTGTTGAGCAGCCCCTCCAATTCCGTGCTTTCACAAGCCCCCAAAAAGATGAGGAAGCTTGCGATAATTGATATTTTAAACAATCTTTTCATGATTCAAAGTTTGCTTTTGGAATAATTAGAATGTGAACTTGAGGCTGCCGCCGAATTGCTTGGACGTCGGAACGTTCATCAACTCGAAACCGCGACCGTTGCCTACGCCAAGGCTGGATACTTCCGGGTCGAAATTGGCGCCCTTGGGAACGCCCAATGCCCGGAACCACAGGTTCTGGCCAGAGAATACCAGCGTCATGCTGCCGAATGGAGTTTTTTCCAAAATCTTCTTCGGGAATGAATACCCCAATGATACCTCGCGGAGTTTCACATAGGAGGCGTCATAGGTACGCATTTCATCGTGGAAAACGCCTCCATTTTCCCAGTAATGAGAAGAAGCGTTGATCATAATGTCATTGGGCGTACCGTCTGCCTTAACGCCCGGAGCAATTAAGGGAACAAAACGATCGAAGCCGGTTTCCTGAAGCACGCCGCGGCCCATCAAGGTAGAAGGCGTGGTAGCGTAAATCACGCCGCCGTCCACATACGCCAACAAAGCGCTCAGTGAAAAACCTTTAAAGTTGATGGAAGTACCGCCGTTGAGCAGATAATTCGGGTTTGGGTCGCCGAGTTCTCCGATCTCACCGGAAGATTGATACACACCTGCACTTGTTACGATCGGGTTGCCGTTGTCATCGCGTAAAATTTTATCTCCCAAGATAATGCCGTAAGGGCGGCCAGGAATGGCAAAGTTGCCGAGGTTGGAATAGCCTGAGAAGGCGATCTGATCCACCCCGTCCAGCAATTCCGTCACGATGCCTTGATTCTTGGTAAAGTTGGCGTTCAAAGTCCAGGTGAAGTTCTTGCTCTGGATTGGAGTAATGTCCACACCCAATTCAATGCCTTTATTCTGGATGGACGCAGCGTTTACCGTTGTGGATGTACCGCCGGTGGACGGGTCCAGAGGCTGATCAATGATGAGGTCGGAAGAGGTCTTGTTGTACAAAGAAAGGTCAATGCCGAGCCGGTTTTTGAACATGCGCGCTTCGAGGCCGAACTCCAATTCCTTGTGCAATTCGGGACGGAGATTCGGATTGCCGAATACGTTGGAAACGCTGTTGGTGTTGATCACCGTGCCTCCATCGTTTACAAAAATGCGCGTACCGGTAGAAAGGATGTTACGCGTCTGATACGGATCGGGATAGCCGGCAGAAGTACCATAGCCAAAACGCAACTTCATATAGTTGAGGAGGTTGCTGTTTTGAAGGCCGGCAAAAGCTTCTGTAGGAATGAAAGAAACGGAACCGGAAGGATAGAAAACGTTGCGGTTCTCTTTTTCAAGCGTAGAAGTCCAGTCATTGCGTGCCTGGAAGTTGAAATACAGGAAGCTCTTGTACCCCAAAGAAGCCGTCAGGAAGGCGCCCATGAGGTTTTCCTCAAACTTATCGGAGGAGCTTGTGTTGTCAATGAAGTTATCGTGCGTGAAAAGGCCATACACAAACTGCTGAGAGCTGTTGAGGAAGGTTCTGTTCAGCACATCGCGGCGCATGTTGAACCCAGCAACGCCGTCCAATACCCATGAATCGCCCAATCTGAAGTCATAAGCAAGGCTGAACAAGTGGTCGAGAATCGTATTGCTGCGGTTTGAAGTTCTCAAAACACCGGTCGGAACGTCAATACCGCCTTTGTTCAGATAGTAGCGCTGCTGCTGAGAATAACCGTCAACGCCTACGCGATAAGCAGCCGTCAACCAATCGGTCAGTTCATAAGAAACCTGCATATTACCGAAGAAACGGCTCAGGTCTTCCAAATCGCCGGAGTTGTTGAGCGTCCAGAGCGAGTGCTGGATATCGTTGCCGCCGCGATAGAAAATACTGGACTTGTCCACCGGGTTCTCATACTCCAATTCATACAAGCCCACACTGCGCGGGGTGTAGAAAATGTGGCCGAAAAGCGAAGTAAAGCTGCCGTCGGAGCCGGAGCTGAAGCTGATGTCGGAAGGCGGCGAGATACGATCAGAAGTCACATAGTTGAACGTGCTGCTGATCTTGAAGCCATTGCTGAGTTTTGTTTGCAAACCCAGACCCAAGTTATGCTTGGTGTAGCGGTTGTACTCTTGCGGAATAAAACCGGTATCGTCGCGGAAAGCATAGCTGACGTTCAAGGTGGTGTTGTTGGCCAACTGAGAGGCAATATTGATAGCCGTGTTGTTGATCAAGCCCTTGGTGAAGAAGTTCTGAAGGTTGTCGTACGCTTTGTAAGCATAACGCGCACCAATATACTGCGGGAACACAGCGTTCAGCGCAGCGCGGTCATAGGGGTGCCGGATGGTGCCGTCGGCAGCAACGCCGTATCTTCCGGGCTGATCGAACGGCGCGCCCCAGTTGGAGAAAGCCGCAGAGGCAAAGTTGTCGAAACCGTTGCCGTACAAGTCCTGATCTTCCGGCAAGGAAGCAATTTGGTTGACGTACAAAGACTGGTTCACGGTGATTTCCAGTTTTTTGTTGGAATTGGCCGGAACGCCGTTTTTGGTCGTGATAAGAATAACGCCGTTGCGGCCAGCCTCGCCATACAATACGGTGGCGCTCAACCCCTTCAGTACGCTCACTTCAGCAATGCTGTTGGGATCAAGATCAAGGAAGCGGCTGGAAGCGGAAGCGGAGCCGGAATCAAAACCGCGGTCGGCGTTGGTGGAGGAGTTGAACGGAATACCGTCCACCACGAAAAGCGGCTGGTTGGTACCCGTAATGGAAGAGTACCCGCGAATGATGACATTGGTACCTGAGCCGGCCAGACCGGAGGTCTGAGAAATGTCCACGCCAGGTACTTTTCCCCGAAGCACCCGCGAAACGTCGGCTTCAGGGCGAAGCTCAATGTCGCGAGAGCCTAAAGTGGTCACGGCGTATCCCAAAGCTTTCTTTTCTTTGCGAATACCGAGACCTGTCACCACCACCTCGGAGAGCTGCTCGGCAGCGTCTTCCAAAGTAATGTTGATAGAACTGGAAGCGCCGATTTCCACTTCCTTGGTAGAAAAGCCGGTGTAGCTGACCACAAAAGTGGTGCTGCCGGCAGGTACAGCGATGGAGTACTTTCCATCAAAGTCGGTTACCGTACCTGTGACGGTTCCTTTCACAAGGATGCTCGCTCCAATGAGCGGTTCTCCTTTTGTGTCGGAAACCATGCCGCTGACGGTTCGCTGCGCAACTGCTGCCCCAAAGGCGAACAGTACCAGCGCGAGAACCAGTGAGAGTTTTTTCATACTAATCCGAATTTTGATTAAAAAAATG
Organism: Saprospiraceae bacterium UBA2329; assembly: GCA_002344975.1. Lineage (GTDB taxonomy): Bacteria > Bacteroidota > Bacteroidia > Chitinophagales > Saprospiraceae > UBA2329. Next base: position 142,824 of record DDUV01000062.1, on the reverse strand, counting down.
AAAAATGATGCCAAAAATATGCCTTTTGTAAAAGACCGCGCAATTCGCGGCGTTTTTTTTAGCGCAAAGCCAATTTATTGCGGCTGAAACGCGTCGTTATACTTTGGTTTTCAGTGGCTTTTGGGAAAAGAGGGTTTAAGAAAATGTTTTCGCTTCCTTAAATAAAAGTTAAGAACGTTTCATGCCGCGGAAAGCTGCCTGAGATACATTTGTATGGTATTAGAGAGGCCGTAGTAAAGCGCGTCACATACTAAGGCGTGGCCGATGGAGACTTCCAGCAGGGCTTCGGTGTGTTGTTGGTAGAAGCGCAGATTGTCTAAATTGAGGTCGTGGCCGGCATTGAGGCCGATGCCGATTTCGGCGGCGATGCGGGCGCAACGACGATGCGGGGCTACGGCAGCTTCGGGATCTTGTGGAAACTGAGCGGCAAAAGGGCCGGTGTATAATTCTACCCTGTCGGCGCCGAGGGCTTTGGCGCCTTCCACCATTTTTTCATCGGCATTGATAAAAATAGAACTGCGCACTCCGGCCTCGCGCAGGCGGTCGCAAACCTCTTTCAAAAAGGATGCGTGCCGCACGGTGTCCCAGCCGGCATCGGAGGTGAGTGCCGAGGGCGCGTCGGGTACCAGCGTGCATTGGTGCGGGCGGTGTTCCAAAACGGCCTTCAAAAATGCCTCGGTGGGATTGCCCTCGATGTTGAACTCGGTGGTCGTCACGGCTTTGAGCAGCGGGATGTCGGAAAAACGGATGTGCCGCTCGTCGGGGCGGGGATGCACGGTGATGCCCTGTGCGCCGAAGGCTTCGCAGTCTTTGGCTATTTGCACGAGGTCGGGCATGTTGCCTCCGCGGGAGTTGCGGATGAGCGCAATTTTGTTGATGTTGACGCTGAGTCGGGTCATGGTATGTGCATTTTAAGATTTCGGATTCCCGATTTCGGATTCCTGATTTCGGATTCCTGATTTCGGATTCCACCAGACGATGAACTGCGCAGCAGATTACCGATTCCGCAAAGGAAAGAAGTTTTTGCAGTATGTTGATACATTTTCAAGCCGTACCTTCGCAGCCTAAAATACTGAAAAATGAACTTTAAAATGATCCTGCTCGCATTGGCCTTTCTGACCGGGCTGAGCGCATGCGGCACCAATCAGGCACAGGAAGCAGAGCAGCAAAAGCTCTGGGACGAAATGATGGTGGTGCATGATGAGGTGATGCCGAAAATGAGCGACATCAATGCCTTGTCTAAACAAATGGAGGCGGCTACGGCCGATACTGCTTTGACGGACGAACTGCGCGATGCAACCAGAAAAGCGCTGTACGACCTGCAAGCCGCCGACAAAGTCATGTGGGACTGGATGTACGGCCTTCAGCAATTGCCCGATTTGCGCAACGGCAAAAAGCACGAAGACATCATGCAGTACCTTCAGGATGAAATCGGCAAAATAACGGAAGTGAAAAACGCTATGCTCGGCAGCATCGAGGCGGCTGAGGCGCTGAAGAAACAACTCCCGCAAAACGCATCTGAAACAAACGCTCAATGATGAAGAGATTTTTTCTGTTGCTGCTGCCGGTGCTGGGCCTGGCGGCAGCCTCTTGCCAACACCCGGAGGGCAAGCTGCCCATTTTGGGCGAAATAGACATTGTGGACGGCGACACCCTATATCATAAGGTGCCGGATTTCTCTTTTGTGAACCAGGACAGCCAGGAGGTGACGAATGCCACTTTTGCAGACAAAATATATGTGGCCGATTTTTTCTTCACTTCCTGCCCCACGATTTGCCCCAAGGTGAAACGCCAGATGTTGCGCCTGTATGAGCGCTACGAAAATGAAGACCGTTTGGTATTGCTCTCGCACAGCATTGACGTGCGCCGCGATACGGTGGGCCGCTTGCGCGAATACGCTGCGGGACTGGGGGTGTCGGCGCCGCGATGGCATTTGGTGACCGGCGACCGGGCGGCGATTTATGACATTGCCGACGACTATTTCAGCGTGGCCATTGAGGATGCTACAGCGCCGGGCGGCTTCGATCACAGCGGGCGGCTCATTCTGGTGGACACAAAGCGCCATGTGCGCGCATTTTGCGACGGCACGGACCCCAAGTCGGTAGATCAGTTTATGAAGGATATTGACCGGTTGTTGAAGGAGGAGATTCGGTAAGCGGTGTGCAGTATGCAGTGGCCGCGCTGTGGCGCGGTAAGTGCGAGGGAAACCAGTAGGCGGTGGGCGGTTTTCAGGGGTGAGGGGTGAGTAGTGAGGGGTGAGTAGTGAGGGGTGCGTAGTGAGCAACCCGAAACCTTGAACCACGCCTTCGTCGTGGCGAGGCCCGGAACGCGTTTTTTTTAACGCGAATTTTAGCGAAGATCGCAAAATTCCGCGAACATGAGGGAAACCGCGATTTGTACGCTCAGCGTGGCTTGCGGCTAGCAGCCGTTCCAACCGGAAACCTTGAATCGGTGGGATTGCGCCAGGGGCAGCAGCGGGAATGGACGCCGGCGGGTAATAAAAGGAGGCGGCCATGTGAGCGGATGACCCGGCGCCGCCATGAGTGCGAAGGGCCGACAGGTGGAGCCGTTTTGAGGCTGTTGTCTGTCGGCCCTTCGTTGCAGGTGGCGGCGGGCGCCAAAAAAAACTATACCAATCTCAGTGCCTGTTCGAGGTCTTCGATGAGGTCTTCAAAATCTTCTACGCCGATGCTGAGGCGGATGAGCGAATCGCTGAGGCCGGTTTTGAGGCGCTCTTCGCGGGGGATGGAGGCGTGCGTCATGGAGGCGGGGTGCCCGATGAGCGATTCGACGCCGCCGAGCGATTCGGCGAGGGTGAAAATCTGTGTGCCGCTGAGTACTTTCATGGCGTCGTCCACGGTGTCTTTTTGGAGGATGAACGAGACCATAGCGCCGTAGAACCGCATTTGGCGCGAGGCGATCATGTAGCCCGGGTGGTCTTTGAGGCCGGGGTAATAAACGTGCTGCACCTTGGGGTGGGCGGCGAGGAATTTGGCCACTTTTTTGGCGTTTTTGCAGGCGCGCTCTACGCGGAGGTGCAGGGTTTTGATGCCGCGCAGCACGAGGAAACAATCGTGCGGGCCGGGCACTGCGCCGACGGCGTTTTGGAGGAAGCGAAGTTGTTGGGCCAGGGCCTCATCCTTTACAATGACGGCGCCGAGGACGACATCGGAGTGGCCGCCGAGGTACTTGGTGGCAGAGTGTACCACGATGTCGGCGCCGAGGTCGAGCGGCATTTGGAGGAAGGGCGAGGCGAAGGTGTTGTCCACGCAGGTGAGGATGCCGTGCTGCCGGGCGATTTTGCAAACGGCCTCAATGTCAATGATGTTGAGCATGGGGTTGGTGGGCGTCTCGATCCAGAGCAGGCGGGTGTTGCTGTTGATGAGGGCTTCCACGTTGGCCGGGTCGGTCATGTCGGTGAAGTGCGAACGCACGCCGAAGCGCTCATACACTTTGGTGAGCAGGCGGTAAGAGCCGCCGTAGAGGTCGTTGGTGGCAATGACTTCGTCGCCGGGGTTGAGCATGCGCATCACGGCGTCCATGGCCGACATGCCGCTGCCGAAACAGAAGGCTTCCGTGCCGTTTTCGATGGCGGCGAGGTTTTGTTCGAGGGCGTGGCGGGTGGGGTTTTGGGTGCGGGCGTATTCGTAGCCTTTGTGTACGCCGGGGGCCTCCTGCGCGTAGGTGGAGGTTTGGTAAATGGGCGTCATTACGGCGCCGGTGGCGGGGTCCGGCTCTACGCCGGCATGTATGGCTTTGGTACCAAATCGCATGGTTTTATTGGTTTAAACGATGTAAAAATATGTGGCGGCGCAGGGCCGCGCTGAATCGGCGGCAAAGGTAAAATGTTTCGTCATCTGCTGCGCAGTTTATCGTGGGTGATCTGCCTTCGGCAGTTTATCTCACTTCGTAGTAATCTGCTGCGCAGTTTATCTTGCCAACGGAGAGGGCCGCGCCTGTGGCGCGGTTTGGCAGTTTATCGTCGAACGCGAGTTTTTTAACGCGAATCTTAGCGAAGGGCGCGAAATTCCGCGAACGCGAGGGACCGGTAGCCGCGCCGTGGCGCGGTAAACGCGAGCGAAACGCGGCCGGCAGCCGGCAGCCGTTCCAACCCGAAACCTTGAACCCGGAAACTTTTCCTTTCGGGGCGCCGTATCCTGAGCGATTTAAACAAAAAAAGTCATGCAAGCTAAAGAACTCATCCGGCTCAGCAAATTTCTCAGTCTCGTGCTGCGGCACCGACCCCAATTGATAGGCATCATATTGGACGAACAAGGCTGGACCGACGTGCCCACATTGCTCCAAAAAGCCAATGCCGCAGGAACGCCGCTCGATATAGAGACCCTTCGATTCGTGGTGGAAAACAACAACAAAAAGCGCTTTGTACTCGACGAAACGAAGGGCAGAATCCGGGCTGCGCAGGGGCATTCGGTAGAGGTAGCACTCGGGTATTCGGCACAGGAGCCGCCGGAAATCCTGTATCACGGCACGGCGGAGCGCTTCCTGAAATCTATACTTGAATCGGGTTTGCAAAAGCGGCAACGCCACCACGTACACCTGAGTCGCGATGTAGAAACAGCGCGCAGCGTGGGCAGTCGGCATGGTCGTCCGGTGATATTGGAAGTGCGGGGCGGAGCGATGCAAAACGCGGGTTTCCAGTTTTTTATATCCGAAAACGGCGTGTGGCTTACCGATGAAGTACCGGCAGAATATCTTCGGGTGCTATCCTTCCCCGATGCCGAAGATGCGCTGAATAAGCCGCCGGCGTGAGAGGATGATGGTGGCTTTGCCCCGCATTTCGCCTTCGGGCTGAATGAGGCCGGCTTTGGTAGTCACTAAGCTGTCGCCGGGAAAGCGCACCTCTACGGGGATTTTTCCGCCGGAAGGCAGTTTGCCCTTGCCCTCCACCTGCCCCCACACGGCGCCATAGTCGGGGAAGGGATAATCGTACAATTTGATCTGCACTTTCTGGCCTCTGACGATCTGGCCAGCCTCTTCGGGCACAATTTCCATCTTTGCTACCGTGCCCGATGCTTTGCCGGGCACAATGACGAGCAGCAGGGAATCGCGCTGCACAAACTGCCCTTTTGCAAGGTTGTCTTTGGCAAACAATACCGTGCCGCTGATGGGCGATTCGACGGTGTATTCGCGTTTCCATTCCGAAACCCGGTTTCTGAGGCGGGCGAAACTGTCTTTGAGCAGGCCGAATGCCGCGCTTTGGTCTTCTAATGCTTTGGCCCTGCCGCTGTTGCTGCGCGAGCGGTCGCGGAGCATGGAAATCTGGTTGCTTTTGCTGCGGATGGAAGACTGTACATCTTGTACTTGTCGCTCGTAACTGTCTCGTTCTATGCGGGTTGGGTTGAGTTCTTCGCGGGTGAGTACGCCTCTGTTGAGCAAGGTCAACTCTTTATCGTAGCGGGCCTGGGCTTCCGCCAATTGGTTTTGAAGCGATTCCAATCTGCTGCGAAGTTCTCTTATTTCAGACTCCAAATCCCGGATGCGGGAGGCGACTTCGCTGCGACCGCTGTTGTCGGTGGAGCGATTGGAGACGAAATGATACTGGTCCCATTTTTCCAAAAAGTCGTAGTAGTCTTCCTGAAGTTCGCCGAGGATGAGGTCTCGTTGGATGTTCAGGGACAGGATTTGTTGATCGTTTCCTACCTGAAGCAGCTCTGTTTCGAGAGACAGCACATGCGCAAGCCTGGCTTTGGAGTTGAAATGCAGGATGGTAGCGCCGCTGTCCACTTTGGATTCGTTGCCGAAAATGATGTCGTTGAGCACGGTGGTGGAAGGTGCGTAAAACCTGCGCGGGGGGTCTTTGGAGGTAATTTTGACGTCGGCTTCCAAAGTTTGTGGCATTTCCAACCAAAAGCCGAGCCATCCTAAAGCTACTACGCCGATGAGCGCGGCCAAGGTGCCCCAACGTGCCAGCCAACCCGGGGGGGTGCCGAGGATTTCCTGCACTTCTTCGCTGCGGAGTTCTATGTGGTCGGCTTCTGATCTCATGAATTTTTCATCAAAATTAAGAATTCATGCCAATTTCCAAACATCAAAACTTCCCCTTCAGCATCAGTTCTATGGCCGCCTGCCAGGTAGGCCACTCGTAGTGCGGGCTGATAAAGTGGCTCGTGAGGCCGAGACCGTAGTAGGCGAGCGCTCCCAAGAGCAGCAAAAACAGCCCCTTGAGCACGATGCTGCGAGTACTCCATACCGCCTGCACGACTGCCGCAAACGGTATGGCCAGCAACGGGTACAAGTCTATAAAACTGCGATGCCCGAACGCGCCGCCGAACCACCAGGCCCACCAACTGGCAAACAGGTACCAACTGATGAGCCAGGCCAAGCCGATCCAACGCTCGTTGTAGCGGTTGCGCCACAGCCCAGCTACCATGCCGATCAATGCAATGGCCATCATGGGACTAAAAAGCAGCCAGCCGTTTTTGATGTCGAACAACACCTGCGCCATGCGCGCATGGTTCCAGTAAATGAAGCCCTCATCGCCGTAGGAATACATGATCCAGTTGCCGCTCATGTAGCGCCAATACAGCATTTGCGGTATCCAGGCGGCCAGAATCAGCAGCGCGGCCGGCCATAATTGCCCGATGTGCCGCCCGAAAAACTGAAGCCGGGCTTTGAAATCCGACCAGGAACCGACGCCAAATAAGCCCGGGTATAAGAGCAGCACCACGTTGGTAGGACGAATGAGTACCATCAGGCCGGCAACCAGGCCAATGAGAAAAATCCATTTGCGCTGAATGGTTTCTTTGTACAATTTCGGCGTAAGCCAAAGCAAACAACTCACTAAAAAGAACGAATACACATGCGACATGCCCGGCTCGTGTACGGTGTAATGGTAGAGGTTGCTGCCCCAAAAAACGGCCATCACCGCTGTCCAGGCTACTGTCTGTGAGAAGTGTCGCCGCAGGGTTTTGATCAAAATCCAGACGCCGGCCACCGCGTAAAACAGGGCTGCCCAGAGTACGCCATATATGTAGTAAGTGCTGTATCCGTCGGCTTTGTCTTCGGCGCGGGCGCGGGCGTGCGCAGCCAGAAAAAAGGGCGTTTGCATCATGGCTACGCCACAGGTGTATTTGGTAAAGCGCTTTTGCGTGCCGGGATAATGCGGAAACTGGCCATCAGCGCGTACGGGTATTTTTTCAAAGCCGTTGTAAATAAAAACGCCAGGCAGGTACATGTAGTAGCCCTCTGCATCGGCCCAAATAACGCCGTTTTGGTACCACTCGCGCATGGGGAAGGCCAGAAAGGCGAGTACTACGGCAAAGAGAAACAGGAGCTTGCGGTCGCTGAGGGCAGGAATGGGGAATTTCATAAGACGGCAGATTGTGTGATGTGCGAGTTTTTAGTGGTCGTCGGGATGCTTAGTGAACGATCCGATCTCAGGCTCCCAATTCCAACTGATTCTTAATCAAATGATAATAGGCGCCGCGCTGGTAGGCCAACTGTGCGTGGGTACCCTGCTCCACCACCTCGCCCGAATCGAGTACCACGATGTAATCGGCGTGCATGACGGTGCTGAGGCGGTGCGCCACGATGACCATGGTGCGGTTTTTGAAATGCTCGGCTAAGTTTTCCATCACGATCATTTCGTTGTAGGCATCCAAGGCCGAGGTGGCTTCGTCGAAAATGAGGTAATCGGGCGATTTATACACGGCGCGGGCAATGAGGATGCGCTGTTTTTGGCCCAGACTCAGGCCCTGCCCGTCGGCGCCGATGCGGGTGTTGTAGCCCAGCGGCAACGATTCCACATAGGTTTGCATGTTGGCGGCTTTCACAGCCTGAAGGAGGCGGTATTTGTCAATCACCTCGTCGCCCAGCGCGATGTTGCGGGCAATGGTGTCGTTGAAAATATAGCCATCCTGAAGCACAGCGCCGCATTTCTGGCGCCAGAGCCGGTTTTGGATATTGGCCAAGTTGATGTCGCCGATGCGGACGGCGCCTTCGTTGGGTTGGTAGTAGTTGAGCAGTAGTTTGAGCAGGGTGGTTTTGCCGCTGCCGCTGGCGCCCACGATGGCGGTGGTTTTGCCTTTGGGAATACGGAGGCGTACATTTTTGAGAATCAGGGGCGAGTGCGGCCCGGCGTATTGAAAAGAGACGCGGTCGAGGATGAGGTCGCCCCAGTCGGGCAGCAGGCTGATCTTGTCTTCGAGGCGTTCTTCGTCTTCTTTGGTATGAATTTCGTTCATGCGCTCCAGACTGATGCGCGCCTCCTGATAGGAGCGGATGAAGTCAACGAACTGATTGAGCGGGCCGTTGAGTTGGCCGATGATGTACTGAATGCCCAGCATCATGCCCAGTGTCATGTGGCCTTCTACCACTTGCAGCGCCACCCAAAACAGGATGATGATGTTTTTGGCTTCGTTGATAAACTGGGCGCCGGTTTTTTGTATCTGATCCACTCGCAAGGTGTCCAAAGCGGTATGGAAGAGCTTGGCCTGCGCGCGTTCCCAAGCCCAGCGACGGGGCTTTTCGGCGTTGTGGAGCTTGATGTCGGGCATGCCGTTGATCAACTCCATGAGTTTGTTCTGGTTGTCGGTGGCCTGATCGAAGCGTGCGTAGTCCAGATCGCGGCGATAGGTGGAAAAGAGGTAAAACCAAAGCACGCTGAGCAAGGTACCGCCGGCGAAGAGCAAAAAGACACCGGTATTCCAAACGGCCAGTACCATGAAAAACGAGATGAAAGTGAAGAATGAAAACACCGAAAACAGCGAGGTGGAAGACAAAAAGCGCTGCACCCGCTCGTGGTCGGTGATGCGTTGCAGGAGGTCGCCGGTCACTTTGGTGTCGAAATAGCGGAGAGGCAGGCGAGTGAGTTTGATTAAAAAATCGGAGATGAGGTTGATGTTTACCCGCGCGCCCACATGCAGCAAAATCCAGCCGCGCACATATTCCACAAAGAGTTGAGAGACAAAGAGTACGAACAGCCCCAGCACGGCGGCGTAGATGAGTTGGACGTCTTCCGACTGCACGCCGGAGTCCACCACTTCGCGCAAAATGAAGGGGAAGGCAATTTGCAGCAGCACGCCGATGAGCAGGCCGGCCGCTATCTGGAGCAGGTAGGAACTGTACTGCCTGAAATACGACCACACATAGCCCAGCCCGCCTTTGTCGGCTTTGGTTTCTCCGCGTTGGTAAAATTCGGGGGTGGGTTGCAGCAGCAGCAGGATGCCGGAGGGTTCGCCGTTTTCGAGGTCGCCGGCCCAGCTTTTGAGGAATTGCTCGCGGGAGATTTTAAACTTTCCGGCGGCGGGATCGGCTATCCAGGCATGGCGTTCGGTTACTTTATGCACCACCACAAAATGCTCCTGATTCCAGTGGGCCACGCAGGGTAGCGGGATGTCTTTGCACAGGCGCGAGTAGGTGAGTTTGGCGGCAAGCGTTTGGAAACCAATGCGTTCGGCGGCGTCGCTGATACCAAGCAGGGATACGCCCTGTTTGTCAATGTAGGTCATTTCCCGCAGGGTGTCCAAGGAGTAGTAACGCCCGTGATACCGCGCGATCATGCGCAGGCACGAGGCGCCGCAATCGTTGGCGTCCAATTGTTTGTAAAACGGGAAAATCCTGGCCATTACTTCTGCTGTTTCCTGCGCCGGGCATTTTGTTTCCTGCCGTGTCCGTCGCTTCGTGCGCAAAGTTATATTTATCTTTCTATTTTACAAGTACTTGCGCAAAAAAATGGGCTTGGGTGGTTGTAGTCTGCGGTCTGCGTTGCGTGAGGGGGCCGAGGGAACACTTTAAGGAATTGGGTTAATCACTTTTACATGAGGTATTGCTGTAAAGTCAACCGTATTTCGTGTTACGATCTCTACATCATAAACTAAAGCAGTGGCTGCAATAATGGCGTCGCCAAGCGCCACTTTTCTGTTTTGACGAATTTGGATAGCCTCTTTTGCAATGGCATCATTAATAGGAAGAACTCGGAGTATTTTAAAGAGGCTACCGAAATAAGTGATTTGAGCCGGAGTAATTCGATGAAATCCTAAAGTCTCGATATGGCTTATCAGTGAAACGCCGTTAGCTGTATCTGTCACATAGGGGAGTAGTAAGGAGGCATAACGGGACTCCCCGGAATATATCAGAATGTTTGTATCAATCAGGTACATGGGCAATTAGTCGCGAAATGGTAAAGACCGTTCGGTTCTGGATGCTGTTTGATAATTGGAAGCATCGCCAAAACTACGCATATCGCAGCCCATTCTGACGATACGAATGGCTTCTTCCAATTCTTTTGATCGAAGAGCAGGGGCGGTATGCTCCGAAGCCATCGGTTGTTTTGACAATAAGTATCCAATAAAGTCCAACACTTCCTGCTGGAGCTTAGGTGGTAATTGCTGCAACTGACGAAGCACGAGTTGTTCCATATTGTTGAATTAAAATTTCGTACAAGTTTACGCCCTTTTCTCCATTTTTCCAAATTTGTAAATACATATATGCCCCTCTTGTTTGCCCTACATCTCCTCCTCGTCGTCTTCCGGGCGGTACACCATTTCCCAAAGTTTGTCTTTGAGTTCGTTGATGCCCTGCTGAGCTACGGCAGAAATGAAGAGGTACGGCACATCGGGCAGTTCGGGCAGCAGGAGTTGTTGCATTTCTGCGTCAATGAGGTCGCATTTGGTGATGGCGAGCAGGCGGGGTTTGTCTAAGAGTTCGGGGTTGTACATTTCCAGTTCGTTGACCAAAATGTCGTACTCTTTGGAGATGTCTTCGGTGTCGCAGGGGATCATGAAGAGCAGGGCGGAGTTGCGCTCGATGTGGCGCAAGAAGCGGTGGCCGAGGCCCTTGCCGAGGTGCGCGTTTTCGATGATGCCGGGTATGTCGGCCATGACGAAGGAGCGCGAATCGCGGTACTGCACGATGCCGAGGTTGGGCACGATGGTGGTGAAAGGATAGGCGGCGATTTCGGGTTTGGCGGCTGATACGACCGAGAGCAGCGTGGATTTGCCGGCATTGGGGAAGCCCACCAAACCTACATCGGCCAATGTTTTGAGTTCCAGGATTTTCCACTCTTCGCGGCCGGGCTCGCCGGGCTGTGCGTAGCGGGGCGCCTGGTTGGTAGGGGTTTTGAAGTGGGAATTGCCCCATCCACCGCGACCGCCGGACAGGAGTACGCGCTCCTCGCCGTGCTGTGTGATTTCGAACTCTATCTCACCGGTTTCGGCGTCTTTGGCTACGGTGCCGAGGGGTACGTCGAGCCAGATGTCTTCGCCGTAGGCGCCGGAGGAGTTGTTGCCGCTGCCGTCCACGCCTTTGCCGGCGATGACATGCTTGCGGTATTTGAGCGAGAGGAGGGTCCAGACGTTGCGGTTGCCGCGCAGGATGATATGGCCGCCTCGCCCGCCGTCGCCGCCGTCGGGGCCGCCGCGTACGGTGTGTTTGTCTCGCAGGAAATGTACGGAGCCTGCGCCTCCTGCGCCGGAGCGGCAGCATATTTTTACGTAGTCAACAAAGTTCTGTTCGGCCATGATATTGAAAATTGGGGCGCAAAGGTAAGGAACTGTTTTGGAAAGCGGTCAGACATAAACGGATTGGCTCAGGGCTACAGCCGTAAGTTGCAAGCCCCAAGCCATCATCTTCAAGCGCGCGCCTGACTACTGTTTTTTCAAAATGCTTTTGTATCTGGCCGTATCCAAGAGTACTTTTTTGGCTTCCGTAACTTCGGAGTCGTTGCGGAGCGTCATTTTGATTTTGCCCGTTTTGTAATAATAGCGGCCTGCAATTTCGCGCTCGATGAGGTCGAGGATGGTGGTTTGGTAGCCGGCGATGGCTGTTTTTTTGGCGTTGCGGATGTTTTGCTCCAGCGCTGCAATTTCGCTGTCCAATTTGTAACCATCTTTGGCGGCCTTGTCTTTGAACTCGCGGAGGAGCTTTTCGCTGTCGGTTTCGTATTTGAAATCGCGGGATTCGACGAACTTCAAAAAGGCGTCGAAGTCGGTGAATTTAAAACGGTCCACCGAGTCAACAGAAGGATGCTGAAGGCAGTACTGCGTGACAAAATCGAAGATAAGATGCTGATTCACAAGCGCCTTGACGATGGGTTCGTCGGCGGGTTGTTTGAGTGCGACGTCGGGAGAGACGCCACCACCGTCGAGTACGGTGCGGCCTGCGCGGGTGGTGAATTTGGCGCGGCGGCTGTCGGGGATGTCCACCGGTTCGCCATTTTTGTATTCCACACTTTGGATGCAGCGTCCGCTGGGGATGTAGTACTTGGCAGTCGTCACTTTTACGCGGGCATTGTAGCCTACTTCCATGATGTTTTGCACCAAGCCTTTGCCGTAGGAACGCTGGCCGAGCAGCACGCCGCGGTCGTAATCCTGCATGGTGCCGCTGACGATTTCGGAGGCTGAGGCCGATTTTTTATCAATCAACACGACGAGCGGAATGTCTTCGTCCACGGCGGGCATAAAGGTGCTGAAGCCGCGATCCTGTTCTTTGATTTTGCCGCGGTTGGTGGCCACCAGCAAGTCTTTGCCGATGAAGGTATTGCACACATTGACGGCTTCGTTGAGCAAACCGCCGCCGTTGCCGCGCAGGTCGAGGATGACGCCCTTGAGGTTGGGATCGCTGTTTTTGAGTTCGCGCACGGCATTGCCTACATTGCGGCCTGCATCCTGCGTGAAGGTGGTGAGGTTGACGTAGCCGATGTGGTCGCCCACCATGCCGCTGTACGGCACATTGGGTACATCCACTTCGGCGCGGACCAGGGAGACTTTGAAATCATCGTTGCGGCCCGGTCTGCGAATGGTGAGGCTGACGGAGGTGCCCGGAAAGCCGCGCATGATCTCGTTGAGGGCTTCGGGGTCTTTGCCTTTGGCGTCTTTGCCGTCCACGGCGATGATCTGGTCGCCGGGTTTGAGGCCGGCCTTGTCGGCGGCAAAGCCCTGGTAGAGTTCGGTGATGGTGGTGTAATCGCCTATTTTTTCGCTGGAAGCGCCGATGCCGTTGTAACGGCCTTCCGTGGTGAGACGGTAAGACTCAATGTCTGCTTCGGAGATGTAGTTGGTGAAGGGATCAAGGGAGCCTACCATGGCGTCAATGCCGGTGCGCATGAGTTTGCCGGGGTCCACCTCGTCCACATAGTTCATGTTGAGTTCGCGATAGACATTGGCGTAAATCTCGATGTTGCGGGAGATTTCGAAGAATTTGTCGCTTACCGGAGAGAGACTTGCCGCGATGCTCAGGCCGGCAGCCAGCACTACGGCGCCGATGATGAATTTGTGCTTCATAATTGTCAGGTTGATAATGAGCTTAATAAATGCTTTTTTGTGGGTTCGGGTTGTGTGGGGGAGCGAATTTAGTATGTGGCATCCAGTGGGCGGTGTGCAGCGGGCAGTCACTGCATACACCTACCGCCTACTGCCGGTCCACATCCACCTTCAACCCGCCGTCAAAATCAATGCGCAGTGTGGCCTCGCGCAGTTTGGGCCGTTTCAGGAGCCAGGCCGCCAGGGGGGCCGCCACTTCGCGTTCCAATGCCCGTTGCAGCGGGCGGGCGCCATACACGGGGTCGAAGCCGGTTTCGGTGAGGTGCAGGGCCACGCGTTCAGAGAAAGTAAGGTGTAAAGACTTGGAAATGAAGCCCTCGCGCTGTGCAAATTCCTCCAATTCCTTTTCGGCAATGGCCTGAATATGCGCTTTGGAAAGCTGCTCGAACACCACGATGTCGTCTATGCGATTGACAAACTCCGGCCTGAAATGCCTAAGAATGGCAGCGCGGGCACTGTCGGCGGCAGAGCGCTCGCCGGCGAACCCGATGGGCGGCCCGCTGTTGGCGCCGAGGTTGGTGGTCATAATGATGATGGTGTTGCGAAAGTTCGTCACCCGGCCGGCAGCATCGGTGAGGATGCCCTCGTCTAATGCGTTGAGGAGCGCGTCAAACACGGCGGGATCGGCTTTTTCCACTTCGTCGAGCAGGAGTACGGAGAAGGGGCGTTCGCGGATTTCGCGCACCAACTGGCCGGGTTCGCGCCCGTCGCCGATGAGCCGCCCGATTTGCCAGGCCGACTGGAACTCGCTCATGTCTAAGCGCACCAAGGGTGTCTGGCTGCGGCCCTTGCCGAAGAAATAATCGGCCAGCGCTTTGGCAGCGGCGGTTTTGCCCACGCCGGTGGGGCCGGCAAAGAGCAGGTTGGCAATGGGTTTGTGCGGGTTGTTGAGGCCCGTTTTGAACACCTTGATGATGCGGCACAGGCGTTGGATGGCGGCCTCCTGCCCTTTGATGCGTTGTTGGAAAAACCGCGCCAGTTCTTCGGTTTCCATGAGCATATCATCGCGGAGGAACATTTCCGGGAAACCGGTCTGCTGTACAAACTGTCGGACGACATCGGAGGCCGTGATGGTCTCTGATTCGGCAATGACCGCATCGCTGACGCAGCGCGAGAGGAACCGGATGCCCTTGCCGGGAAACTGCTCGTAGGGATAGTAACGGTGCAGAATGCGCCAGGCCAACTTGAGCGCGTCGGGTTGTATGCCGATGTTTTGTTGCTGGAGCGCCATGGCCGCAAACCGCTCCAAAATACTGTGTACCTGTTTTTCTGAAAGCTCCGGCAGGCGAATGACCTGAAAGCACTCGGTGAAGCCGGGCAATTTGCGCTTCATGCTCTCCACTTCCTGCGGGGTAGCCTCTCCCACGAGTTGCAGCCGCCCATTTTGCAAAAAAGGCTGCATGAAAGCCGCCACGCTGTCTTCTGGGCCGCTGCCGCCGGTGAGCAGGAGCTGAGCTGCATCGGGTACCCAAAGTACGCCGGAACAGGCCTGCAATTCCTCGATGAGCGTTTCGCAGGTTTCCTGCCATTCGCCGAGGTATTTGGAGCCTGCGGTGATGCGCTGCGCCAACATGCGCCAGAAGCTGAGTTGCAGGCCGCTGTTTTTCATGTTGCGAGTAATGTGGCGCACAGCCGAGAGCAAAACGGTGCTTTTGCCTGATCCGGGGCTGCCCGTAATGATGACGTTGGCCCGGCTGACGGCGATGCGTTCGGCCAGATCGTTCACCACATCTTCCATTTCCCAGGCCGACTCGGGCATCACGGCGCTGCGGGCAGCTTTGGGGCGGCGCATGGGCATTTGTTCGGTCAGTTGTTCCAGCGTGGGAAACGAGCGCCGGTAGCCAAAGCCCCCCCAGCCGCGAGAGCGTTGCGTATTGACGCGCATGGTGATGCGGTCGAGGCCGGGTTTGTCGTAGCTTTTCAGTTTAAATATTTCTTCGGGGCTGAGCCGGCGCAGGGCGGTTTCGGCGGTGTATTGCAGCAGGGCATTCACTTGGCGGCTCATATCCTGCGAGACGGCAAAGCGCTCTTCGAGCCAAGGAATGTAGCACTCCAGATCGGCGCCGGAATGATTGCCGATGACGGCGTAGAGGCGCAGTTGGAGCGAGCCGGCCATGGGGTAATGAACGGAATTGTCGTTGTAGGAAGGCCGCACATTGACGTCGAAAGCTGTGATTTTGGCATTGCTGAGGTGCCGCCCCGGCAGCAGTCCGCTTTTTTTGTACTGTTTCAGCAGGTAGTCGCCCAGTACCGCTTTGACGGTTTTGAGGTCTTTTTCCACCACCTGAAGCCCCGTGCCCGGCAGCAGGCCCAGTACAGTGGTTTCGTTAACAGAGTAGTAGAGGATTGGATAATCGAATTTTTGCATGGGCGGGAGTTGTGCCAATTGAACGGGAGCGACATTCACTCACTTTCTCGAAGTGTGGACAAAATTAGCGCTTTTTGAGCGATTGCTCAACAAGAAAGAAGTTTTAACAGAAAAACGATGTCCCGGCAGTCAGGGTTTAACTGATTGCTAATTAAATCATTGTGCCTGCATGGGTGTATGGCGACCAAAAAAACTCTCCCCGATTGTTGGCGGCATGGCCCATCAGGTTCTAACTTGCCGCCCCGATTGACAACTTTTAAGCGAAAGACCATTTTTCAACCACTTTTAAATTTTTCAACAACATGGGAGTTATCGTACTAATCATCATTCTGTGGTATTCGGGGCTGTTTTTTCAAAGCTTTTTCCTCCACCGATACGCCGCTCATCGCAGCTTTGAAATGTCGAAAGTGACGGAAAAAATCTGCTTCATCCTCACCTGGGTCACACAGGGTTCCAATTACCTCAGCGCTTATGCGTATGGTGTCATGCACAGGATGCACCACGCTTTTGCCGATACCGAGCAAGACCCGCACTCGCCGAAATACGATGCCAACGCCATAGCCATGATGTGGCGCACCTGGAAAAAATACGCCGCCATCGTGCGCGACAAAGTGCAGATAGACGAAAAATTCACGAAAAATGTGCCCCAATGGAAGGGCTTCGACAAGTTTGCCAGTTCCTGGGGATCGCGCCTCGGCTGGGGTGCGGCCTATGTGGTGCTGTTTTATTTTCTGGCTACGGCCTGGTGGCAATGGTTGCTGCTGCCGGTGGCTTTTCTCATGGCGCCCATTCATGGCATGATTATCAACTGGTTTGCGCACAAATACGGCTACACCAATTTCAAAGTGGACGACACCTCCAAGAATCTATTCCATTTTGACTGGCTGATGATGGGCGAGGCTTACCACAACAACCACCACAAACATGGCGGGCGCCCCAATTTCGGCGGCGTGCGGTGGCACGAAATAGACGTGACTTACGTTATCATGCTGCTGCTGGAAAAGCTCAGAATCATCAAGCTCAACCGGGTAGCCATACCGGTGAAGCGGGAACGCAGGTAGCAGCGCGAAGTCGGGCGGTCGGAGCATAAGGGCCGCCCGACTTTTCCTAAAAGTTGTTAATTTTGAACAAAAATTCAAACCTTTCCCCCGCCGGAAGGGTCTTTGTATCAAAACGCCGAATATGACAAACACTGTTTTGCGCGCTGTCGCCATTGTTTTTTTGCTGATGCCGCTGTATCTCTGGGGGCAAAAAGTGGTCAAAGACACCTCATTGGTGCAGTTTTCCGGTATCGTACTTGACGGAAGCACCAACGAACTCTACCCTGTTCCTTACGCCAATATTGTGGTAAAAGACAAATACAGAGGCACTTACACCGATCTCAAAGGCTTCTTCTCCATTGTGGTGCAAAAAGGAGACGTCATCGTTTTTTCCGCCATCGGCTACAAAGACGCCCAATACCACATCCCGCACGATCTCACCGACGACCGCTACTCCATCGTACAGCTCATGACACAGGATACCATCAACCTGCCCGAAACGGTGGTATTCCCCTGGCCCAGCCGCGAGCATTTCAAAGTTGAATTTCTGGCCATGGACGTCACCCCGGAATTGCAAAGAATTGCCGCCGCCAATATGGCCAACGAAGCCCTCAGCCGTATGCGCAACGAAGTGCCCCGCGATGCCGCTGAAACCGGCAGCTACTACCTCCGCCAGCAGGCCAGCCAGTACTACTCCATCGGTCAGGCGCCGCCCATGAACATCTTCAACGCCGCCGCCTGGAAGCGCTTCTTCGACGCCTGGAAACGCGGCGATTTCAAAAAGAAAAATGGAGACTAAAGGGCTGGTCGTTTACCTCTCATTATGAAATATTTTACAATAGCACTGCTTTTGTGCGGCTTTTCTTCTGTCTTTTCGCAAAGCAACAAGCACGGCTTCGAATTGTGGGGCGCTTATATCTCATCTGTTCAGTTGAGTGAAAAATACGCCTTATGGAATGATTTTCATTTGGTTACCAATTCCTTTTTTATTTCCCGGCACGGTCTCACCCGGCAGCTCGGCAAAGACCTCAGCATCAGTGGCGGTTATGCCTGGTTGAGGACTGCCACCTCGTTTTCAGACCGGCTCATCCGGCAGGAACACCGGCCCTGGTTACAGGTGGAATGGGCTGTCCGGCTTTCGCCCAAAAACCGCTATCGCCTCCGCCTGCGCTACGACAGCCGCTTCCGCAAACGCATCGAAGGCATGGCTTTCGGCGATGACTTTATTCACCAAAACCGACTGCGGGTGATGAACAGCCTGCGCTTCCAGATCAGAGAGATGGGGGAGGGTAAGTCGCTGCATTTCAATGTAATGAACGAGACCTTGTTTCATTTCGGGCAGGGCATAGATGGTTTGCGTTTAGACCAAAACCGGAGCTACCTGCTCGGCGGGGTCAGCATAGCTAATACCACCGTGATGGGCGGCTGTCATCTGCGCGTATTGCCGGGAACCACCTCTACCAACTTTCAGCACGGCATTACTATGTGGGTGGTGCAGCGTTTCGGGCTTCCTAAAAAATAGGGTATTTACTCAAACACCTCGTGCAAAATCTCGTGCGAGCGTATTTCCGGCAGGCTTTCGATGTGCAACCGGTAGAACGTGAGCAGCGATTGCAGTAAGCGTCGGCGTTGGGCATGTTGCAGGACAACGATGTGACACTGCTCGCGCTCGCAGCACAACAACTGGTACAACAGCCAACTTTGCTCCTCATCCATGCAGTGTATCTGGGTGGCGCTGTGCGTGAAAGTGCCTTCCTGCATATCGAAAACAGGCGTTTCGGGGGTAAAATCGCCGCCGGGCAGGAACCCTAAATGAGCGCTCAATCCGATCAGGAAATGCAGGTGCAGATTGGCAAACGGCTCCTGTGTGCTGTCTAAAAAGCAAAAAGAATCGAACAAAAAGTCGAACAGCGGCGCGTTAGGCTCCGGTTCGCGGATGGTTTTGCGCCCTATTTCGGCCATAAACATGCCCACTGCGCTGCGGCGCACATCGAAAGGCAGGCGTTGATACACATGCGCCGCCCGAATTTCCTTCACGCGGTGCATCTTGCGGTCATCGCGGTGATACACCACCACCTCCAGAAGCGACATGACCTGAAACAGTGCTGCGCCGGTTTTGCTGCGCGCGCTGCGCACTCCGTTGACGATATACGTCTGCATACCCAGATCACGGGTATAGACGTCGGTGATGATACTCGTTTCAGAGTATTTTACCGCTCTAAAAACAATGCCGCTGGTTTTGACAAGCATGTCGGTTCGATGGCTTTAAAAGCTGATGTGCCGGACGGCCTGCAAAAGTAATAGATTTGCGCATGTGTCGGGTCTATGCTTTTGGCGGCCACACGTTGCATACTCACAAAAAACGCTATCTTTCGCCCAATTTAAAGCACATGGAAACCAACAAACTCTACGGCTATCTGCACAGCGCTGCGTTTTTTGCAGGCGTGACGCTCATTGTGGTGTATTTCAATTATGCCGACATTAGTCAGTACGGCCCTTTTTCGCTGCACAATTGGCGGCAAGCCGACGGCGCCTCCATTGCTCGCTGCTATTACGAAAATGACATGCGCTTCTTCCAGCCCAAGGTGCATCATGTGCTGGGCGGCGACAATGCAGCGGTGGGCGAGTTCCCGATTTTGTATTACATAGCGGCGGGCCTGTACCACTTTTTCGGGCCGCACGACGTCATTTTGCGCCTGCTGGTTTTCGGCTGCTTTACGGCGGGTTTGTGGGCATGGTCCAAGATGTTGTTGAGGTGGTTGGGCAGCCCGTTTTTGTCGGTAGCATTGCCTTTGGCCTTTTACGGTTCGCCGCTGCTGGCCTTTTACGGGTTCAATTTCCTGCCCAATCCGGCGGCGTTGGGCTTAGGTTTGGTGGGCGCCTACGGCCTGATGCGTTATTGGGAAAACCCCAACCGCGACCGGCTGCTGTTTGCGGCCGCATTCCTGCTGCTGGGTGGGCTGCTCAAGGTCAGTTTGCTCATCATACCCATAGCGGCCATAGGGGTGGCAAAGTGGCTGTATTTTGTGGGCGACCGCGAGAAGTATTTCCCCGATAAAAAGGCGTTTTGGAACTGGCTTTGGGCAGGCGCCGCCGTTGTGGGCATTACCATGTTGTGGTACCTGTGGGCCTCGCATTACAACAAAAGCCACCACTCCGGCCTGCTGATGACCACCATCATGCCGATATGGAAAATGCCGAAGGAGGAAATACGCCGCTACGCCTACGAAATCTATATGTGGTATCATTCCATCTATTTCCAAAAGTATGGGATATGGGCGTTTTTGGCATTGCTGCCGATACTGCTGGCCATGCCGAGGCAGTTTGCGCGGCCCGTCTATGTGCTGTATTTGTTGGTATTGCTGGGGTCGGCGGCTTTTTTGGTGCTGTTTTACAATCAGATTTTGGTACATCATTATTACATCATAGACATCATGCCTTTGGCCATGCTCGTGTTTTCGATGGCGGTATGGTGGCTGCATCAAAAGCTCGGCGGGCGGCTGCGCTCGGTGGTATTACCGGCAGGCGTGGCCTTGTTTGCGCTCATTTCGCTGGCGTATGGCCAAAAGCATCTGAGCGACTACTACGGCAACGATCAGTACATAGCGCCCTTCAACCGGAGCTTTACCAAACAAAAAGAATTACAGGAGTTTATGAAAGAAAAGGGCCTTACTTACGACTCCACGCTGGCCGTTGTAGCCCCCGATGTGACGCCCAATGTGAGCCTGTACTATCTGAATGTAAAGGGCTGGAATACCCGCCCCGACGAAAACCTGAGCAATGCCGATCTGGAACGTTACGCCCTTTGGCGGGCCACTACCTTAGTGCTGAGCGACACCTCCTACCTGAGTCGCCCCGACATGGATCAATGGCTGAAGCATCCCATCGGCGTGTTCGACAACTCCATCTATTTTTATGATATCCGGCCGCATTGGCCGGAATGAGTGATAACCCTCACCGGATAACAGAAAACATGACCCCGTTTCGGTAGTTTTCGAGTACATGCCGAACAGACTCGGTGAGGTTTTTGGGCAGTTCGTCCAAATGAAACCACTCGCACTCCTTGAATTTGTGAACCTCGCGGGCCATGAGGCGGCCTTCCCAGCGATAGGTTTTAAAATACAGTGTGAGGCGCCGCTCGCCGTGTTTTACTTTTTCCAGCACATGCACCAATTGCAGGTCTTTTTCTTTTAGAACGACGCCTGCCTCCTCATGCGCCTCCCTGACGAGCGCCTGTGGGGCAGTTTCATTGCTCTCTACCGTGCCGCCCGGCAGCGTGTAATTGCCTCCGTTGGGTTTGGTTTGGCGCAACAACAGTATTTGTCCTTTGTAGTAAAGGATGAGGCGCACTTTGATGAGTACCTTGTCAACAGCCATGACTAAGTCGTTTTCAGCGTAAGGGCAGGCGGCCTGCCGGGCAAATATACGCGCTGCCCGAAGAATTGGTTCAATTTAGGGTGGCGATATACACGCAAAAAGAATTTACCTACCTTTGCCGTAGAAAAAATATCTCGCACCGCAAGGTGCGAAGCCGCTTTTGTCCTACCGGGCGCTGCTAATCAATAACTTGTGCCGAAGGCTATGCACAAAACCTGGCAGCGCAAGGTATAGCCACTGTCTTTATTTGTGCGTCATATCTCATTGAACGTTGAAGCCCATTGGTCTTTTGGTGAATAAGCCGCAAAAGCAAAAATGGTAACGACATGTACTACGAAAACGTCTTAGCAACTATCGGCAACACGCCGCTCATCAAACTCAACAAGATCGCCCAAGATCTTCCAGGTCTCATTTTAGGCAAAGTAGAAGCCTTTAATCCCGGCCAGTCGGCCAAAGACCGCATTGCCCGCTACATGATAGAGCAGGCCGAAAAATCCGGCAAGCTCAAACCCGGCGCCACCGTGGTGGAAGCTACATCGGGCAACACCGGCTACAGCATTGCGATGGCCTGCGGCATCAAGGGCTACAAGTGCATCCTCACGGTGACCAGCAAAGCCTCTGCCGAAAAAATCTCGCTGCTCCGTTCTATGGGCGCCGAGGTAGTGGTGTGCCCGGTAGAGGTGGCTCCCGAAGACCCCCGCTCTTACTACTCCCGTGCCGAACAAATAGCCCGCGATGTGCCGGGCGCTTTTTATCTGGCGCAGAACTTCAACTTAGACAATGCCGGCGCGCACTACCATACTACCGGCCCCGAACTTTGGGAGCAATCCGAAGGGCGCATTACGCACTACGTTTGTTGTGCAGGCACCGGCGGTACCCTCTCCGGCACTGCGCGTTTTTTGAAAGAAAAAAATCCAAACATTAAAATCATCGGGGTGGACGCCTACGGATCGGTGCTCAAAAAGTACTGGGAAACAGGTATTTACGACCGGGATGAAATCCGCCCGTACAAGGTGGAAGGTTTGGGGAAAAACATCATACCCGACAATATGGCCTTCGATCTGGTGGATGAGTTCATCAAAGTGACCGACCGGGCCAGCGCGCACCGTTGCCGGCAATTGGCTCGTCTGGAAGGCTTGTTTGTAGGATATTCCAGCGGGGCTGCCATGCAGGCGGTGTTCCAGATAAAAGACCAGTTGAAACCCACCGATGTAGTAGCCGTACTCTTCCCCGATCACGGCAGCCGCTACCTCGGCAAGGTTTACAACGACGAGTGGATGAAACAACAGGGCTTCATAGGCGTTTCGCACCCCACTTCGCAATACGACAATATCAAACGGGTTTACAAAACCTACCGCATCAAATACCAGCGCTACCTGCGTCAGACATTAGGCATTTAGTCGAAATTAACGCCTGATAGGAAGCAGATTAGCGAGATGGCTCGTAACTTTGCGCCCTCACTAATTTTTTACACCAATGAAAACTAACAAACAACACCAATTTGTATCGAATGAAAATGTTTCGGTGAGGCTATTCAATAATAAATTTTTAGACAGCCTCACCCGCACGCATGTTGCCATTCCTGTTACCATGTTTTTCCTGTATGCCATCGGCTTGATCTGGTGGACCAAAACCGCTACCGTACTTACCAACAGCCAGATCGTTGTGCTTTTCTTCGGCGGTACTTTATTCTTTACGCTGATCGAATATATCGTACACAGGTATGTTTATCACATCGCACCTACAACGGAAGGCCGCAAGAAATTTCAGTGGACGATGCACGGCGTACACCACGACTACCCGAAAGACAAGCAGCGATTGGCCATGCCGCCGGCCTTGAGCGTAGTCGTCGGCACTGTATTACTGGGCTTTTTTCGGCTCATTTTGGGCGATTTCGGCTTTTCATTCCTCGCCGGTTTTATGGTGGGCTACGCTCTGTACCTGCTGGTGCATTATGCGGTACACATTTTTCGCATGCCTTCCAATTCATTCAAGGCACTGTGGGTCAACCACGCCATTCACCATTACAGCGAAGACGAGGTGATGTTTGGCGTATCTTCTCCGCTGTGGGACTATGTGTTTGGCACCGTACCTCGCAAAGAGAAAAAACGCGAAGTGCAGGTAAATGTGGAGGCCGACGCCGAAAAATGGCTTTGATTTTTGTCAAAACTCAGATACAGACACTTGAAAAGCAGGTGTTTGTATCTGAATTTAGTTCTTAATTCCCTTCTTTCTGAAAGCGACAAAACGCTGTTCCCCTTATTTATTATATAGAAAATAGCTTCCCTTACTTTGGTAACATTCCACGAATATTGAAAGCTCTCCGGCAGCTTTTCGCATAGCGGCGAGTGGAACTGATGTTATCTTTTACACACTATTGAATAAAAAACTACATGCAATTATTTACTCCCCAATTCTGGATTTGGCCGGCGTTGCTGCTGATTCTGCAAAGCGGTTATGCCCAAATCAGCGGCCGGGTGCTTGATGCTCAACAACAACCGATTGCTTTTGCCAACGTGTTGTTGCTTCATACAGCCGACTCCAATCTGATAAGTGGACAGATCAGCTCCGAAACCGGCGATTTTGAGTTTGATACACCCGCTCCGGGGCGCTACTTTCTCAAAATTGTTATGCTGGGATATGCCGATGAGGTTTCCTCGCCATTTGCGATCATGCAGAATGGCCCGGCTCCAAGTCCTTTTGTTTTTAAACTGCAACCTCAGGCAACTCAATTGACCACCGTGGAATTGGTAGGGCGCAGGCCCTTGCTGGAGCAAAAAACAGACCGCCTGGTAGTGAATGTGGCGCAATCTGTCACTTACTCCGGAGGTACGGCTCTGGATGTACTACAACGCTCGCCGGGTGTGCGCGTCAACCGGCAAACGCAGCGTATATCGCTGGCAGGCAAAGAGGGCGTCATGGTGATGGTGAACGGCAAACTGAGCCGAGTACCCGACGACGCATTGCTGCAAATGCTGGAAAGCATCAGTGCCAACAGCATTGAAAGCATCGAGATCATTCACACCCCGCCGGCCAATTATGAGGCCGAGGGCAATGCCGGACTGATCAACATCATACTCAAAGAGCAGGTGAAAGGCGACTACAAAGGCATCAACGGCAACTATTCGATCAACGGAGGATTTGGAAAACGCGAAAAAGCAGGCATGGGGCTGTTGCTCGATCTTAGGGAAAACAACGTGAGCGCGTATGGCCGGTATGATGCCGGCTTTGATGTCAATCCGCAGCGTTTCAGCAATTATCGCCGCGTCAATGTGGCCGGGAAAACCGAAGAAACCGATATGATAAGCCACCGCCCCGGCTTGCGCACCTTCGTTCAGAACATACGCCTCGGCGCCGACTGGCAACTCAGCCCCAAAACCAACTTGGGCGTTTTGGGCACTTTTTTCGACCGCGACCGCCGCATGGATGCCGTCAACGACGTGCTGTTTTCCACCAATGGAAATTTGACGGAAAATATGGTCGTCAATATTTCCGAAGTCAACAACTATCGCTCTTACACAGGCAATATCAACCTCCAACACCAATTCAGCGATACGCACCGGCTGTCTTTGGATGCAGACTATGTTTATTACAATGTTAACCGGCCGGGGCAATACCTCAACCGATCTTACGACAACAACCAAGCCCTGATAAATGAAAGTGAGATGCGCATTGCGCTGCAAACGCCCATTCGTGCCGTAGTGTACAAAGCCGACTGGGAACGGAAATTGGGCAAAGGATTTACCTGGGAGGCCGGCGCCAAGTGGTCGCAGATGCGCTTTGACAACGAAACATTAGTAGAGCAGCGTACCCCCGCTTTTCCCGATTGGCTCAAGGTAGATGCGCTTAGTTCGGAGTCTGTTTTTTCTGAAAACATCTTCGGAGCCTACAGCTCATTCAGCTTTCAACCCGTGCCCAAAACAGAGATCAAAGCAGGGCTTCGCTATGAATACACGGCCACCCAACTGGGCGCCCCCGGCCAAGCCCTCGTAGTAGATCGCAGTTTCGGCAGTTGTTTTCCCAGCCTGTTTGTGAGCCGAAAATTTGACGATACCCGCCAGATCAACGCCTCCTATAGCCGCCGCATCAGCCGCCCGCGCTTCTCCTGGATTGCCCCCTGGCTTATGTTCAACGACCCCACCACTTTCCAACGCGGCAATCCCGCTCTGCTGCCTTCCATCACCGACGCCTGGAAGGTTTCTTATACCATGTTGCACTTTCAATTGGGGGTCTCGTACAGCAATGAGTCCAACGCGCTGCGCCCCATTTCATTGGTGGATGCCGAAAAAAATGAGCAATACAACACTTACGGCAACCTCGACCATTTCAAAAGTTTGGGCTTGGATATGTCGGCGCATTTTACCCCTGAAAAATGGTGGGATATGCAGTACAATCTGGGATTTTTTTATCAAACCACCGATTTCAGCATCGAAGGCAGAGGGCTGCAATTGCGCAACACCGGCTTCACTTTTTCGGGGTCGCAATCCTTCAGCCTGCCGCGCAAATTCCGCATAGAGATTTCGGGCAATTACGATGCCCCACACTACGCCGGCATCGCCTTTTGGAAAGCGACCGGTTCGCTCAATGCCGGTATCCAAAAAGACCTGGGCAAGCATTGGGGCCGCCTCAGGCTCAATGTACTTGATATTTTTCAGACGGCCAATTGGTACGGCCTCACCGAGCAGCCGGAAGTCAACTTATACGTCAGAACCGGTTTCGGCTTTGCAGAACGCACCCTGATGCTGACCTGGACCAATGATTTTGGAAACAAAAACCTCAAAACGGCTCGCAAAAGGCAGGCAGGCGCCGAAGAAGAACTGCAACGCCTGCGCCAGTAGTCTGAAAAAAGGTACTTTTGCCGGCAAGTTGAGTACCGTATTATGCCCAAACGTTTTTTGCCCGGACAAGTCTTTGAAATGCGCGCTGCCCGCACGTTGCTGGATGTGCGTACACCGTCCGAATTTGAGCAGGGCCACATCCCCGGAGCGCTCAATCTGCCACTGTTTTCTGATGCCGAACGCGCCGAGGTAGGCACACTTTACAAACAAGTCAGTCCCGAACAGGCATTCCTCAAAGGTTTGGAATTTGCCGGCGCCCGTATGAGGCAATATGTAGAAACCGCCATGCAATTGGCCCCCGAACGCCGCATTGCCGTACATTGCTGGCGGGGCGGACAACGCAGCGGCAGCATGGCCTGGCTGCTGGAAACGGCCGGTTTCGATGTTGTAACTTTACAGGGCGGCTACAAAGCCTGGCGCCATTATGCCTTGGAACAATTGGCCTCGCGCCCTATTCGCATGGTGGTGCTGGGCGGCAAAACCGGCTCCGGCAAGACCCGTATTTTGCACGCATTGCAACAGGCCGGCGAACAAATTATCGATCTCGAAGCCCTGGCACACCACAAAGGATCGGCTTTCGGAGCCATTGGAGAAGCGCCGCAACCGACCTTTGAGCAGTTTTCCAACGACCTGTTCGAGGCATTTGACGCATTGGACGCGGGGCGGCCCGTTTGGGTGGAAAGCGAGAGCAAGGCCATTGGCAAGGTGCAGATTCCCAATGAGTTGTGGCAACATATCTGTGCTGCGCCCATGATTGAGGTGGAACTGCCGTTCGAGCAGCGCATCCGCCACTTGATGGAGGTGTATGCCGGGTTCCCGCAGGAACAGTTGGCCGCCTCCTTTGAGCGTATTGGCAAACGCATCGGCGGGCTGAATGTGAAGCTGGCGCTGGAGGCTTTGGCCGATGATCGCTATGAAGACGCGGCTGCCGTCGCCTTGGCTTATTACGACAAAACCTACCGCCACTCATTGGATGCCATGAACAAAGGCCGGCATTTTCAG
Source organism: Saprospiraceae bacterium UBA2329 (assembly GCA_002344975.1). GTDB lineage: Bacteria > Bacteroidota > Bacteroidia > Chitinophagales > Saprospiraceae > UBA2329. The sequence goes on along the minus strand of DDUV01000062.1, from coordinate 115,919 downwards.
ATTTCACCACCAGAGTTGAATCCTGCTGCCATTGCGGGGCAACTCATCGAATTTTTACAACAAGAGATTTTATGGAAATAAAAGAATACAAACTCACGCAGTATAGTCATGGCGCGGGTTGCGGGTGCAAAATTGCCCCCAAGGTTTTGGACCAGATTCTTCACCACCAGAGCGAAAAATTCCACTTTCCGCAATTGCTCGTGGGCAACGAAGAGCGCGACGACGCCGCCGTGTTCGATCTTGGCAATGGAACTGCGGTGGTAAGCACCACCGATTTCTTCATGCCCATTGTGGACGACCCGCGCGATTTTGGCCGCATTGCCTCCGTCAACGCCATCAGCGATGTGTATGCTATGGGAGGCACGCCTGTCATGGCCATTGCCGTGCTAGGCTGGCCCATCAACCTGTTGCCGCCCGATGTGGCCAACGCCGTGGTAGAGGGCAGCCGCCAAGCCTGCGCCGAGGCGGGTATTCCCTTGGCCGGCGGGCACAGCATAGACAGCCCCGAACCGATTTTCGGCCTCGCAGTCACAGGGATGGTAGCGGTAGAGCATCTCAAAAAGAACGGCGGCGCCACGCCCGGCTGCCATCTGTTTCTCACCAAACCATTGGGCGTAGGCATCCTCACCACCGCTCAGAAGAAAGACAAGTTGCTGCCTGAACACGCCACGATGGCCCGCGACAGCATGGTGCAACTCAACAAAGCCGGGGCCGTTTTTGCCCGCCTGCCTTACGTCAAAGCCATGACCGACGTGACCGGCTTCGGGCTGCTGGGCCACCTCAGCGAGATGTGTGAGGCCAGCAATGCCTCGGCGCTGTTGGACTGGGAAAAGATTCCGCTGTTACAGCCCGAAATCATTCACCACTACTTGGACGAGGGCTGCATTCCCGGCGGCACCCTGCGCAATTGGGACAGCTACGGCCACAAAATAGGTCCGTTGAGCGAGCGCCAACGCCATATCCTCTGTGATCCTCAAACCAGCGGAGGCCTGCTGGTAGCCGTGGAGGCCGCCGCCGTTGAAGACTTCCTGCATCAGGCCGCCGGGCAGGGCTTGCAGCTCACCGCTATCGGCGAGATCACGGAGCGCGGCGCCCACCTCGTCGAAATCCGATAACATTGGTATCTTTGCAGCAATATGAGTCAAAGTTTCTCCATATCCCGTTTGCCGGCACAGGCAGTATCCGTGCTGTTTCATCCCCTGCTGATGCCCACCTATATGCTGGCCGTGTTGCTGCTGGTGAATCCGTATCTTTTTGGCGTCAATAGTTGGGCCGATCCCATCAGTAAGTTATTGTTGTTGCGCGTATTCATTTCCACCTTCCTGTTGCCGGCGGTGGGTGTGGGTATGCTACGGGGCGTGGGTTTCATCAGTTCATTGGAGATGCCCGATAAAAGCGAGCGCATCGGGCCGTACATCATCACCGGCATATTTTACTTGTGGATGTTTCGCAATTTAAAAGACAACCCGCAGATTCCCACCGCATTTACCATCTTCATGCTGGGCGCCGTTATTGGGGTCTTTTTGGCATTTTTTATCAATATTTTTTCCAAAATCAGCGCGCACGCAGTAGGGATGGGCGGCATGGTGGCGATGGTGGTCATTACCATGTTTTTGTTCAGCTATGATACATTCAGTCTGCAAACGGCCTGGTTCGGGATGCTGCATTTCAACATGACGGTAGTGCTGCTGGCGGCATTGCTGGCTGCGGGATTGACGGGCACGGCACGACTGTGGCTCCGAGCGCACATTCCATCGGAGGTGTATGGCGGCTTTTTTGTGGGCTTTTTGTCGCAGTTGATTGCGTTGAGGATTATGTTTTGAAATGAAATTCATCTGATTCATTATGAAAAATAAACACGCGCTCATCGTCGGCGGCGGATTGGTAGGTTCGTTGTGGGCAGTATTTTTGGCCAAACGCGGCTACAAAGTGGACGTATTTGAACGTCGTGGCGACATGCGAACAGCAGGCTACAGCGGCGGCAGGTCCATCAACTTAGCCATGAGCCATCGGGGCTGGCGCGCTGTAGAAAAAGCAGGCATACAGGAAGAACTGCGCCAGGTGGCCATTCCGATGCAGGGCCGCATGATGCACAGCCCTGCGGGCGAACTCACGTTTCAGCCTTACGGCAAAGAGGGCGAGGCCATTTACTCGGTTTCGCGGGGCGGGCTGAACCTGGAGCTGTTGCGCATAGCCGATCAGCATGAGCAGGTGCGGTTTCATTTTCATCAAAAATGTGTGGATGCCGATGTAGAATCGGGCAAAGTCAGGTTTGAACACGCGCTCAGTGGCGAGATTACAGAAGCCGAAGCGCCTCTTATTTTTGGTACTGACGGCGCGTTTTCGGCCTTGCGCGGCAGTATTCAGCACCGTCCGAGGTTCAATTATTCGCAATCGTATTTGGACTACGGGTACAAAGAACTGACCATTCCACCCGGCCCCGGCGGCAGCTTCCTGATGGAAAAACACGCGCTGCATATCTGGCCCCGCGGCAATTTCATGCTCATTGCGCTGCCCAACATAGACGGCAGTTTTACCTGCACGCTCTTCATGCCTTTCGAGGGGGAATATTCATTCGAAAAGCTGCAAACGGAAGCTCAGGTATCGGCTTTCTTTCAACAATTCTTTGCTGATGCCGTGCCGCTGATGCCTGATTTGCTCCATGATTTTCTTCAAAATCCTACCTCTGCATTGGCCACCGTGCGATGCAGCCCCTGGAATGTGGGCGGTCGGGTACTGTTGCTGGGCGACGCCGCACATGCCATTGTGCCGTTTTTCGGGCAGGGTATGAACGCAGGCTTTGAAGACTGTACCATTTTGGACGGGATGTTGGATGTGATGGGAGAAAACTGGGATGAAGTGATTCCGCTTTTTGCGCAACAGCGCGTACCCGACGCCAATGCCATCGCCGATCTGGCGTTGCAAAACTTCATAGAAATGCGAGATTTGGTGGCCGATCCGGAGTTCTTGCTTCAAAAACGAATCGCGGCCCTGTTGGCCGAACGCTACCCACAGGATTTTATGCCCATGTATTCTATGGTGTCGTTCAGTCATGTGCCGTATCGGGAGGCGCTGCGTGCCGGCAAAGAGCAAGCCGTGTTGCTGGGTCGCATTGCAGCATTGGAGGGGATTGAGAGCCAATTGGAACAGCACCCGGAGGTGGATCGCTTGTTTTGGGAATGGAAGAGGCAGGTTTGACTTTTTTATACTAAGCCCGACATAAAATTTGAAATAAATATTGACGATATTGGGGAAATTGCGAACTTGGCAGGCTGTTTGCGATGCAATCAGGTATAAATGCAAAAAATATGAGTGCCAATCCCTCTTCCCAATCTGCTGTCCGCAATTACATCAGCGGGCAATTTAGAGCCGATGCAGGTCGCGCCATGGAGGTCATCAGCCCTTTGGACGGCCAAGCCATTTCCGAGGTGCCCCTCTCCGGTCGCGAAACGCTTGATGAAGCCGTTGCCGCCGCTCGCAGGGCCTTCACATCCTGGTCAAAGGCCACCATCAAAGAGCGGGTGCAAGTGTTCTTCCGCTTCCGCAATCTGCTTGAAAAACATAAGTCGGAACTGACGGAACTCATCCGCTTGGAAAACGGCAAAACTTATGGAGAGGCCGAAGCCGAGGTGCTGAAAGGCATAGAGTTGTCGGAATTTGCCTGCTCTCTTCCGCAAATATTGAGCGACGAGATACAGGAAGTGAGCAAGGGGGTAGAGTGCCGCACCACACATGCTCCGCTGGGCATAGTGGCCTCCATCACGCCGTTTAACTTTCCGCTGATGGTGCCGCTTTGGACGATCCCCAACGCCATCTCGCTCGGTAATTGTATGATACTCAAGCCTTCCGAATTAGTGCCCATGAGCGCGCAACGCATCGCCGAGATGCTGCACGAAGCCGGCTTGCCCGACGGCGTATTCAACATCGTGAATGGCGACCGCGAAATGGTGGAGGCCATCTGCGACCACCCCGATATAGATGCCGTGTCGTTTGTCGGTTCCACCAAAGTGGCCAAAATCGTGTACCGGCGGGCCACATCTAACCTCAAACGCTGTCTGGCGCTGGGCGGTGCCAAAAACCACCTCATTGTACTGCCGGATGCCAATCCTGAAATCTCCGCAGCCAATATCGCCGCCTCCATGTCGGGTTGTGCAGGTCAACGCTGTATGGCCGCATCGGCTATGGTGGCGGTGGGCAATACGGAGCACATCGTGCAGCGCATTTGCGAAGAATCGCAGAAAATAGTACCCGGCCAAAATCTCGGCGCGGTCATTACCGGCGCGGCCAAAGAACGCATTGAGCGCTACATCACGGAGGCCGAAGCTGCGGGTGCTAAAGTATTGGTGGATGGCAGAAACGCCGTGGTTCCCGGCAAAGAGGGCGGTTTTTATGTAGGCCCCACCGTCATAGACCATGTGACGCCCGATATGGCCATCGCTCAGGAAGAGGTGTTCGGCCCGGTACTCGTCATCATTCGAACCGACGACATAGACAAAGCCATCGAAATAGAAAACAAATCGCCTTACGGCAATGCGGCTTCCGTTTTTACCGAAAACGGCGGCTTAGCCAACTACGTCATTGAGCGAGTGAGCGCCGGGATGACGGGGGTGAACGTAGGCGTACCCGTACCGAGGGAACCCTTCTCTTTCGGCGGCTGGAACGAGTCGCGCTTCGGTGTGGGCGACATCACCGGCAAAAGCTCCATCGCTTTCTGGACCAAACTCAAAAAAATCACCTCCAAATGGGACCCGAAGGCTTGGAAAGACTGGGCGAGCTGATGGGGGGACACCGCGACTATGCCGATACCGCCCTTTCAGGGCTATGCCGTGCGACTCACGTCATAGTCCCGGAGGGACGCCATTTCATAACGATGGGCGCAGTCCATCGAGATAGAAATCACTAAAACACAGAATATCATGGGCCAATCCCTCGTAAAAAACTACATGCACATCGTCTTCAGCACGAAGCATCGTAAACCATTCATACTACCAAAGTTCGAGAACGAGCTATATGGATACATCGGTGGCATTTGCAAAGAACTCGACTGCCAACCCATCATCGTAGGCGGCCACTACGACCATGTGCATATCCTTTGTATGCTCTCCAAGAAAATAGCCCTCATGAAACTCGTTCAGGAAATCAAGCAAAGCTCCTCCAAGTGGTTCAAATCTGTGGATGAGATACTAAAGGAGTTCTACTGGCAAGACGGCTATGGCGCCTTCTCCGTCAACTATAAAGGCGTTGATCCCGTCACACGCTACATCGCCAACCAACACGAACACCATCGCAATAAAACCTTCAAGAGGGAATTTCGCGCCTTCCTGAAAATGTACAACATAGAATATGACGAACGCTATGTGTGGGACTGAATTTGTGGGAACACCCGCGCTACGCGTCACGAACACCGCGACGGGCGTCGCCACGTCGCTATGCCGATTTTCGCGACGGGCATCGCCACGTCGCTATGCCGATGTCGCCCTTTCAGGGCTATACCGTGCGAACGATGGGGCTGCCCGTACCGCTCACGTCGAAGCTCGAAGGGAAGCCACTCAGCAATGATGTACCGCTCACGTCGAAGTCCCGAAGGGACGCCATTTCATAACGATGGACGCAGTCCATCGAAAAAAAACAACCTAATCATGAATAAAACCACCGAAATCACCGCCAGACAAAAAAAGTACCTCTGGCCCAACCACCTCCTCTACTACACCGAGCCGCTCCCCTTAGAGCGCGGCGACGGCATGCACGTCTGGGACGTAGAAGGCAACAAATACTTAGACTTCTTCGGAGGCATCCTCACCACCTGCGTGGGACACAACCGCCCAGAAGTCGTACAAGCCGTGAAAGAGCAAACAGAAAAGCTCATCCACAGCTCCACCCTCTACCCCAATGAAACCCACGTTGACCTCGCCGAAAAAATGGCCGAGATCACCCCCGGCCGGCTCCAAATGTCCTACTTCACCCCCTCCGGCACCGACGCCGACGAAACCGCCGTCTTCTTAGCCCAAACTTACACCGGTCGTCAGGAAATCGTGGCCCTCCGGCACGGCTACAGCGGTCGCTCCGCCATAGGCATGAGCCTCACCGGACAACATTCCTGGCGCATAGGCGGCACCCACATAGCCGGCATCAAGCACGCCCTCAACCCCTACTGCTACCGCTGCCCGCTCAAAATGACCTACCCCGGCTGTGGCGTAGCCTGCGCGCAGGATATAGAGGAAGTCATCAAAACAACCACCTCCGGCAAAATCGCCGCCTTCATCGCCGAACCCATACAAGGCGTAGGCGGCTTCATCACCCCGCCGAAGGAGTACTTCAAAATGGCAAAAGAAATCGCGGAGCACTATGGCGGCCTCTTCATCGCCGACGAGGTGCAAACCGGCTTTGGGCGCACCGGCGACAAGTGGTTCGGCATTGAACATTGGGATGTAGAACCCGACATCATGACGATGGCCAAAAGCATCGCCAACGGATTCCCCTTAGCCAATACCATCACCCGGCCCGAAATAGCCGAAAGCACCCGCGGCGCCGGCCTCACCATCAGTACCTTCGGCGGCAATCCCGTTTCCTGCGCTGCGTCATTGGCTGCTATTGACGTATTGGAAAAAGAAGCCGATCCCGCGCATGTGGCCGCTATGGGAAGGATGCTGCGCAGTGGTCTGGAGCGATTGCAGGAAAAGTACTCCGTCATTGGCGATGTGCGCGGCATGGGGCTGATGCAGGGTTTGGAACTCGTGAAAGATCGCCAGAGCAAAGAACCCTCTCCGCAGGCCACCCAACAACTCTTCGAAGCCACCCGCCAACTCGGCCTCCTCATCGGAAAAGGCGGCCTCTACGGCAACGTCATTCGCATAGCGCCGCCCATGACCGCCCGCGAAGACGACATTGCCACCGCACTCGATCTGTTGGACAAAGCCTTCGCACGCATCTCATAGCCACAACTCCCAGCTCGTGGCTCATAGCTCGCAGCTCAAAAAAACACCATGAAAAACGACATCGTAGAACTCACCGAAGACGTCTCCGCATCGCCTTTGTACAGCGAAGACTTTGCGCCCGTACCCGCCGCAGCCCGCACCTGGAACCGCTGGCACATCGCCTCTATCTGGATCGGTATGGCCGTGTGCATTCCTACCTATATGCTCGCTGCCGGACTCATTCAGCAGGGTATGAACTGGAAACAGGCGCTCTTTACCATCCTGCTTGGCAATCTCATCGTGCTCATTCCCATGATATTGAATGCGCATGTGGGCACCAAATACGGCATCCCGCTGCCCGTTTTTATGCGCATGAATTTCGGGGTGGACGGCGCGGTGCTGGCCGGCCTGTTGCGCGGTTTGGTAGCTTGCGGCTGGTTCGGTATTCAAACCTGGATTGGCGGGGCAGCGATCTACCAATTGCTGCTGGCCTGGGCGCCCGGCTTGGCCGACAGCCCTTGGCTGGGCGATTTCATCGGCCTGAATCTGGGGCAACTTTTCTGCTTCCTGCTCTTTTGGGGGATGAATATTTACATCATCTACCGGGGCATCGAATCGCTGAAAATGCTCGAAACCTGGGCCGCGCCTTTCCTGCTGCTCATCGGAATCGGGCTGTTGGTGTGGGCTTGGATGCGGGTCGGTTCTATGGGCGATATTCTGGCCGCCTCCTACATGCTGGGCGCTGAATCGAAGGTGAGTTTTTGGAAAATCTTCTGGCCCGGCCTCACCGCCATGGTCGGTTTTTGGGCCACGCTTTCGCTCAATATTCCCGACTTCACACGCTATGCCAAGTCGCAAAAAGACCAGATCATTGGGCAAATCATTGGTCTGCCGGGTACGATGGTACTCTTTTCGTACATCGGCATTGCGGTAACGAGCGCCACGCTGCTGATTTACGGCGAGGCCATCTGGGACCCCGTAGCGCTCATGGCCCGCTTTGACTCGCCCGGCACGGTGGCCATTTCTATGATCGGACTGACCATCGCCACGCTGACCACCAACATCGCGGCCAATGTGGTAGCGCCCGCCAACAGCATTGCCAACATCATGCCCGACAAAATCAGCTTCCGCATGGGCGGCTACATCACCGGCATCATCGGCATCCTCATCTTCCCCTGGAAACTACTGGCCGACCCGCAAGGCTATATTTTTGTGTGGCTCATTGCGTATTCCGCGCTGCTCGGCTCGCTGGCCGGCATTATGATCTGCGATTATTTCGTCGTACACAAAACCCGCCTGCATCTGGCCGAACTGTACAAGCCCGATGGCCGGTACCGGGGCTGGAACCTCCGTGCCTGGGTAGCTTTTACGGTGGGATTGCTGCCCGTGCTGCCCGGTTTTTTGGCTACGGTGGGCGCTTTACCGGCGCAAAGTGTGAGTGCATTCTGGACCGATTTGTATTCTTATGCCTGGTTCGTTACCTTTTTGTTGTCGTTTGTTGTATATTGGCTGCTCAGTAAAATGAGGTAAAAATAATTCACCATGTCCATTCTCATTCGCAACGGCAGGATCGTCACCGCCTCCGAGGACTATGTTGCCGACATCTATATCGAAGGCGAAACGGTACATTCCATCGGCAAGAACCTGCCCATGCAAGCCGACCAAATCATTGATGCCGGCGGCATGGTGGTCATGCCCGGCGGTATAGACCCGCACGTTCACCTCCAGATGCCTTTTATGGGAACCTGGTCGAGCGACAGCTACGAAACCGGTACCCTGGCGGCGCTACACGGGGGTACCACGATGGTCATTGATTTTGTGTTGCAAACGCAGGGCAAATCGCTGTACCACGCATTGGAAGCCTGGCGGGGCCGTTCCGACGGCAATTGCTACGGCGACTATTCATTCCACATCGCGGTGACGGATTACAACAACGACACCCGACAGGAAATAGGCTCTTTGGTAGAGAATGAAGGCATCACTTCTTTCAAAACCTTCATGGCCTACAAAGGCGCCCTGATGATAGACGACGGCCAGATGGTGGACCTCATGCAGGAGGTGAAACGCCACGGCGGCATGGTAACCGTACACGCCACCAACGGCGATATGATAGACAAGCTCATTGCCAAACACCGCGCCGAGGGCAAGCTCTCTCCGCTCTACCACTACCTCTCGCAGCCCGAAGTGACCGAAGCCGAGGCCTCCGGGCGCTTTGCCGACATGGCCCATTACACCGGCGTGCAGGGCTACATTGTACACATGACCTGCCAGGGCGCGCTGGATGCCGTGCGTCGCGCCACCTTCCGCAACCAGAAAGTATATGCCGAAACCTGCATCCAATATTTGGTGCTCGATGCATCGCTATACGAAAAAGACCCCGAAGGCGCCAAATGGGTGATGAGTCCGCCGCTGCGGCAGAAAAAAGATCAGGAAGCGCTTTGGGCGGGCATAGATCAGGGCTTGGTACAATTGGTAGCTACCGATCACTGCCCCTTCACCTGGGAGCAAAAAATGATGGGCAAAGACGATTTTTCCAAAATTCCCAACGGCCACCCCGCCATCGAACACCGCATGGAACTGCTGTGGTCGGAAGGCGTGGCCAAAGGTCGCATCAGCGCCAATAAATATGTGGAACTCAGCTCTGCCAACGCCGCCCGCATCTTCGGGATGTACCCGAAAAAAGGCTGCATTGCGCCCGGCTCGGATGCCGACATCGTCATCTTCGATCCCAACGAGCGCCATACCCTCTCGGCCAAAACCCACCACATGAACGTGGACTACTCGGCCTACGAGGGCCACGAGGTACAGGGCAAATGCAAAACCGTGATCCTCCGCGGCAAGGTAGCTGTTGACGAGGGTAAAGTGCTGATAGAGAAGGGGTACGGACAGTATGTAAAGAGAAAAGCGATGAAATGAAATTTATGTTCTATGAAACAGGAAGAAAAAGAAAAACTGGAGGAAGAGATTCTTATGCTTCGCGTACTGTTAGACTTTCATGTTCAGAATAAGAGTTATGTAACTATGGGCGAAAGAGATTTTGAGGAGTACGTCAATGCTGTTTTAGATCGGTTGAACGAACTTGAAAATTTTTTAAAAGAAGAAAATGATCGCTTATGAAAAAATATGCTCACATCCATGAAGTGGTAAGTCGCCTGACAGATGACGGAGCCTTGCGCACTTTTTTTACGTTGTATCTGATGGCAGAATCCACATCCGAGAGAGTACGGCTCAATGAGCAATTCCAAGTCGAGATGTCTTCACTGCCTTCGTTAGAACAGCAATTGATGAAAGCAGAACTCACCCGATGCTTTCTCAAACTTCCGGCCATGGCTGCCGAACTGGCAGGGCGGGCATTTCAGCCGGCTTAGCTTTGTACTTAACTCTTTTTTAATCAGGGACTTATTTGTCATTTTGAAACGATAACACATGCCAAGAATCATCAAATCCGGCCTCATCCAAATGAGCCTTCCCCTCACCGAAGGGCAGGGCAGCATCGAGGAAATCATGGAGGCCATGGTGCAAAAGCACATTCCGTACATCGAGGAAGCGGGCCGGCAAGGCGTGCAGATTCTTTGTTTGCAGGAAATCTTCAACACGCCGTATTTCTGTCCGGGACAAGACGCCGCCTGGTACGCTTCCGCAGAATCGGTGCCCGGCCCTACCACCGAGCGCATGGCCGAGTACGCCAAAAAATACGGCATGGTCATCATTGTGCCGATCTTTGAAAAGGAGCAGGCCGGTGTGCTGTACAATACGGCTGCGGTGATTGATGCCGACGGAACTTACCTCGGCAAGTACCGCAAAAATCACATTCCGCACACTTCCGGTTTCTGGGAGAAATTTTTCTTCAAACCCGGCAACCTCGGCTACCCGGTTTTTGAAACCCGCTATGCGAAAGTGGGTGTCTATATCTGCTACGACCGCCACTTCCCCGACGGTGCGCGTATCCTCGGCCTCAACGGCGCCGAAATCGTTTACAACCCTTCGGCTACAGTGGCCGGCTTGTCGCAATACCTGTGGCGATTGGAGCAACCCGCGCACGCTGCCGCCAACGGCTACTTCATGGGCTGCATCAACCGGGTAGGAACCGAGGCGCCCTGGAACATCGGAAAGTTTTACGGCTCGTCTTATTTTGTGGACCCGCGCGGGCAGATTTTTGCGCAGGCTTCGGAAGACAAAGATGAGTTGCTGGTGGCCGAGTTTGATCTGGATATGATTGACCAGGTGCGCAGCGTGTGGCAGTTTTTCCGCGACCGCCGACCAGAGACGTATGGGAAACTGACGGAATTGTAAAGGCTATCGGGCAAAGAGTTCATTCATCGGTATTTGGATGCCCAGATTGGGATCGGACAAAACGTCGCCGAGGTTGAAGGCTTCATGCACGCCCGGCGCCCGAAACACATAAATGCTTTGCAGCGTGGGCAATACGATCCAACAGGATTTGACGCCAAAAGAGAAATAATCGTAGGTTTTGTCTATCAGCGTTTGCAACACTTGAGTAGGGGAGAGGATTTCGATGGTGGCCAAAGGAGGGTCTTTGCGTTTGATTACATCTTGCGAAAAATCAATGGGTTCTTTTCTATAAACAGAAATGTCAGGAGTCATGCTTTTGCCCGGTGTGTCTAATGTAAGCTCTGGAAACGCCTCATATAATTCTTTGTAATGCTTGACAAGATAGACAGTCAGCCGGGTCTCTGTAACTGCATGTAAAAAGCTGGGCAAGGGCTTTCCCCTTTCAATTTCGTAATCGGATAGACCAGATGTGTTCGCAGTGTCCATGCCTTTCAGTTTTGTACAAAGATGACTTTTTTCTGAAAACCATCCTAACGAAAAATTACCTTTGTCACGATGTGATCTTCTTCATCACCTAATTGCTTTTGATCATGCCGGAATACCCAACACCCGCCACCGCGCAAGACTTGGATCAGCGTTTCGCTCAGATCAAGCCGTACATGAACGCCACAATGGCGCATTACGAAAGTGCGCGCTGCCTGTTTTGCTACGATGCGCCCTGCGTCAAAGCCTGTCCCACCGGCATAGACATCCCGCTGTTCATCAGGCAGATACACACGCACAACGCAGAGGGGGCAGCCCGAACGATTTACGATTCCAATTACTTTGGCAATATCTGCGGCAAAGTGTGCCCCACTGAGGTACTTTGCGAAGGCGCCTGCGTGTATAACCACCAGCATGTGAAGCCCATAGAAATAGGCCGCCTGCAAAGCTACGCCACCTCCCAAGTGGTGAACGAGCAAAAAAGACTGTTCAGTCCGGCTCCGGCCAACGGCAAAAAAGTGGCCGTCATAGGCGCGGGACCTGCGGGCATTGCCTGTGCCTGCGAGCTGCGATTGGCCGGCTGCGAAGTAGAGGTTTTTGAAGCCAAAGAGCAGCCCTCCGGTTTGGTATTGCACGGATGTGCTCCCTACAAAATAGCCAATGAGGACGCCCTCAACGAGGTGGCCTGGCTGCAAAGTCAGTTCGGGTTCAACATTCATTACAACCACAACATCGAAAGCCGCGAGCAGTGGCAGGCGCTCGAACAACAGTACGATGCCATCTTTCTGGGCATAGGGCTGGGCGCTACGCAGGCTGCCGGGCTGCGAGGCGAAGACCTCGAACATGTGAGCGGCGCTACCGAATACATTGAGCAAATCAAGCTCGACCCGATGAGCGTTCGCGTGGGGCGCAAGGTGGTGGTCATCGGCGGGGGCAATACCGCGATGGATGCCGCCTCCGAATCGGCGCGATTGGGCGCAGAGGAGGTCACGCTGGCCTACCGCCGCCCCAAGCCGGAAATGAAGGCTTATGAGTTTGAATACGAATTGGCCAAGTCGGTGGGCGTCAAGGGTTTGTTCAATGTGGCGCCGGTGGCCATTTTGGGAGATCGGCAAGTGGAGGGCATCCGGCTGGCAGCAACCCGCGTGGAGGCAGGGCGCTTACAGTTGGTTGATGGTTCCGAGTTCGATCTCGCCTGCGATGCGGTCATCTTAGCCACCGGACAGGAAAAACGAAGCGCCCTCGTGGCCCAAATCGGCGGCATCGAGACGGACCGGCAGGGGCGCATTGTCGTACATCCAGAGACTTTCCAAAGCTCCCACCCAAAGTATTTTGCCGGTGGCGATGCGGTCAATGGCGGCGCAGAGGTAGTGAATGCTGCCGCGCATGGCAAGGCCGCCGCGAGGGGAATCCTGGGGCGGTTGAATGGATAAGTGACAATTACAAAATAAAACGACATGTTTGTACACCTTGAAAACGTGCCGCGCTTTTACAAAAACTATGTAAAGCTGGTAGAAGAAACCGACATCCTGCAAGCGCTGCGCATTTCGGGCGAGCGCATGATGGAGGTATTGGCCTCCCTCACAGAAGCCCAACAGGACCATCGCTATGCCGAGGGGAAGTGGAGCATCCGCGAATTGCTTTGCCACATCATAGATGCCGAGCGGATTTTCGCATACCGCGCCCTCCGTTTTGCACGCAAGGACCAAACGCCCTTAGCCGGCTGGGAGGAAAACGACTACGCGCCGGAAGCCAACGCCGAGGGAAGGAGCCTGTCTCACATCATCGGAGAAATGAAGCGCCTGCGCCAATCTACCATTGACCTGTTTGAAGGATTCTCGCCCGAAATGTTGGATCGCAAGGGCATTGCCAACAACAACGAAATATCGGTGGCCGCGTTGGGCTTCGTCATTGCCGGCCACGAGATACACCATCGCAACATACTGACAGAGCGCTATTTAACACATTCAGCCACCCTGTAAAGCCATCGAAAAATGCCTGATCTTTCTGCCAATCTCGCCGGGATCAAATCCCCCAATCCGTTTTGGCTGGCCTCCGCGCCGCCCACCAATTCAGGCTATCAGATTATGAAAGCCTTCGATGCCGGCTGGGGGGGAGCTGTCTGGAAAACCCTCGGCGTGCCGGTGGTCAACGTATCGAGCCGCTACGGCGCCATCAACTACCGCAGCAACCGAATGGTGGGCTTCAACAACATAGAACTCATCTCGGACCGCCCCCTGCGCGACAACCTCCGCGAAATAGAGGAGGTGAAAAAATACTTTCCGCACCACGCCGTCGTGGCCTCGCTCATGGTGGGATCGCGCGCAGAGTGGCATCAAATCGTGAAGGACGCTGAAAATGCCGGCGCCGACGGGCTGGAACTCAATTTCGGCTGTCCGCACGGCATGTGCGAGCGCGGTATGGGGTCGGCAGTAGGGCAGGAGCCGGAGGTGCTGAAACTCATCACTTCCTGGGTGATGGAGGTGGCTACCGTGCCCGTCATTGTGAAACTGACGCCCAACATCAGCGACATCACCGAGCCGGCGCAGGCCGCAGCGCAGGGCGGCGCCAATGCCATCTCGCTCATCAATACCATTCAAAGCCTTGTGGGCGTGGACATTGACAACTTTGTGTCTTACCCTGTGGTGGACGGCAAAAGCACCAACGGCGGCTACTGTGGCCCGGCGGTGAAACCCATAGCGCTGAACATGGTGAAAAACTGCGCGCAGCACCCCGGCGTGCGGCTGCCCATTTCGGCCATCGGGGGCATCGAAAACTGGCGCGACGCGGTGGAATATCTGCTGCTCGGCGCCTCCAACGTGCAGGTGTGTACGGCGGTGATGCACTACGGCTTCGGCATCATCCGCGAGATGATTCCCGGATTGGAAAACTACATGCGCGACAAGGGTTTCCAGCGCTTGGACGACTTCATCGGCAAGGCGCTGCCCAATGTGCTGCATTGGGAAGACCTCAATCTGCACTACGATGTGAAGGCGAGCATCAACCCCGATAAGTGCATCCAATGCCAGCTGTGCTACACCGCCTGCGAAGACGGCGCGCATCAGGCCATACGGATCCCCGAAGATGGCAGCCGCATTCCTCAAATCATCGAAGAAAACTGCGTGGGCTGCAACCTCTGTTCCCTGGTGTGTCCGGTGGAAAACTGCATCACGATGGTGCGCAAAGACGACGGCAGCCGCCATGAAAACTGGAAAGACTTTGTGGTTGCCGGAAAAGCGCCCGAAACGTTTGACGACGAGCGGGCCGGCGGGCTGGGCCATTGGGTGCCGGCGCCGACGGATGCGTTGAAGAAGAGAGGGTAGGGGGCGATTAAATTCGATTGGGATACCATCCAGTTGAGGAATGGCGAGATATGTTTTCGGTACGAGTTTCCAGTAAGATCGCCATCTGTGAGACAACAAAAAAGTGATTGGTTACCAATTTAAAGCTATCTTAAACTCAGGCAGTTTCAATACAGAAACTGTTGGAAATGGGATGGTTTCTAAAACCTTGAAATGCCTGTCATGTGTAACCAAATAATGGACATTGGCAGAGATTGCAAGATCTGCAAACTTGTTGTCTTCGGGATCCGCTTCGATCAAATTCCATCTAAAGAAAGGCTCCTGAAATACAACGTTGGGCGCAGTTGTTAGTATTTTCAAAACAATGTCGGCGGTTAGAGGGGAGTAGAATTGTGCAAGTTGTTCTTCATATTCATGAAGTATTTCATTGCTGATTACCCATTGAAATTTTTGAGCGACAAATGCCTCGTACAGCCAATACTCGGGGTTTTTGCGAGGAATTGAAACAATGAGGCAGTTGGTGTCAATCACTACATTCACGGTAATGTGCGTTGTTGGAGTTCAAGTCTCGTTTCAAAGTCTTCGGGTTGAATATTCTTTTGGGCGATCACACGATCAAGCTCTTTTTGGAGAGCATCATCATAAAAAGACAGCAATATTTTCTGTAGTGCCTGAAATTCTTCTTGCTCCATCTTTCTACTAAAGAGGCGAATGAGTGTGAGTTGAGCTTCGTTGAGCGGAACGGGTTGCATAAGCTGTACTTTGAATGAATTTAACAGCATTAGCCTGTTTTGGGTTGACGCTGTATTTGTCAGATCGCGTGAGGGGGCCGAAGGTAGTGACGACGATAGGAGGAGCGACTGAGGCACCCGACGGCACACCGTGAGGGTGGTAGTGTGCCGGCACGCCCCATTTCAATTCCGCCTCCATTTCGTTGAAACATTCCGACGGTTGGTAGAAATTTAAAGCCCGGCTGAAAACAGCATCCGCTTTCCCGCGTTTCATGCTGCGACAATCAACCGACAAAAAAACATGCAATTTCTTACCCGACTTATTCTGCTGCCCCTGTTGCTGGCCTCCGGCGCGCTCATGGCGCAACAACGCTACACCATCAGCGGCGAAATCAAAGATGCCGGCAACGGCGAAACCCTCATAGGCGCTACCGTGACCGTGAGAGGCCAAGGCACCGGCGCCACCACCAACGAATACGGCTTTTACTCGCTGACCCTGCCTGCCGCCGACTCGGTGCTGCTGGAGTTCAGTTATGTGGGCTACCAGACCGAGCTGCGGAGCGTATCGCTGCAAAAGCCGCTGATTATCAACGTAGAACTCAGTTCCGGCATACAAATGGAGGAGGTGGTGGTGAAGGCCAATTCCTTCCGCGAGAAAGCCCGCTCGGTGGAAATGAGCGTGGAGGAAATCAAAGCCGCCGACGTGAAACTGCTGCCCGTGCTGCTGGGCGAAAGCGATATTTTGAAGGCGCTGCAACTGAAACCCGGTATCCCTTCCGGCTCGGAGGGCACCACCGGCCTGTTTGTGCGCGGGGGCGGCGCCGACCAAAACCTGATCCTGTTGGACGAGGCGGTGGTGTATAACGCCAACCACCTGTTTGGCTTTTTCAGCACCTTCAACACCGACGCCGTCAAAGACCTCAAGCTCTACAAAGGCGGCTTTCCGGCGCAGTACGGCGGCAGGCTCTCCTCTGTGATAGACGTGAAACTGAAAGAGGGCAACTCCAAAAAATGGGCGGCTACCGGCGGCATCGGCCTCATCGCATCGCGCCTGACGGTGGAAGGGCCGATAGAGAAAGACAAGGCCTCCTTTATGATTTCCGGGCGGCGCACTTATTTCGACCTCATCACGCGGGGCGTCAACTCGGCCAACAAAGACAACGCCAACTATTCGCCCATTCCCGACTACTATTTTTACGACCTCAACACCAAAATCAATTACGACCTCGGCGAACGCGACCACCTCTACCTCAGCGGCTATTTCGGCAGGGACGTGTTTGGCTTCGACGGCGACTTTTTCAATTTCAATTTCAACTGGGGCAACGCCACCGGCACCGCCCGCTGGAACCACGTCTTCAATCCCCGCCTCTTTGCCAATACCACCTTCACCTTCTCCGACTACCGCTACAACATCAGCAACAAACTCACCGGATTCAGCTTCGACCTCGGCAGCAGCATCCGCGACGCCGCCCTCAAAACCGACTTCTTCTACGCCGTCAATCCCCGCCACACCCTCCGTTTCGGCGCCGCCCTCACCCACCATTATTTCCAGGTGGGCCGCCTCAAAGCCGGCAATCGCGACGGCTCCATCGCCTTCTCTTCCGGTCAGGATTTCAACGGGCTGGAAGGCGCCCTGTATGTGGCCGACGAACTGGACCTGAGCGAAAAAACCAAGCTCAACTCCGGCCTGCGCCTGAGCGGATTCACCAATGGCGACCGCTTCTATGCCAATGCAGAGCCGCGCGTGGCCCTGCGCCACACCCTCTCCGAGCGCCTCACCGCCAAAGCCAGCTATGCGCGCATGTTTCAGTACCTGCACCTCGTGGCCAACGCCGGCGTATCGCTGCCCACCGACATCTGGTACCCCTCTACCGACCGCGTGCCGCCGCAGCGCTCCGATCAGGTGGCCGTAGGATTGTCGTATTTGCTGGGCAATCAGTACCTTATCACCCTCGAAGGCTACCATAAGTACCTCCACAACCAACTGGAATTTGTGGACGGCGCCCGGCTCTTTGCCAACAACAACCTCGAAGACGAATTTGCCATCGGGCGCGGCCGCTCCAACGGCCTCGAATTCAGCATCGAAAAGGAAACCGGCAAGCTAAAAGGCTGGATCGGCTACACCCTCGCCTTTGCCCGCCGCAGCGATTTCAAAACCCTCAGCCCCGACCGGCCCTTCGCGCAGCAAACGCCCTTCAGGCCCATTTACGACCGCCGGCACGACGTGTCCATCGTCGCATTTTATGAGCTGAGCCGCAAAATTTCTTTCACGGCCACCTGGGTGTATGGCTCCGGCGACCTCCGCTGGATGCCCTCCGGGCGCTTCACTTTCCAGGATGTGGAGGGCGGCAGTTTTCAGGCCGTGGTGCCCGACTACTTAGACCGCAACACCTTCCGGCTGCCCGCTTTCCACCGCCTCGATCTGGGCATGGTGCTCAAGTTTTACCCCCGCCGCGGCGAGAGTGACCTCACCTTCAACATCATCAATGCCTACGACCGCCGCAATACCTTCTTCATTTATTTAGAGCCGGAGTTCAACACCGTCACCGACGCCTTCGGCAATACCTTCGAGGTGCCCAAGCGCATAGCCGCCAAGCAGGTTTCCCTCTTTCCCATCCTTCCTTCCATCACCTACAATTTCAAATTCTGATGAACCGCACACATATCTCCATCGCTGCCCGTTTCATGGCCTGGCTCGCGCCTTTGGCCCTTGCCCTCAGCGCCTGCAATCTGGAAAAAGAAATCACCATAGAACTGCCGGAGTACAATGCGCGCCCCTCGGTAGAGTGCTACCTCGAAGCCGGCAAGCCCTTCTTCCTGCTGATGACCAAAACCGCGCCGTATTTCGAGGACTTTCCCACCCTCGACGACCGCTTCCTCCAAAACATCCTCGAAGACAGCGCCACCGTCGTCATTCGCCACAACGGGCAGGAATACCCGCTCCAAAACCGGCTCTCGTTCAACCCCTTCACCGGCAAGCTCTACAACTACTTTTCCGCCGTGCCCGTGCCCGAAGACTACGAGCACGACTTCGAACTGAGC
The DNA here is from genome assembly GCA_002344975.1 of Saprospiraceae bacterium UBA2329. GTDB lineage: Bacteria > Bacteroidota > Bacteroidia > Chitinophagales > Saprospiraceae > UBA2329. The sequence goes on along the minus strand of DDUV01000062.1, from coordinate 97,154 downwards.
GTCGTCACCAAAACGGGCAAAACCATCACGGCTACTACCCGCCTGCTGCCCCGCGTACCCATAGACAGCGTGGTGGTGCAGTTTGCCCCCAACGACACGCTGGCCCGCGTGCTCACCTACTTCACCGACGACCGCAGCCAAACCAACTACTACCGCCGCATGTTGCACAAAAGCACGCTGGACTCCATCCCCTTGCAGGATTTCACGGTGGATGACAGCTTCTCCGAAACCGCCCGCTTTGTGTTCGGCACCAACTACGAGTTCGCCGAAGGCGACACCATCATCAACACGCTCTTCCACATCAGCCGCGCCTACAACGACTACTTCGACAGCGTGCAAACGGCCTTCTTCTCCAACGGCAACCCCTTCGGGCAGCCCAGCCCCATTCAGTCCAATGTGCGGGGCACGGCCAATGCCATCGGCATTTTCACCGGCCTGAACTACGACCGCGTGACGACGATAGTGAGGAGGTAGGAGTTTTTTTCAGGGCGCCCCACGCCACTCCCCAACCTCCCCCAGCCCCTCCAAAGGAGGGTAGCTTACAGGCGGGCGTGGCGGGCCATCCGTTTCAATGGCCGCCGGGCAGGCAATGACTGTTCCGGCGGCCATTTCCACTTCTGTCCCTGGCGCGCAGGGCAGTACCGCCGGGTTGAGGCGCCGGAAAAGCCCCGTCCGAATGGCGTATATATCCGATTACAAACGGCTGCAAACGGCATTAAACGTTTATTCAACGGATAAGACAAAGACTTGGCCCCACCTTTGCCGTAAAATAGCCGCCGAATGAACCTGTCGGTAGCCTGATTGTCCGACAACGAATACCCGGTATATTGGTGTCAACGCGAAGGCTTCCCCTCTTTACGGCTACTGTATCTGCTTTTGATTGTATCCGATATAAAAACAAGCATGAACTGGAAATCTTACATCATCAAACTTGGAAAGGAATCGCGCATTGCCGTAGAATTCGAGAAAAAACCCGACCTCATCGCCCGGTTCAAAAAGTTAGAAGGGGCAAAATGGAGTTCATCAACCCGCGTTTGGCATTTGCCCGACACACCGGCTTATAGGGAGCGCTTCGGTATGCCACAAACAATCATCTTTGACGAAGCTCATAAGGAAAGGATAAAAGTTTTTGAGGAGTGGCTCCGCTCACGGCGTTACAGCGAAAACACGGTAAAAGTATATACCGATGCCCTCAAATCGTTCTTGTTGTTTTGTACAGGCAAGCCCGTCGAACAGATTCAGGAAAGCGACGTGATACGCTACAACAACGAGTACATTCTAAAAAACGAGCTGTCATCGTCTTATCAGAACCAAGTCGTGAACGCGATTAAATTATTTTTCCGTACACAGAAAAACTGTAGCCTGAACCCCGACTTGGTTCACCGCCCCAAGCGAGAGAAAACGCTTCCCAATGTATTGAGCAAGGAGGAAATAAAGATGATACTCTGTGCCCCGGTCAATATCAAACACAGGGCCATGCTATCTTTGATTTACAGTTGTGGCCTGCGAAGAAGCGAGCTTCTTAACCTCAAACCTACCGACATTGACGCTAAAAGGGGAATTGTCATCATACGGCAAAGCAAAGGAAAAAAAGACAGGATAGCCCCCCTGTCAGAGAAAATTTTAGCCCTGCTACGGGAATACTATTTGGCATACCGACCCAAAACATGGCTGTTCGAGGGGCAAAAGCCAGATACCCCGTATGACGAAAGGAGCCTGGCAAGCGTACTAAAGCAAGCTCTTGCAAAAACTTCTATCAAAAAGCCCGTGAGCCTACACTGGCTTCGGCACAGCTATGCCACCCACTTGCACGAAAGCGGCACAGACATTCGCTACATTCAGGAATTGCTGGGACACAAAAGCTCAAAGACGACGGAAATCTACACGCATGTGAGTACCCGGCATATCCAGAAAATAAAAAGCCCCTTTAATGACCTCTGATACTTGAAAACTTTTTAGCTTTGCTTTCAGATCAAAAAACATCCTTAGCCGGCTGTTTTGGGTAGATAAGGATGATTTTTTCAGTGCTATAAACGAGTTACCTGCAAGCCTGAAGGAGACCTATGAATAAAAAAGATAAAGATATACCATGTATTTAGAAAAATTCATTATTAAAAACTTTAGAGGGATTGAAAACATCACCTTAAATTTCAATAAAGGTCTCAATGTCCTAATTGGCGAAAATAATGCTGGTAAGTCAGCTATAATTGATGCTCTTCGTGTTTGTTTAGGTTACGGAAATCAGCGAAGGGAAATTTACATATCACAATCGGATTTTCATATTGACAAATCGACATTAGATAAGGAATTGAATGACATAGAATTTCACTTACATTTTCATATTGATATTGCGGCAGAAGTTGGATGGTTTAACGACCTATTAAGTGTTGCAGAAGATGGAACTCAAGATTTGCAATTACATTTTAAATACTATCTTGATGAAAACGACAGAGTAAAATACAGAGTTTGGGGAGGCACAAATGATGGGCAAGCAATTGCACCAGAAGTTTTGTTTTTAATATATCATGTATACTTAGAACCACTAAGAGATGCAGAACAATACTTAAGGCCAATTAGAGGAAACAGATTAGGACAACTTTATGCTAACATTCAAATTGACCCAGACCGCCAAATAGACCAAGAAAAGAAAAGAGAATTAGCAAAGAAAGTTCGTTCAGCAGTTGACAATGATGTAGATTGGGTTGGGCATGTTGCCAAAGGAAAAGAAAAAATAAATGAACATTTAAAAGAAACAAGTTTTACAGACAAGCAACATCACGTTGACATTTCATTTCTACCCTTTGATTTCAACAAATTAGTTGATAATTTGAAAATTCAAATGCCAATTTATTCAGAAGATTTACTTGCTGGAGACCCATCAAAACAAAAACACTTTGAACTATACCAAAATGGACTTGGCTACAATAATCTAATTTATACAGCAACGGTTTTAGGTGATTTAAAACAAAGAAAAGCAGTACAAACTGAAACCTACGCAGCATTATTGATTGAAGAACCCGAAGCACATCTTCATCCTCAATTGCAAAATATATTTTTCAACTACTTAAACAAACTTGACACAGAACAAGGTTTCCAAATATTCATTTCATCACACTCTCCTACTATTACCGCTAAAGCTGATTTAAAATCAGTTATCGTTTTGCAGAACCAAGCGAATAAAATACATGCACTTTCCCTAACAAAATCAGGACTGACAGGAGATAATCAAAAATACTTGCATAAGTTCTTAGATGTAACTAAGTCTCAAATGTTCTTCTCAAACGGAGTAATATTGGTTGAAGGAATTTCAGAAGCATTACTTATGCCTACTTTCAGTCGAATAATTGGCGAAGAATACGACATCGACAAAGCGGGTATCGAATTGGTAAATTTAAATGGTGTGGCTTTCTCTCACTTTGCAAATTTATTTAACAGCGAGGATGATAGTAAAAATCTAAAGACAAGATGCTCTCTACTCACAGACGATGACACAGCAGACGAAGATGACGAGATCACTTCAAGAGCAAAAATTGCAAATGAACTTGCAAATAAGAACTTAAAAGTATTTTTAGCTGAACGGACTTTTGAGTTTGAACTATTCATTGCCGGCAATAAAGATATTTTATTAGAAATATTCTCTGAGATGCATCCGGTATCAGCAGCAAAAATTGTTGCCAATGCAGATATTAAAATTTATGCAGCCGCATTTTTACAAAAAGTAATTTCGAATAAAGCTAAGTCAGAATTAGCGCACCGATTAGCAGTTAAACTTACTTCAGATGCAATAGCAAGAAATGCGTTTATGGTTCCAACATACATTCAAAGTGCAATTAAATACGCTGTAAAAGGAGAATAATGTTTGAGACACTATCAGATAAGCAGCGAGAAATTGTCTTTGACAAGTCAGGAAAGTTTGTTGTCAGAGCTTGCCCAGGAAGCGGTAAAACATTTTGTGTAAGTGCAAGACTTGCTCGATTAATCTTAGGTTGGCAAAAAGAATATGAAGGAATAGCAGCTGTTTCATTTACAAATGTTGCTTGGCAGGAAATTGAAAAAAAATATTCAGAAGAGTTTCAATTGGGTGATAGAATTTCTTTCCCTCATTTTTTAGGGACAATTGATAGCTTTATCAATAAATATATCTTTCTTCCGTATGGACATTTAGTTTTAAAATGTAAAGGCAGACCAACTTTAGTTGGTGAACCTCACGGTATTTGGACCGGGAAATATTTTAGCGACAGTCTTTTTGACAATATAAGTTATAAGATTGACGGTAGCTTTTATGCAATCAATGATAGGGTCATGCCACCAAATTGGTTGGATAATGTGAACATAACTCGTTCAAAGAAAAACATCAACAAGGGTGGCTTCGCCACCCAATCTGATGCTAACTATTTTGCAATGAAAATTCTTGAAGGATTTCCACAAATTGCAAAGGCGGTCGCTTTTAGATTTCCTTATTTAATTGTTGATGAAGCTCAAGACACTTCAGAAATTCAAATGCGAATTATTGATTTGCTTATAGCAAACGGACTTAATGAAGTTATGCTTGTTGGTGATCCTGACCAAGCAATCTTTGAATGGAACGATGCAAGACCTGATTTACTGAATCAAAAATTCAACGATTGGGAAAACTCAATTGTACTAAATGAAAGTAGAAGGAGTTCACAACTCATTTGTAATGCAACTTTCAATATTTCTTCCCTTGAGGAAGTTTCTACAGCAGTTAGTGAAGAAGTTAAAAACTTTGAACATAATCCAAGAGTAATTCTATACAGTGATAACCTTCCTCAAATTGTAACTGACTTTATTGAAGAATGCAATCAAAGTGGAATTGCTGTCTCAGAAGAAACTGTTGCAGTAATTTATAGAAGCAAAAATTTAATCAACGAAATTACAGGAATTCCAGAAGTTCCTTTTGGTTCAAGTCCTTGGACAACACACGACAATTACACCAAAGATTTTGCTAAAGGAAAATTTTTATATGACAATGGAGACTTCAAAGGAGGATTTAAAGCAATTGAAAAAGCTCTTTTGAAGCAAATACGAAATCTTCCATTTTGTTCAGAAGACACAGTTGAGGAAATGATAAGAAAGATTGGGTTCGTTAGTTTCAAATCACAAATATTTAGATTTATTAACCTTTTGCCGAAGACTGATACGACGCTTGGTGATTGGGTTAATGCAACAAATCAAATTCTTACAGAAAAACAATTAAAATTTCAACTTAGCATCACAAATGCAGGTAAGAACTATACATTTCAACAAGTGTTTTTAAATGAAAGTGAAAAAGTTGCGGACAGAAATTATCGACTTGGAACAGTTCACAGCGTAAAAGGGGAAACTTTTGATGCAACACTTTTGATTTTAAAAACAAAAGGTATTGGCAAGGCATATAAAACAATACTAAATCAGAATGTTTCAATTTCAAATAGTGAAGAATTAAGAATTGCATATGTTGGTATTACAAGACCAAGAAAAATATTGGTAATAGCAGTTCCAAACCAAGAAAATAAAACTGCATGGGAGAATAAATTAGTAATTCAATAACCAAAAGGCCAGCAGGTAACAGCCGCCACGCGATCATTGCTGGTTTTTCTTAACCGGAAGCTTTGTTTTCACGAAGAAATTCTATCTTAGCGGAGAATACTCGGTTCGCAAATTCCGCAACGTCGCGTGGCGGCGAACCGTTAGCAGTAAGCATAAATACAGACACCGATAACAATGGCAATAACAGAAAAAAGCAGAAAAATTTTATGGGGTCGTTCAGGTAACAGATGTGCAATCTGTAAGACAGAATTAGTTTTAGAAAAAGACCCTTATAATAAACATTTGAACATTGGCGAAGAATGCCATATAATAAGCAGACAACCAAATGGACCAAGACATAAGGCGATTCCAGACTTCGACTATGACAGCAGCGACAACTTGCTATTACTATGCTGCAATCACCATACAATGATTGACGAACAAGTTGAAACCTATCCAGAAGAGCGACTAAAACAAATTAAAGAAGAACACGAAAGTTGGGTAAAAGAGAATTTAGAATCAACTAACGGCAAGACAGAGACTGTCGCTAAATCTAAAATAGAAGAATTACTTGACTTCATAACAAGCAAACACGACATTGAAATGAATATTAAATCAAGTAGACAAGTTTTTGAATCACAAGAAGGACTTCAAATAGCATTTTCAGAAGTTTATAAAATTAAAGATAAGGTAAAAAAGTTGGTTGATGAATTAAATTCAAAAGCCCCGAATTACCATATTCAAGCAAGGGACAACCGACAACATATTTGTGACATTAGGTTTAAAGGACACACTCTTCTTGTTCAATTTTATCAAGCATACAGTAATGTTGCAGACGGGTCATACCTTTTATTTGCAGTAGTTGATGGACTATTTGACGAAAATGGTTATGCAGACGTTTTCTACCCTGCAAAGATTTTAGAGATTATTCGTCTTGACTTTTCATATGACGACAACGGACAATTTGGATGGCGAAATCAGGAATATAAAGCGCAGTTTTTTACAAGTGAAGAAATAACAGATATTTGGACTGACAAATTCTTCAAGACAGTATTAAAATGACAAGAATGCCTACTGCTAACAGCACCTACCCAAAAGTGGCGGTTCAGTGGTTAAGTCAAGCTTTGAGCTTCTATCAAAGTTTCTGCTTGGTTGACAGTGAAGTGCTCCGAAATCGCCACCTTCGGGTAGCTGCCAAACGTGTGTGACTTGAAGCCTTACCGACCTGAACCAGTCCAAGAGGCATGCTGATACGCTGATGGGAGACCGGTATTGAACCGGAGAGGCCTCCCGAAGACGCCCATCTGGGGGAGTTTTCAAAACACCTCATGCTGCTGCAAAGGAAACGATGTGGTAGTGAGCGATGAGGAAAAGCGGAAACAAAGATTTCTGCAGTTGAGACTAATAGAGTTGAACGCGAGTGAACCAATGATGAAGCCTCGAAAGGGCAAGACGGAGTGAAAATCGGATGGTTACGTTTGCATCCGAGACCAAGTACAACGGTTGCCAGAATACTGGTTGTACCGCTTCCGGGGTTAAGTTGGCAAGAATATTAGTCAGGCGGCGAATCGGAACAAGTGAAGTCATTGTCGCTCTGTCAAACCCATGCGGGGAAGCAGACACCAAGGGCAGCGGTGAGACGATGGCGGCAGACCGCCTCGTAGTAGCGACGAAGCAGTTGTAATGACTGTGGAGTGAAGGGGGCGGCATGTTTGAGTTTCATTTATTAACCTACAACCGGCAGCGGGATGATAGATTATTATGAGACAAAGTCGCAGCCAATAACCAAACTGATGGTATGGCAGGCTTACAAGAAGGTAAGACAGAACAAAGGGAGTTCCGGCGTGGACGGGATGACTTGGGCAAAGCTGGACAGCGACCTGCCTGGTCACCTGTATAAACTATGGAATCGCATGAGTTCCGGCAGCTACCTTCCACAGCCAGTCAGAGAGGTGTTGATACCGAAGAAAGGAGGTGGAACAAGGCCATATGCGAGAAAATACGATTTTCTTGGGTTCAGCATCCGCCCGGTGAGAAGAGAGGTAAATGGGAGATGGCTGTTATTGCCCGGCACTTTTGTAAGTCAAAAGTCCAAGAAAGCCATCAGAGAAAAGTTCAGGGAGTTGGAGATACACAAGCGAAGGGTCTCGATCAAAGAGCTTGCGCAGAAGTTGAATCCAATCATACGAGGACTGATCAACTATTACCACAAGTTTTGGCAAGCGGGTATGCGCGACGTATGGAACGGTCTGAACCATCGGCTTCTCAAATGGGTGAAATGGGAAAAGGGTTTGTACAAGTATGGGTCAGTGAAATGGCTCAAACAGCAGTACAAAGAATCCCCCGGACTATTTGCGCATTGGAAATTGGTGCAGCCATAGTTATATTTGCCGGGCGTGCCCGGTGATGTAACAGCGACAAAGAACATGAAGAGCCGTGTGAAGGGAGACTTTCACGCACGGTTCTGAGGGAAGGCAGGGGTGAAATTCCTCTGCCTGACCCGATTAGCGGTAATTTTACAGCACCTTAAATATCAACAAATGAGCAAATACAGACAGAAAAAATGCACGAATTTTTACTTGACACAATAAGACAAATAATAAACCTTGACAAAGAAGCCGAAGAATTTATTACTACTTCCTTCAAGGAGTTAAAAATAAAAAAAGGCGACCATTTCTTGAAAGAAGGAGAATCCAATTTATTGCTTGGTTTTATTGTGAATGGTTTAGTGAGAATTTATATCACCAAAAAAGGTGACGAACAATCAAGCATTGATTTTAGCAAAGAAGGCGAATTTATTACCGTTTTTGAAAGTTTTTTACAAAAAGGAATTTCTACCCAAAGTATTCAAGCCATTGAAGACACTACATTGCTTGTAATTAACAACAACGACCTGCAAGGATTCTATCAAAATATTCCCAATGGCGATAAGTTAGGCAGAATACTAATTGAAAAAAGATTTATTGAATTAGCAAGTCAACTACATTCTATTTATTTACACAATTCAGAGCAACGCTACCTGCATTTTGTAAAAACTTATCCAAATTTACTTCAACGCATTCCGCAATATCATATTTCTTCCTTTGTAGGAGTAAAACCACAATCTTTAAGCAGAATTAGAAAACGTTTGGCAAGAGGTTGATTTATTAACTTGGGTGTATCTCTTTTCTGCAAAAAGCTACCGTACTTTGCAATCAAAAAGTAATGGTTAAACTCAAATTCATATTACCCATATTATTACTGTTTTCATTGTCATTGAAAGCACAGAAAAAAAACACCATTGCATTATCTTATGGTGTAAATAGTGGTTTGCTAAAAGACCTAAATTTTTCACCACTACATTACAAAGAAAGCGGACATTTATTTTCGGTGCAATACTTGCGACACAATCCAAGAAGAAAAAATATTTTTGAAGTAGCCGTAGATTTCAGTTCAGGAAAAATAAAAACCGATGCTTCTACTTTTTTAACTTCAAATTTCATTTATGGAAAAATCAATGCTTCTTATTATCGTAAAATAAAAACGTCTGAATCCAATAAATATAATTTTTATGCAGGTGCAGGTTATACTACAAATCTATTGTATTTTGAATGGGACGACAATGAAGCATTTAGTTATTGGGCAACTCACGGTTTAGTTTTAAATTTTAAAGCCAATTACTTAATAAACAAACGCAATCAAATTTTTTCAACAATCTCAATCCCATTTCTTCAACTATTAGCAAGACCACCTTACAATGGAAGAAATGAATTTATTATTGAAAATCAAAACAGTCCCGCAAAAATTTTCTTCAATGGAAAACTTGCTACATTCAACAAATGCTACGGTTTTTCGTGGATAACCAAATATAATTTTAATGTAAACAAATTCATTGATTTATCAGTAAACTATAACTTAAATCTGCAAAAAGTTACAGGGGCAAACAAGCTAATACATTTGCAAAACCAAGTACAAACAGGGTTAAATTTTAAATTTTAAAAAATGAAGAACCTAATTATTGCAACACTATTTATCATCACTTTTTCGTCTTGCGAAAAAATGATTTTAGGTACAGAAGAAGCAAACAATCCCATAAATAATTATAACATATTTTGGGAAGATATAGACCAACATTATGGCTTATTCACGGCAAGACATAGAAATTGGGACAGTATCAATACCGTTTTCAAACCACAAGTTACAGCCAGCACAACGGATGCTCAACTGTTCAATATTTTTTCTCAAATGATAGAATATTTAGATGATAGCCACACCTATATTGGCAATCCAGCAACAAACCAATATTACGTTTCAGGAAATACACTAAATGTGCAAGCCATTGATGAATTTAGTTTAAGTTTGGTAAAATCAAAATATACCGACAATTATTCAAATGTTGCTGACAATGATGAATTTGGTTTTGCTAAAATAAAAAACAAAAATATAGGGTATATCTATCTTGGAAAAATGGATAGTAACGACCCCAATAAAATTGACAATGTAATTGCTTCTTTAAAAAACCACAAAGCAATAATATTGGACATACGAAACAATGGCGGTGGTGATGATGCTTTTGCAGACCGTATTGCAGGTGCTTTTGCAGATAGCGAACATTTTATTTATACAGTGCAAACAAGAAATGGGAAAAATCATTCCGACTTTGATGCAATTTCAAAGCATTTTGCAAAGCCACAAGGAACAGAACAATTTTTAAAACCCGTAATTGTACTTACGGACAGATACACAATTAGTGCAGGTGAAGTTTTTTTATTGCATATGAAATCATTTGCACAAGTGACGCAAATAGGCGATATCACAGCAGGCGACTTTTCCACGACAAGCAACAATCGCTTTCTTCCCAACGGATGGACATATCAATATTCTATACAAATGTTTCTTTTACCTAATGGGCAAAGTTTAGACGGCGTAGGACATATTCCACAAGTTTATATTAAAAATACAAAAGCCGATATTACTGCACAAAATGACAAAGTATTAGAGAAAGCAATTGATTATTTATGGACAACTTATGGAATACAGTAACGACAGAAAAACAACTACCGCTAACATTCAGGGCACAACAGTAAACACGTCGGCGGGAGGGGGATAAACGCGCGCAGCGCGCCCCCTCCCGCCGACGTGTTGTGCGGTTGCACTTTGTTGTGCGGAGCCTCTTGCGGAACACCCCAGGGCCGGCGACAAGCCCGATACTGCGTCTATGGAATTTGAAACATTTATGCCGAGTCTGTCAAACTACTGGTACACTTTTCGTGATTAGTGACAGATTAGTGACAAAAAAACTTCCCTCCCCTGGGTACATCTTTTCCCCTCCCGACACATTCCCTCGAACACCACGCACTGTGGCATTCACTGCGGAAGCCGAAAAGCAGCGATCAGAGTAGGCACAAATCTTTTTTTCATACCATATCCAAAACCTTTTTTCAACCATGAAAACCACCAAAATCTTTTCCATTCTCAGCATCGCCTTTGCCCTTTTTGTGGGCGCGTTTGCACATGCCCAGCAAATCACCACCACGCCCCTGCCCGCCGGCATCACACAACAGCAGGCATCTGCTTACCAAATCAGCCCTACCCATCTGCAAAATGTACAGAGCTATGAGGAAGCCGAGCAAATCGGTTTTCAGTTTCAGCGCGCCAATCAGGCGCCCATGCCTGCTCCCGCCGCCACATTCCGTTCCAATGTTTTTGCGCAGAAATTCCACGCCGCCATCAAAGACAAAGTGACCGGCTACGCCATGCAACTGCGCCTCAACGGCGCGCCCAATCAAACCCTGATCTGGAACTGGGCGCAAACGCCCGCCAACAGCAGCCTCGGCTGGAACTTAGACCGCCGCATGCACGTCGCCAGCGTCAGCAAGCTCATCACCGGCATCGCCATGCTCAAGCTGCTCGATGAAAAAGGCATCTCCGTGGACGCCAAAATCATCAACTACCTGCCCGACTACTGGGCCAAAGGCAACAACATCGGCCAGATCAGCTTCCGCAACCTCCTCCAGCACCGCTCCGGCTTCAGTACAGGCGGCTCCTCCTCCAGCTTCAACACCATGAAAACCCGCGTGGCAGCCGGCGTTCCCGGCGTGGGCGGCTACGACTACGAAAACATGAACTTCGGCCTCTGCCGCATCCTCATCTCCGTCATCAACGGCAACATCAACAAAAACTCCAACTTCGGCGTCCTCAACGACCAAATCTGGGATATGGTCACCATCAGTTCCTATCGCAACTATGTGCAAACCAAGGTGTTCAACCCCGCAGGCGTAGCCAACGCAGGTTTCGCTCCCGCAGCCGGCGGGGCATTGGCCTACCGCTTTCCGCACGGCAATCAGGCCGGCTGGAACTCCGGCGACCTCTCCACCATGAGCGGCGGCGCCGGCTGGAGACTCTCCGTCACCGAAGTGCTCAAAGTAATGGACCACGCCCGCCGCAAAAACACCATCCTGCCCGCCAACCGCACGCAATTCCTGCTCGACAACCGCCTCGGCATTGACCAGATCATTAACACGCCGGCCGGCAAATTGTACAACAAAAACGGCGCATGGCGCGACGGCGACTGCGCCAACAACCCTCGCCAGGAGCAGTGCGTGGCGGTCTTCCTGCCCAACGGCTACGAAATAGTGGTCTTCGTAAACTCCCGCATCGGCGCCGGCTGCGAATCCCTGCGCGGCTTAGTGACGGAAACCTACTTAGATAGCTTCCAATAATAACCAACCGTTATCGTCCCAATCTTCAGTCGGCGTCGTTCTTCGGCGTCGGCTGTTTTTTATTTTTGGGCGCCCCACGCCACTACCTGCCTCCCCGACCCTCCAATGGAGGGAGCCATCGGGCGGGCGTGGCGGGCTATCCACTGCATGGCGGCGGGCAAGGGTAGAGACATTGCATGCAATGTCTCTACTATCCCTGCCCGCCGCCATTCCGTTCCTATCCCTGGCGCAACGGCCTTTCTCACCGAGACAAAAAAAATCGCTCCGATATTGGGTACATTCTTCCCGCTGCCGACACATTCTCCAAAAAAACACATCATTGCCATGAAAACCTTACTGCTGTCTATTCTTTGCTGCTTCCTTTTTGCTGCCGGCACTCAGGCCCAGCCCGACAAAAAAACCGCGCCGGCCCTGCACAACTTCCTCAACACGGAGTTTATGCTCAAATTCCGCGACCTCCGCATCGAGTGCGAAAGCAAGGTGCTGCAAACCCAGGCCTCCTCCATGCAACTCGATCCGCAATTAGTCTTCCGCCTGCGCTCGGCCCACGACCAAACCGCCACCCGCGCCAACCAACTGCTCGAAAACATCAAGCAGGACTTCCTCAATGAGAAAAAACTCAAGTCCATCGCCGAATTCCCGGAGATGTACTCCGACGGTCTGCGCTTCAAATTGCAGGACATCTCCGATTTTTACAACACCAACTTCATGCAGGCCCTCGCCGATGCCTCCATCCCGCAGGAACAAGTGGACGGCGGCGCCATCCTGCTGCTCGTGGTAGAATTGGTGGGCTTGGTCAACGGTCTCACCAAACACTTCAGCGACATCCGCCGCGAAGCCAGGTTTTACAACGATAAATACTTGCAGGACAACCTCGTGAAGCCCTATCGCTGGCAATACTGGGACGAACTCGCCGGCGGCAATTCCCGCTACGAACAGTTCGACCGCCCATCCGAACTCATCCGCCCCGATGCCTCCCGCGATGAAATGCTCCAGCAGCGCCTCCAACGCGTGAACGAAACCGTGAATCAGGTAAAAAACTCGAACACGCAGCAGGGCGCTCCCGCCGACTGGCAATACCAGCCCGACCCAATACCGGCCACCCCGCCCGCCGACAGCACCGGAGGGCAGTGGTCGCCCCTGAAAACCAAAGCCACTACCACTACGCCCGAACCCGCCGGCAAAAAAACGGACACCAAAAAAGTGGAAACACCGGCGAAGAAGGATCACTGAATATTATAATTCTCAACACCATGCGGTACCTCCTCCTTTATCTGCTCTTTGTCGGCACAGCACAACTCGCCGCACAAAGCGAACCCGCCTACGCCGGCGGCCTGCTCGAAGAAGACGAGCGCTACGAAAGCCTGCCGCGCATGGCTCCCGAAGACGGCGCCAAGGCCGTGCTGCCCGTATCGGTGGACTGGTCGGCCTACTGCCCGGAAGTGCGGCATCAGGGGTACATTTTTTCCTGCGTGGGTTGGGCTACCGGCTATGCGGCCCTCAGCATACAGCGCGCCATGCTGAACCAATGCACCGACCGCGCACTCATCACCCGCAACGCACATTCCGCCTTGTTTTTGTACAACCAGATCAAAACCGGAGACTGTACCCAGGGCGCCCGCATCAGCGACGCGCTGCGCCTGTTGCAGCAAAAAGGCAATTGTCTGGCCGGGCAGTTCGACTTCGACGTGAACAATTGCGAACAGCAACCCGACGAGCGCACCGTGGAAACCGCCCGCCGTTTCAGCATCAGCGACTACATGACGCTCTTTGGCCAAAATGAAGACCCGGCACAGAAAACAGCGCTGACCAAACGCGTGCTGGCCGCCGGCAAACCCGTGGTGGTAGGCATGAACGTGCTGCGCAATTTTTACCAACTCCAAAACGCCCTGTACTGGCACCCCGAATTGGGCAACACCGCGCCCGCCGGCGGCCATGCTATGGTAGTGACAGGCTACGACGACCGCAAAGGCGCTTTCAGGCTGATGAATTCCTGGGGCCAAAACTGGGGCGACCAAGGCTTCATCTGGATCAAATACAACGATTTCGGGCGCTTTTGCAAATATGCTTATGTGATGCGCTTAGCCGCCGAAGACATGCCGGAAATGACTGAAAATCAGTCGGAAGAGCCGGCTGTTCGCCCCTTGCAACGCCTTTCGGGCAAGCTGGAATTTCGGAGTTTGGAGGGTTGGCAGCCGCAGTCGGGCGCACCGGTTTTTGAAACGCAGGCCGTGCAGCGCCAGGGTTTTGTGTATCAACTCCAACGGCAAGACTGGCAGGCAGGGCAGTTGTTTCAACTCATTTTGCAGGATATGCCCGCCGACCAATACCTCTATGTTTTTAGTGTGGATGCCCGCAATGAGGTGCATTTTCACTGGCCGAGATCGGAGGCGCTCGATGCTCGTTTCGAGGGGTGCAACGAAAGCGGGTTGTTGATTTCCAAGGATTCCGAGGTGGCCATTCCCGGTCCGCAGAAAGCCTTGAAGCTCGCACACGCCGGCACAGATCGCTTGGTGGTGCTTTTTTCTCAGAAAAAAATCGAGACAATTGATACTTTTGCAAAAATAGTTAGCCAACAAGCGGGCGATTTGGCAGTCAATATCCGCGCCACATTGGGCGCTTATGCCGTACCCGCAGCCGACATCATCTACTCTGACGACCAGATTTCCTTTTATGCAGCCACCCGCGCCGAGGGGTTTATAGTGCCTGTGGTGCTGGAGGTAAACGCGAGGTAATACTACATTGACCATGAAAACCATCCGTATTCTGCTTTTGCTCTTGCCGGCGCTGAGCGCCATGAGCCAACATTTGCAACAAGACTGGGAACGCCAATGGCCGGGCCTTAAAATCAATGCCCTGAGTCAGGCTGCGAACGGCTACCTGCTGATAGCGGGCGAAAACACTGCCGGCGGAAAAGCCCGCCTGTTGTTGTTGGAGCGCAGCAACGGCCAAACCATCGCCGACATCACGGCCAACGATGCCGAAGCTTCTGATTTTCAGGCAGTAACCGGCACTTTCGATGGGCGGTTTGCAGCCGCCGGCACGCTGGGCAAAATGGCCCGCATAGCCTGGTACAACGACCGGGGCCAAAAAGTGCAGGAACGCAGCTTCGGCGGAACAGGCGGTAAAAATGAATTTAAAAAGATAGTCACTGCAGCAGACGGCAGCCTGCTGGCCGCCGGGCACCGCGAAGGGCGCAAGGGCGGCGACGTGTGGCTGCTGCGCCTGTCGGGCAATGAAGTGCTGTGGGAAGTGCAATTGGGCAGCGAAGAATTTGAAACCATCAGCGGGCTGGCCGCCGACCGCGACGGAGGCTTTGTCTTTTGCGGTACCTCCGGCAAAAAGGCCCCCAATGGCGCCGGCGATGCCTACATTGCCAAAACCGACGCACAGGGTAAGCTGCTGTGGAAGAAATTTTACGGCGACAAAGACTGGGACGAAGCCCTGCATCTGGCGCCCGCAGCCGACGGCGGTTACCTCATTGCCGGCCTCACCAAAAGCAAAGGCGCCGGCGAAACCGATTTCTGGCTCATCAAAACTTCCCGCGACGGCGCCCGCCAATGGGACAAAGCCTTCGGCGGCAAAAACGCTGATGTGGCCTACGCCGTAGCCAATGCACCCGACGGCGGTTTCCTTCTGGCCGGCTCCTCGCTCTCGCACCGCAGCGGCGCCCGCACCCCGATGGGCTTGTTGGCGAAAACCAATCGCGCGGGGGAGCTGAGTTGGGAACAATACCTCGGCACCGACAAAAACGACGAGCTGCGCTGCCTCACGGCGCTGTTCGACGGCAGTTTCGCAGCAGCCGGATTTACCGGAGGCAAGGCTTGGGTCATGCACCTCATAGACCCCGCTGCCGGCAGCCTCTGGGCGGGCATCCGCGATGTGCCCGCGCTGAAAATGTCGGATGTGAAATTGCAAACCCCCGACGAAACACTGCGGCCCGGCTTGGCTTCCTGGCTGGCCCTGCCCATTGAAAATACCTCCGATATGGACGTACCCGAACTCCGCATCGAAGTGTCGGGCGCAGAAGGCGGTCTCAACGTGTGGAGCACCAACTACGCAGGCACTTTGGCCAAAGGCGAGCGCCGCACCATCGCCATTCCGGTAGAGAGCGCCGCCGCTGCCGCCGAGGCCGAGCATAGCCTGCGCATAGAGGTCAGCGCCGGTTCCAAGTCATTGAAAACCATAGAGAAAACCATCGCCGTACGGCGCGAAAAGCCGGCAGAGTTGGGCATAGCCGACTACCGTTTTGCCCCCGGTAACGCCTCCGACGAGGTGCTGCTCACGGTGCAATTGTCCAACACGGGCGACCAGGCATCCGGCCCGGTAGAAATGAGTTTCAGCTATCCGGCGGGCATTCGGGCGGCGGGGCAAAGCGCGCAGGTATTGGGCGCATTGGCCGCTCACAGTCGGCGTGAGGTGCGCTTCAGTTTCATCAAAACGGCGCAGTTTCAGGAATCGCAGGTGCGTATTGTGGCCGTAGCCAAAGAGAGTGGCGCCGAAAAAGTGCGCAAAACGCTGGAATGGGGCGCATCCACCGGGCGCGGCGTCATAGCGGACGGCCCCGTCATTCTTTGGACCGATCCCGCACCGCATGAAACCGGCACGTACAAAGTGAGATCGAACAAACCGGAATTTGAATACAAGGCCACCATCCTCGATGAGAAACCTGTAAAAACTACCGACATCAAAGTAAAACACAACGCCGTGCTGATGGAAGGTTCCAAATTCAACGAGCAGGACCTCTCGCCGCCGGCGCGGGAAAATGCCTACTACACTTATTCCTACCGCAACAAAATTCCGCTGGCACCCGGCCGAAACACCTTGCAAATCTGGGTGAACGGCAGCCTCTCGGATGAAATTGAAGTGGAATATCAGCCGCAGCGCTCCAATTTGCACCTCTTGGCCATAGGGGCGCAGCACGAAGACCTCAAATACACCGCCAAAGATGCCGCCGATTTTGCCGCCGCTTTTAAAAACCAGAGCGGAGAAGGGCGCTTGTTTCAAAACGTCTTTACGCACCAGCTCGTCACGCCCGACAAAACCGATCTCACCGGCATCAAGCAGGCATTTTACGATCTGGCCTACCTCGCTACCGACCAGCAAATTTCGCCCAATGACGTGCTGCTGGTGTTCATTTCTTCGCATGGCAAAATTTCCGAAAACCGCTTCAAAGTGCTCCAAACCGGCTACAACCCGAAATATGAGCGCATCGCCATTGATTACAAAACCGACATTCTGGAAGTATTGCAAGGCATTGATTGCAAGAAACTTATCTTCATAGATGCCTGTCATAGCGGGGGCGCCAAAGAGGGCTTCGGAGCGGTAAGCAAAGCCATTAACGACTTGGCCATTGCGCAGCCGGGCATTACTACGCTGAGTTCGAGCAGCAGCACCGAGAAGTCGTACGAAGACCCGGCCTGGGGCAACGGCGCGTTTACCAAAGCCATTTTGGAGGCTTTCGCCAATACGAGCGTAAGCGACCGAGAGGGCAGTTTTCAGGCCGATGCAGACAATGACGGCATCATTCGTCTGGGTGAGTTGTACAACTTCCTGCGCCGCCGGGTACCTGATTTGGTGAAAACCACCCTGCCCAACGCGCCCACCTCGCAAACGCCGTTTATGCCTGAAAACCAATTGGATGCCGACCTGCCGATATATCTGATCCGCTGATGCCGGGGTCAGGCCTGCCTTTTTTACGAAATACAAATATCAATGCACCTTCGAAACTCATGGATTCTACTGCCGGCCTTCCTCTGTCTTGCCCAATGGATGCAAGCCCAATGCCCCACGTCCGGCAATGTGACCGTCACGAGCAATGCCGACGCCGGCACCAACACCCTCCGCTGGGCCATTGACTGCATCAACACCGTGACGCCGCTCACCACCATCGTTTTCAACATACCCGCAGCGGGCGTGCAAACCATCAGTCTCACCGGCTCATTGCCCGCCATTACCAAGCCCAATGCGCTCATTGACGGTATGGCCATTGAAAGCGCGGTCATTGACGGAAATCTCATTTCTGCATTGGGCGAGGGCATAGTCATCTCCGCTTCCAATGTGACGGTGCGGGGCCTGAGCCTCACCCGATTCAACAGTCCTGCGCCGGGAGGCAGCGGCATTCGCATCTCCGGAGACAATGCAACGGTGAACAATAACTATTTGTATAACAATCGAATAGGCATCATTGTCCGCGATATTTCTCCCACCGGGATGGTTGATCCTGCAGTGGCGCCGCTCATCCGAGACAATTTCATTGGGGAAACAGCGTCGGGGGCGGCTTCCGGCAATTCGGCTCAGGGCATCTTGTTTGAAAATGCGCCCTCCTCGGCCATCGTTCGCAACAACGTCATTTCCCACAACGGCAGCAACGGCGTGCGCGCCAATGCCACCGGAGGCACTCTGCGGATAACTGAAAACAGCATGTTTTGCAATGCGGCTGTAGGCATTTTTCGCCTGCTCTCGCCGGCAGCCCCCACCATCACCGAAGCCAATACACAGCGCATTCGTGGCACAGCGTCGGGCGGCAATCTCATCGAAATATTTACTTACAACGACACAGGCTGCGCTGCCGGCGACCCTTGTCAGGGAAGAACGCTGCTGGTGACGACCACCGCCAATGCGCTGGGATTCTGGACTTTAAACCTTTCAGCCGGCGCGGTCATGCCGGGAACGCTCGTCACCGCTACCCGCACTGCGGGCGGCAACGACACTTACGCATTTGCAGGCTGCTCCGCCATTGCCGACTGCTCCGGCTTCTCTGTTTCCATCACACCGACGTCCACCACCTGCAACGGAGAAAGCAACGGCCAACTGACGGCCTCAGCCCCCGGCGGAAGTTCTACCACCTATGCCTGGAGTACCGGCGCGACTACGCCCACGATCACCGGCCTCGGCCCCGGAACCTACTCCGTGACGGCCACCGATGCGGCAGGCTGCACAGCAACGGCCTCGCACACCCTGAGCAATCCGCCACTGCTCACGGTCGGGATGTCGGGTACAAATATCACTTGCAACGGCGCGGCCAACGGTACCGCCACCGCCACACCCGCCGGCGGCACGCCCAACTACCAATACACCTGGAGCAACGGCGGCAACTCGGCCACCATCTCCAATCTGGGGCCGGGCACCTACTTCGTCACTGTGGCAGACGCCAACCTGTGTCGCGCTTTCGGCAGTGTGAGCATCACGCAACCGGCGGCCCTGAGCATTTCCTGCGCAGAACTGAATCCGACCTCCACCGTAGGTGGCTCCGACGGTCGGGCCACAGTGCAGATTTCGGCCGGCACGGCGGGCTACACGGTGGCCTGGAGCGGGGCGGCCAACGGTTCTCAAAATCAGGCGGCAGCCGGCACAGCAACGATAACCGGCTTGACAGCAGGCAATTACAACGTGACCGTAACCGACGCTAACGCCTGTCAGCAGACCTGCAATTTCAGCATCGGTTCGCCCAATTGCAACATTACTTTGCAAATTTCGGGTACCAGCCCCACCTGCAACGGCGGCGCCAACGGCAGCATCAACCTCGTGGTGAGCGGCGCAACGGGCGGCCTGAATTTTGACTGGAATGTCAACGCTTTGGACGGGCAGCAAAATCCCACCGGACTCGGCGCCGGAACCTACAGCGTGACCGTGACCGACGCGGCCAATTGCACGGCCTCCACTTCGATCAGTTTGACACAGCCGGCAGCCCTGAGCCTCGTGTGCGCACAGCTCAATCCCGTCTCCGTTATCGGTGGCTCCGATGGTCGGGCAACGGTGCAGATTTCGGGCGGCACGGCGGGCTACACGGTTGCCTGGAGCGGCGCGGCGAGCGGTTCTCAAAATCAGGCGGCAGCCGGCACAGCAACGATAACCGGCTTGTTAGCAGGCAATTACACCGTAAATGTAATAGATGCCAACGGCTGTCAGCAGACCTGCAATTTCAGCATCGGTTCGCCCAATTGCAACATTACACTGCAAATTTCGGGTACCAATCCCACCTGCAACGGCGGCTCCAACGGCAGCATCAACCTCGTGGTGAGCGGCGCAACGGGCGGCCTGAATTTTGACTGGAATGTCAACGCTTTGGACGGGCAGCAAAATCCCACAGGACTAATCGCCGGAACCTACAGCGTGACCGTGACCGACGCGGGCGGCTGCACGGCTACCCGGAGCATCAACCTCGCCGATCCGCCTGCGCTTCAACTGAATGTAAGTGCAACGCCTGAAACCACTGCCGGCGTCAACGACGGCACGGCTACTGCGGCTGCAACCGGCGGCACGGGCGGCTATACTTTTGCATGGAACAACGGAGGTAATACGCCTACTATCAGCGGATTAGCGCCGGGAAATTACAGCGTAACGGTGACGGACGGTAATCAGTGTACCATCAGCGGCAGCGCGAGCGTGGCAGCCGGACAGGGTGGGGGAGGAGCTTGCGTGGCGCAGCCCGTTTACGCAGTGGCGGCGCCGGCCCGCGTTTGTCAGGGCGATACCATCCGCTTGGAGGCCGATGACCTCTACCCCTCGCCGAATGTGCGCTATGTGTGGTTCATTCCCAACGGCGATTCGCTGACAACCGTGCTGCCGAGGGTGGGCATACTGGCAGCTTCCGGCGCTTATGGCGGGCAGTATTTTGCTTTGCGCGATTCATCGGGCTGCCGTTCCATTCGCGTGGGCGGCGCGCCGGTGCAGGTGCAGAGTCTGCCCGATGATGCGGCTACGGTGGCCATGTTGGACACGGTATTGTGCGCTGCCGGTACGGTGACGCTGCGGGCTTTGCCGGCTCTGGGCGGAACCGGAAGGTGGCTGCCCTTGAACGCAGCTACGGTGGACAATGCGGCGAGCGAACAGACGCTTGCGCGGAATTTGCAGCGCGGCCCCAATCGCTTTGTATGGCAGGTGAGTTTGGAAGGTTGCGCTTTTTCGGCAGCCGATACCGTGACGGTGACCGTGGAAGCGCCGCCTGTACTGAACGACGACCGCTACACCTTGCAGCGCGTGCAGGATGTGCTGGTGATGGAGGTGCTGCTGAACGACAACCTGAGCGGGCTGCCGGACACGGTGCTTTCGTACCTCGGAGGGCCGGCGGTGGGGCAGTTGGAGTTGTTGGACGGGCGCAGGTTTCGATACACAGTGACGGAAGATTTTCGCGGGCGGGTGAGCTTCCAGTATGTGGTGTGCAATCCCGGTGCGCGCTGTGGCACGGCCTGCGATACGGCTACCGTGACGATAGAAGTGCTGAACATGCCGGCAGTTCCGGGCGGTCTGATCGTGGACGACCCCGGACTGAACGGGCAATTGACCATCAAAGGTTTGAATGGTTTTTCGCGGGTGGAAATGCAGATTTTCAGTCGTTGGGGCGATCTGGTTTTTGAAGAAAAACAATACGACAACGGGAATCCCTGGCGGGGCCATGCGCACAGGAGCGGGAATGCCCTGCCGGAAGGGGCGTATTATTATGTGTTGCGGGCCTTTGACGGCAATGTGCAGGTGGGCGAGGCACAGCGCGGGGTGGTGCATTTGTTCAGGTAAAAAAAACACCGTCTATGAAAAATTATAAGATATTGAAAATGTGCTTTTTGTGTACTGCACTTTGTGTCGGAGCAACGGAATTGGCAGCCCAGCAGACGCCGATTTTTACGGTGTATCGAGACCAATGGAGCCTGCTGAATCCGGCGGCTTTGTCGGGGCATTATGTGCTGAACAATCGCACCATGACCCTGAGCGCTACCTGGCGCGAGCAGTGGTGGAATGTGCCGGAATCGCCGCGCACGCAATGGCTCAACTGGGAGTGGGTGCAGGAGAAATTCAACAGCGTGTGGGGCCTGGCTCTGCTGAACGACCGCACGGGGAAAATAGGCCAGACGGGCGTGTATGGGCGCTACGCCTACCGCATGGAAATGGGGCGGCGCACGACGCATACCCTCACGATAGGGCTGCACGCGGGCTTGGTACAGTACCGGGCCAAAGTGAGCGAAATTGAGTTTCCCAATCCGGCAGATGTAGCGCTGAGCAATGTGACGACCCTGCGCCCCGACATCGGGATGGGCGCGTTTTACCAACATTCCGACAAGTACTATGTGGGCATTTCCGTGCCGCAAACTTTCGGTTTTTTTACCCCGTTCAGGCAGGAAAATTTCGAGATCGGCATACGACGGGTACCGCACGCTTATTTGGTGCTGGGCGGGTATTTGGATACGCCCTGGTTGGGCAATACCACCTCCTTTGCCGAGCCTTCGCTGTGGCTGAAATATGCGCCGGGCGGCGGCCTGAATGCCGATGCCAATGTGCGACTGCAAGTGAGCGAATTGGTGTGGGCGGGCACGGGGCTGAATGTTTCGATGGGGCAGGCGCCGGGTATGACGCTGCACGCTGAGGCCGGGGTGCTGCTGGGCGAACAGGTGCGCATAGCCGATGGGCAACTGAAAATAGGCTTCGGTTTTGATGTGGGCCTGACGCATGGCGCGGGGCGGAGCTTGGGCAATTCGGCGGAACTGAATGTGAGTTATGCGTGGAAGTGAGGGGCTGTCTGTCACAACTGCGCCAGCAGCCATTCTTTTTCAGCTACGGCCCCGGTTTGTTCGATGGCCTGCTTCAGGGCCGCTCTGGCTGCTTGGTCGTAAGGCTTGATTTCCAGTAGTTTGAGTGTAAAACGTATGGTGTTCATATAGTTTTCGCGGTGGTAACCCATCACCTTTTTTCGGTACAAATAGGTTTTGAGGCTTTGCAGGTGCGCGTCAAGCAGGTCAAACTCGCCCGATTCGTAATAGATTTTGAGTTGCAGGGTTTTGGCCGCCAATCCGAGCAAAACCTCCTTATACTCTGCTTTTTGCAATAGTTGCAGGGCATGGCCGGGCCGTTTTTGGGCGTATTCGAGGCGCGCCTTGTTGAAACTGAAAAAACTCTCCTGCCTTTCGGGCGCCAGCATGGGCCGGTACGCCTCGATGAACTGCGCGGCCCAGTCCAACTCCTGCAATACTAAGGCCAGCGTCACCACATTGAGGTAGGTGTAAGCCGACAGTTCGCCGGCCACCAGAAAGTACCTGTGTTCCAGCCCCCGCTGATACAACTCCAATTGTTCGCGCAGAAAAGCCTGATTGCCGGCATTGTACTTTTTGATACAAAAATTGATGGCCAGCAGATAGAGGTCGCGCAGTTCTTCGCCGGGGAAAATATCGGCGTGTTCAAACAGCATTTTTTTGAATCGCTGGTAGTGTTGCTCGCTGTTTTCGGGTTGCGTCAGGGCGCGATAGTACCAGAAATATATGGCGATGGCAGGCACAGCGGGTTCGTCTAAGCCGTCGAGGGCGTGGTCCAGCAAGCCGGGGCCGAAATCGGATTTGGCCATGTTTTGATGAGAGAGCAGGGCGCAGTTTTGCCACAATTTCCGGCTGAGAAACGCCTTGTCCAACTGCTCTGAAAGCGCTTGAAGCCGTTCGGGTTGGGCGCCGGGGCGGCTCATTTCCAAACGACATTCTTCCAGCAGCAGCCGGTATTCCTGATCGAAGAAATCGGCGTTGCGCACCTTATGCACATCCAGTGTATTACGGGCTGAATCTAAGCAATGACGAGACAGGGCATAGAGTTTCCGGCGGCGCAGCACCTCCGATTCGCGGATGGCGACATGCACTTCATCCTCCAAAAAATCCTGCACGGTGAGAAACTGCCGGGCCAACTGATACAAAAAACTGATGGCCATGCGCAGCCGGTGATCGTCGAAATCGCGGCCTTCAAAAACCTGCTCAAAAACCTGCTCTTTGCCGGGTGCCGGGCGGCCTTTTTTGAAAGAAATCAACAGTGCATCGAGCAGGCGGGCGGCTTCCGGGCGCTGATTGAAAAAGGGGCTTTCCACAAATTTTTTCAAGCCCTGCCGTTCTTCCGGCGTCAAAGTGAGCAAAAGCTGCCACAATCGGGTGTTTTCCATGATGAGAAACGGCAATTTTGAATAGACAAAGATATTTAAAATAGCCTTTGATAATAAAGAGTTTATGTTTGTACTTTTAAAATAAAAGAATAGACAAATTTCTAAATTTGTCATTGCCCCGGCGGCATATCCGGCTCATTTTTGCATCGTTCTTTTATTTCATCACCAAAAAAAATCATCCCATGTCTGCTATCTACACCATGTTTCGCCTCATTGCCGGGCTGATGCTGATGGCCGTTTCTGTGTCTTTGTCGGCGCAGCAAGCCACCATCAGCGGTCGGATTGCCACCCGAAACAATGAATCAGTTTCCGGCGTAACGATTTTCGTCACCGGCCAGGTCAACGCCCAAACCCTGACCGATGAAAACGGCAATTATGCTGTGCAAGTACCTGTCGGCGGCAGCTATGTCGTTCGCCCCGAATACGACCTCGACCCGCTCAATGGCGTCAGCACATTAGATGCCGTACTCATCGTACGTCATATTGAAGGTACGGAACCATTCACGTCTCCGTACCAATTCATTGCTGCGGATGTGGATCGCAACAGCATCATCAATGCGCTGGACACTTTTGATTTGAGGAATTTGATTCTGGGAGTCACAGAGGAATTTCCCAACAACAGCTCCTGGCGATTTGTGGACGCCGCCTATCAGTTTCCCAATCCGGCCAATCCTTTGTCGCTGGCCTATCCGGGGTCGGTGGTCGTCAGTAACTTTTCAGCCGATGTTACAGGAGTCAATTTTGTGGCCGTCAAAACAGGAGATGTGAACAGCACCTCTCTTACTTCGCTTCGCATCCAGGAGGTTCATTTTTCCAGCATTCGGGGCCGGGTTTTTCATGATGCAAACGACAATTGTCAAGGTGATACGGGCGAATACGGGCCTGTCGGTTGGGTCGTGCGTGCTGACGGAGCCTTGGGAAGCAGTTTTTTTGGCGCCACATTGCCCAACGGCGAATACCGCATCAACGTGCCGCCCGGAAGTTACACAGTGAGCGTGGTTTTGCCCTCCAGCAACGTCTGGAATATCCAATGCAACAATGCACAGCCGGTAGTTTTTGCCGAATCTATGGAACAGGCCCTCGGTGTGAACTTCGGCGTGCGCTCCGATATCGATTGCCCACAGCCGGAAGTCAACATCGGCATACCATTTCTGCGTCGCTGTGTTGAAAATACTTACACGGTTCGATACACCAATCAGGGATCCGAACTCATCGAGGATGCCTATGTCAACGTCACGCTCGATCCGTTTTTTACTTTCGTAGGAAGCTCGTTGCCTGTAGCGTCGGTAAACGGCAGCACTTACAGGTTTGATGTGGGCGATTTGGATGTGTTTGAAACCCGCACATTTACCGTCACCATATCGGTGAGTTGTGAAGCAGAACTGGGCCAGACGCACTGCATCAGCGCAGAGATGTTTCCGGTAGCGCCTTGTATGATTGACCCCAACTGGTCGGGGGCGAGCTTGCGGGTAGAAGGCGAATGTCAGGGCGACCGGGTGGTGTTTACCATTACCAATGAGGGGGAGGATATGAACGACCCTGTGGAATACATTGTGATAGAGGATATTATGATCCAAATTATGGAGGATGATTTGCTGCTCGGTTCCGGCCAGATGAGGCAGGTGGAATTGCCGGCCAACGGTTCTACCTGGCGTTTGGAACTCCGACAGGTAGCATTTCACCCCGACAACAACTATCAGGCGGCTTTCGTGGAGGGCTGCGGAACCGGCGAATCGAGTTTCGGTTTTATCAACCAGTTTGCCCTGGGCGATGAAAAGCCCAACTACGACCTGGATTGCAGGGACAATATCGGCGCTTACGACCCCAACGACAAACAAGGCTTCCCGCTGGGCGTGGGCGAACAGGGCTTCATCCGGCCTGGCCAGCCGCTCGACTACCTCATCCGCTTCCAAAACACCGGCACCGACACGGCTTTTACGGTCATCATCCGCGACACATTGAGCGAATGGCTCGATCCGGCGTCCATTCGGCCCGGCACATCCAGCCATCCCTACGCGTTCAATTTTTCTGATGAAAACGCCATCCAGTTCGTGTTTTCCAATATCATGCTGCCCGACAGCAACGTGAATGAACCGGCTTCGCATGGTTTTGTGCGCTTCTCCATCCGGCAGCGCCCCGATGTGCCGCTGGGAACGGCCATCCGCAACAGCGCCGGCATCTATTTCGACTTCAACGAGCCGGTCATTACCAACACTACGCTGCATACCGTGCAGGAAAACTTCCTCATTACGGTGGATGTAAAAGATGTAGCGCTGCGGCCGGGATTGGAACTCACGGTATTCCCCAATCCGGCGGCGCATTCGGCGCAGTTCAGGCTCAGTTCGGGCGGCATCGAGCGGGGTTTGCTTCAGGTGTGGAACGCACAGGGGCAGTTGGTCGGCACGCAACCCTTCAGCGGCGACCAGACAACGTGGAATGCTTCGGGCATGAGGCAGGGTTTGTACTTTTTCCAGATCGTTTCCGGGGGGCAAACGGTAGCTTCGGGCAAGCTGCTGGTAAGGAGGTGATAATCGGGGGCTTTAGCTGTTTGCCACAAGCTGCAAGCTGTTAGCCTCAAGCTCCTATCGTGATATGGTGCTGTTGCACAAAAAATTATGAACTGCAAGTCTCAGGATGTGATTCCGAAGGCTTGCAGTTCATTGCTTGTAGCTAAGGGCTTGTGGCTTGCAGCCTGATTTCGATGAGTTCCTCAAAACCAGTTCCCGCCCAGTCCGCTGCGGAAGGGCCAGGGAATGGCCGCCAGAATGACGAGCAGGCCGATGAGGTAGAACCAGAAGGTGGTTTTGCCGCGGGCGGCATCGTTGGCGGCGCGTTTGGCCTTGCTGTACCCCACCGTGATGAGCGCGATGGCAATAAGCATCATACTGATGTGCTCGACAGTGTAAAAACGAGCTACGGCGTCTTTCATCACGCCGCCTTCAAATTTGACGTACGGACTGATGAAATACAAAATAAGCCCGCCCAGCAACTGAATGTGCGCGGCCATCAGGGCGTAAAACGACATTTTGGAAGCGCCTGCACGGCCGCTCTGCCAAGCCTGAAAAGCAGAAAAAATAGCCGCCAGCAAGAGCAAAAGCACTACCCAGCGAAACCCGGAATGTGCGTGGTCGAGAATTTGATACAGCATGGTATTTTCGTTTTATTGAATGGTGAGATGTTCCATGACGAACACAGCGCATTGGCCGTTGTTCATGCACAAAAGTCCGATTTTTTTCTCTTTTGTAAAGGTTTTCGGGCTTTTGCTTGCGATTTATCGGATTTTGCATAGTTTTGTTGGCCTTTGCAGCATCGTATTGCTTTGTGCTGCAACATCGCACATCAGGACATCAACCAACCAAATATCATACATTAAAACCAGGCAATTATGGCAGACGAAAAACCATGGCTCTCTTTGTACCCCAAAGGCGTACCGGCCAATATTGACGCAGATTCCTACCCGACGCTCACGGCTATGCTGGACGAGACGTTCAAAAAATTCAAAAACCGGCCCGCGTTTTCCTGTATGGGCAAAACGCTTTCCTTCGCCGAGGTGGACCAACTCTCTACGCAGTTCGGCGCTTACCTCCATTCCAGAGGTTTGCAGCCCGGCGACCGCATTGCGCTGATGATGCCCAACCTCGCGCAGTACCCCATTGCATTGTTCGGCGCATTGCGGGCCGGTTTGGTCATTGTCAATACCAACCCGCTCTACACGCCCCGCGAGATGCTCCATCAGTTCAATGATTCCGGGGCCAAGGCAATCATCATTGCTGAGAATTTTGCTTCCAATCTGGAGAAAATCCTCAGTCAGACGCAGATCAAAACCATCATTTTGACGAGCATCGGCGAGATGCTGGGTTTCCCAAAAGGCGCCATCGTCAACTTCGTGGTGCGCTCCATCAAAAAGATGGTGCCCAAATTTACCCTGCCCAACACTGTTTCCTTCACGCAGGCGATGGAAGGCGGGCGCAAATTCAGTCTGCCGCAGTTTCAGGGCAATTCCGACGATGTGATTTTGCTGCAATACACGGGCGGCACCACCGGCGTATCGAAAGGCGCCATGCTCACCAACCGCAACCTCGTGGCCAATATGGTGCAGATGAAAGCCTGGATGCAGCCCTTCCTCAAAGAGGGCGAAGAGGTGGCTTTGTGTCCGTTGCCATTGTATCACATTTTTGCCTTCTCGGTCAACTGCCTGGCGCTCATGTCGCAAGGTGCTGAGAATGTATTGGTTACCAATGCCCGCGACATTCCTTCGCTCATCAAAATCATGAAAGCCCGCCCGGTGTCATTGGTGTCGGGGGTGAATACGCTGTTCAATGCCCTGCTCAATCACCCCGATTTTGCAAGCTGCGATTTCAGCCGACTCAAGATCACGGTAGGCGGCGGTATGGCGGTGCAAAAACCCGTGGCCGAGCGCTGGCAGCAAGTGACGGGCTGCTTCCTGAGCGAAGGTTTTGGTATGACGGAAGCCTCGCCGGTGATTACGGCCAATCCCTTTGACGGCAGCGGTCGCCTCGGTACCATTGGTTTGCCGTTCCCCTCCACCGACGTGCGTATCATAGACGAAACAGGCAAGGTACTGTCGGTAGGAGAAATTGGCGAAATCCAGTGCCGCGGCCCGCAGGTAATGAAGGGCTACTACAACCGCCCGGATGCCACAGCCGACACCATTCGCGAAGGCTGGCTCTGTACCGGCGACATCGGCGTGATGGAGCCAGACGGCTACTTCCGCATTGTGGATCGCAAAAAAGACATGATTCTCGTTTCGGGTTTCAATGTGTATCCCAATGAAATAGAGGAAGTAGTGGTGAGCCATCCGAAGGTATTGGAGGCCGCCGCCATTGGTTTGCCCGATGAAAAATCAGGCGAGGTGGTCAAAATTTTTGTGGTAAAAAAGGACGCATCGCTCACCGAAAGCGAACTGCTGGCCTTCTGCCGCGAAAATCTCACCGGATACAAAATGCCCAAGTCGGTGGAGTTCCGCACGGAATTGCCCAAAACCAATGTGGGTAAAATCCTCCGCCGCGAACTGCGCGACGAGGCCGTGAAAAAAGCGTAAGATTGTTGATGACGGGTATCGGGCTGTCGGCTTAGGCTGGTCTTGTTCGATACCCGTTTTCCTGTTTACAATAAGAAACAAGAACTACCGTGACGAGCGAATTCCTTCATTTGCCCAAAATTGAACTCCATCTTCATTTGGACTGCTCCCTGAGTTTTGACGTAGTGCGCAAAATTAAGCCGGATACCGACTGGGAAACCTATCGCCGCGACTATGTGGCGCCCTCCAAATGCACCGATCTGGCCGATTATATCTCCCGTGCCGTCAGTGCCATTAGCCTGATGCAAACCCGCGAGCATCTGCGCTGGGTGACGTTGGATCTCATGGAACAACTCCGCGAGGACGGGGCGATCTATGCCGAAGTCCGTTTTGCGCCTTTGTTGCATACGCAGCAGGGCTTGGCGCCGGCAGAGGTGGTACAAACGGTGGAAGCGGCGCTGGCGGAAGGCATGGCTCAAACGGGCGTGGAGGCACGGCTGATACTGTGTACGTTGCGAAATTTTTCGGAGGCTCAAAGCATGGAAACGGTGCGTTTGACCGAGCAGTTTGCAGGCACATTGGTAGTAGGTTTCGACATTGCCGCCGATGAGGCCGGCTTTCCGATAGACAACCACATCAGCGCTTTTGCCTACGCCCGCGAAAAAGGCATACATGTAACGGCTCATGCAGGCGAGGCCAAAGGCCCGGAAAGTGTGTGGGAAACGCTGCAGCATTTTCATCCGGCCAGAATAGGGCATGGGGTGCGCAGTGCGGAAGACGAGGCTCTGCTGGCTTTTTTGAAATCGGAAGACATACATCTGGAACTGTGTCCTACCAGCAATGTGCAAACCAATGTAGTGGCGACGATAGAAGATCATCCGGCAGAAAAAATATGGCGCAACGGCGTTTCTATGAGCATCAACACGGATGGGCGAGCGCTGTCGGATGTAACGCTGACGCAGGAATACGATACCATGCGGCGGGTATTCGGCTGGCAAAAGGAGCGGCTGTTGCAGTGCAACTTAGAGGCGCTGCGCCATGCGTTCATACCGGAGGAAGTGAAAGCGAGGCTGAGGGCGCGGTTGTTGGAGGGTTGGGGCGGTTTTCAGGAGTGAGGGGTGAGTGTGTGAGGAGCGAGCACCCCGAAACCTATAACCCGAAACGCGAATAGTTAACGCGAATTTTAACGAAGGGTGCGAATTTCCGCGAATGCGAGAGGAACGCGAAACCTTGAACCCGAAATGCGTTTTTTTTAACGCGAACTTTAGCGAAGATCGCGAAATTCCGCGAATGCGAGGGGGTATCGGTAAGCGGTAGGCAGTCTTCGGTGGGCAAGTGCTAAGCGCGAGGGAAACGCGGCCAGCAGCTTGTAGCCGGCAGCCAGCAGCCGTTCCAACCCGTAGAAGCCAGTAGCCAGCAGCCACCCG
Organism: Saprospiraceae bacterium UBA2329; assembly: GCA_002344975.1. Classification (GTDB taxonomy): domain Bacteria; phylum Bacteroidota; class Bacteroidia; order Chitinophagales; family Saprospiraceae; genus UBA2329. The sequence goes on along the minus strand of DDUV01000062.1, from coordinate 66,548 downwards.
TTCCAACCCAAAACCTACTACTTCCCGGAAATTTCCTTAACGAGATACACAAAGGTGGGAAAGTGGTCGCTGTAACCGCCGATGTAGGTGCTGCCGGAGAAGGTGCGGTGCGGGTAGCCTTTGAAGTGGCCGGTTTGCTGGTAGAGGTAGGGCGCATTGAATACGCGGGCCTGATAGTACTGGTAGCCGCCGAGTTTAGGATTCACTAAGCTTTGGGAGAGAATAACCTGATCGAATAAATTCCAGGAATCCTGATAGGCCAATGTGCCGATGCCTTTTTTATAAAAATCGTAAAACGGATTGAAGAAGCCGCGGTCAGGTGTATCTTCTTTTTTGGCTTTGGCGTTGAGCACCTGGCGCACGCTGGGGCTAACGGGATCGTCGTTGAGGTCACCCATGATGATGACGCGAGCGTTGGGATCGGCTAAGGTGATGGAATCGGCTACGTTTTTGCAGATCAGAGCAGCCGCATTGCGCAGGGGGCGCGTAGCGGCCTCGCCGCCGCGGCGCGAGGGCCAGTGACCGACGATGACATGCAGCGGATCGCCGTCCATGATACCGCTGACCAAGAGGATGTCGCGGGTGCCACGGGCTTCGCCGCCCTCTTCATAAGCCACCATAGGGATGGCTTTGCTGCCTGTGACGGTATAGTATTTGGCCTGATAGAGCAGCCCCACGTCAATACCGCGCGGGTCGGGAGAGTCGTAGTGGACGATCTGGTATTTGCGGTCTTTGATGGTGGGCTGTGCCACGAGGTCTTCGAGTACTTTGCGGTTTTCTACCTCTGCCACGCCGAGAATGGCCACTCCATCGGGGCTGAGTTCGGTGCCCATATCGGCGATGACGCGGGCCATATTGGCTTGTTTTTCAACATAAACGGCGGTGGTGTAGCTGTAAGAGCCTGTGGGGAGGAAGTCTTCGTCGTTGGTCAGCGGATTGTTGATGGTATCGAAGAGGTTTTCGAGGTTGTAAAATCCGATGGCGGCGATTTTGTATTGTTTGGGTTGTGAGAAAGCCGCCAGGGGCAGCAAAATGAAAGCTAAAACGAACAGATGGTTTTTCATGAATTCCAAATTTTATACAAACTAACGCAGTTCCGGCGATAAAGTAATTTACCAGGATGTTAATTTTTCCCCCGCTGCGCATTTTCCTGTGGAAAGCATTACCTTTGAGCCGCTTTTTTCACCAACACCGGCCAACATGCTGCGTCACCTCGCTTGGGCGTTCGTTCTGAACGCATTTTTTATCTCCTTCCTTTCCACAGCTTCCGCTCAAAATGCCCGCATTACGGGCGTCGTGCTCGACCAAAGCAACCAACAACCCGCACAAGGCGCGGTGGTAGCACTGCAGGGCACTTCGTTCTCAACGTTGAGCGATGAACAGGGACGGTTTTCTTTACAGAACATTCCTGCGGGAGCTTACAAGCTCAATATCCGATTGGACAATTTTGTAGAGTACAACCTGGATGTATCTATAGCAGGTAAAGACTTAAACCTGAGTACCATAGGGCTGGCGCCGCGAGGCGAAGCAGGCGTGGCGCTGAAGGAAGACCTCATTCCCACCATCTCGCTGTCGGACGACAACCTCGAAGTGGAGGGCAATAACCAAAACATCTCCGGCATTCTCACGGCCTCGCGCGATGTGTTTGTATCGGCGGCGGCTTTTACTTTCGGCCCGGCCCGTTTCCGGGTGCGCGGTTACGATTCGGAGTATGTCAACGTATTTCTTAATGGACTGCCGTTCAATGACTTGGATAATGGCCGTGTGACCTGGAACGTGTGGGGCGGCCTCAACGACGTGACCCGCAACCGCGAGGTGGACCTCGGCACAGGCCCTATTTCCTACACTTTCGGCGGCGTGGGCGGCGGCAATGCCATAGATACCCGTGCCTCTTTCCACCGCAAACAATTGCGCCTGTCGTACTCCTTGTCGAACGGCACTTTTCGCAATCGCATCATGGGCACCTGGTCCACGGGTTTGATGCAAAACGGCTGGGCATTTACGCTTTCCGGTTCACGGCGTTGGGCGCAGGAGGGCTATGTGGAAGGCACTTTTTTCGACGGCTGGGCCTATTTCCTGTCTGTTGACAAAAAAATTGACAAAGACCACTCACTCAACTTCACGGCCTTCGACGCGCCCATTCGCAGGGGCCGTTCCACCAGCAGTGTGAGTGAATTGTATGATCTGACGGGCACCAATTTTTACAACCCGCTGTGGGGGTTCCAAAACGGCGAAAAGCGCAACTCCAGCGAAGTGCGCACACAACGCCCGGTGTTTATGCTTCGCCACGACTGGAACATACACAAGAATGCAGTCCTCATCACGGCGGCCTCGATGCAAATAGGCAAAGACGGGAACACCGGTTTGGACTGGTTTGACGCACCCGATCCGCGCCCCAGCTACTACCGCTACCTGCCCAGCTATGTGAACCAGCAGAGCACCGAAGAAGGCGGACAGGTGGCCGAAGATTTTCGCAACAACCCCAACATCAGTCAGATCAACTGGGCCGCGCTGTACGATGTAAACCGCAACAGCCTGCTCAATCAGAAATATGCCAATCTGCTCAATGGTCAGACGCCGGAGGGTGCTTGGTCGCAATACGTCATCGAGGAACGTCGCAGCGACATACGCGATTTCAGCGTCAGCTCCAACTATCAGGCTACGCTGACCGACAACTTCAAACTGCACGCCGGGGCCGTTTACCAACGCCAGACTGTGCAGAATTTCAAGGTGATAGACGACCTGCTCGGCGGCGATTATGCCGTGAATGTCAACCGATTCGTCATTCGCGACTTCCCCGGCAATTTCGACGTGGCTCAAAACGACCTCAACGATCCTTCCCGCATCATTCACGAGGGCGACCGTTTCGGCTACGATTACGATGCCAATATCCGGCGGGGCGAACTCTGGGCGCAAGGCGTTTATGTGCTGCCCAATGTGGAGGCTTTCATCTCCGGCAGCATCGGCCAGACCACCTTCTGGCGCAACGGCAAGATGCGCAACGGAATGTTTCCAGACAATTCGTTCGGCAATTCCGAAAAGCAAAACTTCCTCAATGTGGGCGGCAAAGCCGGCGTGACATACAAGTTGGATGGTCGTAACTACTTCTTTGTCAATGGTTTTTATCAAACCCGCGCACCGTTTTTCGATAATTCCTACATCTCGCCGCGCACTCGTGCCGACCTGATTCCGAACCTTACCAACGAAAAAATCCTCTCCGTAGAAGGCGGGTACCTCCTGCGCGCACCCAATGTGAAGGCTCGCGCGGTAGCTTACCTCACGCAGTTTTCCGATCAGGCGCGTATCCTGCGTTTTTACAACGACGATCTGGAAGGCGCATTCGTCAACTACGTCATCACCGGGCAGGATCGCCGCCATGCAGGCTTAGAACTCGCACTGGAAGCCAAAATTTCGCCCAGCCTCAAGCTATCGGGCGTGGCGGCACTGGGGCAGTACATTTACAATTCCCGGCCCACCGGCAATGTCTATTTGGACAACCCGCGCGACCTGACACTGGGCGACAACCGCGCATTTGACATCTACGCCGAAAACTTCCGCCTCGCCGGTATGCCGCAAACCGCTTATACGGCGGGCATCAATTACAGCTCGCCAAAATTCTGGTTTGTGAACCTCAATTTCAATTACTTTGATAATATCTGGGTGGATTTCAACCCCATTCGCCGCACAGCCAACGCGGTGTACGGTCTTGATCCTACCGACCCGCTGTTGCGCAATATCGTGGACCAGGAGCAGGCGCCTGCCACCTTTACTATGGACTTTTTCGGGGGCAAATCCTGGCGCATCCGCAGTAAATACTATCTGTATTTGAACGTAGGGGTGAACAATGTGCTGGATAACAAGAACTTCATCACCGGCGGTTTCGAGCAGCTTCGCTTCGATTTTGAAACCCGCAATCCGGACCTGTTTCCCAATCGCTACTTCTACAATTTTGGCCGGAATTTCTTTATTAACCTGAGCTTGAGGATATAGCTTCAAGCTACGAGCCGCGAGCTACGAGCTACGAGTAGGGAGCCGTAAGCATCAGCCCGTCAACATGTACTTTAGCAATAAAAAATACAACCAATGAAAATGCTTTTTCGCTTTTTCCCAATCCTTCTTCTGGCCGCTGTGGCTATCATCGTTCCTTCCTGTGTGGACCTTAATTTTGACGAACCGCCATTGGAAGGCGAAGACCCCGGACTGACTGCCAATACCACTATTGCGCAACTCAAAAGCCGCCTAGTAACGCCAGGTTCCTTCGTCGCTATTGAAGATGACGTCATCATCAAAGGCGTGGTGGTGGCCGACGACCGCTCCGGCAATTTTTTCAACTCTTTCATCCTGCAGGACGAAACTGCCGGCATAGACGTGCGCATCAGCATTTCCAATGCTTACAATTTCTTCCCCATCGGCAGGGAAATTTACATCAAGTGCAAGGGGCTTGTACTCGGCGACAACAGCGGAGTGACGCAGTTGGGGGGCTACACCTACACCCAAACCGGTTCGGTGCGTTTGGGCAATATCGTTAATACGGGCGCTTTCATTTTTAGAGGTAAAAAAGCAGGCGAATTAGCTCCTAAGGTGAAGACTATCAATGGATTGGTAGGCGGCGACATCACCACTTTGGTCAAATTGGAAAACGTGGAATTTGTGCCCGCCGACACTGCCGAACTCTTCGCCGATGCGGTGGGACTTCGTACGCTCAATCGCACCATCCAGGATTGCAACGGCAATACCATCGTGGTGCGCACCAGTGGTTTTGCCACTTTTGCCGTTGATCTCACTCCCAAAGGAAAAGGCTCCATCACCGGCATATATACCGTTTTCGGAACAACCAAGCAGTTGTTGATCAGAGAGCTGAGCGATGTGCAAATGAACGATACCCGTTGCGGTGGCGGTGGCGGCCCGGTGGGCGACATCATCACCATTGCATCGTTGCGGAGCTTGTTTGCAGGAGGCGCCACTTCCGGCCCGACCGGCAAATCCATCGAAGGAGTTGTTATTTCTGACCGCGCTACCGCCAGCGTGGACACCCGCAACCTCGTGCTGCAAGACGAAACCGGCGGCATCGTGGTGCGCTTTACGGCAGCCCACAACTTCGCGTTGGGCGAAAAAGTGGAGGTCTCTGTCGGTGGGGTAGAATTGTCGGAATTCCGTGGCCTGTTGCAAGTGAACAACACGCCTGCAGGAGCGGCCGTATCGAAAGGCCCCGGCACATTGCCTACACCCCGCACGGCTACTGTGGCACAACTGAATGCCAATGCCGAGGCTTGGGAGTCCACTTTGGTGAAAATTGACAATGCCACCCTCAGCGGCGGCACCGGCGGCACTTATTCCGGCAACGTAACGACCAACGACGGTACCGGCTCTACGGTCATCTTCACGCGCTCGGCTTCTACTTTTGCCGGCCAAACGTATCCTTCCGGTACGGTCAGCGTGACGGCCATTGTTTCGCAGTTCGATACCCCTCAACTCATCATCCGCGCCCCAAGCGACGTGACCGGCGGCGGCAGCGGCGGCAATCCCGACCTGCTCAGCGTGGCACAAGTGCGCGCACTGTTCAGCGGCACGACTACCAATGTGGCGGCCAACAAGCAGATTCGCGGCGTAGTCATCAGCGACCGAGTAAACAATAACTGGACGACGCGCAACATCGCGCTCCAAGACGGCGCTTCGGGTATTATCGTGCGTTTCAGCGCAGATCACACCTTCAATGTCGGCGACTCGTTGGTCATCAACATCGGCGGCGTGGAGCTTTCGGAATTCAGCGGTTTATTGCAACTCAACAACGTACCCATTGCCAATGCTACCCGGCCCGGCGCCGGCACTTTGCCTACGCCTCGTGTAGCCACCATTGCACAGGTATTGGCCAATCTGGAAGCCTGGGAATCCACATTGGTGCGCATTGTCAACGTCACTTTCCCGCAGGGCGGCACTTACAGCGGCAGCAAAAACATCACCGACGGCACGAGTACGATGGTACTGTTCACGCGCACGGCAGCTTCTTTTGCCGGCTCCAATGTGCCCACAGGAACAGTAACGGTAACCGGCGTAGTATCGCAATTCACGGATGCACAGTTGAATATTCGCAATTTGAGCGATGTGAATTGATCGCGCGTTTGCGAGACCTCCAGGGTATCGTAAACGTAACATCGCCCCATAAAAAAACGCCTGCCGGGATGTGTTTCCGGCAGGCGTTTTTTGGTTGGCGAGCTTAGTGAAGGGGTGACTTGCCATGTAAATCATATTGATAGTCACCCCTTCACTGTTCTACATCTTTCTCTTCCTCCTCTTTCGGCAACTTCTCCAAGGCAGTGTACAAATCCGCTAAAGGAATCTCCCATCCTAAAGAGCGAATGGGGAGCCGGGCTGATTTGTCTGTTAAAACCTCGTGTTTCCAGAGGTGTTCGGCCGGGTCTTGTAAAAACATAGACTTGACCCAAACCTGCTCCGGCTCTATGAGGATGTACTCCTGAAAACCCGGTACGGAGCAGTACATGTCGAATTTTTCGCCTTTGTCGTAATAGCGGGTATCCTCCGAAAGGACTTCTACAATAACCAAGGGATTGATGATGATGTCGCGGCGGGTACGACCTTCGGGGGTGGTGTAATAAACCGGCGTGCCGTCGCTGATGGTCACATCGGGGTAGAAAAAGCGATTGTCCGATTCGATGCGGACTTTCGTGTCGCTGTTGAGTACCAGATGGGGAATATGGGCTGCTTTTATAGCCATATTGATTAAAGTAAAGATTTCCCCTTTCACCACATTATGAGATAAAGTTCCTCCTGCCATTTCGATGGTTTTTCCGTTTTGAAATTCATTCCGGGCCTCGGCGGCATCCTCCGCTACGAGGTATTCGGCGATGCTGAGCAGTCGTTTTTCACTTATTTTGACCATAGCGGACTGGTTTTGGCTGCAAGATAAGAGATTTTGGGCGAGCGCACAAGGGTGCGTTATGGGCGCATTTTGGAAAACTTCAATACCTGCGTTTCGTTGCCGTGTCGGATTCGGAGCAGGTACAGGCCGGCGTTCAGGTTGTCCACAGACAGATGGATGTATTGTTGGCCGCTCAGTACCTGCCGGCGTTGCGTTGCGCAGGTTTTACCATCCAAAGCAATGATTTCCAGTTCTATTTGTGTTTCGTTGGGGCTGTTGTACCAAAGGTTGATCTCGTTGCCGCTCACCGGATTGGGGGCAATGAAGGCCAAAGTTTCCGGCCCTTCGAATTTCACGGAAATGATGTCGGAAAAAGTGCGCGTGCCGTCGTAATCGTATTGCGCCAAGCGGTAGTAGTTGACGCCGGCTGCGGGCAGGTTGTGAAATGCTTCATAAAATTGCGGTTCGGAGACAGTGCCAGCCCCCTGTATGCGGACCAACTCGCGGAAGGAGCGCCCGTCGGCAGAATGTTCCACTGCGAAGTAGTCGTTGTTGTGCTCAGAGGCAGTCTCCCACCACAAGCGCGTTCCTTTTTCCTCTGCTTTTCCATGAAAATCAACGAGTTCTACGGGCAATACCTGCAATTGGGAGCAATCCTGCGCCTCTATGTAAGCTCCGTATCTTCGGGCAGCATCGAAGGGTGCGCCGCAATTGATCAAGGGTGGGTTGTAACCCAATGAACTGCTGTGTGCATACTGCGCCCCGTCGAGGTCGGCGCCTGCCATAAAGGCTCTGCGCGTGGTACCGGCACTGATGCTGTAGTTCATCACGGCAGCCGTGTTGTTGATGTGCGACAGAGAAAAAGCGTGTCCCATTTCGTGCAGCACCACCGACTCAAAGTCAATTTGGCCGCCGCCGGGATTGCCCGGACCGAAGTTCCAGTTGACGCCGCCCGGGCGTCGGAAAATGAGATCCATATTGACCACCTCCCATTGCGAGGAGCCGCATTTGGAAAAATTGGTAATGGCCACTCCGAGAATGCCGGCGCCGTAAACGCTCACCAGATTATAAGCATCGCTGTCGAAGGTAAGGAGGTTGACGCCGTCTGCTCCGGGTGTTTGAACGGCTGTGGCAGCGCAGTTTTCGCCGGCATACATGGCCACGCTCGCTGTGTTGTGTATGGTTTGCATAGCCCGCTCTACTGCGGTTATGGCGCCCGAAACATTGAGGATGTTCACGCCATTGTTGGCGGTGCTGGTGCCGATATGAAAATGGTAGCCGCCGTCGCCAACGGTGCCATGATCTATCATGTAAGTCAGTTCGGTGCTGTTGACATTGCGCACCCCGTAAGACACCGTGAGGGTTTGGCTGCTGAGGGAGGAGTTGACAGCGTCCGATGTTTGTACAAACAGTTTGCCCGTGCCCGAATTGGAAGGCACCTTAGAGACGATCTGGGTGTCGTTCCATGAGACGATGTGAGCGGCAGAAGTGCCCGCATAAGAGCCGCCGATGCCATCGTTGGCATTGTCGAAAAAGACGACGCCCGCCGTGGCGCCAAAGCCGGAGCCGGTAATGGTGACGGTATTGCCTATGCCCGCCGCAACTGAAAGAGGTGAGATATTGGTAATGGCCGGCATCATTATGGTTTTGGCGGCATGGGGCGTTTCCGGGGCCTTCAGTTCTGTGTAAGGCCGCCCGGTAGCTGCCGTAATGGTTTGATACAAGTCGGCAGGATCATCGAAAACCCGGATGCCGTCTTTGATGCGGTCGGTGTTGACGGTTTCGATAAAAGCGGCGGAGGCGGTAACGGGCAATAAGAACCGGCTTTCGGAGGCCGATATGGGCAAGCCGCTCTGTTGGCGGAGCATAAATACGCCCCAAGCGCCGGAGTGCAGTTCGAGCGATGGAGAAACAGACACTGCCTTGTCGCCCAAAACGCCGCCGTGGGTGGTGATTTCAATATGGCGACTCTTCACATCGCCCGCAAACACCTTGAAGACCTCCACGACGTGCGTGGTGTAGATCATGTCGTACAGCGGGCCTTCAAAGGCGTATTGGTCCACTACCCGGCCTTCAATGATGACCTCGCTGAGGCCGATGCGGGTTTCCAATGGCAGGTTCAGTTGGGCGCATTGAGCAGCGGCGCCTCCGTTCCAGATGGACGCGAACGCAAAAAGTGTGATGATGATTCGATACACAGTCATGTGATATATAGTGTTGAAATGATGAAATGCAATATTTCAGGCCGGGTGAGCGGCCGTGTACACTATTCAGCCATGCTTGTGTTGTTCAAATGTTTGTATGCTAAAAATGACAGGTTTAAAAAACAGGATACTTTGTTTGATGCTCTTGCTTGTGTGGGATACAAAACAGGAGTGTGCAAATGTAATTTGAAATATTGTTAAAAATGAAATTGGTTTAAAAAAAATCCACTCTGATCTGGGGCAAAACGAAAATCCATTTTTTTCATCGCCCCTTTCTTGCACAAACCCTAACTTCGCCCATTATTTACCAATGACTTACGATACATGGAAACCACTGTTCAAGCGCAATCTTTTGTAGCTGCTGCATATCGGAATCTGGCGGAAACCGGCGAAAAGTATCACCCGGTTTATGTGAGCAATCCACCCTTTCCCAGCATTTATTTCGACGATTTTTTCGACCCCGATTTCCTGCGGGATGTGCTGGCTGAATTCCCTGATCTGGCGCAGAAGAAGAGCAATATTTACTATAATAATCCCAATGAAAACAAGCATGCCGGCAAGGGCGAGTCGGATATGGGGCCCAATACGCGCGCGCTGGTTCACTACCTTAATTCGGAGCCGTTTCTCGAATTTTTGCAACAACTCACCGGCATTGAAGAAACGCTGCTGCCCGATCCCTACCTCGAAGGCGGGGGCTTTCACGAGATCAAGCCCGGCGGATTTCTCAAGCTGCATGTGGACTTTCACAAACACAAGCGCAGCCATTTGGACCGTCGCCTCAACCTGCTGGTCTATCTCAACGAAGACTGGGATGAGAGCTACGGCGGCCATTTTGAACTCTGGGAACGCGACATGAGCCGCTGCGTCACGCGCATTGCCCCGCTCTTCAACCGAGTGGCGCTCTTCTCTACCACCGGCGATTCCTGGCACGGCCACCCCGACCCGCTGACTTGCCCCGAAGGCCGCAGCCGAAAGTCGCTGGCGCTTTATTACTACACCAACGGACGCCCGAAACACGAGTTGAAAGCCTCTGAACAACAGCGCATTACCACTACTTTTGCCGAACGCAAAGGCATGGACAGCCCGGCCATGCGCCGCTACAACACCATGGTCAATCTGGCCAACCGCATATTACCCGCCGGCGTGGTGCGTTTTATTAAAAAATTCAGAAACACCTGATCTTTATGGATACCAAACGCCACCTCTCCTGGCTGTACGAACAACTGCCGGAACTCGTTCACAAGGGGCTTATCAGCCCCGAACAAAAAGACGCCATCCAGTCGCATTACGGCCCGGCACACAGCGGCCCCGCCTACAACTGGGCCTTCATCGTCATCAGCATCATCGGCGCTTTGCTGGTGGGCGGCGGCATCATTCTCATTTTTGCTTACAACTGGGACGAGCTGTCCCGCACCTGGCGCACCGTGCTCAGCATTGCGCCCTTAGTTGTGGGGCTGATTATCTACAGCTATATGCTATTCCGGCAGCGACACTCCATAGCCTGGGTAGAGGGTTCGGCCACCTTCCTGATGCTCATGCTGGCCGCCAGTATTGCGTTGGTGAGCCAGACGTACAACATCATGGGCACTACGGAAGACTTTCTGATTACCTGGCTGCTGCCCTCCGTCATTTTACTGTACCTCGCGCCTTCGTCTTTGTGCGCCATCATTTATTACATCGGCATAGCCAATTGGGCCGTGGAAATGCGGGGTTCCGAATCGGTGTGGTACTGGGCCTTGCTGGCTGCCGGTGTTCCGCATTTTGTATGGGCCTGGCGCAAAAACGAACGCCTCCGCTATGTACTGACGGGCTGGGCATTAGTACTCACTTTTCCGTTTGGGTGGTTTGGTACCATTGAACCGGAAATTCTGCTGTATGGATTTTGGGGCACGGCTCTGGTATTGGGCTTGATGTATTTGTTGGAATCTTTCCCATCGGCTGAAACACATGTCAGTCCGGCATTCCAACCGCTGAGGACATTCTCCGTAATAGCTGTCTTTGTTTTTTTAATGACGCTCACTTATTGGGATGATTATGACCCCGTTGTAATCGAACAACTCTGGAAAGGCGGCGGGTATGCGGCCTGGGCGGTGCGGGTGAATGTGGCAGTTTGGGTGGCAATATTGGCGGGTTATGCGTGGCAATTCGCCAGGCAGGCACGACAACTCCCGCTTCAAGGCGTACTGCCGGCGGTTTTCCCGCTGTTTTTGTTGCTGTTGATGCTGATCGGGCCTGCTGTCGGCGACGGACTGCCTCGCTTTTTGGCCAATGTGTTTTTGCTGCTTTGGGGGGTGTCGTATTTGTATTCCGGCATTCAGCACAGTCGCATGGGCTTGGTCAATCTTGGTATGCTCATCGTTTTGATGCTCATTGCCTTCCGGTTTTTCGATACTGAATGGAGTTATTTGGCCAAAGGCATCGCATTCGTGCTGCTGGGCGTGGCTTTTCTGATGGTCAACTGGGGTCTGTCTAAGCGATTGAAGCAGGCCGGCTGAATCAGGCTTGCTGCACAAAAACGTACTGCGAAAACTTTTCAGAAATGTGGATTTCGCGCCCATCTTGCAGGGCTACGCGCATAGAGTGGTCAAAATCAATGATTTCCAATACTTTGATTTGGGAATCAAGCCGAAGCCCCAACTGGGTGAGATATTGCAGAAATGCGGCCGAAGTATCCTTCACCCCGGCAATGCGGCAGGATTCGCCGGGCTGGACTTCCGCCAGTGTTTTTTTGGTGCGGATGTTCATGTTGCCCTGTGCGTCGGGAATGGGGTCGCCATGCGGGTCGGATTCGGGGAAACCCAAGAAGCGATCCAGCATTTCGATGAGTTTTTCCGAGCGAATATGCTCCAATTGTTCGGCCACTTCGTGTACTTCATCCCAAGAGAAGCCAAGTTTTTGATGCAGAAAAGTTTCCCAAAGGCGGTGCTTGCGAATCAATAGCAGGGCCGCGACTCGGCCCTCTGAAGTGAGCGAGAGTTTGCCGTATTTTTTATAATCCACCAAGCCCTTGGTTTTCAATTTTTTGAGCATACTATTGGCCGATGCAGGCTTCACATCCAATTGCTGGGCCAATTGGTTGGTGCCGGCCCTGTCGTTTTCCTGAGAAGCGATGAGATGGAAAAGTGCCTTGAGGTAATCTTCTTCGTTTTTGCTCAACATGCGTGTAAGGTGCAAGATCAATTCAGTAAACGGCCCGCATGGCCGAATGGTTGATTCATAAAAAACAAAGGCCGCCCCGAAAAATCGAGACGGCCTGGATGGGTGTTCAATCGTTTATTGCAAATTAACCCATTTCGGAAACGACTTCTTTCACTTCGGGGATCATGCGAGTGAGCATGCCCTCGATGCCGGCTTTGAGCGTGACCGTACTGGAAGGGCAGCCACTACAGGAGCCTTGCAGAATAACGGTGACGATGCCGTTGTGGAAAGATTTGAATTCAATATTGCCGCCGTCCATTTCTACGGCAGGCTTCACGTAAGTGTCAATCAGTTCGCGGATGCGGCGCACCAATTCGGCGTCTTCTTCGGAGTAATTGTGCCCGGCAGCATCGAGTTGAGCCTCAATTTCAGCCATCGCCTCAGCAAAGCCCTCGTGTACAATCTTGCCGCCCTCGGCTACATAATTTTTAATGAACTCCTTGATTTTGAGCATGATGTCGGCCCAGTCGTAGTTCATTTCCTTGGTCACCGTGACGAAGTTATTGGTCACATACACGCCTTTGACGAAGGGCATGTCGAACAGGGCAGATGCAATCGGCGACCACTCGCGGGCCAGGGCTTCCTCTCTGAAGTCGGCAGTGCCCCGGTAGAGCATTTTGTTGGTCACAAATTTGAGCGATTCCGGGTTGGGCGTTTCCTCTGTGTAGAGCATGACCGGACTTGGTGCTATGGTTGATTCCATCGGTATGTTTCGTTTATTTAGATTTGATCTGCTTACATAACGCGAATTTCGGCTTCGGGTTTGGTTTTCATACAAATTTCTCATTCCGGCTTAAACGGCGAGTTGTCCTGATGCCTGCGAATGAGGTCCTGCGCGAAAAAAATGCTGATCCACAGGCCGGACACGGCAAGTATCATCAACCAATCGTAATAGCGCTGGAGCACGAGAAAGTCATACACCGCATGAAACGCCACAGCAATGCCGAGGCCCTGCAACAAGAGGCGGGCTTTGCGTTCGGGATGCAGCCAGGCCAAGCCGGCGAAGTAGCCGATGATGACCGAAAACAGCGCATGAGCAGGCACCGCCGTGAAGGCGCGGATGATGGTGGTGCCGAGGCCGAATTGAGAGGCGTAGAAGATGTTTTCGAGGGTAGCGAACCCCATACCGATCATCACTGCATAAACGATCCCATCTATAGGCTCATTGAAAAAGGGCCTCGAAAATGGGTAAGCAATGAGTACCAAAAATTTGCCCGCCTCTTCCCAAACGGCCACCACGAGAATAGAAACAATGAGTCTCAGTTCGAGCGAGGAAGGGTAGGTGATGCCCAGCAAATTGCTCCAGCTTTCTAAGCGGGTGGCAGGAATGGTGAGCAACATACCCAGCCCGAAACAGGCAATGAGATGCACGCGATGCTCCCGCTCGTGCCGGTCCATCCGGTAGATATACCAGGAAATGAGCAAGCCTGGCAAAATGGCGAGTAGGAGCAGTAGCGGCGTCATTATGCTTACTGTACGGAGGCATGGTGGAAACAAAATCCTGCAAACTCCCGCAACATGCGCCCGGTCTTTTTAGGCGCCTCCAACATACCCAAGTGGCCTGTTTTTTCAAGGATGTGGACGGCGGCAGTCGGCGGCAGTACGGTTTGAGACAGGCTTTGATCGGCGGGGATGGCCTGATCTTCTTCGCCTACGATGAAAAGCACCGGGCAGGAGGAGTTTTTGAGAATATGGCTTCGATCCGGCCGGGCGATCATGGCTTCGAGGCCTCCGATGATGCCGGCCGGAGGATACATGGAGGCCGCGTGTACCAATTTGCCTACGAGGTAGGAGTTACTGGCAGCAAAAGCGGGGGCAAAGAGCATGGGCATGAGCTGCTTGACAAACATGATATGCCCATGATTTTCAATGAATTGAATGTTCTTTCGGCGCGCCTCCTTTTTACTCTCATTGTCGGCATAAGGGTGCGAGTGAAACAGGCCCAGCCCGGCTAAACGCTCCGGGTGTTTCTCTGCAAATGCCAGCGCAGTGTAGCCTCCCATAGAGTGCCCCGTGAGTACGAACCGAGACAATTCGAGTGTGCCCACCACAGCTTCCACAGCTTCCGCGTATTGTTCTATGGAGGCATGGGGTATTGGTTCGGAGCCGCCAAAGCCCGGCAGGTCTATACAAACCACCTGAAAACCGGCATCGGCGAGGGCCGACTGGAAGTCGCTCCAAATGGTGCTGTCTTCGCAGAAACCATGTAACAATACGATGGCCGGGCCTTTTCCCTGTGTGGAGTAGGCGATGGTGCGGTCGTGGTGGTGTAGGTATTTCATCAAGTAATTGGTTATGTGGGGCAGGCGCGCTTTCAAAAGTTCATAACCTGAAGATGAAACCGGGCGCCTACTGACTGCAAAGGTAGCAAGCCCGATGAATAGTGCATCAGGATTTTCGAGGTTTCAGACGCCCCTGCGCCATCATTGCCTGCCGGTTAAGGAACCTTTGGATCAAAATGCTGAAAAGACACCCGTTCTGTGTGCGTACACAGAGCCGTTTTTCTTCTAATTTTGCAGCGAAATTTGAACATTCACCAAACCGTTGCCGATCATGCACAACGCAACCGCCACGCTCAAATACCAACTAAAATCCTTAGAAAAAATACCCGTCAAAATCTGGGATGACCCCAAAGCCGGCTCTCTGCATCTGGCCCGCTCCATCGCATTGGCCATTCGTCAAAAACAGCAGGACGGCGAAAAAATAGTGCTTGGCCTGGCCACCGGATCGTCGCCCATACAGGTGTATGCCGAATTGGTGCGCCTGCACAAGGAAGAGGGCCTCAGCTTTCGCAATGTGGTGTCGTTCAACCTTGACGAGTACTACCCCATGCAGCCCGAAGCCCAGCAGAGCTATGTGCATTTTATGAAGGAATACCTCTTCGATCATGTGGACATTGACCCCAAAAACATCCATATTCCCGACGGTGCCGTCCCCATGGATGATGTGGAGGCTTACTGCGAACGCTACGAAAAAATGATTGACGATCACGGCGGCATTGACATACAACTCCTCGGCATCGGGCGCACCGGGCACATTGGTTTCAACGAACCCGGCTCCTGGGAAGACTCCAAAACCCGCCTCGTGCGCTTAGACGGTATCACCCGCCGCGATGCGGTCAAAGACTTCAACCGCGAAGAGGAAGTACCCTATCGCGCCATCACTATGGGCATCGGCAGCATTATGAAAGCCCGCTCCATTTACCTCATGGCCTGGGGCAGCCACAAAGCGCAAATTCTGAATGAAGCCGTCGAAGGCCCCATAACGCCTTCCGTGCCGGCTACTTTTTTGCAAAAACACCCCAATGTAAAAGTGTATGCCGACATAGCCGCCTGCGAAGAACTCACGCGCATCAAAACGCCCTGGCTGGTAGGCATGTGCAACTGGAACGAAGACTTGGTGTGCAAGGCCGTCGTCTGGCTTTCGCTCAAAACCGGCAAGCCCATCCTCAAACTCACCGATGAAGACTACAGCGAGAACCAACTCAGCGACCTGACCATCGAATACGATGATGCATACAACATCAACATCCGCATTTTCAACCGCTTACAACATACCATCACCGGCTGGCCCGGCGGCAAACCCAATGCCGATGACAGCCACCGCCCGGAACGCGCCAAACCCGCCAAAAAGCGCGTCATCATCTTCAGTCCGCACCCCGACGACGACGTCATCTCTATGGGCGGCACCTTCCTGCGCTTAGTAGAGCAGGGCCACGATGTGCATGTGGCTTACCAAACCTCCGGCAACATCGCCGTGCATGACCACGACGCCATGCGTTTCATGGAGTTTGTGCAGGAGTATGCGGCGGCCACAGGTATTGCCAATGATACGCTCTCTACCGTTTACCAAAAGGTGATGGACTCGCTGGCGCAGAAACAAACCAAAGAAAACGACATAGACGAGGTGCGCAAGATCAAGGGGTTTATACGCAGAGGAGAAGCTCGCGCCGGGGCACGCTTCTGCGGCCTGCCCGACGACCACATTCACTTTTTGGACATGCCGTTTTACGAAACCGGACGCACCCGCAAAAAGCCCATCGGTGAAGACGACGTGCGCATCATCATGGAACTGATGGAAAAAGTGAAACCCCACCAAATATATGCCGCCGGCGATCTGGCCGATCCGCACGGTACGCACCGGGTTTGTCTGGATGCTATTTTTGGCGCCTTCCGGCAATTGCAGGAGCGCGCCTGGATGAAGGATTGCTGGCTGTGGCTGTATCGCGGGGCCTGGCATGAGTGGAGTGTTGACGAAATTGAAATGGCCGTGCCCATCAGTCCCAAACAATTGGAACGCAAGCGCAAGGCCATCTTCATGCACCAGAGCCAAAAGGACAAACCGCCATTTCCCGGCAGCGATGACCGCGAGTTTTGGCAACGCGCCGAGCAACGCAACCGAGAAACGGCCCGCCTGTATCGCTCGCTGGGCCTAGCCGAGTACGAGGCGATGGAGGCGTTCAGGAGGTGGAAGTTTTAGGTGAGGAACGGGTCCGATAACCTACACATCTTCAACGGCATCTGAGCTGCCTGCACTTCACACAAAAGCCTCGCCGCAGCACCACTGCGGCTACGTTTTTCTGCTCGTTCAGACGACTCATCTGCTCCCTGAAAATGTGTACTTTATTTCGGCCCCGTTCCTCTTACTGCTGTATTTTCAGGTTGAACTTGCCGTCTGTAACGTTTACAGACTCTCCGGTGGCAATATTGACGGCAGTGCCGGAAAAGGTGCCGGCGATGTTTCCTCCATTTACGATAGACGCTTCTGTTATGTTCAGTTTGAGCGAGCCGTCATCAGTGGAATGAGGCAAGCCGAGAAGCCCAAAAGACACATACATACTGGAGCACAGTCGGGGCAAATCGCATCCGGAATTATCGTACTCATGGTTTCCGATGAATTCAGTTGTGTTTCGGGTAATACCCATGCCGAAAGTAAGATCAACCGAAATGCCGCTGGTAAACACAGAGTTGATGTTTACGGTGTAGAGACCGATTTCCTCTATGAGGATAGCAACTGCGGCTTTGGAATTGTACGTTTTGTTGTTCACTTTGAAGGTGAGCGTACCTTCATCCACCATGTTGACATTGTCTTCATTGCAGGTAGGAAACAACAAAATAGCCGCAAAAAAAGCGAGGATGAGCGCGCTGCGCGAGCCGAAAACTGAAGAAAAGAGGTTTGACATGTTGATAATTATTTTGAAGGTTAAGAAATGATTCCGGAGTAGCTTTGGGTGTAAAGCCGGTTCAGATCTTTTGCAAAAGTAAGTTATCAGAGAAAATAATCACTAAATTTCGGCAGATTTTTTTTCAGATGCAAGGGGCTTTGTACCTTTCCCCTTTCATCTAAAATTTTGCCTTGACCATGCAACTACCACCCATCGCCTGGGGCATCATCGCCGCATTTTTTATCGGCTCATTGGCCATTGGTTTATTGGCTTCCCGTTCGGCGGGCAAGAGCTTTTCCGAATACTTCCTCTCCGGGCGGCACATGCCCTGGTGGTTGCTCGGCTTCTCGATGGTGGCCACCACCTTTTCGAGTGATACACCCAACTTGGTAACCGATATTGTGCGCAACAACGGCGTTGCAGGCAACTGGGTATGGTGGGCCTTTTTGCTCACGGGCATGCTCACGGTGTTTGTGTATGCCAAGCTCTGGCGGCGCTCCGGGATCCTCACCGATCTGGAATTTTATGAATTGCGCTACAGCGGCAAAGCGGCGGCCTTCCTGCGGGGCTTCCGGGCCTTGTACCTCGGTGTATTTTTCAACATGGCCATCATGGCTACCGTATCGCTGGCGGCCATCAAAATAGGCGGCGTGCTGCTGGGGCTTACCCCCGAAATGACCCTGCTTATAGCCGGCACCGTGACGGTGATTTACACCATGTTGGGCGGCTTGAAAGGCGTGATCTGGACCGACTTTTTCCAGTTTGTGCTGGCCATGATCGGCATGGTCATTGCGGCAGTGTATGTGCTCAATCTGCCGGAAGTGGGCGGGCTGAGCAATTTGTTGCAACACGAGGCCGTGAGCGGCAAGCTCAACTTTCTTCCGGATTTTAACGACAAACAAAACCTTATCATCCTGTTTATCATACCTTTAGCGGTGCAATGGTGGAGCGTATGGTACCCCGGAGCAGAACCCGGCGGCGGCGGCTATATTGTGCAGCGCATGCTCTCGGCCAAAGACGAAAAAAATGCCGTGGGCGCCACCCTGTTTTTCAACATCGCGCACTACGCCCTGCGCCCCTGGCCCTGGATTCTGATCGCGCTGGCCTCTCTGGTCATGTTCCCGATGGATGCCCCCCAACAGCGACAGGACGCGGCGGCGGCGTTGAAGTTGCCGGAAATTACCGCCATTGTAAAAAGAATGGAAGCCAACCCGGGCAGCGTGAGTCAGGAGGAAAAAGACAAGGTGCAAAACCTTCGTTTTCAGGCCAATGGCCTCACTGCGCTGCGGCAGGCATTCCCCAAAAATACCGTTCCAGACGATAAAATCGGCCACGACCTCGCTTTTCCGGCCATGCTCACTAAACTGCCCGGCGCTTTGTTGGGCCTGTTGCTGGCGGCGCTCATTGCTGCGTATATGTCCACCATCAGCACGCACCTCAACTGGGGGGCTTCGTACATCGTCAACGACTTTTACCGCCGCTTCCTCAAGCCCGAAGCCGGCGACAAAGAGTTGGTCAACGTGGGCCGCATTTCCACGGTCATTCTCATGATTATCTCCTCCTGGCTGGCGCTCAAACTCAGCAGCGCGCTCGGCGCATTCAATATTTTGCTGCAAATCGGCGCGGGCACCGGCCTGCTTTTCATTTTGCGTTGGTTCTGGTGGCGCATCAGTGCGTACAGCGAGATCACCGCCATGGTGGTTTCGTTTTTGGTAGCCCTGTTTTTTCAGTTTTCGGAGTTTGGCCAATCGCAGCCCGACCATATAAAACTCATCATCGGCATTGCCATTACCACCACTGCCTGGGTAGCGGTCACGATCTTCACCCGGCCCACCGATCAGGCCGTGCTGCTTAGGTTTTACAGCCTCATTCGGCCCCATGCCGGTGGCTGGAAACCCGTAATTGAAAAAGGCAGGCAAAGCGGCCAACTCAGCGCCGGCGACATCACCACCGGCCAACTGCCCCGCGAATTGGCTTCCATGATTGCCGGCTGCTTCTTAGTATATGGCTTGCTGTTCTCGATGGGCTACCTGTTGTATGGTCAGGTGATGTACGCGCTGCCGGGCATGGCGGTGTCGGCGGTATCGGTCTGGATCATTGTGAGGAACTGGAAGAAGCTGCATTGAGTTTTTTGTATCTTTGCAGCCACATTCCATTACAACATGCTTTTCGAACAAGTCAACTCCATCATTGCAGAAATTGAGCAGGCATCGCCCGATACGCCTGAAGCATTAGAGCAATTCCGCATTCGCTTTTTGGGTTCCAAAAACGTCATCAAGGCCCTTTCGGGTGAGATACGCAACATTCCCAACGAGCAAAAACGCGATTTCGGGCGCTTGGTCAACGAAGCCATCGCTGCTGCGGAGGCCAAATTCCAGGCGCTCAAATCCGGCTTGGATGCTGCCGTCGAACAAATCAGCGCCGCCTCGCTCGATCTCAGCGCGCCCGGCGAACCCGGCATTTGGGGCACCCGCCACCCCATTTCCATCACCATGAACCGCATCATTCGCATCTTCGAACGCATCGGGTTTGTGGTAGCCGAAGACCGCGAAATTGAAGACGACTGGCACAATTTCACCGCCCTCAATACGCCCGAAGACCATCCCGCCCGCGACATGCAGGACACCTACTACCTGCGCGGCAGCGATAATCTGCTCCTCCGCACGCACACCTCTTCGGTGCAGGCCCGCCTCATGAACGTGCAGCAGCCGCCTATCCGCATCATTGCGCCGGGTCGCGTATATCGCAACGAAACCATCTCGGCCCGCTCGCATTGCCAGTTCCATCAGGTGGAAGGCTTGTATGTGGATGAGGGCGTATCTTTTGCCGATTTGAAGCAAACGCTGCTTTATTTTGCCAAAGAAATGTTCGGCGCCACGCAAATTCGCCTGCGCCCCTCGTTCTTCCCCTTCACCGAGCCAAGCGCCGAAATGGACGTATATCTCGGTACCGATACGGAAGACAATTACCGCCTCACCAAAGGTACCGGCTGGCTCGAAATCCTCGGCTGCGGCATGGTGGACCCCGCCGTGCTCGACAACTGCGGCATTGATTCCGAGCGCTATACCGGCTTCGCTTTCGGCATGGGCATAGAGCGGCAGGCCATGCGTTTGTTCGGCATCAACGACATCCGTTTGTTGTTTGAAAACGACACGCGCTTCCTCCGGCAATTCGCCACCGTAGTTTAATCAATCTATTTTTTCATCTACTGTGAACTGCGGGAAAACCAAACCTGCCTCCGGTAGGCAGGCTCGCAGCTCGCAGCTCATAGCTCGCAGCTAAAATGAAACCCTCCATACCCAAAGGCACCCGCGATTTCGGCCCCGAACAGGTTTCTAAACGAAACTATATGTTCGGCATCATCCGCGAAGTATTCATTCGCTATGGCTACCAACCCATCGAAACGCCCACGATGGAGCTGCTCTCCACCCTCACCGGCAAGTACGGAGAAGAGGGCGACCGCCTGCTGTTCAAAGTACTTAACAACGGCGACTTCCTGAGCAAGGCCGACGAAGAGGCGCTCCAAAACCGCGACTCGCGCAAACTCACGGCCTCTATTGCAGAAAAGGGCTTGCGCTACGATCTCACCGTGCCCTTTGCCCGCTATGTGGTGATGCACCAAAATGAACTGAGCTTTCCGTTCAAGCGCTACCAGATTCAGCCCGTATGGCGCGGCGACCGCCCGCAGCGCGGCCGTTATCAGGAGTTTTACCAATGCGATGTGGACGTGGTAGGCTCCAATTCGCTGATGTATGAGGCCGAGTTGGTGCAGATTTATGATGAGGCTTTTCGCCGTTTGGGGATAGACGTGGTCATCAAATTCAACAACCGCAAGGTGTTGTTCGGCATAGCCGAGGCCGCCGGTATTCCTGAGCATTTTATGGCCATGACGATGGCGATAGACAAGTTGGACAAAGTGGGCATCGAGGGCGTTCGCAAAGAAATGCTGGAGCGCAGCATCCCGGAAACAGCCACTGAAAAGATAGAAGAAATACTGTCCGTGAGTAACCCGCTCGACCTGAAACCGCTTTTTGCCGACAGCCCCACCGGCCTCAAAGGCATTGAGGAAATAGAAGCCTTTTTCCAATACTTTGACCCGGCCAAAGCTGCCAATGAAGTGCGCTTTGACATCACCCTGGCGCGGGGCCTCACGTACTACACCGGCTGCATTTTCGAGGTGCAGGCCAAAGGCGTGCAGATGGGCAGCATCGGCGGCGGCGGCAGGTACGACAACCTCACCGGCATTTTCGGATTAGAGGGCGTGTCGGGGGTGGGCGTATCGTTCGGGGCCGACCGTATCTACGATGTGATGGAAGAGTTGAATCTGTTTCCGGCTGAAGCGCTGGACAGTTTGCGCCTGTTGTTCATTGCCTTCGACGAGGCTACGCACCGCTATGCCTTCCAACTCTTGGGGCAGGTGCGGGCCGCCGGCATCAATGCGGAGTTGTACCCCGAACCGGCCAAGATGAAAAAGCAAATGAAGTATGCCAACGACCGCCGGGTGCCTTTTGTGGCCATCATCGGCAGCGAGGAAATGGCCGCAGGCGAGGTGACGCTCAAAAATATGGAGACGGGCGAGCAGGTGAGAGTGGGGGCAGAAAATTTGATTGAACAGATGAAAAAGTAAAAGATATGTCCAACAAACCCCATCATCCCGCAGACCGCCTGTTCAAGGCTGTGTTCAAAAATGCCGACAACGTTCGGGAGTTGCTGGCCGCGAAATTGCCGGCAGAACTGCTCGCCATTTTGGATTTGAATACCATCCGCATCACCGACGCCAGCTATGTGGACGAACGCCTTTCTGAGGACTTTTCAGACGTAGTGATGCTCTGCGACACCCGGTCTGGTGAAACCGTTTCAATCCCATTCATTCTGGAGCACAAGTCCTATTTGCCGGCTCATCCGCCGTTTCAGGTCATGCACTATCAGGACAGAGTGTGGCAACAGCAGATTCGAGACTCCACACTGGCGCTCACACCCGTGGTTCCCATTATGTTTTATCATGGCCAGGAGGAGTGGATTGTAAAACCCTGGTCGGCATATCTCAAAGGCTGGCAGGAGGTATTCCAACCATTCACGCCAACAGGCGGTTATATCTTTATTGACCTTTCGGGAATGCCCGATGAGGAGATCACGACATTTCGGTCGGGCTTTCTCAAAACAGCCCTATTGCTGATGAAGCACCGGTTGGAAAGAGAATTTTTGTTGAAAAACTTGCGAATCATCATTAACTTTGTAGAGTCAGATTCCACACCCTCGGAAGTGACCGTTGAGAACCTAAAGATAGTGCTGCGTTATTTGCAAGGTCTTCGGGTTATGAAGTGGGAAGAAGTCAGAAAACAATTGCAACCTTTAACTTTAACCAATTCCGTCATGAATATCTGGGACGAAATCAAAATGGAAGCCTGGGAAGAAGGCAAAGAAGAGGGAATCAATATAGGTATCGAGAAGGGTATCGAGAAGGGTATCGAGAAAGGTATCGAGAAGGGTATCGAGAAAGAAGCATTTGCCATCATTTCCTCTCTGATCAGGCATCTGCCGGAGGCGAATGACGAGACCATAGCCAACCTCACCTCCAAGCCGGTAGAGTGGGTGGCGCGGGTGCGGCTCGAAATGAACGCTTGAGCGGCATTGTTTTGGAGACTGCATCGGTCTATAAAATTTTTCTGCCTTGCGCACCAATACCCTCCACATTCTTTTTGGCCTCTTGCTGTCGGTCGCTTTAATCTTTGCCTGCACCGGCAAACCCCGCCCGCACACACCCGTTCCCGCTTTTTACCACTGGAAAAACAAACTCAGCCTGTCTGCCGAAGATGCTTCCACCTTGCAGGATTTCGCTGCCAAAACCCTCTACATCAGGTACTTTGATGTGCAATGGTCGGGCGGCGGCGCTCTGCCTGTTTCTGTGACGAAGTTAGATTGGGCAAGTCTTCCTGAAGCAACCGCCGTCATTCCTGTCGTATTCATCACCAACGAAACCTTTCGCAACCTCAGCTTGGAGCAGTCGGCTCAATTGGCTGCCAAAACAGCGCAAAAAATACAGGCCATGAGCGAGGGCGTAGTTTTTGAAGAAGTGCAGATAGACTGCGATTGGAGCGCCTGCACCCGCGAGCGTTATTTCCTGTTTCTGAACGAGTTGAGAAAAAATCTGCCCTCCGTTCAACTCAGCGTCACCATCCGCCTGCACCAGGTGAAGTACCGCACAGAAGCCGGTATTCCACCTGCCGACCGGGGTATGATGATGCCCTACAATTTGGAAAATCCCGCCCGATTCAGCCTGCAAAACTCCATTTACGACAGCCGGGAAGCAGCTAAATATCTCCGCCAACAGCCGCCCTACCCGCTGCCCTGCGATGTGGCCCTGCCTTTGTTTTCATGGGGCGTACAGTTTCGCGGCGAAGAGTTTCGGGGCTTTTTGCATGGCTTACGGCCGGAGCAGGCACAAGGTTTATCATTCCTGCAAAAGGAGGATGGAATTTTTTACCGCGTCACTGCCGATACCCTGTTTCAGAATCTCTATCTTCGCCGGGGAGATCGCATCAAAACGGAGTCTGTTTCAACCGATAACATGGCTGAAATGCTCCGGCTGCTCGCTCCCGTATTGCCCAACGACAGCTTCCGAATGACCTTTTTTCACCTCGATCAACCTGTTATCCATGCCTACGACTTTTCTCAACTTCAAAAACTGGCTCAAGTGGGCCGTTAGCCTCGCGCTTTTGGCAGCACCCACGCTTTCTCAATCTTGTATCTGGTACGATTTGGATGAAGGCCGCGTATGGATATTTGCCCCCAATTTGGTCAATATTCCCAGTCTGCTGCCTTTCACCTACACCTACGAGCGGTATTATGCTCCTTATGATTACCCCGAACAAGAACCGGCGCATTATCGCCAAAATGTGCGCGAGTGGCAGGCTGCGGCGGGCGCTCAGGCGAAAGAAGTAGATGTATATGCGGTGTTGTACACTATTACCCCACAAGATTATTTCAGCGGTAAGGGATTGAAAACCAATTCATTCATAGTCCAGTTGGCCAAGCCGGAAAACCGGGAATTGAAGCAATATTTGGACTTTGCCAAACGCTGCGAGGCATTGATGAACGACCAAGATCGCGCCTGGAGCCAAAATCCTGTACAAGGTTTTGCAGAATTGACAACCGAGGGAGAGGCCCTGCTGGCCGCCGCGCAGTCGCCCTTTGTACAATTGCGCGCCGCTTATCAGGTGATGAAACTACATCAGTATCAGGAGCAATACGACCGAGGTTTGGCAGTGTATAAGCAGTACATCGAACCGCACAAAGGCAACACCTGGATCACCGGTTCTGCCCTGTACCACTACGCTCTCATGCAGTCCGACCCTGTAGAAACAAACTACTGGTACGCCCGCGCTTTCGATGCCTTTGAGGGTAATCGCTTTGTCATTCAGTTGTCTTACAACAAAAAACTGCGCGAGGCTACCCTCCGCCGCGCTCAAAACAACCGCGAAAAAGCAGCCATTGAACTCATCAGCCAGCTCAACAACAAGGGCCGCGCACTGCCGGAATTGGAGCGTGTTTACCAACTTGCGCCCGACTACGACGACCTGCGTATGCTGATGTCCCGCGAGGTGAATAAGCTCGAAGACTGGATTTTTTCGCCCCGGCTGTTGCGCTACGCCGGCTATGATTATACGCACGGCACCGGGGAGTTCAGCGAGGAGGAAGGCGCTGCGGCCCGAAACGCTGAGAAAGATGCCCTGCTGGCCGACCTGCAATACCTGCGCAAAGTGCGCGCTTTTGTAGAAAAGGTAGTGAAAGACGCCCGCCAACCCGATCAGGCTTTCTGGCAACTGACCGGCGCTTATCTGGCCTTTATAGACGGCGATTACGAAAAGGCCAATGCACTGCTTGCTGCTATCAAAAACCGCGACAAACTGCCCATCAACGTTCAGCTACAACTCGGCGTCACCGAAGCGATGGTGGCCATTATGCAGGCCGATGCCGTTACTCCCGATACCGACGCCGGCTTGCTGAAGTTGTACGAACTGATTCAGAAAAACGATAAGGCTTTCCCCGAAATGGAGCGTTTTCGTTCGGAGGTTTCGCTGCTGCTTTCCGATTGGCTCATCCGAAAGGGCGCAAAAGCCAAAGGCGCGCTGCTGTTGTCGCAATGTACCCGCTCATGGGGCGAGTTCATAGGCGTTGGTCGTAAAAGCATGTACCACAAACTATTGGACATTGCCGGTCCGGCAGATTATACCGAGGCGTTGCGAATACTTTCGGAGCCTGCCACGCCTTTTGAAAAATGGCTGATGCAAAACCCCAATCACATCGGCAAAAGCTCCGATGGCTGGGGCGGCGTTTATGTGAACGGTGAATGGCTCTATCCCGGCGATGAAAAAATACCTGCTCATTATTACAAATGGAACCTCGACCGCATCCGCGATTTTCAGTCCATGTATTACATCCGCCGCAATCAGATCGACAGTGCGCTGTGGGCATTGAATGATATTGCCCCGGCCTATTGGAAGGACCATCCCTACCACGAGTATCTGAAAACCAATCCTTTTTCAGCCGGTATTCAGATCGCCTCCCTAAAGCTCACCAATCCGCAAGCACAGGTCCCCACCGACAAAGCCGCGTTTCTGCGAAAGCTGATTGAACTACAAGCCGAAGCCGAACGCGATCCCAAAAAACGCTCCGAAAACTACCTCCTCATCGCCAACGCCTACTACCAGATGAGCTACCACGGGCGCTGGTGGCTGACGGTGATGCCTGCAAAAAGCATGACAGAAACCTATCAAGCCGCCGCCGAATTACTGCCCGACAACGCCACCGGAGAGGCCGCGCCCCGTCTGCCCGGCAGTCTTTGGACCTTCACATTACTCGGCCTGAGTCTTGCGCTGGGTATTACGATCCGGGGCAAAAATCCGCGCCGTCTGCTGTGGCTGCTCCCGCTGGGTCTGCTCGCTTTTGTACCGCTCAACAGTTGTAAAAAAGAGGCCGGCGTCACTTTGGGATTCAACGCCGAAGAAGAGGTATTCCTCCAAGATTACTACCTCGCCCGCCGCGCAGCCGGCTGGTACGAAAAGTGCATCGAGGCTGAGCCTCAGGGACCTGTGGCTGCGCTGGCCGCCTATATGCTCGACAGAATTGCTCACGACAACGACGTCCTGTACACAGAACGCGACTGGAGCGCAGAGCTGCCGCCGTTCAAAGCGAACCGCCTTCCCAAAATCGCGCCCGGCAACATTGCGCTCAATCCGAGTTGCGCCGGTTTTGTGGAGGAATTGAAAAAAAGCGGCTGGAAAGTAGAAAGCCGGCGTTGAGAATAGTGTCTATGCGCTGTAAAATGTACAAGCCTCAGACCACCCAATGAGCGGTCTGAGGCTTGTGAATTTTGGACTGTAATGATCGTCAAAGCGCTTTTGCAACGCGCAATCACTACCTCCGGCTGATGATCAGCTTCTCCGTCACGGCGCGGCTGCCGTTGTTGAGCGAGTACAGGTACATGCCTGCCGGTAAATGGCTGCCGTCGAAATCAATGACGTTGTCTCCATGGTATAACTGCAACATGCGGCGGTGCAGCACTGCCCCTGCCAAGTCGGTGACCCGAAATTCGTACTGCCCGGCCTGCAAGACATTGGCCTGAATTTGGGTATAACCCGAAGTCGGATTGGGCCGGCTGTACAACCCCGTAACCGGCAGATCGGCCTCGCGGTCGGAAGAGACGAAGCAGTTGGACGACCCCGTCGGCTTGACGTGCAGGTAGTAGTGGCCACCGGGATCGAGCTGTGCATTCGGGTAAGGAATGTTGCTCAACTGGCCAAACGACGTATTGATCGTCAGCGACAGCGTGAGGTCTTTTTGCCCCACATCGGCGGGGTTGTTGGGTATGCCGAACATCTTGATGCAGGCAACGGTATCGCGGGGGAACACGCAGTTGGGCGGGTTGCACACATACGTCATGCCCTGCGGCATATTGGCTACGCCGTTGGCAGCCGGAATGGCAATGGAATTGACGGTAACGCCGGGCAAACCCGGAATAGCTGCCGGCGCTTTGATGCTGAGCGTAAACTCGAAGTACTGACCGACGCAGGCGGTATCCTGAATGCCGGCCATGAGACGGAGCGGCGACCAGGACGGCGGAATGGCGATGGCCGTGTCGGGAAAATTCTGAGCGGGCGTACACGTTTGGGCCTGTGCCCATGCCAGCGAAATGAAGCTGTAAAAAGCGAAAAGTAAAGCTCTTTTCATCATAATTATTTGGTTTTTGAAAGAATGACGGCCTTTGATTGCGGACCTCGCCCCTTAGGCGATTTTCGAAAATTGATGTTATTGATAATCAGTGAGATAAGGCAAGTCGCTCGTATTGGAACAGCACCGGCTTGAACAAAATGCCGGTTGCGATAAAGCAAAGATGATAAAACCCCTGCAATGCGATGACAACTTTGGAGGAAAAAAATGTCGGGAAGCTCGCGCTTATTTCTTTTTTATTTGCGCAATCCACTCATCTACAAGGTTTTCAAGTACATACAAAGGTACGGTTCCTTCGGAGAGGACGAGGTCGTGGAACGCCCTGATATCGAACTTGTCGCCGAGTTCTTTTTCTGCTTTGGCGCGCAAGTCGCGTATTTTCAGTTCGCCTATTTTGTACGAAACCGCCTGCCCCGGCCAGCCGATGTAACGGTCTATTTCGGTGGTGCATTCGTGGAGGGAAAGCGCGGTATTTTCAGTCATAAACTGTATGGCCTTCTCGCGGTCCCAGCCCATGACGTGAATGCCGGGATCAACCACGAGGCGGCAGGCACGCCACATTTCGTAGGTCAGCCGCCCGAAATGTTCGTAAGGCGTTTCGTAAATGCCCATTTCTTTGCCGAGCCACTCGCCGTACAGCGCCCAGCCCTCGCCGAAAGCGCTGAGATAGGCATTGCGCCGAAATTCGGGTACGTTTTCCATTTCCTGCGCCAGCGAAATTTGCAGGTGATGACCGGGCACCGCCTCGTGCAGGGTGAGTGCGGGCAGTGCATACAGCGGTCGGGCGGGCAGGTTATAGGTATTGAGCCAATAAAACCCGGCGCGTTGTGCTTTGGGGTTGCCGGGACTGTAGCGGCCTGCGGTGTAAGTAGGCGCCAGAATATCGGGTACAGGTGAAACGCCGTAAGGATTGCGGGGCAACTTGCCGAAATACTGTGGCAGTTTACCGTCTATTTTTTTGGCATAATATGAGCCTTCCATGAGCAGGGCGCGCGGCGATGCGGGGTAAAACTGTGGGTCGGTGCGCAGAAAACGCAGGAAATCGGCGAAAGAACCGGCATACTTCAACTCGCGGAGAATGGCCTCCATTTCGGCGCGGATGCGGGCCACTTCGCGTTGTCCGGTTTCAAAAACCTCTTCCGGCGTCATGTTCAAGGTGGTAAAATAGCGCACCCGTTCTTCGTAGTAAGCCCGGCCGCGCGGTTGGGCGGCAATGCCCGGAGCGCGAACGGCCCCCGGCAGGTACTTTTCGGTCCAGAACTTCCGAAATTCACGGTAGGCAGGCGCCAGGCTCTGGGAAATGGCCACACGGGCGGCAGTGCGGATAGAATCCTGTAAATCAGCGGGAATGGCGGCGGGCATTTGCCGGAAAGGCTTGAAAAACGGGCTGTCGTCGGGCCGCTCGGTGATGAAAGCATCCACGATGGTTTCCTTGCCTCGCAAGATGTCGTAAGGGGCGGTGCGCCCGCGTTTCAGCCCGGTTTCCATCAGGCGGATGTTCTCGGCTGCATAATTGCGAAAAGCAGCCATTCGGCGCAACAGTCGTCGGTAGTCATCGGCGGTTTTGGGGCGCCAGCCGTCGGCCTCAAGGGCAAAATCGGTGTACCAGCCGCCCTCTGCGTTCAGCGGCACAAGGTAGGCGCCGTACTCTGTTTCAGCGATGCGCTCCTGAAGGATGAAGCCGAACAACTCGTAACTGACGCGGTCGTTGCGTTCGAGTAGGGTAGGATCAATAGCCTGGAGTAGCGCCAGTTCCTGCCTGTAGAAATCAGCGCGGCGCAGTTCATCGGCCTCAGCGACGGCGGGAAAGGGTGTTTCCAATTCGTAAAATTCCTTTTTCAGAAATGCCTGATCGTGCTCAAAGAGTTGATGCAGAAGGCGTTCGGCGGGCGTTTGCGCTCCGAGAATGACTGCAAAAAGGAGGGAGAGGGTGGTAGTGAAAATCTTCATAGTCAATAGGTTTTATTCGTTGGGGCAACCCTTGTGGTTGCCCTCGGCCAGCTGGGGCAACCACAAGGGTTGCCCCAACGAACCACGAGGGTTGCCCCGACGATAGGCTATCGCTTGCCCAGCAAGAGGTTCAGCCCCAGGCGCATATTGGCGCTGTTGCTGCTTTTTTGGAGGAGCAGACTGACCAAATTATCGGTGGCGGCAACGAATTGCACCGGCCCCAGTTTGAGCGCCGTGTGTGCGCCGATATTGTCGAAACGCTGATTGCGCCAGCCGTAAGATCCGCCCACACTCCACCAGGGAACAACCTGCGCCGTAGCGCTAAAGGCCAGTGCAGGAAAGGATTGCCCCCGATATTGTTCGGAATAAAACACACCGCCCAGGCGCAGTTTTTTGGTCAGTTGATACCCGGCGCTGAAATACCATCGCGGAGAAAGCTGTGTGCTGTACTCGGCTACCCCCTCGGTTACGTTGTAAATATTTTCTAAAGAATCGAGTACCGAGCCGGTGTTGGTGGAGTCGTTGAGGATGCTTTGCGCCACGTCTAAGCCGCGATATTCGTACTCGCCCTGAAGCCTGTAAAAACGGGCATTTTCTTTCCAGTTGATGGCGCCCAGATCGAGCACGGATGCGGCGAGTTCGAGTTTTTCGCCACGCCAGACTGCCCCGAAATCCCAGGCCATGCCGGTGTTGGAGGTGAAAATCTGGTTGAAGGCAAACTGTCCGAATTCGTAGTTGAGCGCCGGCTCGCTGAAACCTTCATACTCAATGCTGCCGGTGATATCGGCCTGAAAATCAGCGTTCAGGCGGAGTTGATAAGATTCCTCGTCGGTATAAAGGCGCAGATCGTTGCGGGAGGTGGACATATCGCCGAGGCCGCTGAGAAATTTGGCGCGCCCGCCGATGGTCAGTTTTTTGGTAACATCAAAAGCAATGCCGAGGGAGGTCTCGCTGAACCCGAACAGTTGCAGATCGGGGCCGAAAGCGACCTCCTGACCGATGAACTGCGCGTTGCCCTGCCAGATCAGTTGGGGCAGCGTTTTGGGGTAGTTGAGGAAGGCATTGAACCGCACGGCATGGCCCGCACTGATACTGAGCTTGCCCAAACGGAGGCCGAGGCGCAGGGTTTCAATCTCGGTATTTTCGCGGATGAGGTTGTCGGGGTCGAGCATGGAGATGCCTTTGTCAATATCCAAAACGCGGTTTCCGTTGGCGTCTTTGCTCACTATTTCGTTGTATTTCAGGCCGGTAAGGAGTAGGTTGGTATAAACGCCGGGCAATGAAACGCTCAGTTTATGCTCTGGAAAAAAAGCTGGATTGAGGCGGTTGGCCTGCCAGACGGAGGGCATGAGGTAGGTGCTGAGTTCTTGTTGCGCGGTGGCCAAAGAGGCAAGGCATAGCGCTGCTGCGAGAAGAAGGAGTACTTTTTTGTGCATGTTCAATCGCTTTTGGGTGTAAGTCTCCGGCCTTCCTGTTCAAAGAGGGAAGGCCGGAGTTTGAGTTAATGATTCGAGTATGCCGAGTACATCCACACCAATTTTTCCTGGGCGCGGATATAATCGCTCATCAGCGCATTGGTGCCCTCATCGCCTGCGTCTGCCGAGAGTTCGAGCAGTTCGCGTTGCAGGCTGATGATGACCTTGAATGACTGAAGAATGTCTTTAACGGCCTGAGCGCCGTCGGAGATATACACACTTTCGGCAATTTGCGAAATTTTTCTGTAATCGGTGTAATTGTGCTTCGGTGAGTGGCCCAGCGTCAGGATGCGTTCGGCTACTTCGTCTATTTTCAGCAGCAAGTCGTTGTACAGTTCTTCAAATTTGAGATGCAGCTCGAAAAACTTTTCTCCCCGGATGTTCCAGTGGAAACCTCTGGTATTTTGGTAAAAAACGGAGTAGTTGGCCAGCAATTCATTGAGCTTTTCTGCCAGGTACTGCGATTTTTGCACATCGAGACCAATAGCGTTCAGATTCGTCATCATGATGTTGTTGATTTTTAGCAAAAATAGCCTATTCCGGCCATACAGCCGGTGATCTTCCTCACTTGGTGTGCATTATCTTTAGACAGGATTCACCGTATGGCGGAGCGAAAATTTGACAAATCTCGAAGATTTGTCAAATTGTGTACTGTCTGAAAACTATGCCTGATTTTGTGCAATCTGTCATACACGCCCTCAATTGAGCAGAACTCACAGATCGTGGCCCATAAGCCTCAATCCACCCAGTCGGCGATAAACAGGTTGGTATCGCGGGAGCCGCCGTTGTGCCGGTTGGAACTGAAAATCAGCTTTTTACCATCGAAAGAAAACATCGGGAAGGCGTCAAAAGTCTTGTCGTAGGTAATTTGCTGCAAGTTACTGCCGTCGAGATCAATCATAAAAAGATTGAAATTGTAGCCTCGCGGCGAGTGGTGGTTGGAACTGAAAATGATCTTTTTGCTGGAAGGGTGGAAAAACGGCGCCCAGTTGGCTTTGCCGAGGTGGGTGATTTGCCGCAGGTCGGAGCCGTCCACATTGCACACATAAATTTCCATGTTGGTGGGTTGCACCAAGCCCTGAGCCAGCAGTTCTTTGTACTCCTTGATGTCCGCTTCGGTTTTGGGGCGTGATGCACGGAATACCAATTTGGTTCCGTCGGGCGAGAAGAAAGCGCCGCCGTCGTAGCCGAGGCCGGTGGTCACTTGGCGCAAGTCGGAGCCGTCAATGTTCATCGTCCACAGTTCGAGGTCGCCGGAGCGGGTAGATGTGAACACGATTTTGTCGCCTTTGGGCGAAACGGTGGCTTCAGCGTCGTAGCCGGGTTCTTTGGTCAGTTGGCGGGTGATTTTGCCGTTGAGATCGGCCACAAAAATATCGTAGGTATCGTAAATGGGCCAGACGTACTTCTCGCCGCGCGGCGGAACATGCGGGCAGGCTGCGCCGCCGAGGTGCGTGGAGGCATACACAAAAGTTTTGTTGCCGGGCATAAAATAGGAGCAAGTGGTGCGTCCGTGTGAGGTGCTGATCATGCGCGGCGGCTTGTTCCGCATGTCGCTTTTGGCTAAGTCGGCCACAAAAATCTGATCGCAGGAAACGCCCCATTGGGTGAAGTCCGACTGGAAAACGATCTTTTTGCTGTCAAAACTAAAGTAGGCTTCGGCATTGTTGCCGCCGAAGGTGAGTTGGCGCAGGTTTTTGAGGTGTTTCTCCTGCGGGTAGCGCAGCGTATCGGCAGCAGGCGCGGCGGCGGAGAGGTTTTTGCCGGTACTTTGGCAGGAAACGGCGAGGGCAACCGTCGTCAGAACGGCAGCAATGGTAACAATCAGGCGTGTCATCGTTTTGTATTTTTGCGGCAAAAATAAAACGGCTGTATCGCCTCATTGTCATTTGGGAGTAAGATTTTTGGAATATGAACTACAACGCACTATTTCAGCATCCTGATTTTGCGCAAGCGAAACGCATTGTTTTCTTTGGAAATCAAAGCAGCTTCGATTTCCGGCGGGGCGCTTATCTCTTCGATCTGCTCATCGAGGAGGGCCGCTTGTTGCGGATTTTGGCGCCCGAACACGGCCTGTTTTCTGAAATGCAGGACCAGGTGGGCAAAGACAGCCATGCCTACCGGGGGGTGGAGTGCCGCTCCCTGTACGACAGTTCCAAACTGAATGTAGTGCCCGATGCCGGTTGTTTCCTCGGTGCCGATGCTTTGCTGGTGGATATTCCCGACGTGGGAGCGCGGTATTTTACCTACACTACCCATCTTTTCTGGCTGCTCAAATCCCTGACAGACAATGATATAGATTTGCCTGTTTTTCTGATAGACCGCCCCAATCCCGCCGGAACCAAAGTGGAAGGCACGCCTTTGCCGGAGCGCTATGCCTCATTTGTAGGATTGCCCGGACTGCTGCACCGGCACGGCATGAGTACGGGGCAATTGGCCGATTGGATGCTCGGTCGCTTGTCGGCAGAGATTCGACTTTTCAAAATTCAATACGTCTTGCCGCCGGGGCAAATGCCCATCAATCCATCGCCCAATATCCCGCACCACAGCACCATTCAAGTGTATCCGGGGCAGTGTTTTTGGGAGGCGACCACCTGGAGCGAGGGGCGCGGCACTACCCGCCCGTTCGAGCTGTTCGGTCATCCCGATTTGAGCGGGCAAAGCTGCACGGAGATGGCGGCGGCGTTCAATGCCAGGTTTGCGGGGCAGGCATTATTGCGCCCTACGACGTTCATTCCCTTTTTTCACAAACACGAAGGCCGCGAGTGCAGGGGCTTCCAACTTCATCTGCTCGACGGGGCTGCTTATCCTACCCTTTTCGGCGCGCTGTTCCTTATGCGAATGGCCCGCGAACGGATGCCGGAGGGGGCATTTTGGCGGCCCGGCGCGTATGAGTTCGACTCGGAATGCACTGCTGCTCAAATCCTTATCGGGGATGATCTGCTCATCGGGTATGTGAATGGGTAATCTGCCTTCGGCAGTTCATCGCTTTCCCGCGCTTTGCGCGGTGCGCAGTTTATCTTCAAGCGTAGGGCAACCCGGAATCTGAAGGCTGCGCTTTGTTTTTGACACTGATCTTTATGATTTCCATGGTTTTTGTTGCTCGGAGAGGGCACAACGATCATAAAACCTACGTCTTTCAGCGTCGCAAATCCGAAATCAGGAATCCGAAATCAGGAATCCGAAATCCGAAATCAATCCCTATCTTTGCGGCAAAAACAATTATGAGACAACAAATTTTCACAGCTTTGGCGATTCTGGGCGCTATTTTCATGCAGGCCATAGCCAATGCACAATCTTACACGCCCATCACGGGGCAGCAGGGCATTGCCATGTTTTATGCCGATTATTTCGAGGGACAAACAACCGCACACGGCGAAGTATATCGAAAAACGGAACTCACCTGCTCGCACGGTTGGCTTCCCAAAGGTACCTTGGTAAAAGTGACCCGCCAGGACAATGGCCGCAGCGTAACGCTCCGTGTCAATGACAAAGGCGATTTTCAAAATGGCGTCATCATTATGATTTCCTATGCCGCCGCCGCCGAACTCGACATCATCAACGCCGGTAAGGCCCGCGTAACGGTGGAGCAGACCGGCTATTCCGACACCAATCCGGTCTCGGCGTTCAGAGCGCGCAGCGCCTCTTCTTATGCCTCCGCATCATACAGCTCGGAGTTTACTGCCAAAGGTGGTGCAGCGCCGGTTGCGGCAGCAGGTTATTACGGCCCTTCGCCGAGTGGCGCTTTCGGGGGCTATGGCCTGCAATTGGGGGCTTACTCTTTGTATGACAATGCGCTTCGCAGGCAGGAAGGTCTTCTCAATCAAGGAGTTGCAGGTGTACTCATCAGGGAGAATATGACGGCAGAGGGGGGGCGCATGTACCGGGTGGTCATCGGCTCATTCGCCTCGCGCACCGATGCAGAAACTTATCTGCGCGATTATTTGAAACCTAACTACATTGCCGACGGCGTGGTGGTACAATTGAAATAACCAATAACATGAACAAGCATTTCTTTTTTCTCCTCTTCATAGGGCTGCTGGGATTGACTTCCTGCAATAATGCCGCTCAACAGGAAACCTCCAAAGATCAAACGGCGGTGCAAGCATCTGCTGAACCTGCCGGCGATTACAGCAAGTACGAACTGACGCAATTGCCCGGCACTTCGATGCAAAAAGCAGTGCTGCGCAATCAGGCAGGCAGAGTTATTGAGCAGGGTTACTTGGACGACAAGAGGCTTAAAACGGGCGAGTGGCTGTCTTTTTATGAAAACTCCGGCCTTCCGTACAAACTCATCAACTACAGGGCCGGCGTTCAAAACGGCTTGTACATCTTTTTTAATGAGATAGGTCAGGTTTCACTATTGGCCACTTATGCCGACAACCAACTTGACGGGTATTGGGTAAAATATCGCTTTGGTCGCTTAGATGAGGAAGCAGAGTATCTCAAGGGGCAAATGCACGGCACGCACCGGCAGTATTTTGTGCGAGAAGGCTGGTTGCAGTTTACCACCGAGTACAAAAACGGAGTACGCCACGGTATGAGCCGCACTTACAACAAAGAAGGCCAGGTGACGCTGGAATACGAGTTCAAAGACGGCGAAAAAATAAGCGGCGGCATGAAATAATGCTCCTTAGTAGTGGGGCAAAAATGACCACTTTATTTTTTTATCGCCCCTTACTCTACCACCGAAATTTTCATCATGTTGGTGCGCCGGCGCTCCTGAATCGGCATACTTCCCGTGTTGATGACTACATCTCCGGGTTCTACTTTACCTTCCCGTTTCAGAATTTCATTTACATCCTGAAAGGTCTCGTCTGTTGTAGTAAACCGGTCGTAATAAAAGCAACGAACGCCCCAAACCAGATTCAGTGTGGAAAGCATCTGCGTGCGATTAGAGAAGATAAATATCTGTTTATTAGGCCGATAGCTTGATACCATGAAGGCCGTATAGCCCGAAGCGGTCATACCTACAATGGCTTTGGCATTCACCTCCTCTGCAGAACGGGCTGCGTTGAAACAGATCACATCAGAGAGGAAAGTACGCTTTTTTACATGCGGAATGGGGCGCTTGCGCTGTGGCATATCGTGTTTTTCCGCTTCGCGGATGATGCGTTCCATGTATTCCACCACGCGCACCGGAAACTTGCCCGAAGCGGTTTCTGCACTCAACATCACCGCATCGGCGCCGTCCAAAACTGCATTGGCCACGTCGGTAGCTTCTGCGCGGGTAGGGCTGGGATTGCTGATCATACTGTCCATCATCTGGGTAGCCACAATGACGGGGCGGGCGCGTTGGATGCACCTTTCGATGAGGTCTTTCTGAATGACCGGCAATTTTTCGATGGGCATCTCAATGCCGAGGTCGCCACGGGCAATCATGATGCCGTTGGAGTGCTTTATGATTTTGTCAATGTGTTTGATGGCTTCCGGCTTCTCAATTTTAGCAATGATTTTAGCCGGGTGGTTTTTAGCCTCAATGCGCGTTTCGAGGTCTTTAAGGTCGCGGGGCGAACGCACGAAGGAGAGCGCAATCCAATTGACGGGCTGCGTGAGAATGAAATCTAGGTCGGCAATGTCTTTGGCGGTCAAAGCCGGCAGCGACACTTTGGTGTTCGGCAGGTTGACGCCTTTGTTCGAGAGCAGGCGGCCCCCATGGAGCACTTTGAGCCGCACGGTATCCTCCCTGTTGGTGTCCACTACCTCAAAGACGAGCTTACCGTCGTCCACCAGCACCATTTCGCCTGGATTGACATCCTTAGGAAATTGCGCATAGCTCATATAAATGCGCTCCATGGTGCCCTCGCAAGGTTCGTTCACGAAAGTGACCACATCGTCTTCTTTCAGATCAAGCCCCTCGCCGGCCATTTTGCCTACGCGGAGTTTGGGGCCTTGCAAGTCGGCCAGAATGCCGATGTGGGTACCCAATTTTTCGTTGATATCGCATATCCGGTTGATGGTCTGCTCATGGCCTTGGTGGTCGCCATGAGAAAAGTTGAGCCGGAAGGTATCTACGCCGGCCTGGACTAAAGCCAGAAGCATTTCGGGCGAATTGGAAGCCGGGCCTACGGTGGCTACGATTTTGGTGCTGCGGTGTTCTACGTTGCGCATGGATGTTCAATTTGGGCGGCGGCAATCGGGCCGCTAAGTGTACTTTTTACAAAAACATGGCAAAAGTACAATTAATTTGAAAGGGGCAACATAAA
This sequence comes from Saprospiraceae bacterium UBA2329, assembly GCA_002344975.1. GTDB lineage: Bacteria > Bacteroidota > Bacteroidia > Chitinophagales > Saprospiraceae > UBA2329. The sequence goes on along the minus strand of DDUV01000062.1, from coordinate 29,244 downwards.
TAATCGCAGCGCACTATCTCTTCAAGCCGCTTTCATACACTCGCACCCAGTCTTCCACCGTCATTTTGGAGGCCAATTCGCCGATGAGCTGGAACGGAATCTGGTCGGGCTTTTTGAAGCGGATACAGCTTTTGCCCATGTCCAACTTGCCTTTAGCGTGCTTGGGATATTCCGTAACGAACCAATCCATAAGTTCCGGGAGGGTGTAGATGCCCATGTGATAGACCGCCACAAAGTTTTTTTGGGAAGCAATGTTCATAAACGGCAGAGGGAGTTTCGGATCGCAGTGATAGCCGGCGGGATAGAGCGTGTGCGGCACCACATAGCCGATCATGCCGTAGCTCATGGTTTCCTCAAAACCGGGCGGCAGGTTACTTTTGATAACCTCGCGCAGGGCTTCCATGGGAGCAATGCGGTCTTCGGGCAGGTGAGAAATGTAGAGGTCGGGAGTGTCGGTGAAGATTTGCATGGCGTATGATTTTGGGTGTGAAGATCGCTGTTTTATCTGTGCTGGTCAATTAAAATGCTGTTGCCGTCGGGGTCGGTGAGGGTGATGTAAGCCGGGCCGGCACTGCTTTCGTCGGCTTCTGTGACGAGCGCCACTCCCTGCGATTTGAGATGCCGTTGAATAGTGCGCACATCGTCGAAGGGGTCCACATTTTGGGCGTTCTCATCCCAGCCGGGATTGAAGGTGAGGAGGTTGCCCTCAAACATGCCCTGAAACAGCCCGATGAGGGTGCTGCTGTTTTTCATAATCAACCAGTTTTGATCGAGGTTGCCGCCGAACTCTGCAAATCCGAGCTGCTCGTAAAATGCCTTCGACGCGCGAATGTCTTTCACGTTGAGGCTGATGGAAAAGACGCCTAATTGCATGTGTTGAGTATTTTAGATGTGAATGAAGTAACGTGAGCTTGATGAAACCAAAAATTCTTCTCCCGTTGGAGAGCTGCCGATGATCTCCCCGGCAAAAATAATATTTCCAAAGCATTAAAACACAAAAAGTTTTAAAAAATTACATAAATCTATTTTTGCCCTGCTACTCACTGTATTTGCTCGTAACTTTTACATTTGTCTTTTCAAAACTTACAACCTATGCCTGTACATTACATCGCCTGGTGGAACGTGGAAAACCTGTTTGACACCGAAATCAGCGCCGACCGGCCCGATTGGCTGCAACGCAAATTGGCCGCCGAACTCAAAGGCTGGAACGAAGCGGCTCTGGGGCGCAAAGTCTCCCAATTGGCTTCCGTCATTTCTTCCATGAACAACGGCAAAGGCCCCGATATTCTCGGAGTGTGCGAGGTGGAGAACATGACCGTGCTGCAAAAATTGGTGGATGCCCTGGCGCCGCTGCAACGCAACTACCGCATCATGTTTCACGCCGGCCCCGACCAACGCGGCATTGATGTAGCTTTTATTCTCGATCAGGATAAATACGAAATCGAAGACCTCACCTTCAGCTACGAGGTGCTCAAACGGACCGGTACCCGCGACATTTTTCAAATTAACATCAAAACCGCTAAAGGGCACGAGTTGATCCTCATCGCCAACCACTGGCCGGCTCGTATGGGCGGGCAGTACGCCTCCGAGCCTTACCGCATGATGTGCGGCGAAACCCTCAGCTACTGGATGTCGCGTATTCAGGAGATTCGCGGCGCCAATATTCCCGTTTTGCTGATGGGAGACTTCAACGACGAGCCTTTCAACCGCTCGCTCACCGAGTATGCCAACAGCAGCCCTACCCGCGCTAAAGTCAATAAAGGCAAGATACCTTATTTGTACAATCTCACTCAACGGCTGCAAAGCGACAGCCTCAGAGGCTCCTATGTGTTTGACAATGAGCCGATGCTGATAGACCAAATGTTGGTAAGTAAAGGTATTTCCCTCAAAGGCGGCCCCTTTGATCTTGACAAATCCACGCTCAGGGTTTATTCTCGCAAGGACATGATCAGCGGGTTGTATGATGCTCCCGTTCGCCACAGCCGCCCTTCCGAAAAATCGTCTTACAATCCCGACGGTTACAGCGATCACCTGCCCCTGGTGCTGGAGTTGTTTGAGCGTTAATAACTGTGTTTCAAAAGGATGACCATAGCCGAGATTCGAGAGCGGGTACAAAAAGGGGAGCGGATACAAAGCCTTGCACTGAACGCTGTGAATTTGGAAGGACTGGCGGATGCTTTGGCACTGCTGCCGGAACTAAACGCTCTGGCCATTTCCAACCGGGAGCTACCGGAACTGCCGCCGACCATCACTCATTGTCAAAAGCTTGGCCAATTGTTCATCAGTAGTGCCGGCCTCGTTCGCCTCCCCGAAAATCTGGGCGACTGCCGGGGGCTGCACTCCATTACCTTACTGCACAACAAGCTTCGGCGGCTGCCCGCATCACTTTCGGAGTGTCTGAATTTGCGCGCTTTGAGATTGGAATTCAATCCATTGAGTGAGTTTCCCAACTGGGCCGTACAGTTGCCCTGGATCAGAACGATCAGTTTTAAAAACAACCGCCTGATCTCCGTGCCCGATGTGCCCTGGACCTGCCGAATGCTCGCCGACTTAGATTTGAGCAACAACTGGATCGCCGTACTGCCCGGAAATGTCTCCCTGTCCAATCTGGAAATCTTGCGCCTGCGTTGCAATCAACTGACCGAACTGCCGGAGTGCTGGCTGTGGTCTCCCAAACTGAAAATATTAGACATTGCCCGCAACCCCATTCGCTCCCTGCCCGCACTCCCCAACACCCTGCAACATTTGGACATCAGCGGCTGCCCGATTGCCGGTCTCCCCGATCAATTCTTTGAACTCACCGAATTGCGCACTTTTCGAAGCTCCTGGCCCGACGGCAAAAAGCTGCCCGCATTCATGGCGGCATGTCGGCGCCATTGGGTTCCTCTTGAGCAGCGGCGCGCACTGTTCGATGCCTTTTGCGGTCGCACAGAGGCATTGTCGGCCCTCAGTCGGGAGCAATGTTTGTCTGCGTTGTCTCTGGCTTTGCCCAATCTTCGGATCGCTGTTTTGAAACACCTCAAGGCAGGTAATGCTCTGACAGGCCATCCTGTGCCGGGCGCAAAAATGGTTTTGATCGGTAAGTTTTCGGAACCGCTGAAAGTGCTGAAAAGCCGGTTGGAAGGGGTCGGAATAGAACTCGTTGCTGCGCCAAAAGCCGATTGGGTGCTGTTAGGCAGGCCGCCGTACCGCTTGCCTGAGCAGTTGCCGCCCGTTTTTTCCATCCTCACGGAAGACGACTTATCATCTCTCAAAAGCGAAGCTTCTGCGCCTCCGAAGGACGCGTTGCAAACTGCCCGCCTGCGCGAGTTACTCCTGCATTCCGACGAGACGAATGTAGAACTGGCCTTGCTGATGTTGAAAAACCTGCGCGTTTCGGGGTTGCACACAGAGTTGCTTTGCGCCAGAACCCGCTGCCGTACACCCCGCCTCAAACGCCGGCTGTCGGAGCAATTGCGTGCCATCACGCCGCTGGAGGAACTGCATGTTTTGAAACTGCCGTTCCCAGCATGGATGAAAAAACCGCCGCCACAGGCCGCTGCACAGATGGAGCGCCAATTGGCAGGCACTTCCTTCAACGGCGCGCTGTTGTTTCAATGGCTTTCCGCGCCGCGTTGAACAATCTTGCTTTTCAGGCTTTCTATTCCCGTCAAAACCAACGAAAATGGATTACCAGCTCAAACACGTTCTCATCACCGGCGCCAACGAAGGCATCGGCAAGGCTACGGCGATGGCACTGGCAAAAAAAGGCTTTGCCGTCATCATGGCTTGTCGCAATATGGAAAAAGCGGAGGCCGCTCTGGCGGAAATCAAAAACGGCAGCGGCAACTCCAATATAGAACTGCTCCCGCTCGATCTCTCCGACCTCAACTCGGTGCAAAAGGCCGCCCGGCTCTACCGCGAGCGCTATACCCGCTTAGATGTACTGCTCAACAACGCAGGCATCATCACCTCCGTGCTGGAAAAAACGGCGCAGGGCTTTGAGCGGCAATTTGGGGTCAATCACCTCGGCCATTACCTGCTCACCCGCCTGCTGCTCGACATGGTGCAGGCCGCTCCCGAACCACGTATTGTCAACGTTTCCTCGCATTTGCACTACCGCCGGAAATTGGATTTCGGCACCTTGCGCGGCGAAAATGCCGACAGCTACGATGGGATCAACGCTTACGGGCAGTCCAAATTGGCCAACATCCTCTTCACCCGCGAATTGGCCCGCCGCTACCCCGGCATCGCCTGCAATGCGCTGCACCCCGGCGTGGTGCGCACCCGTTTCGGCAACAAACCCGGCAGCTTTTATTCGCCGTTCTGGACCTTGTTCAAACCGTTTTTGGTGACCGTCGAAAAAGGTGCGCGCACTTCTGTTTTGTTGGCCTCTGATGCTTCTGTGGCCGGCGTTACGGGCAAGTATTTCTGGCCGAGAATGGGTGCGCGTTATCCTTCGCGCACTGCGCAAAACCAAGAACTGGCGCTGCAATTGTGGGACTGGAGCGAAGAGGCGGTAAAGGAATGGCTGGTATAGCTCCATGCGTTCCGTTGACCTGCTCATCGAAAAGATAAACGTGCTGCAACTCTGGGAAAGCAGCCTGACACTGCAACGGGGCGAGTTTCTCAAAGTGAAAGGCAGCGTTGACACCCGGCTGTATTTTGTGGAAAGCGGCTGTCTGCGGGTCTTCCTGATGCCCGAAGAGGAAGAACTCACCATTCGTTTTGCATACCAAAACAACCTGTTCGTAGCACTCGATTCGTTCATCAGCGAGGCGCCTTCCGACCTGTATATACAGGCCATCAAAAAAACGAAGCTCCGGGTGATGAGCAAATCCGCCTTCACCCGCCTGCTGAACAGCGAAGCCGATGCCGCACATTGGTGGCGCGATATTTTGGAAGTGTTGGTCTTTCAGCAGTTTGAACGCGAGACGGATTTGCTCATCAGTTCGCCGGCTGAACGCTACCGCCGGGTGCTGGCCCGAAGCCCGCAATTGTTTCAGGAAGTGCCGCACAAGTACATTGCCTCGTACCTGCGCATGACGCCCGAAACCCTCTCGCGGCTCAAAAAGTCTTGATTTCGATCAAGATTGTATCGAGTGCGCCGACCGACCTTTGTGAAAAATATTCCGACCATGAAAATGTCTGCTGCCACCCTGCTCAATGAGCTGACGCTGATGAGCACCCGCCACTTAGCCGAAGCGCGCCGCTGGCAAAAACTGTCGCTTGAACAACTCAACCAACAACCTCATCCCGGCGCATGGAGTGCGCTGGAATGTCTGGAACACTTGAATTTGTATGGAGATTATTACCTGCCGGCCATGCAGCAGCAAATGCAGAAAAGCAGATTGTCACCACAGCAACATTTCCGCAGCGGCTTGCTGGGCAACTACTTCGCCAACAGCATGTTGCCCAAAGACAAGCTCAACAAAATGAAGACTTTTCAGAACATGAATCCCGCCGGCAGCCAATTGGACGCCGGGGCACTGGAGCGCTTTATCGAACAGCAAGAACTACTGCTGCAAATACTCGAACAGGCCAGGAACACCGACCTCGGACGCATCAGGATACCCATCACCATCTCCCGCTGGATACGCTTGAAGTTGGGGGATACACTCCGGTTCGTCATTTACCACAACGAGCGGCATATACAGCAGGCGCTGCGCGCGCTGAACCTAAAAAAATAAGTGAAGGGGTGACTACCTGAGATAGTCGCGAAGCAAGTCACCCCTTCACTACCCTTTTTTCATCAGAACGGCAGATCGTCGTCGGCGCCGGGAGGCTCATCGGCTACGGTAGGGAAACTGCTGGGCGGCGGCGGAGTAGCGGCAGCCGTAGCCTGAGCGGGCGGAGCGGCAGCATCGCCTTTTTCCAAACGCCAGGCATTGAGGTTGGTCAGGTATTTACCGTTCCATTCTCTGCCGCGAAGATCGAAGTGAACTTTGATCACTTCGCCTTCATTGTAGGCGTCGAGGAGGCTGCAACGGTCTTGAACCAACTGGAATTTAATGACCTGGGGATACTGCCCTTCAATTTCGATTACAAACTCGCGGGCCTGAAAAGTACCCGTTTTGTTCTCGGTATCGAACTTCTTGATGAGCTTTCCTGAAACTTCAAAAGACATAGCGTTAAAGGTTTTGATTTTAGAGGTTCAAATATACAAGCACTCTTTGTTTTGTAATAGGCAGGGGGGATTTTTTGTTGAAAAAAAGTAATTGTTTGACATATTCCTCAAGCTGCAAGTTGCAGGCTGCAAGCCTCAAGCCTGTTCTTCGTCTTAAAATAAGGTAGTCCGATACATCAAGTCCACGACTTCATAGTCACTCCCACTCCGCCGTTACCGTGCGCCACTGCCCGTCGGCGGGGTCGCGGAAGCGGAGCGAATGGGCGTGCAGGGCGATGGCATCGGGCTGCCAGGATGCCTCGGCGCCGTAGCGGGCATCGCCGAGAATGGGCGTGCCGGCGGCGGCCAATTGTGCGCGTATCTGATGGAAGCGGCCTTGTACGGGCTTGATTTCCAGCAAAATGCCCGATGGGATATCCTTCAGTATTTTATACTTCAACTCGCAGCGGGCGGCCCCGGTGGCGCCTTCGCGAGCGATGACGGCGCGTTTGCCCTCTGTGTCTTTAGCCAGCCAGTGTATCAATGTGCCGGCGGCAGGGTAGGGGGCCTGCTGAACAATGGCATGGTAGGTCTTTTCCGTTCGGCGTTCAGCAAACTGGAGGTTGAGGTCTTTGAGGGCGGCGCGTTTTTTGGCCAGCAGGAGTATGCCGCTCACGGGGCGGTCGAGGCGATGCACGATGCCGATGAAGGGCTTTTTTGTGGAGGCTGAAAGGTATTGCCAAGCCCAGTCCTCTACCGAGGGGTAGCCGTGCAATTGGCGTTCTACCGCCATGCCTGCTGGTTTGTGGACGACGAGCAGTTGCGGTGTTTCGAGGAGGATGGCGGGAGGGTGCATGGCTACTCCTTGCCGCACAGTTCGGTGAGCGTGCCGAAAGTGGACTTGGGATGCAGGAATCCGATGCGGAGGTTTTCGGCGCCGCGCCGCGATGTTTTGTCTATGAGTTGCACGCCGCGTTCTTCTACGGTTTGCAGGGCGGCGTCCACTTGGTCCACAGCGAAGGCGAGGTGGTGCAGGCCTGGGCCTTTTTTGGCGATGAACCTGCCGATGGGGCCTTCCGGGTCGGTAGATTCGAGGAGTTCTACTTTGGTTTGGCCTACTTTGAAAAAGGCAGTCCGTACTTTTTGGTCGGGCACTTCCTCGATGGAGTAGCATTTCAGTCCCAGTTTTTCCTCGTAGTAGGCGATGGCTTCCTGCAGGTTTTCGACTGCGATGCCGATGTGTTCGATGTGAGAGATTTCCATAAGGTTGTTGATTAAAGAACCAGCCTCAAAGTTAGGGAGTTGGCGGCGAAGTGGCGATGACTTTTGCAACTATTGCGCTGCGCCGGGAGCGGCCTGTTGTTTCCAGACGGTATTGCCTGCCACTATGGTTTCCAGCACCCGAATGGAGGTCATTTGCTCGCTGGTTGTTTTCAGCGGGTTTTGATCCAAAATGACCAAATCTGCATATTTCCCTTTTTCAATACTGCCCAATTTATCCTCCAGATGCAACTGCCAGGCTGCATGAATGGTGATGCTTTTGAGGGCCTGCATGACCGAAACCCGTTCGTTTTCATTATAGACTGCCCCGCTTTCCGTTTGGCGATGAACGGAGGTGTGCGCCAGCGCCAAAGGACTGGGTACAAACTGCGGCATGTCGGCATGGAGGCTGTAGGGCAGCCCGGCTTCCAACGTTGATTGCAATGGGAAAATGCGGGCGGCTCGTTCTTCGCCGAGGATTTCTTTGTCCAAAAAATCGCCGTAGTACAAAATGTGATTGATATGAAAGCTGGGCGTTATGCTCATGTTTTTCATGTCCGACAGGCGTTCTTTGGGCAGAAGCATACAGTGTTCGATGCGGTGCCGGTAGTGGTTGATGGCGTTTTTTGCATGAATTTTTTTGAAGACATCTACCACTTCATCGTTCGCTCTGTCGCCCTGAGCGTGAACGGCTACGGGAAAATTTTTCGCCTGAATTTTTTCTATCCAGCCTTGCAATTCCTCCTCGGTCAGCAGGCTTTCGCTGGTGTGGTTGGGGCTTAAATGGATGCCTTCGATGGTGAATTTAGATTGAATATACGGCTGCTTCAAAAACATGGAACCGCTGTATGGAGAGCCGTCGTACCACATTTTGATGCCGATGATTTTGTAAAAATCGTCTGTATTCCGGGCCTTTTCAGGCAACAGGTCAAAGTTGTCCTTTCGGAGATAGATGAACAAACGGGGATTGGGGGCGCGTTTCGGCAGTTTTCCGGCAAGGGCTAAAAGCTGGTACAAAGGCTTGGGTTTTTCGGCTGCCAAGTGTTCGTACAGGCTAAAGATCGTTTTTTTATTGGCCGACAAGCCCATGTTGACGGCGCTGGTGACGCCCATTTGGGCATAGTCGGTCATGATGCTGCGGGTATTTTTTACAAAATTGGACATCACATCGGCCAGAATCTGAATGCGAATGGGTTCGAGGGCTTCCTGCTCGACGATGGCGCCGGTGAGTTTTCCGGCAGCGTCTTTTTCGTAATAACTGGCCGCCGAGGGATCGGGCGTTTTGTTGGTAATACCCAATGCCGAAAATGCCTGAGAATTGACATAAAAAACGTGTAAAGCCTTGGTAATGATGACCAAAGGATTGTTGGGGGCAATAGAGTCCATGTAGGCCAAAGTGGGGTTTTCCACTCCTGCAGTCAGGATGGGGTCGAATCCATAGCAATACACCCATTGGCCGGCAGGGGCGTTTTTTACGGCATTTTCAATCCTGGCCCAAACCTCCTGCGGCCTCCGATAGCTGACTCCGCTGACGTCGGTCATGGAGTAAAAAACGGCTGCCAGATCGTAATGCCCATGCGCGTCGAAAAAGCCCGGCATGAGGGTTTTTCCTTGTAAATCAATGTGTTTTGTGTTTTTAGTTATTCGTTTCAGTACATCGGCTTTGGGGCCTATGGCTTCAATTTTGCCATTTTTTACATAAACGGCCTCCACAAAAGGCTGCTCGTCGCTCATGGTTAGAATATCGCCACCGAAATACACGGCATCGCTGTCTTTGGAGAAATCAGACAAGACAACGCGATAAAATACGATGGCCAAAACAGTGGCAATCAGTAAAATCAGCGCTGTTTTTTTGTTAATCCCGGCAGACGAAGCGGTGCGATGCTTTTTCATAATAAGTTGGTTTTGCTTACAAAGGTAAACGCGTTCCTTGTTTTGTGTTTGAACCATAGCGCAGATTCCACGTTTCAGGGGCATTACTTTTAAAACCGTATTGCCAATGAAAATCATCATCGTCCTCATGGCGGCCCTCGGCGCCGTACTGCTTTTGTCTTGTTTCGATTCCAACAAAATTGCATCGCGTCCTATGGAAAACAGCACTGCGCAGCCTTCCGGCAAATCTTTTTACGATTTCACCGTCAATTCTCTCAGCGGCGAACCTGTTTCGCTGGAGCAATTCCGGGGCAAAAAAATCATCATTCTCAATGTGGCTTCCAAGTGCGGCTATACTCCGCAATACGCCGATTGGGAAAAGTTTTATGCAGAAAATAAAGATGAAGTGGTCGTGCTGGGCTTCCCCTGCAATGACTTCATGGGGCAGGAACCGGGTACGGCCAACGACATAGCCGAGTTTTGCCAAAAAAACTATGGCGTGAGTTTCCCGATGTTTGAAAAAGTGCATGTAAAAGGCGAGCAGAAAGCGCCTCTGTATCAATGGCTTACCGACCCGGCGCAAAACGGATGGAACAGCCAGGAGCCGAGTTGGAATTTTTGCAAGTACCTCATCAATGAAAAAGGCGAACTGACCCATTTCTTCGCGTCCAAAGTGAAGCCGAGCAGCGAGGAGTTCATCGCGGCGATGGGCCAGTAATATCAAATAAACTGCGCCGCTACCTTTTCGGCCAATTGAAAATGCGTGCTGGACGACAGTCTGGCCCGTTTCAAGGCTGATGTGCCGGCCACCGAGGCCCAAACGTGGTAATTGCCTTGCGCGTCGCAATCCGTATAAATGCCTGCCGATGCCCGGTCTGTTTCGGGCAATAAACGCAGGGCGCCGCGCTCCACATTGGTAGCGGCCGCTACGGCGGGATGATGTAGCTTTTTGAGCAAGCGCCTAATGGCTACATCATCCCGGCAGGCCAACCAAGCCCAAACGCCCTGCCCCGGCGCGGGCTGAAATTCGCGGGGATTAAAACGCAGCACATTCAGCCCCGTCTCTTGCAATGCCCCGGTTTCGGGCAGGTCCATTTCGGGCCAAAGCAGCGCATGAACAGCGCCGGAACGCAACTCGTGCAGCGCTTCTTCAAAACTACCCTCAAGTTCTACCTCCTGATAATCAGGCAATAAGTCTTTCATTTGGACAGAACGCCGCAAGCCGGACAGGCCAATAACGGGGTTTTGCGGCAACCCGAACATGCCCGATGCGACCACACTATCGGGCAGACTCAGCAGACACTCCGCAGGGCGCTCCCGCTCCGTCAAGGCCGTGATGACCACGCCTTCGGGCAAGGTGAGGGAGACTTGGTGCAATGGCAGCAGCGCCGTATCTGCCGTGCCGCGCAAGAGGGCATCGCATATTTCCCCGATGGATGCAGCCGGCTCAAGGGTACATAATATGGCCTCATTTTGCAAAGCCTCGGCGATGGAGGCGGGCAGCACCGTATGGCGGCTCAGGATTCTAATATCTTGATTCATAGTGGTCTGTTTCCTTAAAGGCTCATCTCCTCCGCTTTCCAATCCTCAATATTTCGGGCCGCGCTGCTGAAATTCACGCCGAGGCCTACTACCGGTTTGCCCAAATTCCAAAACGCCTGATGGTAGCGCTTCTTTCGGATTTGCTCTAAGGCTGCCTCTGCGCTTTGGTCGAGCTTGAACTCCAGCACATACACTTTGGACGAAGTTTCCACCACCGCGTCGGCGCGGCCCTCAATGGTGCAGACCTCGCTGTGAACGCGCAAACCCATGTAACTGAACAACAAATGCAAAGAGGCGTGGTAAAATCGTTCCGGCGTTTTTTCGTACAGTTGGCGAGGCAGCCCGCTGAACATACCGGTCAAAATGCGCATCACCTGCTCTATATCGTCGCTTTCAAAGGCCCGCTCCAAACGCAGGGCAACCACGAGGCCGGAGCCTTTAGGCACCCCGCCAAAGGCATCCAAGAGGTAGGCCAGCATAGAGTTTTCGACCTCGTAATTAGGATAGCCGAGTTGGTAAATACCAGCCTCGTCGCGGTCAATGATCGTGAGGTATCCGGTTTGGTAGAGCAGTCCGTAGGGGCGCAGGTCTTCCAGATCGAAGCTGTCGAATTCCAACTGCGATTGCTCGGTGAGTTTGAAATCGTACAGCCCCTGCTGTTTGAGCAGGTTGATGAGGAAAGTAGGCGTGCCGGTGGCAAACCAGAAGTTTTCAAATTTATTTTGAGAAAAAAAAGAGTGGCAGGACACCGGATTATACACCGAATCTGCACATTCCTCAAACCGGTAGCCATTGTACCAGTACTTCATTTTGGCCAACAATTCCTCCCGGCTGAGGCGCATCAATTCGGCGGCGGCGGTGATTTCTTCTGCAAAATTTCCCTCCAATTCCTGTTGCGTGTAGCCCAGCATATTGGCGAAAGCCGGGTGCAGACTGATGTCTTGCAGATTGTTGAGGCCGGAGAAAATGCCTACTTTGGAAAACTTGCTCACGCCGGTGAGGAAGACGAATTCCAACTGGGAGTCCAATTCTTTCAGGATGCTGTAAAAGCCTTTCAGCAACTCCCGGTTTTCCTGCGCCTGCGCCAGGTCTTTGCCCAGATAATGAATGATGGGCGCGTCGTATTCGTCAATGAGTACAACCACTTTTCGTTCGCGACCCAGCGACCGAATGACCTCCCGAAGCTGGTCTCTGGCATTTTCGCGGGTGATCGGAACCTCCATGCGCAGGCTCAGTTCTTCCACGCGGTCGAACAGGGCTTTTTCCAAGCCCAACTGCTCGAAGTTGACATCTTTGAAAGAAATGCGAATGACCGGATGCCGCTTGTTCCAGTCCCATTTATCTTCTATCCACAAGCCTTTGAACAAGTCCCGGCTGCCGGAATACAACTCCTGCAAAGTGGTGATGGTTATGGATTTGCCGAAGCGGCGCGGGCGGGAGAGGAAGAAAGCACCGGACTGAGATACCATCTTGTGAATGTACTGCGTCTTGTCCACATACAGAAAATCGTTCTCTCTGATTTTCCGAAAATCCTGTATCCCGATGGGTAGCTTCTGAAGTGCCATTTGTAGCCGTTTGAGTACAAAGTTACTGAAAATCTACGGCCTGCGTTGAAAAAATACGAACCCATTTTTGCTGCCGATTTCCTCAAGTTGGGGCCAGGCGCGGAGTTCGTCGGCGCGGTGGATTCTGCACACCACATACACAGGTTTGCCGGCATCGCCTTGCAGGAGGAGGTCTTTATCGTAGCTGCGCGGGTCGGTGACGGGGCGTTTGGCGGCGTAAAACAGGTGCGCATACGATTTGTAGCCATGTGTGATGATGTAGCAGTCTTCTTCGGCTTTACTTTGGAAAAACTCCACCGCCGCCCGTTGCGAGTAGCCCTCCACCCGTTTGATGTAAAAAATGAGCGCCAACAGCACAAACACAGCATTGCCGATGAAAAGCACACTGAAGGCCCGCCCGGTGCGCTCTCTTTTTTTCCAAAAGAAAAACAAGGCCAACACCGCCATTACGACCAACCCAGGCAGCACTTCCCAGCCGCTCCAATGCACCTGCGCGTCCAAATTTGCTTGGCCAAAAGGATCGGCGATGAGGTCTCGGAGGAGTTCGGGGTGCATGCCCAATATCGGTACCACAATGCAGAGAACCGCCGTCAAACCTGCAATGCTCCACAACGTCACCTTCATCCAGCGGGCAAAAGGCAGCTCGCCGTCCCATATTTTTTCTATAACCGAAGCCGCCAGAAACGTGAGCGGGAAGTAGGCCATAGACGAATAATGCACAATTTTGGACTCCACGATGGAAAACAAAACGACCACCACCCAAAAGAGGAATTTCATCCAACGGCGCAGGTCGGCAAGGTGTGCGGAAGGCTCGGCGGGCATTTTGAAAAACGACCTCGCGGCAAAGACCGACGCCGGAAAGCAACCCAAGGCCAAAACGGCCAAATGGTAGCCGGGAAAGCCTTTGTGGCCGGCGTCGGGGGTGCTGAACAGACGATATTGGTAGGTGAAAAATTCGCGCACAAACCAGGGGCCGTTTTTCCAGGTTTCCAAACCCAACCAGGCCGCCCCCACGATGAGCGAGGCCAACAGAAAAAACAATACCTGTGGCACGCCCACATACAACCGGAAACGCTGATGCACCCAATACACCGCCATGGTGAGGCCGGCAATGAGCAGGGCTACCGGGCCTTTGGTGAGCATGCCCATGCCGATGAAAAAGCCGGCCCAAAACAGGTGCCACCATGCCGAACGGGCCAATTCAATGCCCGGAAGCGATTCTTTTTTCCAGTAATGCAGGATGAAATGGTACAAGCCCAGAAAGATGAACAGATTGAACCAGGGGTCAATAATGCCCGATTTGAAATACAAAAACGGCAACGTGGAACCCAAATATGCTCCGGCCCACAGCAGCCCGAAACGCACAGAGCGCAGGCGCACGCCGAGCCGGAACAGCAATACCACCGTGAGGATGCCGCACACGGCATTGGGAAATCGGGCCGCATATTCGCCCACGCCGAACGCCTTCATAGACAAGGCTTGCAGCCAAAAGAAGAAGGGCGGTTTCTCCCAAAATGGCTCGTAGTTGATGTACACCCGCAAGTAGTCCTTGAGCGCCAGCATCTCGCGGGCAGCCTCGGCGAAATTGATCTCGTCCCAGTCAAACAAATGAACGCCGCCCAGAAAGGGCAGGAAAAAAAGCGCAGCCACGAGAGCAACGGCCCAGGTGTAAAAAGCAGGCGTACGGTTCGGCACGATCAATATTCGGTTTTATTTTCAATATGGGTCCAGGCTACAAACGCGCCCAGTGCCTCGTCTCGCAGCAATTGCGTCATGGGGATGGAGCGCTGTGCAGGCGGCAACTCAATTTGTTCGTAAATAAACTGATCGTCGAAGCCGATGGCTGCTGCGTCGGACTGTGTGGCGGCATACACCACGCGGTCGGGGCGCGCCCAATAAATGGCGCCGAGGCACATGGGGCAAGGCTCGCAGGAGGCATACAGGATGCAGCCGTCCAATTGAAAAGTGCCGAGCCGCGCGCAGGCGTCGCGGATGGCCATCACTTCTGCATGGGCAGTGGGATCGTTGGTAGAGGGCACGCGGTTGAAGCTGCTGCCTACAATTTCGCCGTTTTTGACGACTACCGCGCCGAATGGTCCGCCGGCCTGTTGCGCAGGGCCTTCGTGCGCCAACCGAATGGCTTCGCGGAGGAATTGGATGTCTTGGTGATTCATAGATTCATGTAATTATGCCTCGCACGGTCAGGTGAGATACCGGGCGCTGCTAATCAATAACTTATGCCGAAGGCTATGCACAAAACTTGGCGGCGCAAGGTATAAGTTGCAGTCCGTAGCAAACTGCAAAAAGGCGAAGACTTACTAAAGCGGCAAACACTCCTTCAGCTTCTCCATCACCACGTCCACTTCTTCGCGGGTATTGTGGTGTGAAAATGAAAAACGCACCGCCTTCCATCCTGGTTCGCCGCCCAATGCCTCCACCACATGCGAACCTGCATCGGCCCCGCTGCTACAAGCGCTGCCGCCCGATACACTCACGCCGGCAATGTCCAAATTGAGCAGCAGCAGGTCGGTGCGCGGCGTAGGCGGGAAACCCACGTTCAGCAATTTGTAATGCCCGCCGTCGGGGTCGCCGTAAATGCGGGCTGCCGGAAATGCCTGTTCAATGCAGGCGCGGAGGTAATCGCGCAGACCGGTTATGTGCGCCCGGCGCTCCTGCAGGTGGTCGTAGGCCAATTCCAGCGCCGTTGCCAATCCAATGATGCCGGCTGTGTTTTCGGTGCCGCCGCGCATATTCCGTTCCTGCCCGCCGCCGTCCACAAAGGGTTTCAACATGCAGTCGCCGTTGATGTAAACAAAGCCTGTGCCTTTGGGGCCGTAAAATTTATGCGCCGAACCGGTAATGAAATCCACCGGCCAATCGGCCAGCCTGAAATCGAAATAACCAATGGTTTGCACGGTATCGGAGTGGAAAAGCGCGCCGTGTTCGCGGCAGAGGGCGCCCACAGTGGGCAGGTCTATCATGGCACCGATTTCGTTATTGGAGTGCATGAGCGACACGAGGGTTTTTTCCGCTCCGCTTTGCAGCAAGGTTTCTAAGTGTTGCATGTCCACGCGGCCTTTGGCATCCAATTGCACCCACTCGGCGCGAATCAGGCCCTGCCGCTCCAGCGCTTCCACTGAGTGCAAAACGCAGTGGTGCTCTATGCGGGACGAGATGATGCGCCGTACACCGAGATCGCGCACGGCATTTTTCAGCACCATATTGCTCGATTCCGTTCCGCCGGAAGTGAAAAAAATCTCTCCGATGGAAGCACCCAAGCGATGGGCCACGGTTTTTCGGGCCTGCTCAATGGCGGCGCGCGCCTGCCTGCCCTCGGCGTGGATGGAGGAGGGGTTGCCGTACAGGTTCCGCATGGCGGCGGTCATGGCTTCAATGACGTGTTCGTCGAGCGGCGTGGTACTTGCGTTGTCGAAAAATATACGTTGCATGAGGAGGATTTTTTGGATTTCGAGTTTCGGGTTCAAGGTTCCGGGTTGGAACGGTTGCTGGCTACAAGCTACTGGCTACAAGCTGCAAGCCGCGCTGAGTACCGCCCACCCCGCGCCACGGCGCGGCCACCGGGACACCTCGCGTTTAGCACTGCCGACCGCTAACCGCCCACCGGGACACCTCGCGCTTAGCACCGCCTACCGCCTACCGCCCACCGCCTACCGGTTCCTAAATGACTTTTCCGTACAAATCAAACTCCTCGGCATCGGTAATTTCCACTTGTGCAAAATCACCCACGCGGACGTAGTTGCTCCCGGCCTCCACTAACACCTCGTTGTCCACTTCCGGCGAGTCATATTCCGTGCGGCCCACAAAATAATTGCCCTCTTTGCGATCAAACAGCACTTTGTACGTCTGCCCGATTTTCTCCTGATTCTTCTCCCAGGAAATCTGCTCCTGAATGGCCATCAGTTCGGCGGCGCGTTCGGCTTTGAGTTCTGCCGGCACGTCGTCGGTCAGTTCGTAGGCGCCGGTTTGCTCCTCGTGCGAGTACTGGAACACTCCCAAACGCTCGAAACGCACCTCGCGCACGAAATCGCAAAGCTGTTGAAACTCCGCGTCCGTTTCGCCGGGGAATCCCACCAGCATGGTCGTGCGCAGGGCCAGATCGGGTACTTTCAGCCGGGCCGTTTGTATCAGTTCCAGCGTTTCCTCGCGGGTTATCTGGCGCCTCATGCGGTGCAGCACGGCGTTGTCGGCATGTTGGAGCGGCATGTCCAAGTAGTTGCAAATCTGAGGCCGCTCGGCCATCACATCCAATATTTCGGTGGGAAATTTGCTCGGATAGGCATAGTGCAGTCGTATCCACTCAATGCCCTCCACATCGGCCAGCGCGTGCAGGAGGCGGGGCAAATCCCGTTTTTTATACAAATCCAAACCGTAATAAGTCAGCTCCTGTGCAATGAGCATGAGTTCTTTCACTCCGCGCCGGGCCAGATTGCGAGCTTCCTGCACCAACTCTTCCACCGGCCTCGACACATGGCCGCCGCGCATCAGCGGGATGGCGCAAAAGGAGCAGGTGCGATTGCAACCCTCCGCAATTTTGAGGAAGGCATAGTGTATCGGGGTGGTGATGAAGCGCTCGCCGAGGAGGTCGTGGCGGTAATCGGCGTTGAGGCGCGACAGCAGTCCGGGCAGTTCTAATGTACCGAAATAGGCGTCCACTTCGGGGATCTCCTGTTCCAGGTCGTCTTTGTAACGCTGTGACAGGCAGCCGGTTACATAGAGTTTGTCAATATCGCCGGCAGTTTTGGCCGCGGCATATTGCAGGATGGTGTCAATGGATTCCTGCTTGGCCAAGTCAATAAACCCACAGGTATTGATGATGATGACATTGGCATCTTCGTCGTTGCTGTCGTGTACCACCTCGTAGTCGTTGGCCTGCAACTGCGTGATGAGATTTTCAGAATCCACCAAGTTTTTAGAGCATCCCAGCGTGATGACGTTGACTTTGTCCTGCCTGAGCGTTTTTGTTTTCATTGTAATCCTGTGCTAAAATGGGCGGCAAAGGTAGTGAAAAACGGCGGCAATCATAAAACGATGTAAGATCAGCGCCAAAAACAAAGCGCGGGTTTCCGACGCTGAAAGACGCAGGTTTTTATGATAGCTATGCCGCTCTACGAGCAGCGGAAATCATTTAAATCCTACAAAATCAGCGTCAGAAAAGTACGGCATCGGAGATTATTCGGAACGGGGAAAACTCAGTTCCAGCCCTGTTACCACCACGCCTGCCGGTGTCAAAGCAGGCATATCGCTGCTCAATTCCACATCTCCGGAAATACCTTCAGGCGTCTCTCCTTCAGCATTATAGCCAAATTGAAGACCGAGATTGTTGTTTAGTTTTCCTTGATTCCAGTTGGTCGTCCGGCCTCCGTAATCCCAGTTGAA
The DNA here is from genome assembly GCA_002344975.1 of Saprospiraceae bacterium UBA2329. Taxonomy (GTDB): domain Bacteria; phylum Bacteroidota; class Bacteroidia; order Chitinophagales; family Saprospiraceae; genus UBA2329. The sequence continues at coordinate 11,523 of DDUV01000062.1, read as the reverse complement.
CCCGGAGAGCAGGAAGGGCTTGCCGTTGGCTTTTTCTACCTCCGCAATGGGTGTGCCCACCGTGATGCCCTGCGTGGTTTTCCAGTCGGTTCCTTCACCGCTGATGCGAATGAGAACAGGGCGCACCGGGTCAATTTCCGAATCCCAATACACCTCCATTCTGTTGCGCGGGTTATCGGGAAAAATCACTACGCCCTCGCCGGTCATGCCTTCTACCAAGTAAATTTCCTCCACCCGGGCGCTGTCGCCGTAAGCGGCCAGCACCTCCTCCCGACTGCATTTTTCCAGAGTAATCAGACCCACTCGCTCGCCGGGCACGATGGTATAATCGTAAGAGGATGTGGAAGACGCAACTCCCCTGTCCTGACCGCAGGAACCGGCGCCGATCACAAGTATGCCCAGCGCTAAAAACGGCAACAATCTTTTCATTATCAATAGGTTTTAAAGTGAACGTACCAACAGATAAACTGCCGAAGCCGCGCAAGGCGCGGGAAGCAGCTTACCCTACGCGATGCCCCTTATCCGGCCAGATCAAACTCCCCGCCACCATCACCACCAATCCTACCAAAGCCCCATGCAACAAACTCGGCAACTCGCTGCCCCGTATCTCAAAAAACAGCCACACCGCCAGGCCCGCAATCATGGAGGCCAGCGCGCCCACCGTAGAGGAGCGTTTCCAGTACATGCCCAGGGTCATCGGAAAAAACAGCGACACTAAGCTGAACGCCGACGACTGCCCCACCAACTCAAAAATATCAGCCGACCAACTCGCCATCACCGCCGAAAGCACCGCCACAAACACCACGGACATCCGCATGATGGTCAGCAGTCTTTGGTCGCTCACGTTTTTGAAATACGGCCGCACTAGGTTCTCCCCGATGATCGTGGCAGGAGCCAGCATCGCGCCGGAAGTGGTACTCAAAATGGCTGATAACAAAGCCCCGAAAAACAACACCTGCAAGGCCATAGGCGCATGGCGCAATACCATCATGGGCACCATCATCTGAGGGTCGCCCTCTGCCATGTCGCTGTACAAAGTACGGCCCGCCAACGCTATGAACAAAGGTATAAAACCAATGGTGAGGTACATGAAACCGCCGATGTAAGAGGCCCGGACGGAGGTTTTGGCATCTTTGGCCGACATGACCCGCTGAAACACATCCTGCTGCGGAATAGACCCCAAACCGATGGTGATCCAGGCCGCAAAATAATGGGCAATGCTGTTGAAATTGCCTTCCGGCAGAAATCGGAAAAAGCCCTCCGGCGTGGAAGCAATCACTTTGGAAAAGCCGCCCGCCGCATGTCCTATGTAAACCGCCAGTATCACCAGACCGATGATGATGATGATGGTTTGAATAAAATCGGTGATGGACACCGCCCACATGCCCCCGATATAGGTATAAAAAACCACCACCGCCGTGCAGCCGATGATGCCCCAGTGAAACGGGATGCCTGTGAGTGCCGTGAGTACCACCGCCATCGCCACCAATTGCGCGGCAATCCAACCGAAATAAGAGGGCACAATAAGAATGGCCGATACCAATTCGGCAGTGCGGCTGTACCGGATGCGGAAGAAGTCCACGAAGGTCAGGATGTTCATTTCGTAAAACTTGCGGGCAAAAAATGCGCCGACCAAAATGAGGCACAAGGCCGCGCCGAAGGGGTCTTCCACAATGCCCAGCATACCCTCGTCCACAAAACGGGAGGGCGCGCCCATGATGGTTTCGGAGCCGAACCAGGTAGCAAACAGCGCCGCGCCGGCCACCACCAAAGGGAGACTGCGGCCCGCCATCACAAAATCGCTGGTATTTTTTACGCGCCGCGAAGCCCACCAGCCTATGGCAATGGTGAGCAGCAGGTACAGTCCGATGGAGACTAAGAGCATCCTCTTTTTTTGTGCAAAAAAACGGAATCCTGTGAAATAAAAAAGCAGCCTCTCCGGTAGAATCCCAAAAAAGGCTGCTGCAAAAACCAACTTCAAAAAGAGTTTATGCGCCCCACGAACGCGTTTTGACTGCGTTGCCGAGGGGGCGACAATCTGATCAATGTTTTAATCGGCTTTGGTAATCAACAACTTAAACAAGTTTTAACAGCTTGTTGTCGGTATTGGGAGGATATGGCGCTGTGGCTGTTTTTACCTGAAAAAAAAAGATGTTGCAAAAGTAATCTGTTTTTTAATACCGCGCAAGAGGGGGGCTTACTTGGCGCGAGCAGCCTGTGCCGCCAGCAAATAAATGAGCGAGGCGGTGCCGTCCATCGTCGGCTCATTGGTGCTGTAATCACCGTAGTCGTCGTGATATACGGCCAAGCGGCTTTGAAACGCAGCATATTCGTCGGGTTCGTACAGTTGGATGCCGATGAGCCGCCCGTAGATGCTGCCGTAAACCGGCCCGTCCACCAAACCGCCGTCAATGGGATATTTTTTGAGATGCGTGAAAGCAGAGTGGGGATCAACGGGGGTGTCGCCGTCTGCCGGAAGGCCATACACGAAGCTGCTGCCCCAGATATTGACGCCGAACAGCCAGTCGAAACAAGCCTGTTCGAGGGCTTCGTAGCGGCGGTCGCCGGAGAGTTGGCGGTACCAATAGCATTGTATGGCAAAGGAAGTGGTGAGGTTGTTGGAGCACCAGATAAAAGGCACGCCGCGATAAAACGCGTTGGCCTGCGCCTTTTGCCACACCCGGTCTATGCCCTGCCGATAGTATTCAATTACGGCGCGCCGCTGTTGGCCGCGCAGGGTTTTGGCCAATTCATAATGCCCGATATTGATGAACGGATACCATTGATAATGCAGGGCTGTATCGGCGCCAAGCCAGGGCGTAACCGGCTCATCTGCAGCCAATTGCCGGGCGTATTGCAACAGGTCGCGGTCGGCGGCAATGCCCGACTGATGCAGGGCTACGGCAGCCAACTGCATGTCGTCTTTCCAGTTGTCTTCTTCATAAAAATAAGGCGCGCGATTGGGGGCCGTCTGGCAAACGCCGGGTTTGGCCAGCCCGAAGTCAAAGGCAGATTGGGCGTGTTGGCGCAACCGGCCGGCGAAATCGGGGTCGTATTGTTTCCACATATTGGCGCCCAGGGCAAAAGCCGAACTGAATTTCCCGGCGGTAGAGGCGGTACCGGTAGCGCGGTTTTTGTGCTTGCCGAGACCCTGCTGCTCGCCGGTGCAGAAATAGACAGGCCGCTCGAAACCCTTGCCGTAGAAGGGGTCTTCTTTGGGAATGCGCATGTTGACATGGTCGCGGTCGTCGGCAATCTGATTGAACATCCAATCCGGGCGGGGGTGCATTTTCAGCAGCCAGTCCAAGCCCCAGCGCGCCTCGTCGAGCACGTCGGCAATGCCGTTTGAGCCGGGCGTGCCCTGCGCCTGATGTGCATCGGAGAAAAGCTGCGGGAAATCGCGCCAGGCGGCCAGCAGGTGGTACGTTGCATTGGCCGAGGTGGTAGAATATTGGAGGTAATCGGAGGCATCGTGCCAGCCGCCGGTCACGTCAATGTGCGTGCTGTCAGGCATGGGGCCGTACATGGTGTAGCCGTCGTGAGTATGGCAGGAATCGCGGAGGAAGGGATTGTAGCCGCAGCGCTGTTGGCGCATGTACCGCAGGGCGAAGTCGGGAGCTTGTGCGTACGCGTCGGGAGCGATGCGAAAAACGGGTGATTCTGCCTCGCCGGCGCGGAGGAAGAACCGGCCGGTTTGGCGGAAGCCGGAGAAGTCCAGGCGGCAGGTTTGGGAAAACGGCCCGTAAGCCCCGAAACCCTTGCCTGCTTTGCCCTTCCAGACGACCTTGCGGGTATTTGCGTCGAGGATGGAAAAGGCGGCGGGCGCTTCAACGGCCGTAATAGAGCACCATACGGCATTTTTGGTTTTGGCAGGCTGATAACCCAATTGGTTGACGCGGATGTATTGCTGCGCGGCGGCTTCAGACAAAAAAGCAGTAGCGCAGAGTAGGATGATGAGGGCGGGACGGTTCATAATGTTATTTCGTGATGCCTAACTTCTTTCAAATCTCAACGATCAGCTCTTTTTCAAAACCATTATACGGTTCATCTATATAGCCATGCGGATTACAGATGATCCGGGTTTTGCCTATTTCATATTTTACCGGCGTATGGATATGTCCATGAATCCAGTATTCCGGCTGATATTCCAAAATAAAATCCTCAAGGTGAGAAGCATAAGCCGAAGTTACCGGGTCATCCTTGTACATTTCGGGAACGGATTGCAAACTGGGAGCATGGTGGGTGATTACAATATTTTTGAATGTAGCAGACTCCTCCAAACTTGCCGCCAGCCAGAATTTTGAATGTTGATGAATGTGAGCAATATCAACAGATCGCATTTTGGAGTAGGATGGGTCTCTGCGAATCCGCTTGAAATCGTTCACTCTCAATTGGCAAATGGTACCGTAAAGAAACGGGTTTCCGTACAGCGCAAAATCGGTCCACAGCGTTGCTCCGTGAAACGTGATGCCCTCTATTTCGATGCGCTTGTTTTCCAAAACCAATACATTCGTGTCCTTCGCGGCGTCCGTTATTTGGTGGAGCGTTTTGGGATACGAACCATTGTAATATTCATGGTTTCCAAGCAAATAGATGACCGGCTTATCTGGAATTTTTGCCTTGACCCATTCAACCCCCTTTGTTCCTACATGAGTATCCCCTGCCAAAATGACTACATCGGCCTGCTCGAAATTCGTTTCCCCTTCTCCGAATTCCAGGTGTAAATCACTGATAATCTGTATTTTCATAAAGAGTCAATGCCTACTCCCGGCCCCAGCTCGTACCCTCCTTGCCGTCCTTGAGTTGCAGGCGGAGCGACTTGAGCGCGTCGCGGATTTTGTCGGAAGTACCCCAGTCTTTTCGACCTCTGGCGTCGGCGCGAATGTCAATAATGAGTTGCATCAGTCCGTCCAAAGTGCCGTCGTTGCCTTCCGTAGCATCCTCATCCAGCAGGCCGAAAACGACATATACAAAATCGTGAAACACCTGCTTGAGCCTTGCCAGCGTATCGGCGGAGACCTCTGAAATGGGCAATTGGCCGCCTTTGAGCGAGTTGATGCGGCTCACCAATTCGAAGATGCGGGCCAGCGTCTTGGGCGTGTTGAAGTCGTCATCCATTTCTTCATACACGCCGTCCATGAGGCTGTTCAGCTCTGCATCCAATGGACCGGGACTTGCGGCTGCGTCGGGCTGCAACGACTGCAGGGTTTTGTCGGCGTCCATCAGTCGGCGGAAGCCCTTTTCGGCAGCTTGCAGAGCTTCATCGGTGAGGTCTAAGGTGCTGCGATAGTGGGTTTGCAGCATGAAAAAGCGTACCACCATCGGGCTGTATCCTTTGGAAACGTGCTCGCTGTCGCCGACGAAGAGTTCGGGCGGCGAGATGGTGTTGCCGTCGCTTTTCGACATTTTTTTGCCGTTGAGCAGCAGCATATTGGTGTGCATCCAGTAGCGGGCGCCTTTGCATTGGCAGGAGCCGTAGTTCTGGGCTATTTCGTTTTCGTGGTGCGGAAATTTGAGGTCGTTGCCGCCGCCATGTATGTCGAATTCCGGCCCCAGATATTTGGTGCTCATGGCCGAGCATTCGAGGTGCCAGCCGGGAAAACCTTCGCTCCAGGGCGAGCGCCAGCGCATGATGTGTTCGGGCGATGCCTTCATCCAGATGGCGAAGTCGGCGGGGTGCCGTTTTTCGCTTTGGTTTTTGAGGTTGTCGCGCGATTCGGCCACGAGTTCCTCCACGTTGCGCCCGGAAAGGCCGCCGTAAATGCCTGTTTTTTCAATAAATTTGAGCGTATCGAAATACACGGAACCATTGGCTTCGTAGCCGTACCCGTTTTTGAGTATGTCCTGCACCATTTCTATCTGTTCCGGTATGTGGCCGGTAGCGCGCGGCTCGATGCTGGGCGGCAGGGCGTTGAAAATGCGCATCATTTCGTGGAAACCCACGGTGTATTTTTGAGCCACTTCCATGGGTTCCAACTGCTCCAGACGGGCGCCCTTGAGCATACGGTCTTCGCCGTCGTCCAGCAAGTGGCCTACATCGGTGATGTTGCGAACGTAGCGCACGCGATAGCCGATGTATTGCAAGTAGCGGTAAATGACATCGAAACTGACAAAAGTGCGGCAGTTGCCGAGGTGAACGTCGTAATAAACCGTAGGGCCGCACACATACATGCCTACATGTCCGTCCTGCATGGGCTTGAAAGCCTCTTTCTCTCGTGTGACGCTGTTGTACAGCTTCAGGTTGTGTTCCATTGTTGTCGGGAAATTATTCGGCCTCAAGCTGCGAACTGCAAGCCTCAAGCGACGCGTGTTGTAATCAGACTGCAAAAATATGGAATTAGAGCTATCCGCGCAAGGCGTTCCAAACAAAATTTTGGATAGCAGGGAGCATTGGGTAGTGCAGGGTGACTGTCAGGTTGTAATCTTGGCAGAGTCCCCCTTCACTAAGCAGTACTGGGCATCACCCCAATTCCTGAATGCGGTCCCGGACGGCGTCTTTCACGATGGCGAAGTCGTCTTGGGCCAATAGTTTTTTGCTCATCGAGTTCATGTCTTGCAGGAAGGCCAGCAGTTCGCTGAATTTGGCATTAATTTCACGCACCTTGTCGTATTCGTTGAAGTGCGCAGGACTGAGCTGCGAGGCGCGTTTTTGCACTAAGTTTTTCCATTTCGTTTCCTGCTCCTCCCAATAAGCGAGGTATTCTTCGATGATAAACGGGTCGCTCATTTTGATGCTTTCCACCCGAATGGGGAAGACGCGTTTGGAAAATTCATCCTTTTCCTGGCGGCTGTTGCGATAGATTTCATACAACTCGTGCATACAGTACGGCGAGCGGAGGTATTTATCGCTGATGGCTACTACCACCAAGCCGCTGCGCCCGATTTCCTGCATAAATTCACTGATGAAGCCCTTGTACTCTAAGTCCATTTTGTCGCGCTTGAGCGCAAAACCATCGGCTTTGAGCGCGTCATACAACTGATTTACAATAGTTTCTCGGCTTTCGCCGGATTCTTCTGAGTCTCCCCAAGCGTAGGAAAAATAGATGGCAGGAGAGGCGTAGGCGTTCGTTTTGCCTGCTGAAGAAGATGATTTTGTTGAAAATGCATCCGCCGGGAGTTGTGCGCGCAAAGCAGTAATTTCGCTTTCCAACTGTTCGATTTGGTGGGTGTAAGCAAATTTCTGATTGGGATCGAAGGCTACGGCCAACGCTTCGCGGATGGCGTTTTGCCGCCCAATGAGGAGATCAATTTGGCGCTGTATGCCGGCAGCCTGATCGGAAGATGTATTGGGCACGGTGGCAGGTGATGGGTTATTGACAGGTGTTGGTACAGGCGCATCTTTGGGCAGTTTTTTTGCCAAAGACAGCGCCGCTGCCTTTATTCTGTTGAGTTTTATATCGTACTCGTCTTGCTTCAACACGCCGTTGTTGTTTTGCCTTTGCAGGGAGGCATATTGACCTTTGAGCAGGATGACTTCATCGCTGTTCAAAGTCTCCAGCAGTTTGAGGGCATCTTCGATGGCATCCTCTGCAATGAGTTGACGAACCTGGTCTTGCATGACGGAATATTTTGAGTAGTTTCGAGCTACGAGTTTGATTTTTAATGAAAATGTCAAGAATCTCCCTTCTGGATTTCTTTTTGCTTCCCCTCGCAGTTCCAAAAAAAATCACACACTCATTGCCTTGTCGCGCAGGCGTTTGAGGAATGGAGAGGCAAAGATAAAATCATGTAGTATTTCGTTGTCGCTGTGCATTACATCGTCTTTGCTGCCGCGCCAGGCAATGCGCCCGTTGTACAGCAAAATAATGTTTTCCCCAATTTCCATCACCGAGTTCATGTCGTGGGTATTGATGACGGTGGTGATGTTGCTCTCCTTGGTAATGTCGCTGATGAGTTCGTCAATGACCAAAGCGGTTTTGGGATCGAGGCCGGAGTTGGGTTCGTCGCAAAACAGATACTTGGGTTGCAATACGATGGCCCGCGCAATGCCTACGCGTTTTTGCATGCCGCCGCTGAGTTCGGAGGGCAGTTTTTTGTTGGAACCCGGCAGGCTCACGCGGTCGAGGCAGTAATTCACCCGGTCCAATTTTTCTTTGGGAGTCATATTGGTAAACATGTCCAAAGGAAAGCGCACATTTTCCTCCACAGTCAGTGAATCGAACAAAGCCGACCCCTGAAACAGCATCCCGATTTGCATGCGCAGGTCGCGCAACTGCTTTTTGTTGAGGCTGAAAAAATCCAGATCGTCATACCAGATGCTGCCCGACGTAGGTTGCAGCAGTCCCACTAAGAGCTTGAGCAACACGGTTTTACCGGCGCCGCTTCGACCAATGATGAGGTTATTGGTACCCTTCAGAAATTCGGTGCTGATGTCGTGCAGTACCGGCGTGTCGTCAAAAGACTTGAATATATTTTTTGCGCGAATCATGGTTCTGAGTTTTGGGGATCAAGTGAGCAATACTGCAATGAGGTAGTCGGCCAGCAATATGAGTATGTCGCTGAAAACCACGGCATTGGTGCTGGCTTTGCCCAATTGGATGCTGCCGGCTTTTACAAAATACCCCTGATAACAGGATACGGTGGTGAGGATGAAGGCAAAGGTGAATGCCTTGACAAACATGAGCCGGAAATTGTACGGATCGAAAAACGAGCGCACCCCGAAAACGTATTCGGGGTCAGACATCCAGCCCGTAGGCACTACGGCCAGATAACCGCCGAAAATACTGATGAATGCCGACAGCGCCACCAACATGGGAATGACCGTGAGCGCGGCCGTGATGCGGGGCATCATGAGGTAGGCGGCCGTATTGACACCCATGATTTCCATGGCGTCAATGTGTTCTTTCTGGCGCATGCCGCCTATTTCGGAGGCCATGTTGGAACCCACCTTGCCGGCCAGTACCAGCGCTGTGATAGTGGGCGAGGCTTCGATGATGGCAAAATCGCGCACGATGTAGCCGATATAGTATATGGGTACCAATGTGCCGTCAAGCTGAAAAGCAAACTGGAGCGCTGCTACGGCGCCGATAAAAATGGAGATGAGAAACACAATCGGGAGCGAGCCGATGCCGATGTCGTGCATTTGCCGGATGGTTTCCCGGTAATACATAATGTGCTTCTCCGGGCGGGAGAAAGCGTTGTTCAGCATGGTCACATAGCGCCCTATGTGGAAGAATAGTCGGAGTGGCTGCATTACTTTGACACTTGAAAGGGCCAAAAGTACAGGTTTTTTTGTGCTCCGCAAAAGATTAGTGATTCTGTGAATATAGGTGGCAGCCCGTTGCGCCATTTTGTCAATAAGCAGGCTGCCGCACATCGCCGGGTGGAGGGCATTGGTCGGGGTTTCCTGCAATTCTGTCATAGAAACAATATTTGGCACAAGGTGTGCAGGGGGGAGGATGTCCAAACAATTATTTTATCACCAACGATAACAAAATTACAAGTTATGATGAAACCAATCGGCGACAGAGTGGTCATTAAGCCTGCTCCGGCTGAAGAAAAGACCAAAGGCGGAATTATCATTCCTGATACTGCCAAGGAAAAACCGCAGCGCGGCGAAGTAGTGGCTGTAGGCCCCGGCAAAGACGGCAACCTGATGACCGTTCAGGTGGGCGACATCGTGCTGTATGGCAAATATGCCGGCCAGGAAATCAACTTCAACGGCGAGGATTTTATGATCATGCGCGAAGACGACGTGCTCGTTATCCTCTAATTTTCAATCTCTTTCCGTTTTACAAAACCAAACCAACACATCCGCTATGGCTGTAAAAGAAATCAGTTTTGATCGCGACGCCCGCGAAAAACTTCGCTCAGGCGTGGATGCGCTCGCCAATGCTGTGCGCGTTACCCTCGGCCCCAAAGGCCGCAATGTCGTCATCCAGAAGAGCTTCGGCGCTCCTCAAATCACTAAAGACGGCGTTACCGTTGCCAAAGAAATCGAACTGGAAGACGCAGTAGAAAATATGGGCGCTCAGATGGTCAAAGAGGTGGCTTCCAAAACGGCCGACCTCGCCGGCGACGGCACCACTACGGCTACCGTACTCGCTCAGGCCATGATCAACGCCGGCCTCAAAAACGTGACCGCAGGCGCCAATCCCATGGACCTCAAGCGCGGCATTGACAAAGCCGTGAAGGCCATCATTGCCGACCTCAAAAGCCAATCCGAGCAAATCGGCGACGATTTTGAAAAAATCCGCCAGGTAGGCGCTATCTCTGCCAACAACGACGACGAAATCGGCTCGCTCATCGCCGACGCCATGAAGCGCGTGAGCAAGGACGGCGTCATCACGGTAGAAGAAGCCAAAGGCACCGATACCTATGTGGAAGAAGTGCTGGGTATGCAGTTCGACCGCGGTTACCTCTCTCCCTACTTCGTGACCAACGCCGACGACATGACCGTAGAGTACGAAAATCCGTACATCCTCATCTACGACAAGAAAATTGCCAACATGCAGGACATCGTGCCCATCCTGGAGAAAGTCATCCAGTCGGGCCGCCCGCTCCTCATGATCTCTGAAGATGTTGAAAGCCAGGCGCTTGGCGTACTGGTAGTCAACCGTCTGCGCGCCAACCTCAAAGTAGTGGCCGTGAAAGCTCCCGGCTTCGGCGACCGCCGCAAAGCCATGCTCGAAGACATCGCCATCCTCACCGGCGGCACGGTCGTAAGCGACGAAAAAGGCTACAAATTGGATGCGACCACCATTGATATGCTCGGTCAGGCCGAAAAAATCTTAGTGGACAAAGACAACACCACCATCGTGAACGGCCGCGGACATGCCGAAGACATCAAGGCCCGCATCAGCCAGATCAAACAGCAAATTGAAGCCACTACTTCCGACTACGACCGCGAGAAACTGCAAGAGCGCCTCGCCAAATTGTCAGGCGGCGTGGCAGTGCTCTATGTGGGCGCTCCTACCGAAGTGGAAATGAAGGAGAAAAAAGACCGCGTGGATGACGCCCTGCACGCTACCCGCGCTGCCGTAGAAGAAGGCATCGTGGCCGGCGGCGGCGTAGCCTTGGTACGCGCCATTGCTGCATTGGACAGCGTTCAAGGCGCCAACGAAGACGAAAACGTGGGCGTGCAGATCGTGCGCAAATCGCTCGAAGCTCCGCTGCGCATTATCGCTTCCAACGCAGGCCTCGAAGGCTCGGTCGTGCTTCAGAAAGTAGCGGAGGGCAAAGGCAGCTTCGGCTACAATGCCCGCACCGACGTGTATGAAGACATGAAAAAGGCCGGCGTCATTGACCCGACCAAAGTGACCCGCGTGGCCCTCGAAAATGCCGCTTCCATCGCCGGTATGGTGCTCACTACCGAATGTGTGGTGAACGACAAGCCGGAAAAAGGCGGCGGCGCCATGCCGATGCCTCCGGGCGGTATGGGCGGCATGGGCGGCATGATGTAATGCCTGCCCGCAACCGTATGCTTAGCGCATAATGACGTATAATAAAGTGGAAAGCCGCTCCGAGGATCGGGGCGGCTTTTGTTTTTTAGATTATCAATTCAATGGTTCGTGATATACTCAC